>JAJDCP010000082.1 GCA_029260765.1 Planctomycetota bacterium
CATCGTCGGTGACACCGCCGGCGTCTTCAGCGTGATCGGGATCAACCCGGCGCTCCCGGGTACGCTGACCCACCCCGTCGACGACTCGGTCGTCGTGACCGTGACTTTCCAGCCCAACGATACGGGTGTCTACGGGGCACAACTGGTGCTCACGGGCGAGCAACTGTACAGCTCCGACACCATCACGATGCTGGGACGCTCGATCGATGGCGGCATGCTCGCCCGCAGCGTCGACGATCTCAGTGACAGCCTCGCTTTCGGCGACACCCCGCTCACCTTCGCCGCCGGCGATTCGCTCTGCTTTGCGATCACCCGCGCGGCTGGTGATACCGGCGTCAGCGTCGGTGGCTTGACCATCCTCAACGACAGCCTCAACGCCTTCTCGATCGACAACATCTCCACCAGCCTGCCCCACGTGCTGGGTCTGCCCGCTGAAGACAGCGTGGTCGTGTGCGTGAACTTTGCGCCCCAGGACACGGGCGCCTTCGAAGCCCTGCTGGTGGTCTCGGCCACACAGACCGACGTGGCGCCGGAGACCATCCGGATTTCAGGCTACGGCGCCCACGCCGTACTGACCGCGGTGGCCTTCGACGAGGTGACCGGCAACAGCACCGACACGCTCGACTTCATGACCGTCGAGACGGGTCTGGTACTCGACACACTCGAGATCAAGGTCAGCCGGCGCGACCTGGCCGGCGACTCGACGGCGATCCTCAGCAGTGCGACGATCTTGAGCGACTCGGGCGGAGTCTTCAACATCGTCGATATCGACGAGTCGCTGCCCTACGAGGTCCTGGCCAGCGGTGACACCGCGACCTTCCGCCTGATCTTCGATCCGCCTTTCAATGGGCAGTACAACGCGATGCTGGTCTTCGATGGCCCGCAGCCATACAGCGCCGATACCATCTTCCTGACCGGCAATGGCTCTGCGGGCGAGTTCGTCGCCCACAGCCTCGATGGCCAGCAACCGAATACCGACACCCTCAACTTCGGTACGGTGCCGCAGCTGGCGAGCATGGGCGACTCGCTGTGCGTCAGCGTGATCCGGGTCCTGGGCGATTCAGGCGTGAGCGTGTCTGCCGTCAGTGTGCACGCCGACACCTTCAACGTCTTTGCCATCGACACCATCAGCGAGGTTCTGCCCCACAATCTCGGGCCGATCGGTTCTGACAGTGTGGTGGTCTGCGTCCAATTCAGGCCCTCCGATACCGGTGCGTTCCATGCCCTGCTGGTGTTCTCGCCATCGCAACCCGACCTGACCCCCGACACGATCTACCTGACCGGTCGGGGTGGTCACGGGGTGCTGGTTGCCAGCGCTTTCGACAACCTCGCGACCACCGGTCCCGACACACTCGATTTCGGTACCCAGCGCAATGACCTTGCGCTAGAAACGCTCCAAGTCCATATCAAGCGGCGCGATACGACCGATAACGACACCACCGTGGTGCTGACCGGAGCGACCATCGTTGCGGATACGGTCGGCGTCTTCAGTGTTATCGGCATCAACCCATCGCTCCCGGGGACACTGACCGATCCGGTCGATGACTCCGTGATCGTGACGCTGACATTCCAACCCAACGACGCCGGGACCTTCGGGGCTCAGCTGGTCTTGACCGGCACGCAACCGTACAGCTCAGACACCATCACCCTGCTCGGCCGCTCCATCGACGGGGGCATGGTCGCTCGCAGCGTCAGTGACCTCAGCGACAGTCTCGACTTCGGCCCGATAGCTCTGAATGAGCTTGCGGGTGACTCCCTCTGCTTCGCCATCACCCGCGCCGTGGCCGACACAGGCATCACGGTGGGTGGCGTCACGATCCTCCATGACAGCTTCAACGTGCTGTCGATCGACAGGATCTCCACCAGTCTGCCGCACGTTCTCGGTGCCCCGGACGACGACAGCGTGGTGGTCTGTCTGAACTTTGCGCCGCAAGACACCGGAGCCTTTGAGGCCCTGATCGTGATCTCTGCGACGCAGACCGATGTGCCTTCGGAGACCATCCGCATTTCCGGTTACGGAGCACACGCCGTGTTGACGGCTGTCGCCCGCGACAACGTTGCCGGCAACAGCAGCGATACGCTCGACTTCGAAACCGTGCGCGTGGGCCAACCGCTCGACACGCTCGAGATCAAGGTCGGACGCCGCGATCTGGTCAATGACTCCACAGCCGTTCTCGGCGGCGCGACGATCATTGGAGACACCGCAGGCGTCTTCAATGTCGTGTCCATCGATCAGGGCTTGTCCTACCCCCTGTTGGAAGCGAGTGACACCGTCACGCTGCGGCTGACCTTCGATCCGGGCTTCGCGGTCCCCTACAACGCAGCGATCGTGTTCAGCACCAAGCAGCAGAACGCAGTTTCGGACACCATTTTCCTGACCGGTGAAGGAGAAGGCGGGGCATTCGTGGCCCGCAGCCTGGGCGGTGCCAAAGCTGGCAGCGACACCTTGGACTTCCTCACCAGTCCCCAGCGTCTGGCTATGGGCGACTCTCTCTGCATCAGCATCGTGCGCTTGAGCGGCGACACGAATGTCGCGGTCTCGGGTCTGAGCATCCTCGGCGACTCGGCGAACGTCTTTGCCGTCGACACAATCAGCCAGACACTGCCCCATATTCTCGGCCCCTCGGACGACGATAGTGTGGTGGTCTGCCTGCAGTTCCGGCCCGCCGACACCGGCGAGTACACGGCGCTGCTGGTCGTTTCCTCCTCACAACCCGACGTCCCCAACGACACGATCCAGCTCGTCGGACGCGGAGGCCATGGCGTGCTGGTCGCCAGCGCCTTCGACCTCGACGCCACCACCGGTCCCGACACGCTCGACTTCGGGACCCTGCGCAACGACCTCGCGCTCGAGACGCTGGACGTCAGCGTCAAGCGGCGCGACGCGACACCTTTCGACACCACGACCGTGCTGACAGGTGCCACCATTCATGGCGACACAGCCGGTGTGTTCGCAGTGATCGGGATCAGCCCGGTGCTGCCGGATACGCTGCTCTCCGGTACGGACGACTCGGTCGTCGTCACTCTGACCTTCCAGCCCAACGATGCAGGAACCTACGGCGCCCAGCTGGTGTTGACGGCACCACAGCTGTACAGCTCAGACACCATCACCCTGCTCGGCCGCTCCATCGACGGCGCCCTGATCGCTCGGAACGTCGACGACAGCAGCGACAGCCTGTCCTTTGGCAACATCCCGGTAGAATTCGCCGCAGCGGACTCGCTATGCTTCGCGGTCACCCGTGCAGTCGCCGACACCAACGTTACGCTCGGTGGCTTGACCATCATCGGCGACTCTGCCAACGCCTTCTCCATCGACCGGGTGTCGACCAGCCTGCCGCATATCTTCGGTCCGGCAAGCGATGACAGCGTGACCGTCTGTGTGACCTTCACACCGACCGACACCGGTCAATTCAATGCCCTGTTGGTGGTCTCGGCCACCCAGACCGACGTGCCCGCAGAGACGATGCGGTTGAGCGGCTACGGCGCCCATGCGGTGCTGACGGCTGCCGCCCGGGACAATGTGGGCGGAAACAGCCCCGACACGCTCGACTTCGAGACGCAGCGCACCGGCCTGGTGCTCGACACGCTCGAGATCAAGGTCGGCCGCCGCTCCCTGGGCGGGGACTCGACGACCGTGCTCAGCGCGGCCACGATCCTTGGCGATACGGCCGGTGTCTTCAACATCGTGGCCGTCGATCAGGGTCTGCCCTACACGATCCTCGACGCGGCCAGTGACACGGCCACCTTCCGCTTGACCTTCGATCCTGGTGCGCAGACCAGCTACACGGCCTTGTTGGTTTTCGCGGGCTCCCAGCCGTATAGCGCAGACACCATCGTGCTGACCGGCGCTGGTGAGGACGGGGCGATTCTCGCGCGCAGTCTCGACGGCATGGCGCCTGACAGCGATACGCTCGAGTTCGGCATCACTCCTCAGCGGCTGACGCTCGGCGATTCGCTCTGCTTCAGCATCACCCGGACCCTGGGCGACACGAACGTCAGCGTCACCGGTCTGAGCATCTTTGGCGATAGCACCAACGCCTACTCGATCGACCGGGTCAGTCCGACGCTGCCGCATATTCTCGGCCCCTCGGACGCGGACAGCGTGGTGGTCTGCGTGCACTTCCAGCCCGCCGACACCGGGGTCTTCAACGCGATCCTGGTGGTCAGCCCCGGGCAGCCGGATGTGCCCGCCGACACGATCTACCTGTCCGGTCGCGGCGGCAACGGCGTGTTGTTCGCCAGCGCCTTCGACAACCAGGCGACCACCGGGCCTGACACGCTCGATTTCGGTACTGTTCGTGCCGACCTGGCCCTGGAAACCCTCGAGGTCAGCGTCAAGCGCCGCGACAGCTCGGCGTTCGATACCACGGCTGTGCTGACAGGTGCCACCATCCACGGCGACACCGTCGGCGTGTTCAGTGTGATCGACATCAGCAGTGTGCTTCCCGACACGCTGACGACTGCCAGCGACTCGGTCGTCGTGCGCCTGAGCTTCAACCCCAACGACGCGGGAGTCTACGGTGGCCTGCTGGTGGTCAGCGCACCTCAGCTGTACAGCGCCGATACCATCGTCCTGCTCGGAACCGCCGAGGGCGGCGCGCTGTTGGCGCGCAGCATCGACGGCGATCAACCGGCCACCGACAACCTGGTGTTCGACACCAAGCCCGTCTTCCTCGACCAGGGTGACTCACTCTGCATCGGTATCACCCGCATTGCGGGCGACACCGGCGTCACCGTGGCGGGCCTGACCATCGTCGGCGATACCCAATCGGTCTTCTCGGTCGATCTGATCAACGCCAGCTTGCCGCGCATCCTTGGACCGGCGGCCAGCGACTCGCTGATCGCATGCATCAATTTCCGCCCCGGCGATACGGGTGTCTTCAACGCTCTGTTGATCGTCAGCGCCCAAGAAGCCGATGTCCCCAGCGACACGATCTTCTTGAGCGGTCGTGGCGGAGAAGGTGTGCTGACCGCCGTCGCCCGCGACATCGTCAGCGGCGACGACACGCTGCGCTTCAGCCTGCAACGTGCAGATCTGGCCCTTGAGACCCTTGAAGTGGTCGTGGGCCGGCGCGATCTCGCCAACGACACCACCGTGGTCTTCACTGGTGCCACCATTCATGGCGACACGGTCGGAGTCTTCGGGGTGATCTCCATAGCTCCCATGCTGCCCGATACGCTGCAAGCTGCCAGTGACTCGACGCGTCTGTTCTTGACCTTCAACCCGAACGACGCGGGCACCTACGGCGCACTGCTGGTGCTGACTGCCCCGCAGCCGTACAGCTCGGACACGATCTTCTTGCGTGGGGCCGCCCAGTCTGGCGAGCTCCTGGCGCGCAGCCTCGACGGCTTCATCCCTGGTGGCGACAGTCTGTTCTTCGACACCAAACCGGTCTTCCTCGATCAGGGTGACTCGCTGTGCCTGAGCATCACCCGGGTGCTCGGCGACACCGGCGTGACCGTTTCCGGACTGACCATCGTCGGCGATACCCAATCGGTCTTCAGCGTCGACGTCATCGGCACCAGTCTGCCGCATACGCTCGGAGCCGCCAGCAACGACTCGGTTCTGGTTTGCATCAACTTCCGTCCTGGCGACACCGGAGAATTCAACGCTCTATTGGTCGTGGGGGCGCAGGAATTTGACGTTCCCAACGACACCATCTTCCTGCGAGGCCGCGGTGGAGAAGGCGTATTGACGGCCTTCGCCCGCGACAATGTGGCAGGCAACTCCACCGACACGCTCGACTTCCAGACGGTGCGCGCCGACCTCGCGCTCGAGACCCTGACTGTGCAGGTCGCACGGCGTGATGCCCTGAACGACACCACTGTGGTCTTCACTGGTGCCACCATCCACGGCGACACAGTCGGCGTCTTCGGAATCATCGGCATCAACCCAGGGCTGCCGCATACACTGCAGCTGAACAGCGACACCACAACCTTGCGGCTCACGTTCAACCCGAACGACGCGGGCGACTACGGTGCCCTGCTCGTGTTGACGGCGCCTCAGCCCTACAGCTCCGATACCATCGTGCTGGTCGGCAGCGGCGAGCCAGGCGAACTACTCGCACGAAGCCTCGACGGCGATCAGCCGGGAGGCGACAGCCTGTTCTTTGACACCAAGCCTTTGTTCCTCGACCAGGGCGAGTCGCTGTGCGTCAGCGTGACCCGCGTGGCCGGCGATACAGGCGTGACGGTGTCGGGCCTGAGCATCATCGGAGACTCGGCCAATGTGTTCTCGATCGAGAGCATCAACACCACGCTGCCGCATATCCTCGGCCCTTCGACGGATGACTCAGTGCTGGTGTGCCTGAACTTCCGCCCCGCCGACACCGGCATCTTTGAAGCTCTGCTGGTCGTGGGCTCGCAGCAGTTCGACGTGCCCAATGACACGATCTTCTTGCGGGGCCGCGGAGGCAACGGCGTGTTGACCGCCTTCGCCCGCGACAATGTGCCTGCGAACAGCGAAGACACGCTCGACTTCCAGACTGTGCGCGCCGACCTGGCGCTAGAGACCCTGAACGTGCGGGTCACGCGCCGGGCGAGCCTGAACGACACGACCGTGGTCTTCACGGGCGCCACCATCGTTGGTGACCCCGACGGCGTCTTCTCGCTGATCTCCATCGCGCCTGTCCTGCCGGACACCCTGCAGGAGCTGACCGACTCGACCAACGTACGCCTGACCTTCCAGCCGAACGATGCGGGCACCTTCTTCGGACGGCTCGTGCTGACGGCGCCTCAGCTGTACAGCTCCGACACCATCTTCCTGACCGGCATCGCCGAAGGTGGCGCGCTCGAAGCTCGCTCCATCAGCGCTCCGACGTTGGGTCTGGACAGCCTCGACTTCGGCACCAAACCCGTCGGACTCAGCCAGGCGGACTCTCTGTGCATCAGCATCCGCCGGGTCGCCGCCGATACCGGTGTAACTCTGTCGGGCCTGACCATTCTGGGCGACAGCTACAACGTGTTCTCGATCGACACGCTGACCGTCGCTCTGCCGCGTATCCTCGGTCCGGGGACTGCTGACTCGGTGATTGCCTGCCTGAACTTCCGGCCGGCCGACACCGGAATCTTCAACGCCATCGTGGTGGTGAGTGCTCAGGAGTTCGACGTCCCCAACGACACGATCTACCTGACCGGTCGCGGCGGCACGAGCTACCTCGAAGCTGTGGCGGTCGACAACAACCCGAGCACCGGAGCGGATACCCTCGACTTCGAGATTGTCCGGGCCGGCGCGAGCAGGACCTCGTTCGAGTCGCTCTGCGTGGTGGTCAAACGCCGCTTCGACTTCGGCGACACCAGCACCGTCTTCACCGGTGCGACCATCATCGGAGACACCAACGGCTTCTTCTCACTCGCAAGCCTGTCGACACCGCTGCCCGACACTCTGATCACGGGCTCGGACTCAGTGATCGTCTGTATCGACTTCCACCCACTGGTTGCGGGTACCTATGAGGCGCGGCTGGTGCTGTCGACTCCGCAGACCTATAGCCAGGACACCATCGTGCTGCTCGGCATCGGCGAAATCGGCGAGCTGGCGGTGCGCAGCCTGGCGGCCCCCACCCTCGGCAGCGACAGCCTCACCTTCGGAGAGGTACCGCTGTTGACCCGTTCTGATTCGATGTGCTTCAGCGTGCGGCGCATCTCCGGCGACACCGCTGTCACCGTCTCGGGCCTGACGATCGTCGGCGACACGACCGGCGTGTTCAGCGTCGACACGATCACGCCCACGTTGCCGCACATTCTCAGCCAGGTCAGCCTCGACTCGCTGATCGCGTGCGTGTCGTTCCGTCCGTCCGATACCGGTGAGTTCCGGGCGTTGCTGATCGCATCCTCGCAACAACCGGATGTCGAGCCCGACACGCTCTTGCTGGTCGGCATCGGCCGTATGGGCGTGCTCGAGGCACGGGCTCTGGACAACAACCCCGCCACCGGCGACGACACGCTCGACTTCCAGCTGCAGCGCGTCGGGGCACCCGACTCGACCATCGACTCGTTGTGTATCGTCGTCAGCCGGCGCGATCAGCCAGCGGATACGCTGGCGACCATGACCGGGCTGAGCATCCACGAGGACACGGCCGGCGTCTTCTCGCTGGTCAACCAGGGCAACGGTCTGCCGACGACCTTCTTGACGACCGCGGACTCCAGCGTGATCTGCGTGCGCTTCGAGCCGCGCGATTCGATCGCCTACGGTGCCTATCTGGTCATGACCGCTGAAGACGACCGTGGCTCCGACACGATCTGGCTGGCGGGTACTGGCCAGGGCGGCTCGTTGCGTGCCGAGTCGATCAGTCCTCCCACCGCGGGCACCGATGTGCTCGACTTCGGCACCGTCAAGGCCCTGACCACCTCAGGCGACTCGCTCTGCGTCAGCGTGGTACGGACCTTGGGAGATACCGCCGTCACCATGGGCGGCGCGACCATCGTCGGCGACACCGCTGCGGTGTTCTCGATCCGCGCGATCACCCAGGCCCTGCCCTACCCCCTTGGTCCGGCGGCCTCCGACTCAGTGATCGTGTGCCTGAGCTTCACTCCGAAAGACTCGCTCGACTACGGCGCGTTGCTGGTGATCTCGAGCGGAGAGTTCGATGTAGTCTCTGACACCATCCAGCTGGTCGGCACCGGCACCCGAGGCTTCCTGATCGTCGAAGCCATCGACGCCCCGACCAACACGCTCAACTTCCCTGACACGCGCTGGGGATTGCCCTCTGATTCGCTGTGCGCAACCATCACCAATACCGGCGATACGACGCTGGTGGTCGACGGCGCTACGATCTTCGGGCCCTCCGCCCTCAACTACACCGTGATCGGTGTCAGTCAGCCGCTGCCGTTCACCTTGAGCGTGCAGCAGACCGAGACCGTCTGCGTGGTCTTCACGCCTGAGGACACACTCGGCTTCCAATCGACACTGTTGATCAGCACCCAAGAAGGCGAGACCGCGACCCTGGCGCTGACAGGCCAGGGCCTGCTGCGCGATATCGTGGTCGGGGTCGATGACCTGAACTTCGGGGCGGTGGCTCTGCAGGCCGACTCGACTCTGCTCGTCACCGTGCACAACCGCGGCAATGACCCGCTCGAGATCTTCTCTGTGGACGTGTTCGGGGTGGCGTACACCATAGACATCTCCGGTCTGGCGCCCATCGTGGCACCGCACGCGACCGACTCTTTCACCGTGACCTTTGCCCCGACAAACACCGGTACCCATACCGGCGCGGTCGAGATCCAGACGAATGCCGACACCGCCACAGTGCGGGTGGTCAGTCTGTTCGGCGAGGGTATCTTCGAAGGTGCCGAGAGCCTGCGGGTGGTCGCGATTCCCTCGGGAACTACTGAAGGTAAGGCGACGGTCTTGACCGTCACGGCCATCGACCGGCTCGGCAACCCCGTGCAGAACTTCACATTGCCCGCGGGCGACACGTTGTTCTTCCAGCAATTCGGGGCCGCCGACTCGACGACGATTACCTACGAACGTGGTTCGGTGGCGATCGAAGACGTGGTTGATGCATTCCTGACTCCGTCTGGACGTGGCTTCATGATCCCGATCGGTCCAAACAACTTCTTGGACGGCCAACTCACGGTTCTGGTGCGTGACAACAACAACGACACCAACGTCGTGATCACCGTCGCCTCGAATGACAACCCGGATCTGGACGGAACTTCGAACCCGATCAGTTGGGACCTGAGCTCCGACTTCATCTATGACTTGTTCATCCCGGCGGTCTCCGACACCTTGATTGCTGGTGTTGAAACCGGCCAGGGCGGCACCGAGAGCCTGGCGATCATCCTGCGCTCGGGCGTCTCGGGCAACCCGACCCTGCCTCCGGTCGGCGCGCCATTTACCGCGTTTATCGTCGCTCCTCAGGATGCGACAGCCACCTTCAACGGCGTAGGCGACTCGCTCTTCCTGCCATTGAGCACGACCTCCGAGACCACGCGCTTCGCCTTCGTTTCATTCGTCGCAGGGGAACCGAGCATATTCGTCTCCGACTCGATCGCGATCCAGGCGGGTGACGAAGAGCCGATCGTGGTCGAACCGGCGGCGCTGAACAGCTTCGTCGTCACGGTCAACAAACTGCAGTTCCTGGCAGGCGAAAACGCCCAGTTCCAGCTCGAAGCCCTCGACGCCTTCGACAACCCGATCCCCAATTTCCAGATCCCGGGCGGAGACACGATGTTCATCCGCACGACCCGGCTCGACGCCGGCCCGGACTCGAACATCGTGTTTACGGCGCGCCAGCCGGTGGACATCTTCCCGACCGTTCCTCCCGGTGATGCGTTCTCCGCTTCGGGGACCTTCACCAACGCCGGCCTGATGTTCTTCGACATGACCGATCAGACCGCCGAAAGTGTGCGGGTGCGCGTCGAATTGCAGTCAGCCTTTGGTGAGATTGGCGTGCGCTTCAATCCAGGCATTCCGGTATCGACCGTGGTCGTGCTGCCGAACCAGACCTTCGTCGAGGGTGTCGGACTGCTCGGCACGGCCGAATTCCCGACCCGGGACGGCGACAGCTCGCTGATCGCGACGGTGGCCACGCCCTTCCCGGTTGATGTGCGCATCATCGACCGGTTCGCCAATACGGTTCCAATCCCCGGCGAGACCGCGCGGGTCAAGCTCAACGACGTCGATGTGAGCTCGGGTTTGACCTTGTTCAGCGGCACGGCCGTTACGCAGGAGACACTCGACTTCTTCACGGCGCTCGACTCGGGCAGCGTCGACATGGTGTTCGACGCGCAGGGCGTTGCCAGCGGCACGGTCAGCTACCGTGTGGCTGCCGTCAACCGCTTCCTGCAGGTGGCCGAGGTGGCGGACACAGTCATCGCCAACCTGACCCATGTGCGCTCACAGATCCACGAGGTGACCTCGCTGCCAGCAGAATCGCTGTTGGTGGAGATGCCTGGCAGCATCTTCCTGCCCGGCTTCGGACTGTACCGCCCCTCCGACACGCTCGCCGCCCAGATTCAGGGTGGTCGTTTCCGGGTGACGGTGGTGGCCATCGACAGCCTGAACAACGTAGACCTCGGCTTCGAACGCACGGCCTACCTGCTGACAGACGACCCGAGTCCCAAGCTCGGTCAACGCCAAGCGGTGCATATCAGCAACCGCAATGCGGTGACCACCCTGCTGCAGAACCAGCAGGCGCTCATCAACGTCGACGAGACTCCGGCCTTTGTGGTTGCGAATGCCAGCTCACCGGGTGACGTCATCGCCAGCCTGATCCAGGCCAAGATCCAGGTCTTCGATCCATTCAACGTCTCGTTCAGTGGCGCACAGTTCCGCTTCTTCCCGGCGCTCAACCGCTACGTCTTCCGCGGCGGCCGCTTCCTCGAAGAGCCCGGTGACTCGAGCTCTGTCAGCTTCCAGTCCGGCCAGCTCACCTCGAGCCTGCTGATGTCGCCGGACTCGAGCGCGTTCCTCCACACGGCGCACTTCGCGGTGCCTGCCGACACCACGGACTTGACCGACAGTCTGTTCTTCTTCACCAAGGGCCTGGCCCACTACACGGTCGTCGTCTCTGACTTCGTGCAACCTGAAGACGCGCGCCGTCTGCGCATCAAGGTCGATCCGGCCACCACCAATGGCGGACGCGTTTTCGCCAGCAATGAGCTGCCGAGCGACCCGTTCACGGTCGAAATCTCTACCCTGACCATTTCGCGCTTGACCTATCTCGGCGACGGACAGGGCAACGTCAACCGCGTCGAGATGCACTTCAACCAGCTGCTCGACCCGACCCTGATCGACACAGATGTCGTGCAGCGCTTCAGCGTGCGTCAGTCCACAACAGGACGCGTGGGCGAGGGCTCGAGCTTCACTCTGCAGTCCATTCAGGAAGACTCTACGGACGTCTTGCTGGTCGAGACCGAAGCGACCATCATGACGATCACTCTGAACGACCCGATTCCGACCACCGATATCACCAACCTGGTCTTTGAAATCGACAACACGGGCGATCTGATCTCCGACAACATCGCTTCGAGGAACTTCGAGGGAATCAGCCTGCTGCCCAACAACTTCCAACCCCTGGAAGTGCGCGACGGCGCCCCACCCGTGTTGATCGCTCACGAGACCCGCGACTTCGATCTCGACGGCGTCGCCGATGTCTTGGTACTGGTGTTCAGCGAGAATCTGGTCACGACGAGCGCCCTGTCGATCGCTGACCTGCTGGTCCAGGGCCCCGACAACCAGAGCTGGATCGCCGGCATGACCGACGGGGACATCTTCGTGCAGGACAACGAAATCTTGATCCTGCTGCGGCCCGACCTGACGGCCTCCGGCATCGCTGCTCCAGACTTCGCCCTCTTGACCGCAATGAAGATCACGGACGCCGCGGGCAATATCTCCAATGGTCTGGTCACAAACGTCGAAGGGCTCGCGCTGATCTCGACCAGCAACGGCATCGTGGTCACCGGCCTGTTGCGGATCCGAGGCGCGGCACTGGACCAAGGTCTGCTGACGCTCCGCGACAACCCGGGCAGAATCGTGCTCGACGCCCGCTCATCGCTGCTGCCGCTGGCGGCGACCGACACCAGCGGGGTGACCGTCAGCTGGGTCTCAGCCTCCGGTATTACGTTGACGCCCGATGACGTTCTGCGGACTGAGTTCACCCAGTTCGAGCCCGGAGATCAGGATTTCACCCTGAACGTCACGATCAACGGTACACCGGGCAGCAACTTCTTTGCTGGCGGCGCCAACTCTCTGGTGGGCCTCGCTCGCGTGACCGTCAACAATGTGGCTCCGACCGCGGATGCCGGTTGCGATCGGCGTGTGCTCCGTCAGGGCGATCCGCTCTTCCTTGACGGACGTCGGACGACCGACGCCAACCTGCAGCGCCCGGCCAATTTCACATGGGACACGGGCGGCGTCAGCATCGCGACCGGTGAAACCGCGACGGTCTTCCTGCCCGAGGGTGTGCATACGGTCACTCTCAGCGTGCAGGACTCCGTGGACCTGGTCGTCACTGGCCAGAACTCCATCCAGGTGATCGTGATCGACGATCTGGCTGGTGACACTCCACCGACCGCCGACGCAGGACGCGACTTCCAGGCCTTCACCAGCACTGCCTCCAACGCGCAGACCGTGGTGCTCGAGGGTCGTGGCAGCGTCGATCCCGACGGTGACCTGCTCAGCTACCGCTGGCTCCAGCTGTCGGGCGACGAGGTCGACTTCGACAGCACAGCTGCCAGCCCGGCCTTCAGCACCCCGGTCGACCCGGGCATCTTGACGTTCCAGCTGATTGTCAGCGCCCTCGGCGTCGACAGTCCGACGGACGAGGTTCAGGTGGTGATCGTCGACGACGACGTGGGCAACCCCGGACTGCCTCCCATCGCAGAGGCTGAGTTGTTCGAGTACGACATCGATGGCGATGGCGATACGGAACCGTTCGGGTTGGTCAACTTTGCGACCATCCTCTCCGGGGACGGCTCCGGAGACGACCAGAGCATCGTCAGCTACACGTGGAACCAGCTCGAGGGACCGCCAGCAATCCTGAATGCCAACGGTGTGGCCGAGCCCTTCGAGGACGCCAACCAGTTCTTCAGCTTCACGCCCTCCCAGAGCGGTACCTACAAGCTGGAGCTCTCGGTCGTGGACAACGAAGCCAACGTCGGACTCGCTGATATCTTCAGCGTCGACGTGCTCGCGCTCGCGGACACCACAGCAGGTGTGGTGCGCGTGGATGTGGCCGGCGACACCACCGCAACCGTTGGACAGAACGTCGCCCTGGCTGCCACGTCCAACGACAAGCATGCCGGCGAGCAGTGCTGGACGCAGTTGACGGGCCCGTGGGTCACACTGCGGAATTCTGTGGGAGACTCGACCGTCAGCTTCGTGCCTCCGGTGCCAGGCTTGTACGTGTTCAAGGTCATCCGCTTCATCCGCAACGCGCAAGGCTCGATCACGCTGCTGGCCGAAGATGTCCATACGGTCACGGTCAACGGCAGCACGAATCAGATCCCGGAAGCGGAGATCTTCGGAGCCAGCACCTCCAGCGTGCCCTCGGGTACGGTGCTCAACCTGTCCGCAAGCTTCAGCAGCGACGCCGACGACGACACCCTGTCGTTCTACTGGCACCAGCTGCGGGGTGCCCCCGTGGTTCTGCGGCGCCGCGTCGAGGGAGAGGACGAGGAGATCGAGGTCACACTTGACCAGCCCGGCGCCTACGTCTTTGAGCTGAGCGTCTTCGACGGCCGCAATTGGAGCACGGCGCAACGCGTTACGGTCACAGTCACCACACAGATCGCACAGACGGGCGGCGGTGGCGGCGGTGGCGGAGGTGGCAGCTGCGCCGTGACTGCCGATAGCTCCTCAAGCTCGGCCGGCTTTGCTCTCCTGGCACTGCTGGTGCTGGCACTGGGCTGGCGCCGCGGATCCCTTCTGCGGCTGCTGGCCAGCAGCCTGCGCCGTGCGCTGCCGCGCTGGCGTCTGGCCCTGCCGGTCATGCTACCGATCGTCTCAGGCTGCGGCCTGGGTTCGTTGTTGCCGCTGCTCTTTCTGAGCAGTGGTGGCGGAGGGACGGTCGACAACAGCCAGCCGGACGATCTCGGCGTGCTGATCAGCTATGCCACCGTGATGGAACAGAACCTCACCGATGGCACCATCATTCTGCCCGACTCCTTGGACATCGTGTTCAGCGTGATCAACCAGGGCGATGACGGCATCCCTGAAGGCCGCCTGGTCACCTTCTACCTGTCGACGGACAAAGATTTCAGTGAGGATGACGACCTGCCGTTCCTGGAGGTCACGCTGGAACAGGAGATCCCGGCGGGAACCAGCGCAGAGTTCTCGGCCCGCGGCGGCACTTTCATTCCGCTGCCGGTCATCGTGCGCGGCCCCAATTTCCTGATCATGGAAGTGAACTCCGGGGACGAGACCGAGCTGGATGAGGCGACCCTGAACAACGTCACCGTCGGACGCCAGCACGTCGAAGTGTACGCACAACCGAGTACGGCAATCGTCCAGCCCGACTTCGCTATCCTGTCCCTGCGTGGGCCGACTGGATCACTTCTTGCCGACGCCACCAACGTGTTGGAAGAGACCGCCCTCAACAGCGGAATCGCCATCCTTTCGATGACACTCACCAACCTGCAACAGGTTGTCGACTTCGATACCACCCTCGAATTGGACGTGTTTCTGTCTCGCGACGACGGCCTGTCGTCTGAAGATGACAGTCTGTTGGTGACCGTGGCTGGTGGCAACAACCAGATCACCTTCCCCGCGACAGCGAAGATCTCAGACACTCTGCGGATCGACGGCATCCGCGTTGCATTGCCACTCTCGACAAACTTCACTGACGTCGAGTTCCCCGTGCAACGGTTCTTCGTGCTCCGCCTCCGGACGACGTTGCCCGACGAGAACACCAGCAACAACACGCGCGTGGCGCAGACCGCCACCCTGCTCTATGATCGCTGGCTGCAAGACACCAACGGAGGCGTGCTGCCAGCGACCAACGTCGGAGACCCCATCGCTCTGGCAGCGGTGGAGCTACGCCCAGAGATCGAGAACGAGCTGTTACCCACGGGGCGCCAGCGGCTGCTCAAATTCGAGATCCCCGAACGCGACCTCACTCCCGAGCAGAGCCAGATCCTGCTGATCTGCCAGAGCACCGTCTTCGACCCGGTGATCGAGATCTTCAATCCTTCGGGACGCTCGATCATGGTCAACGACGACAGCTTTGTCGGCGAGAACGCGAGCATTTTCCTCAACGTCGCCAGCCTGGGCAGCAACCGCACCTTTTTCGTCGCTGTCTCCAGCTTCGACAACGTCGGCGGCACCTTCGACCTGATCGTGGACATCAACCCCAGAGAGCCCGGGGTCAACCAACTCGCGCCGCCCGGAGTGGTGCCCCACGACCTGGGCAACCTGGTCGAGCTGCCGAGGGTCAACCTTCCAGACCGGCAAGTACGACGCTTCCCGTTCGTCGTCTCTGAGCCCGAGAACGAGTTCTTGGTGTATTTCCCCGCCCGGTGCGCCCTGGGGGTCACAATCGTTGACGGCGTCAACCTGTTGCTCGAGGCCGGGCTGAACATCACCTACGCCGAGTTCATCCAGGACCAATCCCCGACAACGGCACTGGTTGACATCCTGCCCCGCGGCAATGATCTGATCATCAAGCCGCAGGGGGCGACGAACTTGTTCTTCAATCAGGCCGCCGGCTACCTGATCTTGGTGCTGGAGTCCGGCGTTCCCCCGCCGGGACAGCAGGACTTCGAATTGCGCTTCGAGTACTTCTTCTTTCGAGAGAGCCTCGGAACAGCGCGTTTCGAAGAGCTGTCGGAGGGCCTGGAGCAACTGCAGAGTCAGTAGGTTCCTCGAGAGACCTTGCACTTGTGCCCTGGGCGGACAACTCACGATCCATCCGAACGATGTAGGCAAATTCTTGTAGGGGAAGATCTACAGGGCTCGCGCATATGCACTAGTCGACGGGTTTGAACGCCTTCGAGCTGGAGATGGTCGCCCCCCAGCCCACAGCCAGCGTGAAGTCTTTGCGTTTGCCGACAATGGTGATGCGCAGGACGTCGAACTCTTCCTTGGAACGTTTGGTCTTGAGCTTGATCACCACGTCCTCTTCGAGAAGGTCGCCGTGGATGACCAACGCCTCCGGTTGGTAGACGGTCTCGTTGAAGATGACTCCCAGGATGTGCTCCCCCGCGGGGATGCGTTCGCGGCCGAGCTTGAGCTCCTGGCTGCAGACCAGTGTGCCGATGTCGCGTGCGTGCTCGCGCACACTGGGCATCGCCTGCGGCAGAAACTGCTTGACCAGGGCCGCTGGATCCTGGCCTGGAATCGACGGCACCTGAGAGCGCAGCAGCTCTACCGGATCGGTGGGCAGCTCACGGTAGCGAACATCGACGGGAAACACCGCCGCAGCTTCATCTTCCTCGGCGTCCACCACGGGCAGGTTTGCGATCGCTGTCGCGATCTGCTGATCGATCTGCTCGGGGCTGGGGATCGGCATCCCCTGCGCGCACGCCACGCCTACCAGCAAGGCCAGCCAGATGGCTGTCCAATCTCGGGTCTTCATCACCGTATTCCTCCAAGGAGAGTAGCTATCACAGTTCTGTGTACGGAACGGAAGACCTTGTGTTGAGCCTGGAGTACAGCAAAAAACTCCACGCGAGGGAAACCTGTCACCCACGAGCTACGTTTCACAAGAGACCCACCCAACGGCACTCTGCAAAGCCAGCTTTACAGAACCTCGCGCCAAGTGGAACTTCTTCTTTCCCAAAGCCTTAGGGGGAAGGCGTAAAACCACCCTTACATCCAGCATGGCGCAGTCTGTCACAGCACTCCCCTCGAGCGGCTCAGAGAGCCATTCAAGGTCCGGCATGACGTGTGCAGCTACTTACCGGCAGTGTATCTCTTGACTCTTCGTGGCCAACTGATTTCGGGGAGGGATGAAGAAATCCGATGGAAGTGCCGGTAGGACCACCACTTCCGAATCACGGCTCCCGGTCGTAAAAACAACTCAGGTGCCGGGGGTGGAGGGTGTAGCGCAGCCGGAGACAGGGATGGGTGCCTTCGTTTCCGAATCATGTTGTGCCATCACCCGAAGCAGACTTTCCTTACTGATGCCGCGCTCTTCAGGACGCGGCTATTTTATTGGCCTATAGGGAGTTGGCACACCTTGATATCCGGTCGGGGTCTGCTATAGTTTTGCACGTTTCGGGCACCACTGCAGTGATAGTTGAGGGAAGTATGCTCATTTCTGGGAGAACCCATCCAGGCTGCCACAACGGACTTCGGTCCTCCGTGCGAATTCCACTCCTGGTCGCACTTGTGCTTTCCTCCGTTCATGCTCAAACCCGGCAACCTGAGGGCAACCTGCAAGCCCCCAGGAGCCGGAAGGTCGACACTTCTTGGCAACTTGCCACTTCTTGGCAAGTTGATGGGCATGTAAACGCGGCTGTCGAGCACGAAGGCGCGTTGTACCTGGGTGGAGCTTTCGCGCATGTGGGTCCACGCAGCGGGCCGTTGGCCGCTTTCAACGCGCAGGGCCAGGTCCTCGACGCCTGGCCGTCCCTGCGCGGAAGCGTGGATGCCCTCTGTCCCGACGCGTTGGGAGGCTTCTTTCTCGCCGGACGCTTCGAGGATGGCTCGCCGACTCTGTTGCATATCGACGCCACCGGAAAATTCGAGCCCGGTTTTCGGGTCGAGGTGTCGGGGACTGTGTCCTCCCTGGCGCTGTTGGGCGACCGCCTGTTCGTGGGCGGCGCGTTCCAGAGTATCGCCGGACAACCCGTCACCCATCTGGCCGTGCTCGACGCGCGCGATGGATCGGTCCTCGCCAGCTCTCCTGGCGCGGATGCGGCCGTCCACGCGCTCGCCGTTGCGGGCGGCCGCGTGTTTGCGGGTGGTTCCTTTGAGCAGGTAGGCGGACAGCCGCAGCCCTACCTGGCAGGCTTCGACAGCGAAGGACGTCTCATCGCCGATCTGCCGGCCCCGGACGCTCCGGTGTATGCGCTGGCCGGCGACGCTGGCAGCCTGGTGCTCGCTGGCGACTTCAGCCATGTAGCCGGTCAGGCGCGTGGGCGCGCTGCGGCGATCTCAGGAATGACGTTGGAATTGCTCGCTTGGCAGCCGCAGATCGACGGCACTGTCCGGGCATTGGCTCTCGGCGAGCAGCAGGTCTTCATCGCGGGCGATTTTCGCGTAGCAGACGGCCAACCACGCAGCGGTCTGGCCGCATACCACCGCGCGGGTCCGCTGGTTGCCTGGCAGCCCCAGGTCGAAGTGGGCAGTGTGCTGAGCCTGGCTCTGCGTTCAGAAGAACGGCTACTGGTCGGAGGCAACTTCCGCGAAATTGCTGGCCGTGACCGGTGCTACCTGGCCGAGTTGAGCACAGAGACCGGCCAGACGACCTCATGGCAGGGCTTGGTGTCCGGGCCCGTGCGCGCGGTACTTGGGCTGCGCGAAGCACCTCTCGCGGGCGGAGATTTTGAGATTGCAGGCGGGTTGCGGCGCAGCAACCTGGTTGCCCTGGATCCGTTGACTGGCGTGGCGACGTCGTGGAACCCGGGCACGGATGGCGAGGTCTTCGTCCTGCACGCGGTCGAAGACAGGCTTTTGGTCGGAGGAAATTTCAGCGAGATCGCAAGCGTGCAACGGTCCTGCCTGGCCGCCGTAACGGCCGGATTGGGGACGGCCGTAGATTGGTTTGTTGACACAAATGGGGGTGTCAGAGCCCTGGCCGTACATGGCCTTACTGTGTACGTCGGGGGCTCATTCAGCCAATTGAACGGTGTGTCCAGGCAGGGCCTGGGGGCGGCGAACCTGCAGACAGGTGCCGTCACGGGTTGGAATCCCGGCGTGCGCGGAGATGTGTGGGCACTGGCCCGCACTGAAGACGCGTTGTTCGCCGGCGGCAGTTTCGAGACCCCGCTGGCTGGGGTGAACAACCTGGCGCGATTCGATCTGCGCCTGGGCGGTGGCTACGACCGGCGCTGTGCCCTGACGGACGGCTCTGTAAGTGGACTGTTGGTGCGAGGTACGCAGCTGGTTGTGGGCGGCGACTTCCACACTCTTCTGGGCAGCCCCTGCGATGGCTTGGGACTCGTCGACACACACGACTTGAGCGCCGAGGCCGTGGCTGGCTGGCGGGGCACGATCACCGGCCTGGGAAGCCATGACGAACAGCTCTGGCTGAGCGGCTGGGAGGATGCACGCCCAGCTCTGGCGCTGGTGAGTCTCGCGGACGCAACGCTGCAGCGTATCGCCAGCGACGGACTGGTCCACTGTGGCTGGAGCGACGGGCAACGCCTCTGGCTCGGAGGAAACTTCGCACAGCTCGCCGGCGAAGCGCAGCGAGGTCTGGCGCGGCTGCAGGCGGAAGATGGCGGTTTTGCGGCTTCCCCCGCCATCCAGACGGCGCGTCCCTTGCCGGAGGAAGGCTCGGCCGAGCACGTCTACACCAACACCAGTGGACGCTTCGAAGAGCTGCGGGTCGAAGGCCCGGACAGCGATGAGGTGTTCGCCTTCTGGGATGCCGAGGCTCCCGAACGGCGCAATCCTGGCTTTAGCGTGCTGTTGCCTCCTGGCGGCAGCCTCAAGCTGCGCGTCGCCACCCGGCCGCTGCAGGCTCCGGGGATCCACACCGCCGAGATCCGCCTGAGCGGCATGATCGAGCGGGTGATTCCGCTGAAAGCCGGGCGCGCCGCGGCCGCGCGCATCGATTTTGAGCACGCTTTTGTCCGTTTTGAACCCGACGGCTCATTGTTCAGTCTGGCCACGGGCAGCGATGCCCAGGCCGGGATCTCCGCGCTCGCCGAGGCGGTGCTGCTGGCCGATGGTGTGCGCCGCCCCCTGAACGAGCCGCGGCTCGAGATCTCGGGTCTGCGTTTTGGGGCACCGGGAGAAGATGGCCGTACGGCCGCGGCGAACAGCGGGCGCTTCCGTATCCTCGATGGAGTGCGCGAAGTGGTTTCGGGCAGCCTGGCCAGCTCCTCGCTGTATCTGCATGATGCCGGCGGTTTCGGCGTGCTCAGCCTCGAGCTGGGCCGCGTCGATGTGGGGAACTTCCCCGCGCCTGTTGCGGTGGTGATGAGTCTGACGCCTGTCGCGGGCGAGCTGGCCTGGGACAGCGCCTGGAATGCGCGCACCGGCAGCTTCCTCGGCGGCAGCCCGATCAGCAACTTCTTCTTGACGGGCATCGACAGCGACGACATAGGAACCACGCTGGATACGCTGGACTTCACGCCAGGCGTGCTGACAGTGGTCAACGGCGATACCCTGGGCCAGAGCGCCTGGGCAGATGTGAACGAGCTCGGCGAAGCGACGTTCGTGGCGGGGCTTCACGGAGCGGAGGATTCGACCGGCGTGTTCTTTTCCGACGGCACCGAAGTCGTCCGCCTGCTGGCGGAATCGACAGTTGTCGGCGGAATCACGGTGCGGGGCTTCGGCCGGAGGCCGGCGATCAATGACTCGAGCCGCGTGGCGATCACTATGCGTGGCTTTCTCGGTGCTGTACGTGACTTGGTGATCGTTGGAAACCCGAAGGATGGCTCCTTCGGCATAGCCATGATCGCGGCTCCCTCGCTGCCGTTTGGCTCGACCAGAACGCTGCCGACCATCGGTCAAGGCGCCCTTTCTGGCTTCTTCTATCGTGAACCAGCCACAGATCACCTCGTCTTGAGCAATCCCTCGATCAACAATGACACGGCCACCGTCACTGCTCCGGTCAACGTCGCCATCACCGCTCGCTACACCACGACGGGAACGGAGTCGACCGGCATCGTGTTCTTCAACCCCAACGTGGGCGGATTCATGGCGTCACGGCTGGTCCTCCAGGGCGACACGACCCTGACCGGCCGACCGATTCTCGATATCCACAGCAGTGCGCTGATGACCAACCGGCTCGGTGGAGGAGTCGATCACGATACGGGTATGGTGGCTTTCTTGGCCGACGTGGGCTTTGTCGATACCGATGCCGACACCATCGCCTTGCTGGTCTACCATCCCGAATCGGGTATCCACGTCGTGGCCCAGGAACATGACGCCATCGTCGACCCGAATGGGCTGATCACCGGCAGCTTTAGCAGCTTCTACGGCACGGAATTCGCGATCAGCGACGACTCGACAGTCGTGTTTGTCGGCGACAACGGGAGTGGGCTTTCGGGAATCTTCCACTGGCGACTCGGCAGTGGCGCCGCGCCCCTGCCCTTGTTGAGCACAGCAGTGTCTTCGAGCAACGGCTACGCCGTGCCTTGCGAGTTCGGGACAGGATTGTTCGACGACTTCCTGGGCGTCGACGTTTCCGATTCGGCGACCATCGCGTTCACGGCCACCGTCCGCAACAACCTGCAAGACTCTGTGGGCGTGTTCTTGATGCAAGACGCGCCGACCGCCGACAGGCATGTTCTTGTGATCGCATCGCAAGGCGACAACGCGACACGTGCTCGCACCTTCGACACCACCGGCGTCAGTGGGATCTTCGGCGTGCCGCGCATCGGCTCGATGGGGCATATCGGCTTCTACGCCCAGGTAACCAATCCAGCGGTTGGCTATGAGACGGCGGGCGTGTTCGTCAGCACACGGCCGATCGGGGTGATCGTCAAGTTCGATAGTGACGACGCGGCGTTTGCCAGCAGCGACCACTACGCAGACAAAGCCCTGATGCTGCTCGACTCTCGTGCCCCGGTAACGCCTCTGGCCGGCGCGAGCCTGCGCGTCCGAACGGTCAACGACAGCCTGACCCGCGTGCACAGGTTCACCCCTCCGTCGGCCTCTGATACCTTCATCCTGGTCACCACCGATGCGAACGGGGTCGCCAGTTTCTTCGTCAGTCGCGATACCGCGGCACAGGTGGACTTTGTCGCCGACTGTCCAACGACGTCCCTGCAGTTTGGGACCTTCGTCGAGTGCGACACCACCCGCACGGTCTTTTTCTCGAACAGCCTGCTCAGCGAATCGACATTTGGCGCGGACACTACCGTGGTGCTGTCGGGCGGGGTCATCCAGACCAGCGAGACCCTGTATCTGCAAACCGTCATCGCGGGCGAAACGGCCGCATTGGCGGACGTCGATATCATTCTGAGTAGCCTGCGGGGCAGCGATTCGCTGTCTCCGGTGTTCGCGAGCAGCGATTCAGCGGGTCTGATCGTCTTCAGTCTGTTCAGTGCCACACCTGGCGACGCCGAGGTCCGTGCGGACATTCTGCTCGCCGGTGTCGCCAACCGCTTCAACGACACCTGGCAGCTGACGCTGTTGGGCGAGCTGCTCGACTCCGTCGCCCGGGACGCCGTGGACCCCGACACGCTCGACTTCGGTTCGGTGGTGCAGGGCTTCACCAGCGCCGACAGCTTGTGCGCGCTGTACTTCCAGAAGGACACGATGACGCCCGTCAGCCTGGAGGCCGTGGGCATCCTTGGGGACACCGGCAACGCCTTCTCGATCGCAACCATCAACCAGCACAGCCCCCTCGGCGGGACCGTCGCGCTGCCGCAGACCATCGGCGATGTCGCCGGTGAGAGCCTGTCGGTCTGCGTGCTCTTCACGCCACCCGATGTGGGGATCTACCGCGCATTCCTGGTCGCCACGCCCGAGGACGGCGTTGCAGACACCATCGTCTTGCAAGGCACCGGAACCGGCAACGCCACGCTGAACGCCCGGGCACTGGGCAGCACGGACACAGACAGTCTCGACTTCGGCAAGCGTCCCATGCTGCTGACTCCCTATGACTCGCTGTGCTTCTCGGTTGTCCGTCAAGGCACCGGAAGTGCGACTCTGGTGGGTCTGACGCTGCTCGGCGATGCCAGCGGCGCTTTCTCGATCGACACTCTCAGCGTGGGTCTGCCCCGTATTTTGGGCGATCCTGACCTGGACAGCGCCATCGTGTGCGTGGCCTTCAATCCCGCAGATACCCTGGACTACACCGCCTTCGTGCTGGTCAGCTCCCAACAGGCCGGCCAGACCCAGGATACGATCTTCCTGTTCGGCAAAGGCGGTCCGGGCATCCTGACGGCTTTCGCGCAGGACGATGTCAGCGGCAACAGCAGCGACAGCTTGAACTTCGGCACCACGCAAAACACGCTGGAGATCAAAGTCAGCCGCCGCGCAGGTCCCCAAGACACGACCGTGGTCTTGACCGGGGCGACCATCCTCGACGATGCCGACGGGGTCTTCTCCATCGCTTCGATCAGTCCAATTCTGCCCGCCACCATCGACTCCGCCGGCGATTCGGCGACGGTCTCGATCAGCTATAGCTCGAGCTTGCCGGGGATCTCGACTGCAACCCTGGTGCTGACGGGCCTGCAACCCCACAGCTCCGACACCATCTACCTGGTGGGCGAAGCCCTGGGGGCCGACCTCAATGCGCGCGCGCTCGGCAGCGTCAACAGCGACACACTCGACTTCGGCAAGGCACCTGTCGGCTTGCTTCCCGGCGATTCGCTCTGCTTCTCGGTCGTCAAAGTGGGCACGGGCAACTCTGTGCTGGCTGGGCTCAGCCTGCTCGGCGACACCGCCAACGTGTTCGCCCTCGACACCCTCAGCGTATCGCTGCCCCATACCCTGGGCGCTCCGGCGACCGACAGCGCGCTTGTCTGCGTCAGCTTCAGCCCCGCAGACACCTTCAGCTACAGCGCGATGATCTTGGTCACTCCACAGGATGCCGGCCAGACGCAGGACACTCTCTGGGTGTTCGGCCAGGGCGGACCCGGCGTGCTGAAGGCGTTCGCCTTCGACACGGCAGCCGCCAGCAGCGACAGCCTCGATTTCGGCAACCGCCGGATCAACGCGGCAGTCGACACGCTGAGCATCAAGGTGGCCCGCCGGGCGAGCCCGCAAGACACCACCGTAGTCCTCACGGGTGCGACCATTTTGGGCGATAGCGGGGGGGTCTTCTCCGTCGTCTCCATCAGCCCGAGTCTGCCCGCGACTCTCACCGAAACGGGCGACTCGGTCACCGTACGCGTGGCGTTCACACCCAATGCGGCCGTGACGGCCGACGCAATGCTGGTGTTCAGTGGACCCCAAGCCTACAACGCCGACACCATCTTCCTGGCGGGCGTCGGTACCGACGGGGCCCTCGACGCGCTGGCGCTCGAGGGAACGCACGCGGGCACAGACAGCCTGTTCTTCGACACGCGTCCGCTGTTCGTTGCCGGTGGTGATTCCCTGTGTCTCTCGGTCGTGCGCAGCGCCGGCGACACCCTTGTCAGCGTGCAGGGCCTGTCGATTGTCGGAGACAGCTTCAACGTGTTCTCGGTGGCAACCATCAGCCAGTCTCTGCCGTTCGCCCTCAGCACCGTTGGAAGCGCCGACACATTGCTCGCCTGCGTGCAGTTCGTGCCGACCGACACCGGGCTGTTCAGCGCGCTGCTGATCGTCCATCCACTCGAGGCCGATGTCGCGCCCGACACGATCATCCTGCAAGGCCGAGGTGGCGAAGGCCTGCTGAGCGCACGCGCCAACATCACGGCAGCGGCGAACAACGACACTCTCCACTTCGGCACCGTACGCGCAGGCCTCGCTCTCGACACTCTCGAGGTGCGGGTCGGCCGACGCGATCTGGGCAACGACACCACCGCGGTGATGACCGGCGCCACGATCGTGGGCGATAGCAACGGCGTCTTCTCTGTCGTCTCGATCAGTCCCAGTCTGCCCGCCACACTCATGGCGTCGAATGACTCGGTCACGGTCCGCATCACCTACCAGCCCAACGCGGCGGGCTTCTCCGCCGCACAGCTGGTCTTGAGCGCCCAGCAGCTCTACAGCTCGGACACCATCTTCCTGGCCGGTACGGCGGAAGCTGGCGCGTTGGCAGCCAGTCCGGCGGCTCTCGACTTCGGTGTGCGCCCGATCGGTCTCAGCGGCGGTGATTCGCTCTGCTTTGCTGTCACGCGGGTGGCGGGTGATACCAACGTGACCGTAGCCGGCCTGACGCTGGTTGGTGACACCGGCGCCTTCTTCATCCAGAGCGTCGACCAGAGTCTGCCCCACCTCCTCGGACCCGGCGCTCTCGACAGCGTCACCGTCTGCCTGAAGTTCCAGCCGCCCGATACCGGCGCCTTCAGCGCCCTGCTCGTGGTCGCCTCGGCACAGGCTGATGTCGCTCCGGACACGGTCATGCTGTCCGGTTTCGGGGGCCACGGTGTGCTGACGGCCCGGGCCAACGTCACGCAGGCCCTGAGCAGCGATACTCTCGACTTTGGCACCGTCCGTGCTGGCCTGGCGCTAGACACCCTCGAGGTCCGTGTCGGCCGCCGCGACCTGGCGGGAGACACCACCTCCGTGATGACAGCTGCGACCATCTTGGGAGACAGCAACGGTGTCTTCTCCGTCGTCTCCATCAGCCCCAGCCTGCCCGCGACGCTGCTCGCGACCACAGACTCGGTCACCGTGCGCATCACCTACCAGCCCAATTCCGCGGGCTTCTCCGACGCACAGCTGGTCTTGACGGCGCTGCAAGCGAACGGCTCCGACACCATCTTCCTGGCGGGTACGGCGGAAGCCGGGGCGCTGGCGGCCAGTCCGGCGGCGCTTGACTTTGGTGTGCGCCCGATCGGCCTCAGCGGCGGCGACTCGCTATGCTTCGCGGTCACCCGCGCCGCGGGCGATACGAACGTCACCGTGGCCGGCTTGACGCTGATCGGTGACACCGGCGCATTCTTCATCCAGAGCATCGACCAGAGTCTGCCGCATATCCTCGGGCCCAACACGCTCGACAGTGTCACGGTCTGCCTGAAGTTCTTGCCCCCCGATACCGGCGCCTTCAGTGCCCTGCTCGTGGTTGCCTCGGCACAGGCTGATGTCGATCCCGACACGGTTCTGCTGTCAGGCTTCGGGGGCCACGGCGTGCTGACGGCCCGAGCCAACGTCACCCAGGCGTTGAGCAGTGATACGCTCGACTTCGGCACCGTCCGCGCCGGCCTCGCCCTCGACACCCTCGAGGTCCGCGTCGGCCGCCGCGACCTGCCCAACGACACGACGGTCGTGATGACCGGCGCGACGATTGTGGGGGACAGCAACGGTGTCTTCTCCGTCGTTTCGATCGAGCCGGCCCTGAAGGCCACCTTGCTGGCCGCCACCGACTCGGTCACCGTGCGCATCACCTACCAGCCCAACTCCGCCGGCTTCTCAGATGCCCAGCTTGTGCTGGTGTCCGCGACGCCGACCGGCTTCGACACCATCCAACTGGTCGGCCGCGCCGAGGCCGGTGCGCTGGCCGCCAACCCCGGGGCGCTCGACTTCGGTGTGCGGCCCCTCCTGCTCAGCGGCGGCGATTCCCTCTGCTTTGCCGTCACCCGCGCCGCAGGCGATACCAACGTCACGGTCGCCGGTCTGACACTGATCGGCGATACCAGCGCCTTCTTCATCCAGAGCGTCGACCAGAGTCTGCCCCACATCCTCGGGCCCAACTCACTCGACAGCGTGACCGTCTGCCTGAAGTTCCTGCCGCCCGACACCGGCGCCTTCAGTGCAATGGTTGTGGTCGCTTCGGCCCAGGCCGATGTGCCGCCGGACACCGTCCTGCTGGCTGGCTTTGGCGGCCACAGCGTGCTGGCGGCTCGTGCCAACGTCACCAACGCTTTGAGCAGTGACACGCTGGACTTCGGCACCGTCCGCGCCGGCCTCGCGCTCGACACGCTCGAGGTCCGCGTCGGCCGCCGCGACCTCAGCGGAGACACGACCGCCGTCATGACGGGCGCCACCATCTTCGGCGACAGCAACGGCGTCTTCTCTGTCGTCTCGATCAGCCCCAGTCTGCCCGCCACGCTGCTGGCGGCTGCGGACTCGGTCACTGTGCGCATCACCTACCAGCCCAACAGCGCCGGCTTCTCCGACGCGCAGCTGGTTCTGACCGCACAGCAACCGTACAGCTCCGACACCATCTTCCTGGCGGGCAGCGCCGAGAACGGTGCGCTGGCCGCCAACCCGGGCGCCCTCGACTTCGGTGTGCGGCCCCTGCTGCTCAGCGGCGGCGATTCCCTGTGTTTCGCCGTTACGCGGGCCTCGGGCGATACCAACGTCACGGTCGCTGGTCTGACACTGATCGGCGATACCGGCGCCTTCTTCATCCAGAGCGTCGACCAGAGTCTGCCCCACATCCTCGGACCCGGTACGCTCGACAGCGTCACGGTCTGCCTCAAGTTCTTGCCACCGGACACAGGTGCCTTCAGCGCACTCGTGGTGGTTGCGTCTGGCCAGCCGGATGTGGCCCCCGACACCGTCCTGCTCTCTGGCTTCGGTGGCCATAGCGTGCTGACGGCGCGCGCCAACGTCACCAACGCTCTGAGCAGCGATACGCTCGATTTCGGTGTGGTGCGCGCCGACTTTGCGCTCGACACACTCGAGGTCCGAGTGGGCCGCCGCGACCTCAGCGGGGACACCACCGCCGTGATGACGGGCGCCACCATCCTCGGCGACAGCAATGGCGTCTTCTCTGTGGTCTCGGTCAGTCCCAGTCTGCCCGCCACGCTGCTGGCGGCCACCGACTCGGTCAGCGTGCGCATCACCTACCAGCCGAACGCGGCCGGCTTCTCCGACGCACGCCTCGTCCTGACCGCACAGCAGCCCTACGGTGCCGACACCATCGTGCTTGCGGGCACCGCCGAGGCAGGCGCTCTGGCCCTGAGCCAGACAACCCTCGACTTTGGCACCAAGCCACTGCTGCTCGGTCAAGGCGATTCGCTGTGCTTCGCGGTGACCCGCGCCGCTGGCGACACCAACGTGACCGTCGATGGCCTGACGATCGTGGGCGACAGCCACAACGTCTTCACCCTCGACAGCATCAGTCCAAGCCTTCCGCATACACTCGCGGGCGCCGGTCTCGACTCGGTCGCCGTCTGCGTGCACTTCCTGCCGGCCGACACCGGTGTCTTCGAAGCCTTGCTGGTCGTTTCGGCACAGCAAGACGACGTTCCCGCCGAGACGGTCATGCTGATCGGGCGCGGCGGCAACTCTGTGCTCGAAGCGATCGCCTTCGACAACCTTACCGGCAATGGGCCGGACACCCTCGACTTCCAGACCGTGCGGGCCGACCTTGCCCTGGAGACCCTCGACGTACGGGTCACCCGGCGCGCGGGCTTGCACGGCACCACGACCGTCTTCAGCGGCGCCACCATCCACGGCGACACAGTGGGCGTCTTCTCGCTGATCAGTATCAGCCCCGTGCTTCCCGACACTCTGCTGAGCACTGCGGACTCGGTCAACCTACGCCTGACATTCCAGCCCAACGATGCGGGCAGCTACGGTGCGTTGCTGGTGTTGACCTCACCGCAACCGTACAGCTCTGATACCGTCGTGCTCCTGGGGGTGGCCGAGGGCGGTGCCCTGCTGGCGCAGTCCATCAGCGCCCCGACTGCCGGCAGTGACAGCCTCGACTTTGGAAACAAGCCTGTCGGTCTCAGCCAGGCGGATTCGCTGTGCGTGAGCGTCACCCGCGTTGGGGGCGATACGGGCGTGACTCTGACCGGCCTGACCATCGTCGGGGACAGCCAGAACGTCTTCTCGCTGGCCAGCATCGGCCCGTCGCTGCCCCACGCGCTCGGTCCCAACAGCGCCGATTCGGTGGTGGTGTGCGTCTACTTCCGCCCCGCCGACACGGGCGAGGTGCGGGCGTTGCTCGTGGTCTCGGCACAAGAAGCCGACGTTCCGGCAGACACCATCGTCTTGCGCGGCCGCGGTGCGACGGGCTTCATCGAAGCACGCGCCATCGACAACAATCCGGCCAACGGCCTCGACACCCTCGACTTCCAGACCACCCGCGCCGGGGTCACCAGCGGGACCTTCGACTCGCTGTGCGTAGTGGCACAACGCCGCTTCAGTCTGGGCGATAGCAGCGTCGTCCTGACAGGCGCGAGCATCATCGATGACAGCGCGGGCGTGTTCTCACTGCAGACCATCTCGAGCATCTTGCCAGACACCCTGGTGACCGCTGCCGACTCGGTACAGTTCTGCTTGACCTTCCATCCGCTGGTCGAGGGCAGCTACAGCGCACGGCTGGTGCTGACAGGCCCGCAAACCTACAGTCAGGACACCATCGTGCTGGTCGGGCTGGGCCAATCAGGCCGCCTGCTGGCACGCTCGATCTCATCCCCCAGCGTCGGCAGCGACAGCCTGGTATTCGGTGCCGTGCCGCTGCTGACGCGTTCGGACTCGCTGTGCTTCAGTGTGCGGCGCGTCCAGGGTGATACTGGCGTGACCGTTGCCGGTTTGAGCATCGTCGGGGACACCACCGGTGTGTTCAGCATCGACACTGTCGCCCCCAGCCTGCCCCATGATTTGAGCGGTTCCGATAGCCTGGTGGCCTGCGTCTCCTTCCGCCCCTCGGACACCGGACGCTTTGAAGCGCTGCTGGTGGTCTCTGCCCAGCAGTTGGACGTGCCTGCGGACACGATCCGCCTGGTCGGCGTTGGACGCATGGGCGTGCTTGAGGCTTACGCGGTCGACGCCAATGCCGCGACCGGAGCCGACACGCTGGACTTCGAGTTGCAGCGCGTGGGCGCACCCGACTCGACCATCGACTCGCTCTGTGTGGTGGTGAAGCGTCGCCTGCTGCCCGGCGACACGCTGGTCAGTCTGACCGGCGTCAGTCTGCATGACGACACTGCGGGTGTGTTCTCGGTCGTGCATCTCGGTGCCGGCCTGCCTAGCACCTTCCTGACCGGAAACGACTCGAGCGTGATCTGTCTGCGCTTCGAGCCGCGGGATTCGGTGCCCTACGGCGCGGAGCTGGTCCTCACCGGACCGGACGCACGCTCTTCGGACACCATCAAGATCGTGGGCCAGGGCCAGGGCGGCGCGTTGCGGGCGCTGTCGATCAGCGCTCCGACTGCAGGCCTGGACAGCCTGGACTTCGGCGATGTCAAGGCGCGCCGACGCTCGGGCGACTCGCTCTGCATCAGCGTGGTCCGCACCCTGGGCGACACGGCGGTCACTCTCGGCGGCGTCTCGATCATCGGTGACACAGCTGGGGTCTTCTCCGTCCAACAGCTCAGCCAGAGCCTGCCCTATCCGCTCGGACCGCAGGCTTCGGATTCCACCATCATCTGCCTGACCTTCTCACCGCAGGACTCCCTGAGCTACGGCGCGCTCCTGGTGGTCTCGGCACAAGAATTCGACGTGCCTGCGGACACCATCAAGCTGGTGGGTCACGGCGTGCGTGGCGTGTTGGTGGTCGAAGCCACCGTTCTGCCGATCGGGTCTCTCGACTTCCCCAACACGCGTTACGGCGTCGCCTCGGAGTCGCTGTGCGCCCTGATCCGCAACGTCGGCGACACCAACCTGGTCGTCGACGGCGCCAGCATCGTCGGCAGCTCCCCGCAGAACTACACCGTCAGCGGCATCAGCCAGCCTCTGCCCTTCGTGCTCGGAGCCCAACAGAGCGAGACCATCTGCGTCGTGTTCACACCGCTCGACACCCTGGGCTTGAGCTCACACCTGCTGATCAGTACCGCAGAAGGCGAGAGCGCGGGCCTGACCCTGACGGGACAGGGCCTGTTTGCCGATATCGTGGTCTCCGCCGATACGCTCTTGTTCGGCGATGTCTCCGTGACCCTCGACTCGGTGTTGCTGGTCACCGTCGACAATCCCGGCAATGACACTCTGCATCTGCAGCAGGTGCGTGCCTTCGGAACCGGCTTCACGGTCGAAACCGCGGGCTTTGGTCCGAGCATCGCTCCCCATGCCAGCGACACCTTCGCGGTGCGCTTCACGCCCGCCTTCGTCGGCTCGCATACTGGCCTGGTCGAGATCGGCACGCTGGCCGACACCTCGTTCCTGCAGATCGTCGGACTGCGCGGTGCGGGAGTCTTTGAGGGCGCGGACAGCCTGATCGTGACGGCTACCCCCTCGGGGACACAGGAAGGTAACGCCACGGTGCTCCACGTACGTGTCGTCGACCGCCTTCTCAACACCGTGACGAACTTCCAGATGGCGACCGGAGACAGCTTGTTCTTCCGCCAAGTGGGAGGGGCCGATTCGTTCACGATCAGCTACGAGCGTGGCTCGGTCGACATCACCAACATCGAAGCCGGCATCGCTGATCCGACCGGACGCGGCTTCATCGCCCCCTTCGGTCCGATCAACAACTTCGTCAACGGCGAGCTGATCGTGCTTGCCCGGGACGACAACAACGACACCAACGTCATATTCATCGCCAGCCTGCCCAGCCTGGAAGGGACCTCGAACCCGGTCACCTGGGATCTGAGCTCCGATTTCAACTTCGACTTGTTCATCCCTGCGGTCTCAGACACCGTGATCGCTGGCGTCGAGACAGGCGTGCCCCCGACAGAGAGCCTCGCGATCGTGCTACGTTCGGGCGTCTCGGGGAACCCGGTTCTGCCCCCGATGGGCACGGCCTTCACAGCCGTGATCTTCGCCCCCAACGACAGCTCAGCCATCTTCAATGGCGGCGACACACTGTTCCTGCCGCTCCGCAGCACCAGCGAGACGACGCGCTTCGCGTTCCAATCGACCATCGCGGGCGTGCCGACCATCATGGTGCTCGACTCGGCGCAGGTGCAGGCCGGAGACGACGAGCGCATCACTGTGCTTCCCAATGACCTCGACCGCTTCGTGGTCAGCGTCGCGCAAAACCAGCTCACAGCCGGCGCCTTTGCACAGTTCTCGGTCGATGCCCTCGACTCGTTCGACAACCTCATTCCGCGTTTCACGATTCCAGGCGGCGAGACACTGCGCATTCTGACCGACCGGATCGGCAACGGCCCGGATTCGAACATCGTGTTCTTCTCGCGCAACCCGGTGAATGTCAGCGAAGAAGATCCGCCAGGCGCCGCGTTTGCGGCCAGCGGCGTCTTCAACGCCAACGGGCAGATGTTCTTCGACATGACCGACCTGACGGCCGAGAGCGTGCAGGTGCGGGTCGAGCTCGGCAGCTCGAACGGCGAGGTCGGTCTGCGCTATGTCCCGGGTGCGCCGGTGGCCAGCGTGATCGTGCTGCCCAACGAGCGCTTTGTCGAAGGCGTCGGGTTGCTCGATACTGCCAGCTTCCCGACACGCCTGAGCGATAGCGCGGGCTTCGCGACCGCGGCAGTCCCGTTCGATGTCAGCGTGCGGCTGGTCGATGCGAACAACAACACGGTCCCGATCTCGACGGGTACCGCGCGCGTCGCTTTGAATCCTGTGGACGTGACCGCCGGACTCAGCGGCTTCAGCAGCATCGATCCCGATACGCTGCTGTTCTTCTCGCAACTCAACGCCGACACCATCGACCTGGCCTTCAGCAATTCCGGCGTCGCGACAGGCTCCGTGGCGTACCGCGTTGCTGCCGTAGAGCGCTTCCTGCGCGTCGCACAGATCGCCGACACGGTGATCGCGGGCCTGAGCCACAAGCGGTCCACCGTCCATGAAGTCAGCTCGCTCCCGGCTGAGACGCTTTTGATCGAGCTCGAGGGCGCGCGCTTCCTGCCAGGCTTCGGACTCTTCCGTCCGGCAGACACGCTGGTCGCCCAGACCCAGGGTGGTTTGTTCCGGGTGACAGTGGTGGCCGTGGACAGCTTGAACAACGTCGACGTCGACTTCAACCGCACCGGCTACCTGTTCAGTGACGACGCCATCCCCAACCTGGGCCAACGGCAAGCTGCGCACGTCGGACAACGCGCGGCAGCCGTCAGCCTGTTGGTCAACCGCCAGGCAAGCATCGACGTCGACGGCGAGCTGGCGACGGTCGAAGCCAATCCGTCCGCACCAGGCGATGTCATCGCCAGCTTGCTGCAGGCGAAGATCCAGGTGGTCGACCCCTTCAATCCGTCGTTCGCCAACGCGCAATTCCGATTCTTCCCCGCGCTGAATCGCTACGTCTTCCGCGGTGGGCTCGTGCTCGAGGATCCCGGTGACGCCAGCCGGGTGGTCTTCGAGCTGGGCGATCTCGCCACCGCCCTGAAGTTGGACAGCGACTCGTTGGACTTCATCCACGAGGCACAGCTCGTCGTTGAGGCGGACACGGTGAACCTAACCGACTCCCGCTTCCAGTTCATCAAGGGTCTGGCACACTACTCGATGATCGTGACCGACTTCCTCGCTCCACAGAACAACCGCCACCTGCGGCTCAAGGTCGACCCCGACAGCCTGCAGGGTGGTTTCAGCTTCGCCGCCACTGAAGCGGTCAGCGACTCGTTCACCGTCAAGATCTCGACCTTGACCATCTCCCGCCTGACGTGGCTGGGTGACGGTCAAGGGCGCATCAACCAGATGGAGTTGCATTTCAACCAGCTGCTCAACCCGACCGCTCTCAACGCCGCGGTCATCGAGCGCTTCGGCGCGAGCCTTACAACCACGGGGCAAGTGGCCTCCGGCTCAGGCTTCAACCTGTCCACCGTCCAGGCAGACTCCACCGATATCCTGTTGGTTGAGGACGAGGCCTCCATCCTGACGATCACTCTCGGTACGCCGCTGCCGACGACAGACACCGCCAACATCGTGTTCGCGATCGACAACACGAGCGGCCTGGTGACAGACAACGTGGTGTCCCGCAACTTCGAAGGCATCAAGCTCCAGGCTTCCAACTTCCAGCCCTTGGAATTCCACGACGGGGCTCCTCCGGTATTGATAGCCAGCGAGACCCGAGACTTCGACCTCGATGGCGTCGCCGATGTGCTGGTGCTGGTCTTCAGCGAAGATCTGGTGGCGGTCTCGCTCGATATTGCCGATCTGCTCGTCCAGGGTCCCAACAACCAGAACTGGATCGAGGGGATGACCAGCGGCGACCTGTTCATACAGGACAATGAGATCCTGATCCTGTTGCGGCCCGACCTGACGACCTCCGGCATCGCCGCGCCCGACTTCGCCTTCCTCACCAATGGCGTGCTTGTGGACGCCAGTGGGAATGCCGCAGGCGGGCTGTTGACAAATGTCGACAACCTCGAGTTGGTCAGCGGCAACGCCGCCGGCAGCAAGGTCAGCGGCCTGCTTCAGGTGCGCGGTGCGTCGGTGGATCAGGGCGTACAGACGGTGCTGGCCAATCCGGGTGCCATCGTGCTCGACGCTCGGCCTTCGCTGTTGCCCCTCGGACCGTTCGACACCAGCGGAGTGACCGTTTCCTGGCTTGCCCCCTCGGGTGTGAGTCTTTCGCCCAACAACAGCCTGCGGACGGAGTTCAACCGCTTCGAGCCCGGCACCCTGCAGTTCCGGCTGATCGTGCAGGTGAACGGGGGGCCGAGCAGCAACTTCTTCAATGGCGGAGCGGATACGATCTCGGCGACCGTCGAAGTGGTGGTCAACAATGTACCCCCCACTGCCGACGCAGGCTGCGACCGCCGTGTGCTAAGGGTCGGGGACCCGTTGTTCCTCGACGGTTCACGCTCCAGAGATGCCAACCGCCAGGACATCACCTTCTTCGCCTGGGATACAGCCGGGATCGTGGTTGCGACGGCAGAGACTGCCACGGTGAGCTTGCCGGTGGGCGTCCACACGCTGCGGCTGCGGGTGCTCGATCCGGTCAATCCAGTCATCGACGGCATCGACCTGGTGACCGTCGTGGTGGTCGACGACCTCAGTGGCGACACGCCACCAATGGCGGACGCCGGCCGCGACTTCCAGGCCCTGAGCAGCAGCGCCTCCAACCCTCAAACGGTGCAGCTCGAAGGCCGCGCCAGCGACGACCCTGACGGGACTCTGACTTTCCATTGGACGCAACTGAGCGGGACCGAGGTGACGTTTGACAGCACCACGGCGCAGCCGAGCTTCTTGACCCCGTCAGAACCTGGAATTCTGGAGTTCGGGCTGACGGTCACCTCGGGCGGAGTCACCAGCCCGCAGGACGCGGTTCGGGTGGTGGTCGTGAGCGACGGCTCCGATCCCCGGCTGCCGCCGATCGCATCCGGAGAGCTGTTCGCCCGGGATCTCACGGGCGACGGGATGGAGGAGACTTTCGGGCTGGTCAATACCGGCACGATCCTCTCGGGTGACAAATCCGGTGACGACGAAGGTCTGGTCAGCTATTCCTGGCGCCAACTCGATGGCCCTCAGGTCATCCTGGACCGGAATGGCAACCCGGCTGTTTTCGAAGACGCCTTCCAGTTCTTCAACTTCGTCCCGTCGCTTCCCGGCTCCTACACCTTTGAGCTGCTGGTCGTTGACGACGAGGCCTTCGACGGTCTACCAGACATGTTCATGGTCCAGATCCTCAGTCCAGCCGACACGACTGCCGGGCTGCCGCGGGTGGAAGTCCGTGCGGATACGGTGGCAAGCGTGGGGCAGAGCGTCAGTCTGGTCGCTGCTTCCGACGACGGCCTCGCCGCTGAACAGTGCTGGACGCAGCTACGCGGACCTTGGACTGCCTTGCGCAACGCGGTCTCGGATTCGACGGTGAGCTTCGTGCCTGCGCAGCCTGGAATCTACGGGTTCCGCGTCACACGCTTCCGGCGCGACGCTCAGGGTGCTATCTTCTTGTTGGCTATCGATGAGCATGAAATCGCCGTAAGTGGGACGGCCAACGCGGTTCCGGAGGCGGTGATCTCTGGTGCCCCGACCGGTACTGTGGGCGTAGGCGAAGAGATCGCACTCTCCGCACGCCTGAGCACAGACGCAGACGCAGATTCGCTGACGCTGTACTGGCACCAGACCCTCGGAGCTCCGGTAGTCTTGAGGAGAATGATGCTTAACGACGCCACCGACATCACCGTAACCCTGGAACAACCAGGCACGTACGTCTTCGAGCTGAGCGCCTTCGATGGCCAGAGCTGGAGCCGCACGGTCGCAACGACCCTCGTCGTGGCCAACGACGCACCGGCGGCGGTCGGTGGTGGCGGAGGCGGCGGTGGAAGCTGTGCCGTCCAGCCGCGCACCGGCAAGGCGACGCCCGCGGCATGGCTGGTCCTGCTCGGTTGCCTGCTGGCCGCCTGGCGCCCTGGACGACGCGCCCTGCTGCGTTTGCTCGGCAGGTTGCGCTCGTCAGGCTTGCACCTGCTGGGCCTCTGCACGCTTCCGTTGGTGGCCGGTTGCGGCCTGGGCTCGTTGCTACCGCTGTTGTTTCTCAGCAGCGGAGGCGGCGGAACAGTCGACACCAGTCAACCGGATGATGTGGGTGTGCTGCTCAGCTACGCCCCGGTGATGGAGCAGTCCTTGGTGGACGGCACGATCGCGCTGCCCGACTCGCTCGACATCCGTTTCGCACTGCTGAATCAAGGCGACGACGGCATCCCTGAAGGCCGTGTGGTGGCGTTCTTCCTCTCGGCCGACAAGGACTTCAACGCCGAAGACGACCTGCGCTTTCTCGAGTTCCAGGTACCCGACGAGATTCCTGCCGGCACGAGCGCCGAATTTGGAGCCCGCACCGGAACGCTCTTGCCGCTCAGCGTTATTGTCCGGGGGCCTGTGTTCCTGATCATGCAGGTCAATGCTGACGACGAGACCGAATTGGCCGACGCCGACCTGAACAACGTCAGCGTGGGCGAGCAACCCGTACAGATCTATCCGCAGGTGACCCCCACGGGCGTCGATCCCGATTTTGCCATCCTGAATTTTGTCGCGCCCACCGCCTCGATCCTCAACGGGGCGACCAACGTGCTCGAAACCAGCGCCGTCACCGACGGGGTCGCCGAGTTCGCAGCTGTCGTCACCAACCTGGTCGAGCCTGTGACCACGAGCGTAACGCTGACCGTGGACATCTTCCTCTCTGACGACACGACCCTGAGCAGCGACGACGACTCCTTGAGCGTCAGCATTCAGGGCGGCAGCAACAACTTCGTGTTCCCCCAGACCACGAAGATCTCCGATTCCCTGAGGGTCGCGGGCATCCGTGTCGATCTTCCCTCGATCGCAGCGCTGGGCAGCGACGAGTCCCCAGCGCGCCGCTTCTTTCTGATGCGCCTGCGCAGCAATCTCGGGGACGAGAACAGCGAGAACAACACACGCACGGCAGAGCATGCGACGTTCATCTACGACCAGTGGCTGCAGGCGACCAACGGAGCGATCCTGCCGTCGACGAATGCCGGGGACCCGATCGCGCTGTCTGCGGTGGAGCTGCGCCCTGAAATCGAAAACGAGTTGCTTCCCACGGGGCGGCAACGCTTGTTGAGCTTCGAGATCCCCGAGCGAGATCTGACGCCCGAGCAGAGTCAGATTCTTCTGATCTGCTCGAGTCAAAGCTTCGACCCGATCCTCGAGATCTTCAATCCCTCTGGCAAGGGAGCTCTGGCAAGGGATGACAGCGACTTCGGCAACGCGAGCGCTTTGTACCTGAACGTCGCCAGCCTTGGCAGCAACCGCACGTTCTTCATCGCGGTCTCGAGCTTCGACAATGTCGGAGGCACCTTCGACATGATCGTCGACATCAACCCTCGTGAGCCTGTCAGCGGTGCCGGCGGGAATGAGCTGCCGCCGCCTGTAGTGGTCCCTCACCTGGTCGGCAACCTGCTCGAGCTCGAGCGGGTGCCGAATGATGACGGCGTCGAGATAAGGCGGCACCCCTTCCAGGTGACGCAGGAAGAGAACGAGTTCCTGGTCTTCGTGCCCGCAAACGTCGCTCTGGGGCTGACCATCGTCAACGGCGTCAACCTGTTGCTCGAGGCAGGTCTCAACATCACGTTTGCCCAGTTCGTTGCCAACCAGAACCCGGTCACTGCGCTGGTGGATATCGTTCCGTCTGGCAACGACCTGATCGTCAAGCCGCAGGGAGCCACCGAGTTGTTCTTCAGCCAGGAGCCCGGCTTCCTCATCCTGGTGCTGGAGTCGGGAGTGCCCGCGCCTGGCTCGCAGAGCTTCGAGCTGCGTTTTGACTATCTGTTCTTCAGGGACGACCTCGGCACAGCACGTTTCGACGAGCTTTCGGAAGCTCTGGAGCAGGCGCGGAATTGAACCCCCCGTCGGGCTCGCCAGCACGGTCACACCTCCAGCGCGTGCTGCTCCCCATCCTGCGCTTGCACGCTCGGCACGCGGCGACAGAAGTAGCGACCGGGGTAGCTCTCCACCCAACCGTCGAGCTCGAGACGGGTCAGCGCAGCCAGCACTTTCTGCACCGAGGCGGGCGCTTGTTCGATCAGCTGATGGCTGGAGAGTAGACCCTCCCCCAGCAATGCCAGCAACGCACGCTCAAGCGCGGGTAGTTGCTGGTCAGCAGGCGGCGCCGCGGCGGGACGGACGGGCAGCTGCAGCCTCGCCAACACATCTGCTGCGTCCCGCACCAGGGGCGCCCCCTGTTGGATCAGCCGGTTGACGCCGCCCGCATCGATGCTCCCTATGGGGCCTGGCACCGCCATCACAGGGCGGCCTTCGAGCAGCGCCCAGTCAGCCGTGATCAGTGCTCCAGAACGCGCGCCCGCAGCAACCACCAACACCGCCTGGCACATTCCCGCGACCACACGATTCCGACGCGGAAACAAGAAGGGGCGTGGACCCTGCTCTGGGCGGTGCTCAGAGAGGACAGCCCCGCCCTGCTCGACGATCCGCGCCGCAAGGCCCTCGTGACCACGAGGATAGAGCCGGGCGTGCCCGGATCCCAGGACCGCGACCGTATGCCCGCCCGCGTCGAGGGCGCCACGGTGCGCCGCCGCATCAATCCCGCGCGCGAGCCCCGAGACAATGCACACGTCATTCGCGGCCAGCTCTCGCGCCAAACGGCGTGCTGTCGCCAGGCCGTAGGCCGTGGCCGCACGGGAGCCGACCAGCGCAAGGCAGGGCCGCTGCCACGCGCTCGGAGCGCCTTGACACAACAACACCATGGGAGGATCACAGACGCCCCGCAACAGTGCGGGATACTGCGCGTCTGGCAACGAAAGGACTTGTAGCTCGCGCTCCTGCCAGGTTTTCCGGAGCTTGCGCGCGCGCTGGAGCCAGGGCTCTGGCACCTGACCAGCCTGCCCGCCCTGCTCCCAGAGCTCGCGCCGCCGACGTTTGCCGGGGCGCTGCAGCCAGTGGGCCAACCATACATCGCTCATTCCCGCCTCCGTTCCAACTTTGCGCACCGGATTCCACCCAGGGCCACCAGAGTGTGGCCCCATTTCGTGGACACCGCCGCATCAGGCTGCGGCGCGGTGCAGGTTCAGCAGGAAACAGGAGCATCGGGCGTGCCAGGCGTCACTAGCCCTGCGCAGCCCCCAAGTCTGCCCGGACAGGTTGGCGCGAGCCCGGCGGCTTGCCCGGGCTAGGGGCTCCAGGCTCCAGGCTTCTGCCAGGGGAGACCAGGTCATGAGTAGAGACCACCGGAAACTCCGGGTGTTCCAGCAGACAGGCTGAAGTCTGAAGCCGGAGGCCTGAAGCCACGGCGGGGGGACGCCCCTGAACACAGAGCCGCCAAGTTTGTCAACGGCTACTGGTGGGCAATGGGCAGGCCTAGCCCTTTGAAGCGTGGATCCAGCAATGCACCGCGACGGAGGCCGGCATTCCGATCGTGCTGGCGGCCAGGGCGACGACCTGCTCGATGTCTGCCTCGCTGACTCCGGCCGCGCGGGCTTTGCGGGCGGACGATTTGACCGCACCTTCGCGCAACGCTCCGACGGCGATCGCCAACTTGAGCAGGCGCCGGGTGCCGTCATCCTGGCCCGTGCAGGCTTCAGCCTCCGCCGCGCGCATCAGCTCCCAGCACTCCCCGAGTTTGGGGAAGCTCTCCACGAAACGGTGGTAGGCGTGCGGGGCTTCTTTCTTCGATTCCATTGTGTGGCTCCTGTTGGAAGGGCAGAAAAAGCGTCTGCCTGACACAATCCTGACAAACGTAGGACATGGGCTTCCTAGAGTAGGAGAGTCACACCAGTTTGCAATGAACGGGAGACTTCATGCGCAACCCATGCCTCCTCTTCCTGCTGGCAGTCCTGGCAGCCACGGCGCTAGCGGGCGACGGCGAGCTCAGCTCGAAAGAGTTTTCCAGCCTGAAGAAGAAGATCGCCTCCAGCCTCGAAGCGGGCGACACCTACAGCGCCCGTTCTGCCATCGAAGAACTGGTTGACGACCAGAGCTTCCGGGCCATCGACCTGCTGCTCGATGTCGTCGTCAAGGTCAGCGACGCCGGTATCCAGCAGACCTGCATCGAGACCATCGCCCAGATCGACAACGAAGATGCCGATGCCGAGCTGCTGATGCAGATGGACAAAGGCAAAGGCGGCTGGCAAGGTCGGGTGGTGATCTGTGATGCGATGGCTCTGCGCAACGATGCGACCTCGCTCGACATCCTGGTCCTCGGCCTCGACGACCGTGAAGACACGGTGCAGCGCGCGGCCATGATGGCGATCAAGCAGCGCAACGATCAGAGAGCCCTCGACGGAGTCATCGCGTTGATGGGACGCGAAGAGTCCAAAGAAGGCATCCTCTACCACATGTCCCGAGAGCTGCTCGAAGCGATGACCGGTGAGAGCTTCTCGGCGGCCGTCGACTGGCAGAACTGGTGGGCCAGCGCCCGCGACGACTTCGATCCCCGCGAGGTGACCGGAGCCGCCGAGAACCGCAACCATGAAGAGACCGAGCTGCGCAACCCCGACTTCTTCGGCACGGAGATCGGCTCCAAACGCATCGCCTTCCTGATCGACACCTCCGGCTCCATGCTCGAGATCGATCCCATGCCTTCGACCACCGGAGGGGACGACCGGGTGGCCACGGGCGACAAGGAGCGCGAGTTGCTCGACGCTTTCGGGCTGGCGCCCGAAGCACCGACCCGCATGCGCATCGATCGAGCCAAGCACGAGCTGCAGCGCGTGATCGCCCTGCTCGACAAGGATGTGCGCTTCACCATCCTGGCCTACAACGGCGCGGCCACGATGGACGCCACCGGCAAGATCGACAAAGGCAACACCGAAGCCTGGCTCAAGGTCTGGAAGAACAAACTGACCTCGGCATCGTCCAAAAACAAGAAAGACGCCATGGGTTTCGTACAAGCCTTGGAAGCCGACGGCGCCACGTTCACCAGCAGCACGATCGAGAATGCCTTCCAGATCCCGGATGCCGACACCTACTACCTACTCAGCGACGGCATCCCGACCGAGCCGACGGACGACGGCATGGGCCAGATCAGCACAGACGACATCCTCAACAATGTGCAGAACTGGAACCGGTTGCGGAAGATCGTGATCCACACCTTCGGCTTTGAAGGCGATGGCGGAGGCTTTGGCAGAGGAGGCGGCGGCCGCGGCGGAATGGGAGGCGGCGGCTTCGGCGGCGGCTCCGAAGACTTTGTGCAGTTCCTCAAGGATCTGGCCGAGCAGAACGGGGGCTCCTACAAGTCGATCGAGTAGCTCCAGCAGCCAGCTAGCAGTCGACCGCTCCGGAGCGTTGAAGCCAGCGTGCCGGAGCGTTATCATTCGACGGCACCCCGGGGCCGGCGCATGACCACACCGCAGACAGATTCCTCTCCCGAGCCCCCTCCCGGGCACGTATCTCCCCAAGCCGAGACCGTCGAAGCCAGCGCGTCAAGCCCTGCGCAGCAGCCCATCGAAGAGGGTCTTGCCCCGGGGACCTGCGTGGGCAAATACGTGATTCAGGACGTGCTGGGCCGCGGCGGGATGGGTTGCGTCTACCTGGCACGCCACACCGAGCTGGGCCGCCAGATCGCCCTGAAGGTGCTGACCCACGTCTCCGAGCAACGCTTGCAGCGCTTTCAACGCGAAGCCCGGGCCATCGCCGGCCTCAAACACCCCCACCTGATCACGCTCTATGAGGTGGGTCATTGGCGGGGGTTGCCCTTTTTGGCGATGGAGTATGTGGCGGGCGAAGAGCTGGGCACCTTCATGGCGCGTGAACCCAGCTTGAAGCTCAAGGTGGGCTTGTTGGCCCAGGCATGTTTCGCCGTCGAAGAGATGCATCGCCAGGGAATCGTGCATCGCGACCTCAAACCCGGCAACATTCTAGTGCAGAGCGAACCGTTCGAGGTCAAAGTGCTCGACTTCGGGCTGGCCTTGAGCACCGACGGGGACGAAGCGACCCTGACCAAGACCGGCGATGTCGTCGGGACCCCCGCGTACATGTCCCCCGAGCAAGCCGAGGGCCGGTCCGACCTCGACGCGCGCAGCGACGTCTACGCACTGGGCGCGATCCTGTATGAGCTGCTGACAGGGCGCCGGCCCTTCGATGGTGCGACGCCCCTCAAGGTCTTGCACAACCTGTTGCACCAGGAGCTTCAGCCCCCCGCTCGGATCGCCGATGTACCCAAACCACTGTCACGTATCTGCTGCAAGGCCCTGCGTCGCGATCCGTCCGAGCGCTTCCCTTCGGCCGCCGCGCTCGGCCAGGATCTGCATGCTTGGTTGGAGGGGCGCCAACCCAGCGTGCGGCGCAACTCGAGCTGGAACGACATCCGGCGCTTCGCCCGCCGTCACCCGAGCGGCATGGCAGTGTGCGCGCTGCTCGTGCTCAGCGCCGTGCTCCTGCTCTTCCTCGGCCGCAGCAACCGCCAGATGCTCGACGCACAAGCGCTGGGCGACGCCGAGAGCCGCGGGCGCGACTTCGCCACGCGCCTGGACATGAGGCTCGAGGTTGCCGAGGCGCAACTGCAATTCCTGGGGCGCAGCGTCGGCAGTCGGCTGGAGGGAGCCGGAGACAGCCTGGGATTCTGGCCGGCGACCCAACTCGAGAGCGAGGTGCTGCACTCGATCACCGACTTCCTGGAGGTCAATCCCTGGATCTACGGTTCGGCGCTGGCGTCGCTGCCGCATCGGATCGACCCTGCTCGGGAACAGCTGATCCTCTATCTCTGTCGCGGCCCGGATGGTATCGAACAGCGCGTCGCTGGTGACACCTACAACTACCTCGCTGAACCGTGGTTTACCGAGCCGCTTCGGCGCGGAGGTGGCTTCTGGAGCGCCCCGTTCTTCGATGAGGGGATGGGCGAAGTCTGGATGGTCACCCACGCCCGGCCACTGATCCGGGGAGTCGAGACCCTCGGAGTGGTCACAGTCGACATCGCGCTGGGCGCATTCGGAGACGTGCTGCTCGACTTCAAGTTCAACGCCGGCTACGGGTGCCTGTTGGACAGCCGTGGAGGTGCGCTGGTTGGTTGGAACCTCGATGCCCCGGTCGGCCAACCCCAGTGGGTAGAGGACCTGTTCCCCGAGCTCGATCTGGCCTCCCGCGAGCCGCAGGTCGAAGCGCGTCGCGATCCGCGCACTGGGGAACGTTGTGTGTTGGTGAACCTGCCCTTGGCAACCACTGACTGGCGGGCGGTGTTGATGTTGCCGCTGGCCGATCTGGAATGACCGGCCGTTTCAGCGTCTCAGAACAGGAACTTGAAGCCCACGCCGACGGCGATGATGTCGGCACTGCTGTCGGCGCTACCCACCGCGTTGTTCGGGTCCGCCTTGGTGTGCCCACGGGGCTCGAGGAAGTGGTACTGGAAGAAGGCGTCGATCTTGACCGGCTGCCAGGCGTCTTCCCAGAAAAAGCCCATGCCCAGAGTGAAGATGTGGCGGTCCGAATCATACAGGTTCGAAGCGCCCGTCTGCTCGGGTACGGGTGTCGGAAAATAGGCGTAGCCTATCCGGAAGTCGACCATGTCGTAGGGGCGGAACTCGGCGCCAAAACGCGTGACCCAGATGTCATCGAAGTTCGCATCGATACGGGTGGGAGTCGGAATGATGTCCGAGGTCAAGACGTTGAACTGCGATGGAAATGCCGACCAGTTCTGCCAGCTGACATCGAGGGCCAGCGTCAGCTGTGGAATCACATCACAGGCGACGCTCATCGAGACCGTCTGCGGATCGAACAGCCCGACCTGCTCGAGCTTGAGCGGGACATCGATCGATGATGTGATGTTCCCGGCGATGTCGCGTGCCAGAACAGTCTGGATATCGATATCGATATCGATCTTGAGTGCGATCTCGCCGCGGTAGGCAACCCCAAAGCGCAGCCAGCGGGTCGGCTCGTAGAGGATGCCGAAGGTCGGTGCGGCGTCCCAGATCGCATCGAAGCTGAAATTGACATCGACGGTCTGGTCCGCGCTGTTGCTCAGGTCGATGGTGGGAGAAACCTCGCCGACAACGTCCGCCAGGATCGCGGCCCCAAAGCCGATGTGCAGGGTTCCTACGTCGAGCGAATCGAAGGTGGTGCTGTCGATCACCCGGACCGAGAAGCCCGGCATGATGCGGATCTTGTCGCGGCCTCGCCCGTACTGGCTGAAGTCGGGCTCTGTGCCCGCGGTCGTGGAGGCAGCGCTGACCAGGCTGGTGCCCGGAGTGAAGATGCCCAGACCGAAGGCGAAACGGCTCTCTTCCTGGCCAAATGGGAAGCGTCCGGCCAAACCCAGGCTGATGCCGACCAGGTCGTCCATGGTCTCAGCACGCTTGGCCGTCGCTGAGCCTTTGACCTTCATGCGGTAGTCGGCGTACATCATCTCCAGGCTGAGCTCCATCGCCCGGGTGCGACCCAACCCCGCAGGATTGTAGTAGGTGGCGCTGAAGTCATTGACATCAGCAGTCAGGGCACCAGCCATACCCTGGCCACGGGCACCAAAGCCGAAGTTGTCCTGGGAGTTGGCAAGCACACCAGCGGCCAGAAACAGCACGAGAAGCAGGACTCGTTGCATCGAAGACTCTCACGATCATGCAAGCGGGCCATTGTACGCGGCACCCTGGTGAGCGCAACCAAGAGATCGCCGCGCCGCGCTCTCTTTACCCACGGCCCCCCATGCGGTACAACGGGGGCACTTCCAAACGGAGGCCCGCCATGCTCCACCGGCTTGCAGCGCTCTGTCTCTGCCTGCTCCCCTCACTGTGCCTTGCCCAGGGCTCGAAGATCCTGCTGCAGGATGACCTGCTGCACAAAGGAGCCTACTACGACATCGATACCCAGACGGTGCTGAGCCGCGAGCAGGTAGGTGCCCTGCAAGCAGAGTTTGTCTGGCAGGCCAACGGCCTCGAGGCCGTTGGCGAGGCGCGTTTCGAGTGGATCACGGCTTCCCGCTTCCTGGTGCGCGGCGCATCCGGCGCGACGGCACGCATCGACTTGAAGAACGCGACCGCCAAGCTCTCCGGTGCCTCGATGGTGATGGCGGCCCAGGCCAGCACCTACAACCGGGGCATGCACGAACACCAGGCGATCCGCATCGCGTTGCAGCTCGATGGCAGCGATGTGTTTCCTGAGTCGCTGGAGAACCTGCGCGTGGCCCAGCATGCGGGCAATTTCCAGATCAGCTGGTCGCAAGATGTCGAGGCTCTGATCACCGACGCGGTCTCTGGCAAAGAGCTGGCGCGCGGGTTGTCTCCGCTGGCATTTCCGGCCGACTCTGAGCTGCAGCTGCGCATCGTTCGGCTGCTTCCTGACGGGGGAGAATCGATGCCTCTGCGCCGGCATCTCTTCCCCGGCGATCAGCTTGTCTCCGAGCTGGTGGAGAAGGACCGCCGCAACCTGTTTCCACTGAAGTTCCGGGGCGGTCCGCCGCTCGATTTCCGCAATGCGAGCCCAGGCTTCGAAGCCTGCCTGCTCCCGGGCGGGCTCAAGGCCTTTGTCGAAGCCAGCGACTTCCGCGACATCGAATGGAGCACTCCGCGGGGCTATGTCGGCGGCGAAACCTACCTGATGCGTTTCGAGGACGAGCGGCTGGCCATCATGTATTGCGATCCCCGCACACGGGTGGGGTATTCCCGGGGTACGACCAGCTCGCGCGGGCAGACCCTGTCGATGTTGACTGAATCCACCGAGCACAGGCCTCCCGAGCGGCAGCGCTGGTTGTTTCTGGCCGACGGAGCCTGGAGCCTGCCTGAAGGTCCCGGCCACGTGCTGCTCGACGATACGCGCCTCAGCTGGGATGCCGTCGAGGGGGCACAGAGCTATGCCGTGTCGATCTGGGACCCCGAGGCGCTCGATTTCTCGCAGCTCGGGACAACCGAGGAGACCAGCTACGAGCTCGGCGCGCTGCCTGACAACGCGTCGTGGGCCGTCCACGCACAGCTGGCGGACGGTCGCCGCAGCGCGGGTGGTTTCGCACAGTACTTTGCGCTCCCTGCGGGTTGGCAGCACGGCAGCTTCACCCTGAACGTTGGGGATGGCTTCCTGTTCGACGACGGCAGCGTGGTCGAGAATGCGCGCACGGTCGAATTCCAGGCGGGTGCCTTTGATGTACTGATGCAGCAGAGCGCGCCCTTGCGGATCGAGTGCCCGCGTGCCTTCTTCCCGTCGCAGACCGAGTTCGGTACCTTCCCGCCGTTGTTCGAGCTGCGCACGCAATTCATGGGCGGACGCCGCGCTTACGAGGGAATGCCTTCCTGCTTCTGGTTGCAGACCGCGGGTGGAACCTTCGTGCAGTTTGCCGCCATCGAACGGGGCGACAGCGTGCGTTTCGAGTTTTTCGCGGCTCTGCCAGACCGCGAGGCGAAGATCGACGCGTTGATGCAGGAGTTTCCCCACCCGAGCGAGGCGGACCTGGCCCAGGTCGACACCATCCTGGAAGAGCTGGAAGCGATCGATCCAGAGACGCGCGAGGCAGCGGAAGAGAAGCTGCGGGCGCTGAAGACTGCGACCATCCATCGCCTGCGGCAGGTTCTGGCTGACGACTCCTGGTCGCCAGAGGTGACGATGCGCATGGAGAGCCTGCTCGAGGAATTCTGGGCCCCACAACCGACGGAAGATCCCAACCGAAAACGTTGAGATTGTTTTGGCACGTGGTATGCTAGCCCACTTGTAGAGTCCGCCCGAGTTTCCACGTCCCACGGCACACCAGGCCGCGGATGGGCGTGGTCGATCTTCCCGAAACTGGGAAAGCGCTTCGAATGGGAGTCACCTTGAAACTCTTTCCTCGTACCGAGTCTTCGCGAGCTCTGGCATTCTTGCTCGCAGGCCTGCAACTGCTTTGGATTCCTGGCTGCAACGACACCCTTGGAAGCGGCGGAGGCTCCAGCTCGGGCAACCTGGTCGGCAATCTTCTGAGCCAGGTCAACCTGGGAGAGCAAGTCTTCCAGGTCTACCGTGCCCAGGTCGAGACCTCGCCCGACAACGCCACCGCCAAGCTCGCAGCGCTCGACGCGCGCCGCTCTGATTTCGTCGACGCCGTCAACACGATTGTCGAGCCCTCCTCGGTGCAGGGCGTCGCCTCGACGCTCGCAGCCATGCTGGAGATGATCGACGACGGCTCGCTGCCGCAGATCACCGACGGGCTGGCCGCCGCGGCTGAGCTGCTGATCGGCGCCAACGATCCGAACCGCGAAGTGCTGCAAGCGATGTTGGACCTGGGCGATTCGAAAACGGTGGTGCAGGTCGATGATCTGATCGACTTCGCCGGCCGGGCCGTCAATTATCCTGAGACCGCCCAGGTGATCGAGGCGCTGGCCGAGCTGATCCGCAACACGGACGGGGTCGATGACAACGGCCAGCCGAATGGTGAGCGCGACCTGGTCACCGAGATCACCGAGTTCCTGTCCGAGTCGATGCGTGATGCACAGCTGGCGGGAAGTGGCGGAGGGCTGATCGACGACTTCATCGACGCGTTGCTGGTCGAGGCCGACATCCGAGGCAACGTCAACTTCGGCGCGCCCGTCTACGTCGTGCGGGCTGACGTGCACAACAACCCTGCGGCAGCTGTCGACCCCAACACGGGCACGCTGCGTTTGCCGTTTGTCGACAACGACGGCGACCTCGCGGCCGACGTCGACGGTGCGGGGAATCCGATCGACAGCTCCGGGCAGCTGATCGACATTCCCCCGTTCGGCGGCAGCGGCTCTCTCGATGCGTACCGACGGCCCCTCAATGGGGGCGGCGAGCTCTACTACCAGTATTTCGATGGCAAGCATACGCTGCTCTCGCTGTTCCTGCAGAACACGGCCTTCTTGCTGCAGAACAACTTCCACGAAGACGCCTTCGACGTGCTGGAGATCCTTCTGGGCGCCCGGAATATCACCTACGACAACGGCACGTCTGATCCCGCGGATGACTATCTGGGCTATGACGGCAACACCCCGTTGCACGACTTCGCCTGGGGAATCATCGAGCTGGCTCGCATTCCCGAGCTTCCCCAGCTGCTGAGCACGCTCTCACATCTCCTCGACTCCGACCCGGATCGCGCCGAGCGCCTCGTCGTCGGCATGGCGGTCGCCATCGACAAGCTCCAGACTGTCAGCGCGTCCCCCGGTGGCAGCCCCAGCGGTTCGCTGCTCGACGACATGATTCCGATCTTCGACGATATCTTCGAGACGCCCACAGCCGGCGGCGGGTCGCCCGCGCGCGCGGTTTTTGACGCGTTCCATGACGCCCACACGCAGTCGCTTGAGCTGCCTCTCGAGATCGCTTTGATGATGCGTTTCCGCGAGGCGGTGCGTGAGACCGTGCCGGACAACGACAGCAACGACATCGACGAGGCGAATTCGATCCCCGTCGACTATTCCAAGCCGAGTTGGTACACCGAAAACGGTCAACTGATCGACAACCGCAGCGACCTGCACCAGCTGCTCGACCTGCTGGCGCGCTTTGACAGCTGCAGCCTGCTCGGCAGCTCGGTTGCCGAGTTGTTTCTCGAGCTCGCCGCCGACATGACGCCGGCGACGGTCTCGGGACTGATCACCTTGATCAACAATGCCTTCGGCAGCTTCCTGGCGAATCTGATCTGCCCGGGCTCGGGCAATGATCTGGTGGCACTCGACGTGCTCGCCAAGAGCGGCGGGCTCGACGGGCTGTTGCCGCTGTTGAAGGCGTTCAAGGACAAGGGCGAGATCGGGCTGGTCACGCACCTGTTGGCGACCTTCGGCCTCCATTACGAATCGACCATCCGGCCCTCGGAACCGTTCGCGATCGAGGTCCTCGAGAGTGGCGCCATCGAGGAGGTCCTCGATCTGCTCTCTGAAGCCACCACGGTGCAGGTGCCCGGCAGCAATGACAACGCCGCGGATGTCCTGGCCGACTTCCTGGCAGCTGTGATCGAGGACGACTACCCGGTCGCGACACGCAATGGCGGGGCGGTTCCCACCTATCTGCATCTGCTGATGGAAGCTGGCGAAGATGTCAGCAACATGCTCAACGGCACCACCGCTTCGGGAAGCCTGGGAGACCTGCTAGCTACGCTTGCAGAGCCTGCGATCGAGCGGGTCACCAACGACAACGGCACCCCCAACGATCCCAGCGACGACTTCGAAGAGCTCAAGAACCGCAGTTTCCTGCCGTTCGTGGCCGAAGCGCTGGCGATCGTCTCCGATGCGGTGCCCGCAGACAACGCCACCCGCCAGCAGATGCTCGACGACGCCCAACTAGCCATGGCGGACGCCTTCGTCAGCCAGCCTTTTGCTTCATTCATCGAGCTGGGAGAGGTGTTGCAGGCACAGTCCGGTGGCTCGCTGACACCTGCATTGATCAACCTGCTCACGCCCAACCTCAATGCTCCCGACGACGTGTTCGGAGCCCTGATCCGCGTCGTCGCCGCGGGCCTGCAGTCGAGCGGAGACGTCGGTGCGCTCGAGCGGGTCATGCAGTACCTCGGGGAGGTGCTCGATCCGTCGCAGGGACTGGTGATCCACCTGGTTCGAGGACTGGCACGGTTCTTGGCCATGGACTCCGGCCAGACGGCGATCTCGCTGCTGCGCAATGCCCTGAACTCCACCTCGGGAAGCGCGCAGTCGCCCGTGGGCATACTGGTCGAGATCATCGAACAGGTGCAGGCGCAGGGCAGCGGAGGCAGCACCGTGACGGTCGCATCGATGGAAGCGGACGTGATCGCCCTGATCGACTTCATCCGTGACGACACCTCAGGGCTCGGGTCGCTCTACGACATTCTGGGCAACCGCCCGTAGCGGGCTGCTAGCACGACTTCGCTCCGGCGCTTGACAGCTTCCCGGCTCTGCAGTTTGATGACTCCCGGGGAGGACGTGGCTTGAGCGTCATCGTTTGTGTGTGTGGCCATCCGGTCGCCGTTGAAAACGTACACCTGGCAGAGAAAGTCTGCTGCACACAGTGTGGCCGCGTCGAACAGCGTGAAGAGAACCACGACTTTTCGAGTCTTGGCATCCGCTGCGACGACGCTCTGGAGTTCATCCGCAAACGGCGCCTGGTTTCGGACGAGACCGTCGAAGTCGAGGTCGAGACGCCGAGCGAGGTGTCTACAGGAGGCATGGCGCGCCGCAAGGGCCATGAGCTCGACAAAGGCCGCCGCTTTGGCCAGTACGAGATCCTCGAGAAGATCGGGGCCGGCGGGATGGGCGTGGTCTACGAGGCCTACGACAAGTCCCTCGACCGAAACGTGGCCTTGAAGATCCTGGGGCGCGAGTTGGGCACCCGCAAGGACTTCATCGACCGCTTTCAGCGCGAAGCCCGTGCTGCCGCTCGCTTGTCTCATCCGAACATCACGCATATCTACAGCATCGGCGAAGAGACAGGTTTCCACTTCTTTGCGATGGAGCTGGTGCGCGGTCGCACGCTCGTCGACCTGGTCAAAGACCGCGGCCCCCTTCCCTACCTCGAGTCCATCGATATCGCGCTGGCGGTGGCCGAGGGACTGAAGGATGCATCGGCACACAACATCGTGCACCGCGACATCAAGCCTGCCAACCTGATGCGGCTGCCCGGTGGGCGGGTGAAGATCACAGACTTTGGGCTCGCGAAGGCGTTTCTGGAGAATTCCAACGCCACCGCGACAGGCGTGATCATGGGCACGCCCCTGTATATGTCCCCTGAGCAGGCTCAGGGTGAGGTGTGCGACCTGCGTTCAGACATCTATTCGCTGGGAGGCACGCTCTACTATCTGCTCCACGGGCGGCCGCCGTTCAAAAGGGGCCACGCCATCGCAGTCATCATCGCGCACCTGACCAAACCACTCAGTTTCCCGCCGGCCACCGCACGGCGCTACCCGGAGAGTGTGTGCAAGCTGCTCGAGCGCATGATGGCCAAGGACCGGGCGGAGCGCTACCAGAACTACGATCAACTGATCTCCGACCTGAAACGCGTGCGCGACGGCAAAGATCTCGAAGAAGGCCCACTCGCCCAGATCTACAGTCTGAAGACACCGCAACGCCGGGGCAGCGACACGATGCGGGCCTCCAAGTTGCGGGTGGCCCAGAGCAACCTGAAGATGGGGCGCAATGACAAGGCTGTGCATCTGCTCGAAGAGCTGACCGGCCAGCCCGGCGATGTGGGCGTGCGCGCCAGTTTTCTGCTGGTCAAGCACTACCTGAAGCAGGGCAACCAGCCCCACGCCGTCAAGTTGCTCGAAAAGATCCGGAGTTCCAGCACTGACGGCAGCGACGTGCTGTTCGCGGCCTGGCGCCTGTTCCAGCTCAGCCAGGATCGCGTGGAGCAGGAGAACCTCAACAGCCTCAAGCATCTGCAGGCCATGCGCGCGGCGACCGAGGGCAGCGATGTGCCCGAAGAAGCCATCGACGGCTGCATTGCAGCAGTCGAGGCCAACCTGCAGGCCTGCCGGGAAACGCGGGACTCGATGCGTTTGCTCTACGCCCGCGGCTCCTGAGGACCCGATCGGCGCCCTGCGCCAGCGTCTGGCGTCCGACCCCAACCCCATCTCCAGCGGATTTCCACGCACCGCCGATTCCAGGCGGTTCTGCGGCTTTGGCAAGCGCCTTGCGGCAGAGACCGGCAGGCAAGGGCCGTATCGCCCACAGCATGCCGGAGGGAGCCATGAATCCAGAGATCTTTGATGCACACGAGCCGATGTCGTTGCCCGGAATCCCAGCGACGACCGCTCCGACCGTGGCAGTTCCGACGGTTCTCGGACCACGTTCGGCCGCTGTGCTCTGTGTCCTGCTGACGAGCGTGACGGCCAGCTGGTCGCTGTGCGCCCGTGGCCTGGGCCTGTCCTGGCGGACCATCTTGGCGGTCTTTCTTGCGAGCCTGGCCGGCCTGGGAGTATCCCTGGGTGTGCTGAGCCTGCGGGGAATCTCGACGGACTTCCTGCGCCGCCTGGCAAGGGCCGGTGGCGGTCTGGCCGTGGCGGTGGCCCTGCTCAGCCTGCTGCTCAAGGCCGGTTGGTTCCCGGCACACGCGGGCTGGGGCGGCTTGTTCCTCACGCTGATGCCCGTGGCAGTCGGTGGTCTGGCCTGGATGGCGTGGCGGCGGTTGGGCTGGTTGCGGCCCCCGCTACCGGCCACCACCCCGGAAGAGGCAGCGGTGCCTGCAGCCGTGGCGGCTCCAGAGCCGGAGGCGCCCAGGCTGGCGGAGAGTGCTTAGCCGCCTGTTCGGCGCGTTTCCGTGCTCCTTTGGGCCTTGCCTTTGACCAGATGGTTCTGTCGGGGAATTTAACGCAAAGGCGCAAAGCGGCTGCTGGCGTCCCTGCGCGCATTCCGTGGTTCCACGGGCTGCGCCGGGGTGTGCGGGTTTCTATGGGTGAGGTTGTGCGTGTTGGCGCGGGGCGGGGAGGGATCCGAGTCTGATCGGGATCGCGGAGCTCCTGACATGGGTTCGCTGCGAACGGCCTGGAGGGGTTCTGTCGGCTACTATCCGTTGAGACCGTCTTCAACCATGTGAAGCATGCAGAAATCGAAGCCGTCTTCTGTAGCGGCGCTCTGTGAGCGCCGGAGGGAGCTCTGGCGGAAGTTGAATCCAGGGATTCTGGGTTGCCCATACGGATCGCTCATCTCGTCGGTCCTAGCAGATTGCGGCAGAGATACTGATTTTCCAAATGTAGGGGCGGGGTTTACACCTCGAGGACTCGGACGCTTCGCTCTCCCGAACGAACGGGCGGGGGTAAACCCCGCACCCTACAAGGGCCCAAAAAACCCTTCTTCGAATTACGCCGCAGTCTGCATAGACCGACGCTACAGGCGGTTCTCAGCAGTTCGAAGGCATTGACCAACCTGACCGAAGACTCCGAAGCGAAGTCTCAATCGAGATTTGACCATGTCAGGAGCTCTGGGACCTGACACCGAAGGCCCGCGGTGGGGACGGGAGACCGTGAAGACCGAGGGCCGAGGCTGGCTTGGATCTCACGGATACGAATCACTGGTGGCTTTCGCTCGAGCCGGGTGCCAGGCAAAGCGGACCGCCCAAACTCCAGCTGCCACCGAAGCACTCCACGCGGTCCATCTCTCGCCATCGGCGCAGTGTCGATGGAACCGTGTTGGAACGCGATCCATGGGTTTCCAACTGACGATGTATGCCACGGCGGCAACCTACGCCAGCTACACATTCCGTGGATCCAAAGGCTGGCGATGGTGACGGAGCCCAGCGCACGTCGGATTGCCTCAGCTAGATCGCCGCCCCGCTTGGACGAGGGCGTAACGACGCATCGGCGGCCCAGCGCGGAGACTCTTGTCCGTCTTTGCGCCTCTGCGCCCTTGCGCCTTTGCGTTGCATGTCTTCAGGTTGGCCCCGCGAGGGCGTGTCGAACGGGCCGAGGCTGAGACCCACCCCAGGCAGCCCGTCAGCATTCCGCGAAACCCAGGCGACTATTGCCCTGTAGCCACCCTCTTGGGCAGCGCCGGAATCAACGGCACGGTCGCGCGCTTGAGGAACATCAGCGCAAAGCAGGTGGTGGAGATGTCTGTCTCGGGCGCGGCGGCTCCGGCCATCCCGCCACGGTTGTCGGTCCAGCTGCCGTCGGCGTTCTGTTGGTCGAGAATCCAGTTCCCGCCCTGAACGTACCAATCCTGCTCACCGAAGTAGTGGCAGCCGGTCAACACACCGGCTCGCTCCAAGCCATATAGATAGTAATACTGATGCCGTGCAACGACGCTGAAGTTCTCAGCGATCCAGGCCGACGCGTCTCGGATCGCCTGGTCAACCCGACGCCCGTAAAGCTTGTCAAAAAGTCGGTCGCCCTCGAGCACCGACTTGGCGATCACCAGCATCGCGAGGCCGGCGGTCGTCATGCTCAGGGTCGGACCCCGCTCCATGCCAGCTCCCGCCGGGGGCGGCGGATCTGGCTCGCGCTGGCCCTCTTCGGTGCCGCCGGGCGGAGGTCCGCCCCCCGGCCCCTGCCCTTTGTTCAGGCTGAAATAGCCGAATCCTCGGGCCCGCATCTGGACCCGCTCGCCCGCCTCAGTAAACGAACGGATGCGCTCGACCGTCTCGCTACCCGGCTCGTCTTTGCGCCGCAGCTTGATCAGGTCCTTTTCGAGCTTGTGGATGTCGCGGAAACGGAAATCAGCGGCGGGCACCTGAAACCACTCGACCTCGGGGCCATCGTCTTCCTGCGCGTCCAGAAGATGGTCGAGCGCCTTCAACAGCCGCGGGTAGTCTGCATCCAGGCCTAGACGGAAGCCTGATCCCACGCCCAGCATCGCGTATTGGCTGTTGGAGTGGTCGTGCCATGTCAGTTTGTCGCTCTGGCCGTAGCCCCAGACGAAATTCTGGGCGTCGAACAGCCAGTCCAGCGCGCCCGTGAGCTTGTCTTTGTCACGCTTGGGGCTGAGCTTCTGGAAGTTTTTGCGCTCCTGGGTCACATAGATCGAACGCGATTTTTGCATCTGTTCGGGTGTGGGAGCGTAGAGGGCCTCCAGGGTCATCAACAGCAGCCCCACGCCGTAGGTGCGGTCGAGGCTGTAGCCGAGCAGGCGCTCGTAGCCCTTGATGACCGCTTCGGTGTTGCGGTCGGCCGAGCATTTGGCCAACGTCAGCACGCCCAGTGCCGTGACCCCAAGGGGGTGGCCATCGGCGTGCTTGCCCGCGAAGGAGCCGTCGTCGAGCTGCTGCTGCTCGAGCCAGGCCACTCCCCGATCGATCGCGTCCTGGACGCGTACCGGGTCGAGTTCTTCCTGGGCAGATACTGCAACAACAAGTGCAAGCACCAGGGCGAGAGTGCGTTTCATGCCAACCTCCGTCTACATCCTTCTAGTAATAGTGTCTCCGCGGGTCTTCGCACGCTCACGGAAAAACCCAAACGTGACAAAACCTTTGCAAATCCGGTTCATTTCCACGCGGATCTGACGTCATGAGGACACAATCATGAGCGTCCACGCAGGCCCTCAAGGAGGCAGCGGACATTCCTCACGAGAATATTTCCGCCTGAGCACTTTTTTGACGGGGGTGACAGCTAAGCTTTGGGTGGCAATGAAAAAGAATCCACACACCGGCTTCCCACGCCGTAATACAGGCGATGGGAGCTCGTTGCATTGCTGCCCACACCGCATTCCACCAGGGTTTTCCAAGGATTTTTGGCAAAAGACTCAAGATCGCAGATCGGCTGGTCGATCATCAGAAACAGTGGCAGGGAGATTGAACAAAGCCTCCCGCAAACCTTGGGAAGATCAGCAGTTATGGTTAAACAACACGAAAACGATAGCTCGACCAGGATCCGCTCTTTGCCTCTGGACAACGCCAGCGCACCGATCCGCTGGGACCGTGTGATCCAGGCGCGTGAGGCTCTCAAAAATGGTTGCCTGGACACCCTCGAAGTCTGGCAAGAGACTCTGCGCCGCTTCGCCGCTGACGACTGAGAGCACGGCTGTGCCCCAGCTCGGCAGCAAGGACCCACACCATGCTCGCTGAGTTGCAGATCGAAGGTCTGGCTCTGATCGCCGACCAGACGATTTCTTTCACTACCGGCCTGAACGTTCTCAGTGGAGCTTCAGGCGCTGGAAAATCTCTGATTCTGCTCGCGCTCAAGTTGCTGAGCGGTGCGCGCACGGGACGCTCGCCGGTCGGTTCCGGACGTAAGCGTGCGACGGTACGTGGATTGTTCCAGTTGAGCCCCTCACTTGCCGAGAGGCTCGGTCTGCCTGACGAGCTTGTGCTCGAACGGCAGGTCAGCGCCGCAGGACGCAGCCGCTGCCTGCGGAACGGCAAGTTGATCACCAGAGCGCAGCTGTGCCAGCTCGGAGCGAGCTTGCTCGAGATCCATGAGCAGGAAGGCTCGCCGCTGTTACGCTCGCCTGCCCACCAGACGGGCCTGATCGACCATCTCGCCGGCTGCAGCGCCGACGCGGCCCAGCTGCGGCAACGCCGCAGCGCGCTCGATCAGCAGGCCCAGGCGTGCCGCGAGGCACGTGAAGACGCCGCCGCCTCCGAGCGACTGGCAGCCGTCTGGAAAGACCGCCTGGCCAGCATCCGGAGCGTGGCTCCTCGCCGAGGCGAATTGCTCGAGCTCGAGACGCGCCTGGCGCGCATCCGCCAGCTGGCCCGCACCCAACAGGCGCTTGCGGGGGCCGTGACGCTGCTCGAACGGAGCGACGGTGCCTGCCTCGAGAAACTGCACAAAGCCGAGCGCGGCCTACGCGGAATCGCTGGTTTCGACGCACCGCTCGAACGGTTGCAGAGTGCCTGGGAAGAGATTCGTGACGTGGTCGCAGAGCTCGAACACGCTGCCGAGCGCCTGAGTGAGGATGCGCGGGAGTGTGCGCGACTCGAAGAGCGTTGGCGCGTGCTGCGGCGGCTGGCCGCTCCGCATCGCTACGATCTCGAGGCTGTCCTGGCCGAGGCAGACCAGCTGCATGAGCAGCTCGATGAGTGGCAGAGTCGGGCCCAGCCAGAGGACCTTGAACGAGAGCTCGCCAAGGCAAATGCGACCTGGCAGAGCGACTTCGAGGCATTGCAGGAGCGCCGCCTGGCAGCCGCACGTAGCCGCATTCCTGCACTCCATGAACGTCTCACGACCTTGGGTCTCGAGTATGGGCGGCTGGCGGTCGTCGCCAAGGACGCGGGGATTTGTTGGCTGTTTTCGGCCAACCCCGGAACCGAGCCCCGACCGCTGGCGGAAGTCGGCAGCGGCGGCGAGCTCAGTCGGCTGGTGCTGGCGATGCGTGAGCAGCTGGCCGCGCCCGAAGGGGGCCTGCTGATCTTTGACGAGATCGACTCGCCTCTGGGTGGACGGCTGGGCGAGCAGTTCGGGCAGTGCCTGCGCAATGTCTCGCGGCGCCATCAGATCATCTGCGTTACCCACCTGCCGCAGGTTGCGAGTTTTGCAGACCTGCACCTTCTGGTACAAAAGAACCAAGGCAAGGAGAAGACTGTCAGCAGGGTTTTCGCCTTGGACGGTGCGCAGAGATTGGCCGAACTTGCCGAGATGTTGCGAGGTAGCAGAGCTACAGAGCTCACGCACTGCCAGGTCCAAGAGCTGATCGATGATGCCCGCTGTTGAGAAAACACAGTCTCCACGCCCCTCGCAAGGCCAGGTATGCGAGTCAAAAATGCAGACACAGACTGGCGATGAGCCTGCGACGTCGGTAGAGTCGAGGAGCAGAGACTCCGTGCGTGGAAGAACGGCCGGGAGAATGCGATGACACAAAAGGAGGACAACATTTGTGTCGCGCGCTCCAAGCGGTCGGTATACGTGCGCGTAGAAGGCCTCGGCTCGATGAAGAATGCCAAGACCTTGCAGGAGTTCGCCGAGACTGAGGTGCAACGCGGGCGGCGACGATTCTTCCTCGATCTCTCGGTCTGCCGCGGCATGGACAGCACATTCATGGGAACCTTGATCGGCATCGGTTCCCAACTCGGCAGCTTCAAGAATGTGATCATCCTCAACCCCACCCAACACGCGCTCGATCAGCTCAAGATCCTTGGCCTGCATGAGCTGCTCACGATCAAAGAAGTCAGCAAGCTCCCGCGCAAGCTCGAGATGCACTCGCTCTCTGCAGTGCTGTGCAGCCAGAAAGAGCTGGTGCGGCTGATCTACGACGCACACAAGTCCCTCTGCAAGCTCGACAAGAAGAATGAGCGGCGCTTCAAGGCATTCCTGAAGGGTCTGGCCCGGGAGATGGAAGGCTGAGCCCGACCTCGGGGCTTGGCGAGCAGAAGCGGCGGTCTGTGCTCGAGTCCGCCGTCGATGTGCTCGCGCAGCTCACGGACAGGGCTGTTGAAGAGGTCTGGGAAGCCACCGAGCCCTCTGCCCGTTGCGAGCTGACGATTTCGCTGCGCAGACTCCGCCACAGAAGCGGCACCCCCTTCGACGCTGCTTCGGTCGCCGCCCAGCTACAGTCTTTGCCAGGGGTAGCGCAGTGCCAACCACGCAAGTCCCTGCTCGAGCTGCAGCTGGAGACACCACCGCTGCTGGTTGCCGGGGGTCTGCCCTCGCCCGAGCTGACCGGGCCTACCTGCCTGCTGTTGTCCGACCTGCGCTTCGAGGGCCTCCGCGCGCTGCTGCTCAGCTCGGCGCTGCTGCGATTGTTCGCTCGCGAGCGTGGTTTTCTGCTGACTGCAGCTGCTGTCGATCCGGCCGGACTCCTGGCCGCATGGGATGAAGAAGGACTCTGGCAGCAGAGAGAGCCTTCCTCCGTCGGCCTGTTGGTCTTCTGCAAGCAGAGCACGGCAGCTCCGCAGGCCGCCAAGCACCTGAAGGTCGGCCCCGTGGTCGCTCGTGGGCAGCCGGCCGACCTGCTAGCGGCCGCCACAGAGCACGCCCTGACGGGGATCGTCTCCCGCCGGCCACGGCAGGCCGCCCAGGCATTGGCCCGCGCAGCCCTCGCCCTCCGCCTGTTGCGCTATCAACCCAGCCGTCCCGCAGAGCTTCCTCGCTTGGACGATGGCCGCACCGACCTCGAGTCGCTGCTCAGTTACGAGGGCGATGGCGCGGCCTTCCTGCTCTGCCAGCGGGCGCGCTGTAGATTGCTGCAACGACGCCTTCCTTCCGCAGAGCTGCAACCCGCGAGCCTGACGCTGCTCGGAGACGACGACGAAGCCCTGTTGCGCGCGATCTGGCGGCACCGCGAGGTCTATCTGCCCTGCGCCCGGCGTCGCCTCTCCCCTGCCTTTGTGGCCGATGGGCTGTTGCAGCTGGCCCGCGCCTTCGCGCGCTGTGACACCCGCAGCCGCCTGTTCGACAGCCCTGCGGGCTGCGAAGCGCTCGGCGCATTGGCTCGAGAGTGCCTGCAGTGTTTCGACGAGGGACTCGCGATCCTCGGACTGGAAGCGCTCGACCTGCTGTAGCTACCTCAGCGCCGATACGCAGCAGCCACGCACTCTTCGAGCTCGGCCCAAAGGGCAGACGCCGGGTCCAACGGTCCGGCTTGCGCGCGGATGCGCAGCGCGCCCGCGACGGCAGCGACCGCCTTGATGGCCGGGTCGTCGCCCGAGAGAGAGGGCAAGGGCCAGGCGGCCAGCTCGGCCTGGCGCTGGTACCCCAGCTCCAGCGCGTCTACGCGGCCGCGCAAGGTTGTCGAGTTGAGGAAACCGAGCAGCGCGTCGAGACTCCAATCGCAGCCTGCACGCAGGTGCAACGAGGTCACGTCCCTGCGTTCGAAACAACCCCCAGACTCCAACGCGAACGGGCGCGGGCCGTTGCCCCAATTCGAGGTCACCAGGCGGGGACGCTCAAAGTGGGCTCGCTGACGCGGCCAATGCAGGCTGTACCAGGCGATACGCCCGCGTTGCACCTCTCTCCGCTTCTCCAGCAACGGCCGAAACCTCTCGAGGTGCCTGCGGACCGCTGGAAGCTGCTCGAGAACGTCCTCTGTACGCAAGTACAACAGCCAGAATCCGGCAGGTCGATCGATGGCAAAGGAGCGGATGTCCGAATTCCGGAAGGCGGGCACCAGCTGCGCATCTGCTTCGGGCCGCAGGCCGAGTGTGACGACTTCCGCCTCGTGCAGCAGAAAGACGCCCACTCCGGGCGCCATGTTCAGTTGGCTGGCCGCCCTGGCACTCAAACGGTCGGGGTTGGGGACGATGCCCTGTCGCAACTCCACAAGCTCCCCGAGGCGCCTCTCCCCTGCCGCAGACGCCCCTCCGGGCCCGGCCAGCAGATCGTCGCAGGCTCGCCAGCGCAGCTGCCCGATGCTCGCTGGCGCAGCGCGCACTGCCTCCAGAACCTCGGGGAGGGATTTTTTTTTCGCGCGCGGCCCCAGCGTGACACAGCGCGTGGTCGCGCCCTGCTGCTTGGAGAGCCGCAGCAGCCAGACCGAGCTGTGCTGGCCCCGGGCCTCCGGGAACACAGGATAGCGGCCGAAGTCGAGCAGACTCTCGAGGTCGCCGCAGGCGCGAATCCTGGCGCGAAGCTGTCTGGCTCCGGCCGCCCGCAGCCAATAGGATGGGGTCAACATGCCGATGGCCCCCCCGCTGCGGGTGAGCCGCAGGGCGAGACCGACAAAGAAGTACCAATAGTCCATGCGCGGCCCGCTGACCTCGGGGTACTGCGCCCTCAGCGGGCGGAACAGGGCCTTCCGACCGCGCTCCCCCAGATAAGGGGGGTTGCACAGCACCAGATCGAAGTCTGTACCCGACCCGGGGAAGAGCTGGCGCCAGCCCTGCACGGGATCGGCCATGATGTCTTCCGAGCGTGCCCCCCAGAGAGCGTCGGCGGAGCCCAGGGCCAGCTGCTCGATGGGCGGCTCCCCGACGAACAGCTGCAGACTGAGTTGGGCGACACAACAAGCCAGGGGGTCGAGCTCGACCCCACACAGACAGGCCTCGACCAGCTCACGACGGAGCTTGCTCGAGCTCCTTCCCGGATCGATGCGCCCCTCGAGCTCATGGACGGCGGCGAGCAGAAAGGCTCCGGCTCCCATGGCAGGGTCGAGTACCCGGGGCCGTGCCTTGCCCGGCGCAGCGATCGCCGCCAACCCACAAGCAGCCAGGTGCCTGGCCAGGCTCGGCGGGGTATAGAAGCAGCCCCGCGCCTTACGGGCCGCTCTGTGCGCCGTGTGCGGCAGTGAGCCGGGGGCGGACGCTGCCAGCTCGACCCCCGCGAGCTGCTCATACACCTGCCCCAACCACCAGGGGTTGCCCCGCGCACCGGCGCAATGCGCCCGCAGGGGTTTGAGCGCCTGAGCTACGCCAGGAAGCGCGAGCTCTGCAGCGATTCCGAGTTGCGCACATGCTTGATCGTGCAGCTTGCGGTGGGGGCACAGCTCGATGAACAGCGCGGCGAGCATAGCTCGCCGCGTCCGGTCGTTCCAGCTGTCGTGGGTCTGCGGCTCATGGCGGGCCAGGGCTGCACCCAGCTGACGGAATCCCTCCAGAATCAAAGGGTTGCACCCGCCTCAGGCCAGCGCGCTCAGGATCTCGTCATTGTTGCGCTGCTGGGGAATATCGTAGTTCCAGACCTTGGCCACCTTGCCCTCTTCGTCGACCAGCACCGTCGCCCGATGCGTGATGCCCTTGTCGGCGTAGTACAGGCCGTACTGCGCGGCGACGGCGCCCTTGGGCTGGAAGTCGGCGAGCAGCGGGTAGGTGATGCCCTTGGCCTGGGCGAAAGCCTTGTGGCACCAGACCGAGTCGACCGAAACGCCGAGCACTACCGCGTTGGCGCCGTTGAACTTGCTCATGTCGTCGACAAAGCACTCGTGCTCTTTGCTGCAAACCGGCGAGAAGTCGAGCGGGTAGAAGGCGAGAATGACTTTCTTGCCCCGGTAGTCGGACAGCTTGTGGGTCTTGTCGTCACTGCCCTTCAGCTCAAAGGCGGGAGCGGGACTGCCTGCTTCGATCATGACACATCTCCATGGCTGGGCGCGCGAGGATGCACGCTGAATTTGAGGCTGGGGAGTATAGAAAGCCCCGCGGACTTTGTCCATAGTTCATCCGGCCTGCGGAACGTTGACACGGCCGTACGCGCAGCATACACTGGCGCCGTTGTGGATCAGATATAGACTTCAGAGGTCAAGTTGAATCAGCCCCTGCAGGCATTCTCCCTCTACACCCGAGCCTGGTTCCTCGTCCTGGCCTGTTGTGTTGTCTCGGTGTCCGGCCAGGACGGTGTGGTCGCCGAGGTCGACGGGCATCCTTTCGATCAGGCAGAGCTCGAGCACCGCCTGTTCGCCAGGCTCGGACGCCAGTTTACCCAGTACTGCATCGACCTGTACCTCTACGAGCGCGAGGCTGAGCGGCGCGGATTGCGCGTCGAGGATGGAGAGCTTGAGGTCTTTGTCGAGCTGCGGGCTGCCGAGGCGGAACAGGCTGCTGGAGGCAAGCAGGCCTACCTTGAACTGCTGGCAGCCCAAGGCTCAAGTCCTGAGGCCGAGAAGCAGCGGCTGCGAGAAGACGGCCGGCCGCTGTTGCTGGCGCAGAAGCTCGTGCGGACCGAACGGGTGCGCGACGAGGCTCTGCGCATCGCTTTTGAGCTGCGCTACGGGGCGATGCTGCACGCGCGCCACATCCTGGTGCGCTTCGAGGTGCCTGAGGACGAAGACAGCGTCTATGTTGCCATGCAGTGTGAAGAGCGCTTGCGGCGCCTTGCTGAGAAGCTCGAAAATGGGGCCTCCTTCGCCAAATTGGCTGAGGAGTATTCGGAAGATCCCGTCACGCGCGCCGTCGGTGGAGACCTGGGACCCTTGCTGATCGCCGAGCTCGACGCCTCGGTCGCCGCGGCCATCCAGGAGGTTCCAGAAGGCCGCTGGAGCGAGCCCGTCCAGTCGGGACAGGGCTTCCACATCGTCTATGTAGAGAAGCGCCAGGATGCGACCCAGCGCTTCGAAGATGTTGTCGCCGACATCCGGCGGGAGCTTTTGCTGCCCGAAGTCGGCGAGGAAGAGATGGAGAGCCTGACGAGGCGCTTGCGCGCGCAGGCAGATATACGATGGAATTGAGGAACTGAGACGCTAACCAGGTATTCCGGTTGAGCTTGCAGCGACGCCGTCCGCCCAGAGGCGGATGGCCTTGTACTTTGCGGCGGCTCTCCGGACACCGCAGAAGGAACGCACCCGATGCGCCAACTTCTAGTTTCGAGCTCGCCCCATATCAAGACGAGCGAAAACGTCCCCAAGATCATGTGGACGGTCGTTGTAGCGCTCGTTCCGGCGTGGCTTGCCGGGATCTACTTCTACGGCATCGGCGCTCTGGCGCTGGGCCTGTCGTGCATCCTGCTCTCGATGCTCTTCGAGTACGCCATCGTCTACATCCGGACGAAACCGATGCCCAAGGGCGCGGTTCCGCGCAACGACCCGTTCACGCTCGCGGCGACGGGGGAAGTCAGCGCTCGCGAGGTGGCCCTGGCCGAGCAGAAAAAAGCCGAGCTTGAGGCACACCCGCCGAAACAGAGCTTCTTTTCCAGCCATCGTCACCAGCAAGCCTGGAAGACCTGCATCGACGGCAGCGCTGCCGTCACGGGCCTTCTGTTTGCGATGATCATCAAGCCGAACACGCTGTACTGGGTGACCGCCCAGGGCGAGGGTGTCAGCGAATGGTACGTGGTGGCCTTCGGCTGCTTCTTCGCCATCGCGTTGACCAAGCACCTGTTCGGTGGTCTCGGCTGCAACATCTGGAATCCGGCGCTCGCCGCGCGGGCATTCGTGCAGATCTCGTACGGAAAAGAAGTCAACGGCAAGTTCCTGCACCCCTTCTCCTGGATTGGGGAGAAGAGCCAGGCGTTCTTCGCACAGGCCAGCCAGCTGTCCGCAGACGTCCCCGGGCCCGACGAGGCCGCCAAACTCGGCGTCGACGCCATCACGCGCTCGACCCCCCTGGAGTGGTACAAACAGGGCAAGATCGTCTGGTCACTCGCCCAGGACAAGATCAGCCAGATCGCTGACGTCTTGCCCAAAGGCGACGGGACCGGCTTCAATCTGACCAAGCTTCCGAAGGTCTTGAGCAGCTACCTGCAGCACGGTGGAGATATGACCGCCGCCGCTGCGGACCTGCACACCAACGGTGTGCTGCCGGCGATGAGCAGCGAGCAGATCGAGGTCGCCTCGCGCACGATCTATGACGGACTCTGGACCAACATGGTCGATATGCTTCCGCACCACTGGTTGGGCGGCACCGCAGGCAGCATGGGCGAGACATCTGCGGTGTTGCTGTTGATCGGCGGTGTGTTCCTGTGGGCAAAAGGCTACCTCGACTGGCGCGTGCCGATCGGATTCCTGGCGACAGTTGCGCTGATGAGCCTGGTGGTTCCGTACAAAGACTACAGCTATGGTTTTGCCTTTCTGCAGCCTGAGCACATGTGGTACAAAGCCGCGTTCCATCTGGGCGCCGGCGGCTTGATGCTCGGGGCCTGGTTTATGGCCACCGACATGGTGAGTTCGCCGGTCAGCAAGTTGGGGAACCTGATCTTTGGCATAGGCTGCGGCATTCTCACGGTGGTGATCCGACAGTTCGCGGCGTACCCAGAAGGGGTGTGTTACGCCATCCTGATCATGAACACCGTGACGCCGATGATCGACCGCTTTACCAAGCCTCGAGTCTTCGGCACCAAGACCGGCGCCAAGAAGGAGGCTGCCAAGAAATGAGCCGCAAGAAAAAGAGCAAGGCGAAAGCCCCCAAGAGCAAGGCCGCCAAGGCCAAGAAACCCGACAAGCCGGAAGCGGGGACCGACGCGGCTGCGGCCGATGCGTCCGCTGAGAAGGCGGACGCAAAGAAGGCCAAAAAACCTGCCAAGAAGGCTGCCAGCAAGAAGGCCAAGAAGACCCCCAGCAAGAAGGCCAAGAAGACGCCCAGCAAGAAGGCCAAGAAGACCCCAGCTGAGGAGAAGCCCAAGGCTGAAGAGAAGCCCGAGGCTGAAGAGCAGCCCAAGGCCGAGGAGAAGCCCAAGGCTGAAGAGCAGCCCAAGGCTGAAGAGCAGCCCAAGGCCGAAGAGAAACCCAAGGCCGAAGAGAAGCCCGAGGCTGAAGAGAAGCCCAAGGCCGAAGACAAGCCCAAGGCCGAAGACAAGCCCAAGGCCGAAGAGCAGCCCAAGGCCGAAGAGAAGCCCAAGACCGAAGAGCAGCCCAAGACCGAAGAGAAGCCCAAGGCCGAAGAGAAGCCCAAGGCCGAAGAGAAGCCCAAGGCCGAAGAGCAGCCCAAGGCCGAAGAGCAGCCCAAGGCCGAAGAGAAACCCAAGGCCGAAGAGCAGCCCAAGGCCGAAGAGAAGCCCGAGGCCAAGGATGCAGCAGCCGCCGCCGCCACAGATGATGCCAGCTCGGCTGCTGCCGACGAACCCGCCGCCCCCAAAACCTGGTTCGAGCAGCTCGACCCACGCATACGCTTCACGTCCGCACTCACGGCCGTCTGTGTTGTCTGCGTGCTGGCAGTGATGCTGATCTTGAGCTTGACCGACAGCACGATCAAAGAGCAGAAACAAGGCAAAGAGAAAGAGGCTCTCGCCAAGGTTCTGGGGGGATCTCCAGAGGACATCCTGCTCAAGTACCGTGAATGCCGCATGGAAGACGGCTTCCCCTTGGACATGAAGGTGTACAACGATCCGCGCGGCATCGCAGCCTACCAATTCTCGGTGATCGGCTACGAAGGAGCCGTCGAGCTGATGGTTGGTATCAGCGGTGACACCGTACTGGGCCTTTCGATTCCCACCCAGAAGGAGACTCCGGGTCTCGGTGCACGCGTGATCGAGGTCAAGACTTCAGGAACCTGGTGGGACGTCGTGCTCGCCGATTCGGCGACCCGCATCGTGCTCAGCCTGCTCCTCGTTCTGCTGGCTGGTTGGAGTGGTTGGAACCTGATCAGGATCATGCAGGCGCGCAAGAATCCCCTCAACCCCATCGTGCGCCCCGACCTGATCCAGGTCTCCGTGTGGACCGTGCTCACCCTGGCCTTCCTGGGACTGGCGATGGCTGCGGCCTCGAACTACAGTTGGACAGCCGGCAATGACGGCGAGGACCAGGGGCCGCGACGTCCCTGGTTCCAGAACCAGTTCTCCGACCCGCCACGGACGAAGGCGAACCTGGTGCGGGCCTCGACCGAAGAGCTCAGCCCGAACCACATTGCATCGTTGTCCGGTGCGACCATCACTTCGACGGCTGTGGTCGACGGCGTGAATGAGATCCTCGAAATCGCGCAGCAGATGCGGTCCGACGAGCTCTACGAGAAGCTGCTCCAGATCCCGGAAGCGGGCGAGACCGATAGCGCGGAAGAGGATTCCAGCGAGGGAGACTCCTCAAAATGAGCTCGCTCGACAGCAAGCTTGCAGAGCAGGTCCCCAAAAAGGACCCGCAGCCATCCAAGCCTCCTCGGCCAACCCGGGAGCGCTTGCTGCCGCTGCTCGAGGCGCTTCTGTTTGTCAGCGGCCGGGCGCTGTCTGCGGACTCTCTGGCGCAGGCCATTCCCGGTGTCGGCAAGATCGGCGTTGAGAGGGCGATGGACGCGCTCGGGAAGCAGCTTCTCGATCAACAGCGGGGACTCCGGCTCGGGCGCGTTGCGGGCGGCTACAGACTCGAGACAAACCCCGACTTCGCGCCGTACATAGCCCGACTCGGCAAGATCCGTCGCGAAGAGCTGTTGTCCCGCGCGGCGTTGGAGACCCTGGCCGTGGTCGCCTACCGGCAGGAAATCACCAAGGCAGAGATCGAGGCGATTCGCGGAGTCGATGCCTCATCATCTTTGCGCTTGCTGCTCGATCGCAGCTTGATCCGCGTGGCAGGTCGGGCGAAACGCCCCGGGCGACCCCTGTTGTATGCCACCTCCCGCCGTTTCCTCGAGCGCTTCGGGCTGAACTCGCTCGAGGACCTTCCGCCACAGCCGGAGCTCCCCGGGCAACTGCCTCGGGCTCTGCTACCCAAGGACACCACCGACAGCTAAACCCTGTTTTGCAAACCTGATCGACGCCGCGGGACGCGTCGTCGATGGAGAAAGAACCGTCATGCTGGGCTTCTTCCGACGCTATGAAAAAATCATGTTCTGGGTCTTCATCATCCCGGCTCTGCTCGGTTTCGGTATGGTTGCGCCCGTCGCGACCATGCTCGACAGCCGCTCAGACCCTGTTTTGCGAGAGATCTGGGGCGAGCAGGTCAAAGACCGCGACATGAAGGCCGTGCAATGGGAGCTCAGCAACTTCTACCGTTTCGGTCTGCGTCCTAGAGGTTCGGACGTTACGGAGAAGGAATCCTGGGAGTTTCTCGCCTTGCGGCGCACGGCTGACGAGGCCGGCATCAAGGTCGCCCCGGACTTGCTGTTGAAGGTCGTTGAGGCGCGCTACCAGCCCTTCAAGGCCTTCCTCGACATGCGCGAGGATCCCAACCTGGCCAACCTGCCGCCACAGTTCCTCGAATACGAGCTGCAACGGCGCCAACAGGCCGTCGTCTTGCCCAGCCTGCAGCATACCGACTATGTCAACCTGCTCCAGCTCACCGGCGTCAACAAGCAGTCCTTCGAAAAGACGGCTGGAGACTTCGCCAAGATCGAGCTGCTGAAAGGCATGGCACGCAACACCTTCAGCGTGTCGTCCAGCGAACTGCTCAAGGTCTTCAAGGAACAGGATGCGTTGCGCAGCATCGAGTATCTGCAACTCGACGCGCGGGACTTCTCGCAGACGCTCGATAGCGTCAGCGAAGACAGCATCGCGACGTATTTTGCAGAACACAGCGACGACTACATCATTCCTGAAGAGAAGGCCCTGCGCGCCTTCATGTTCGATGTCGCCAGAGTGCGCAGCCAGGTCCCCGAGCCCAGCGCCGAGGACATCGAAGAGTTCTACGAAGCGAACAAGCATATCTACTATCCGCAATCGGACTCGACGTTCTTCCCCCTCGACGAAGTGCGTCGCCTGGACATTTCCAAGAAGCTGCGCGGACAGCGCGCCCAGCCCTTCTTCGAAGGCCGCTTGGCAGAGATCAAAGGGGCCGCCGACAGCCTGGCTTTCGACGCCCTGCTCGAGGCCTTCCCTGCGGCAAACCCCGTCCTGAGTGACACGCTCGCGGCCGACCGCCTGGGCGACTTTGGCCCCTTCCTGTTGTATCCCAGCGTGCCGGTCGCGCTCGACACCCTCGAGGTCGGCGCGTTGGCACAGGCCGAACAGCTCTCCAATGACAAAGTCATCGGCATCTGCTTCGCGGAGATCTCCGAGCGGTTCGAAGAACGCCTGCCGCCCATCGAGGAGGTGTCCTTCGCGATCCGGGCAGAGTTGCTGGGTGTCGAGCTCAGCGACCTCGAGCGCACCTACGAAAACACCAAGGAAGACTACACCAAGCCCACTCTGTACAAGCTCGAGTACGCCTATGGCGACTTCGAGGACTTCGCTGCCAACAAGGTTCCGCCGCCGAGCGAAGACGAGCTCGTCAAGACCTTCGAAGACAACCCTGCAAGCTTTGCGACTCCCGGAGACACCACCACGCCCAGTCTCGACGACCCCGCAGTTCTCGAGCGGGTCAAACAAGCCGCGCGCCTGGCGTTTGCCAAGGAACGTGTGCAAGAGCGCCTCAAGAAGATCGAAGAGAGCCTTGAAGACCCCGAAGGGCCCACTCTGGAGGTCGCCGCCGCCGATGGCAACGTCGACTACTACAAGACGGATTTCGTCGAGAACAGTGAGCTCTTCGAAGATGCCCGCATGGGCAGCGCCCGCTACTTGACCCTGCTCCTTGGGCAGGAAGCAGGAAGCGTCTCAGGAGCCTACCTCAACGACCGCGAGACCGGTTGGGCATTCACCCAGTTGGTAGAAAAGAAGGCCGGCGGCGTGCCCGCCTTCGAGGAAGTCCGCAATGAGCTGCTCACGGACGCGTTGGTCGCCAAGGGCCTCACCGAGCTCCAGGAGAAGGCTCCAGAGCTGCTGCAAGAGCTGCGCCGCACCGGCACGCTCGCCGAGACGCCCCATACCCGTGGCAGCACCGAGTTTTTCAACCGGCGCGCGACCATTGTGGAGGGCATCGGCGAGCTGCCAGCGTTCGTCCGCCGCAGTTTCGAGCTCGCGCCCGCGCAGACCTGGTCGGGCCCCGTGGTCGACACTGACAATCAACTGGCCTGGCTGATCCGCGTGGCCAGCACACAAGACGCACCGCTGGCAGAATTCGCCGACCGGGAAGTCGAGCTACGCCAGAGTGAGCAGGCCCGCTTCCAACGCGCCCAGCTCAAGACCTGGGAGTTGAAACAGGTCACTCGTTGGCTCGGTGTCACACCCGAGGTTGTCTCCGAGCTGGCGAGCCTGCGCAGCGGCTCGGCCCCGGTGCAGCTGCTCGAGCTACGCGCCCTCAGCGTCAAGGCCGACGTGCCCCGCGCGCTGATCGAAGTCCTGCGGGAGCGGTTGCTGGCAGACCCCTCGGACGAGAACTGGGACGCCGTGGCGCTCAAATACTCTGACGACCTCTCCGATCTCAACAGTGCCCGCAAGGCGGGTGTCGTTGACGGGGATTGGCGCGCCGAGTGGGGAGAAGCCTTCACGGAGGCCGTGTTCGCGCTCGAGACGGGCACGCTGTCCGAACCGATCGAGAGCCCCAGCGCCTACCACATCGTCGAAGTCACCGGCGTCGGCGAAGACCTGAGCGGTTCGAAATTCACGGTCGAACACATCCTGTACGGCTACAACCCCGACGACGAAGAGGATTGGGGGGAAGCGGCGAGCGAGGAAGAGCGCCGGGCCGTGGCCAAAGCCCAGGCAGATTCAGCCATCGTCCGCCTGCGGGCGGGAGAGGCAGAGTTTGTCGAGCTGGTGCGCGCCGAGTCGGATGACCCCGGAGCAGAGACCAACGATGGCGAGTATTCCTGGAACTTCCCGGGCACAGGCTTCATGCCCGAGTTCGTCGCCACGGCTGAGAGCCTGGATGTCGGGCAGATCTCCTCGCCCATCGAGATCAGCAGCCCGTCCTACAAGGGATTCCATGTCATCCGGCTGAAGGAGGTCGAGTACCTGCCCAAGATCCGGCAGATCATGGTCTTGAAGGGCGCGCGCGTCGACGAGACCGACCCCGAGGTCAGCGCCAGAATGCTGGTCAACATGCAACTCGACGCCGACAGCGTGCAGCTACGCCTCGATGCCGGAGAGACCCTCGAGGAGATCGGCAACGATCTGGTCAGCAGCAAGCCGCATCGCTATGAGTCGAATGAGACCTTCCGCGGCCAGGTCGAGCGCGGCGGTCTACGCGAGGTGCTCTTCGCCTCGACGGCCCAGATCACTCAGGTCGCGCAGCAGTTCGCCTATACCGACGACGCGCCATCCGACGCGCAGTCCTTCCTGCGCTGGTTCCGCGCCCGCATCGGCAGCTATGAGCAGCGGTCGATGTCGCGGCTTGAGAAGCGAGTCTGGGCTCTGCCCAGTGGTGAGATCTCGAAAGTCACCAAGGTTCAGGGTGGAAACGAGCTGATGTTCGCGGTGGACAGCTCGCTCGTCGATGAGGAGCGCAACTTCCGTACGGTCTACCGAATCGTGCTCAAGGGCGCCGACAGCGCCGACCGGGCGAGCAAGCTACGGGCCGAATTCGTCGCGAACATCAAATACCGCGAGGTGAACGAGGCCCAGCGCAAGGCCCTGTATTTCATGGAGATGGCCAAGAAGCACTCGCGTGCCGCGAGCCGGTCGGTGTATGGCTGCCTCGGCTCATTCAGCAAGGCAGGAACCTTTGCCCATTATGGAGCCGAGGCAGAAGCCCGATTGCCCCAGGCCAAGCTGTTCCAACCCTTCCGGGTCAGGCAGAACGACAAGGTCCATTTCCTCGAGCTGCTGGACACCCGCACACAGGAGAAGGCTGAGCTCGAGCTCGCGATCTACCAGGATCTCGAGAACTGCTTGTCGATCCGCAAGCCTGAGCACCAGCTGATGACTCTGCCATGACACGGCCTGCGTACACCAAGACGAAGCTACGCCCCCCGCATGAGGTGATCATGAAACGCTCCATCCTGCTGCTTTGCGTTCTCGGCTTCTGCGCTGCTCTCACGGGTTGCGACGCCGCTGTCCGGGCGGAGGGCGACGGCGAAGTCGTCGACGACGCGATCGTCTTCCATCCCGATGGCAACGCCTACTGCCCTTTCTGTGGCGAATCGATCGACCTGACGGACGAAGACAACCGGGCCGCACTGTGCACCAACTGCAAAGAGGAAGTGCGGGTTGTCGGTCGGCGGGTGATCTGTTCTGATTGTGGCGGCAGCGGAGTCTGCCATCTGTGCCTGGGTTCCGGGGTAGGCGAGCATATCTCCACCTGCCGTTGCGCGGTCGCCGAAGAACGCGGCAATTGTCCGATCTGCGAGGGCGAAGGGTTCTTGCTTATGGGCGATGTGAAACCCAAACAGGACCAATAGGCCTCGCCCCAGGAGTGTATCAGCGCGCCCCAGCCTCTCCCCACGGAGATGCCTGGGGCGTCGGCTCCCCCCCTGGTCCATTCGCTGGTTCTCCATCCCTGTGACGAAACCTGGCAGCGAACCTGGACCCGGAGTACAATGCATCTCCGATCCCAGCCCCGCAGCAGGCTCGCTGCTGGGGTTTGGCGACGCAAGATCCTGGAGGTCCACGATGCAGATCCGCATCACCTACTGCGGTGTTTGAAACTACCTACCCACGGCGACCAGTCTGGCCGCCACCCTCAAGAAACGTTTCGCCGTCGATGCCGAATTGATCAAAGGCGGCGGGGGCATCTTCGACGTCGAGATCGATGGAACACGCGTGTTCTGCAAACACGAAGTGGGCAGGTTCCCGGATGATGCCGAGATTATTGCCAGCATTGAGCAGTTGCAGGCGTCCTGAGACGATTGTGCCTGGTGTCGAGCGGGCGACGACGAACGCGGGCCAGCAACTTTGAGATGCCGCCTGGAATCGCGCGCTTGCACGGTTCTCGTGCGCTCTGCCGGTTTTAATGCTAACCTTCTACGGCAGGAATGACGTAACATCCAGGGCATGTGGACGGGCATTAACACGGCCACATCGGTCTGGCGTATCGGAGTGCTACAGACGGTGTGTCGTTGACGCGATCCCGCTCTCTGGAGTCTGTTTTGGTCTGCACCGTGTGCTCGCATCGTAACCCACCTGACGCGCGCTTCTGTCTGTCGTGCGGTAAGCCTGTGGGCTCAGCTCCGTCTGCCTCTCAGAGACGACCTCGACCGGGCCCGCCGGCGCGCGGGCCTGCCTCAAGTGGCCCCCAACGCAGCGTGCGCACCCCGCACCCGCGCGGCGGGCGCCCGCCGAAACCGCGAAGCGGGCATTCCCCCACCCCGCGTGGCGTCGTCAATAGCGTGAACACCCACCGTCCGCGCAAAGAGCCGACGATGTTGGGCAACCAGCAGACCATGTGGGAGAACGCCCCCGGCGAAGCAGGGCCGCCGACAGGTCGTCATATCACCCGTATGCCCGGCGCTCCCCTGCCCGCTCCTCGGGCTTCTACGCGCCGCCGACTCAAGCGTCCTGGCCCCGCACAGAACGGCCCCAAACCTCGTTTGGCTGCCCCGGTTCCCGCACCTGCACCGCCCTCGCACGATTCCTTGACCGGAGGCGACGACCCCGATCTGGAGTACATCGGGCAGACGTTCTCAGGCTACAGGATTGACGGCAAGCTGGGTGAAGGCGGCATGGGCTCGGTGTTTCTAGCCTTGCAGCTCAAGCTCCAGCGCAAAGTGGCGATCAAGATCCTTGCCCCGCTGCTCTCCAAAGACAAGAGCTTGATCGAGCGTTTCGTGCGCGAGGCTCGCTCGTTGGCGCGCATCGACCATCATGCCATCGTGCCGGTGTACGACATGTTCGATGCTGACGGCATGTTCTGCATCGCGATGGGATTCGCCGGAGGCGGCACGGTCAAAGACCTGCTGCGCAAGAAGCGCAAACTCAGTGAGCGGACGGTGGCCAACATCCTGTTGGAGTCTGCCCAGGGCCTCTGGGCGGCCTTTCAGGAGGGTATCGTCCACCGTGACATCAAACCTGACAACCTGCTGCTGACAGACAGGAACAAAGTCAAGATCGCCGACTTCGGCTTGGTGAAGGCCACCGAAGACAACGACAACCTCACCCGCACCGGTGCGATGATGGGAACTCCGGCCTACATGTCCCCCGAACAGTGGAAGGACAGCCGTCGCACCGATCATCGCTCAGACCTGTATTCCCTGGGATGCGCGGGCTTCGAGTTGTTGACCGGAAAGCCCCCATTCGTCGGTCCCGCTACCGTCAACTTCATGAAGCAGCACGTGATGGAGAAGCCTCCCCACGTCAAGACCATACGCCGTAGCCTGTCCAATTCGCTGGCGAACATCGTGATGCGCCTGCTCGAAAAAGACCCCGACAAGCGCTTCCAGACCGGACTCGAATTGGCCGAGGCCCTGGCCCCCCTCGCCAAGAGCGGCAAGAATTCCGCCGATGCAGCCAGCTCCAACGTCCCAGGCTCCAAGACCGAGTGGAGCCCGCCGCCGGCCCACGACGGCAAGACGCGGCTCGCGCCCACGATCCACAGCAATGGCTCCGAAGCCTTGCAGTCCGATGGTGGCGGCGATTGGGGTTCCGGCCCGCTCTCGAAGGCCGCCAGTGCTCCAGCCCGACCGCCCTCGCGGCGCCGGCGCCGGCGGGGAGACGGAGGAGGTTTCTTCCTGCTGGTTGTGATCATCGGCCTGTCCATAGGCGGCTACTTCTACCGCGAAGAGCTGATGGACTTCATCCAGCCCGCTCCCTGGAAGACTGCCCGGAAGATCGCCGAGAAGAACAACCAAGAGTGGATCGAGATGCGGGCACGCCTGACGAAGCTCAATATCTCGCCTCCGGACGAGGCTATTCAAGCACTCGAGGCTTGGAACGAAGGCGAAGAGCACGTCAGATTCGAGAAGTACGTTGAAGCGCAAGCGGCCTTCGAGCTCTCGGCGAGTCTCTTCGAAGAGGCTCAGATGATGGGCTTCCGCAAGATGCAAGAGCTCGAGAATGAGCCGTGACCAAGGAAGCGTCTCCCTCGGGTGACGCTGACGGCTACATCCCCGATTCCGCATACGACGGCATGGACGAAGAGGCGCTCGAGGCTGAGCGCGTCGAGATCCCCGTCCCCCCAGAATATTTCGCCGATCTCGAACCCGACCAACTCGACTACGACTCGGAATGGGAAGACGGGCTTGACGAGCTCCAGCCAGACCTCAGCCATTCGGTGCATCCAGAGCGCGGATGTCTGGTAGCCTGGCACTGCCGTCAGCATCCGGTCCCCAATGCTCTGCCTGGTTGCGAGCTGAGTTGCGTCTGGACCCGCAACTCCAGCGTGAAACTGCCCAACTGCTTCGGTTTCTATCGGGGACAGGGCCTGGTCGACCCCGGTGAGCCGCTCTACGACGTGGTCCGTCAGACCTGCAGGCGCTGCCTGCAGCAGCGTCTCTGCGCTGTGGAGTACACGCGGCGCAACCCACGACGCGCAGCGCTCGAGCCAGAAGACTGACCCCGCGCCTCTCCCGACAGGCCACTGCCCCTTGGGCTGCGACGAGAGCATGTGGTACACTGGCAAAAACCGACTACGGCAGGACAGCATGGCGCGACTCGTGATCACCGAACGCGGCCAGACGCGCAGCATCACTCTGGGGAAACGCACAAGCTTCGGCCGCGCCGCCGGCAACGACCTGGTCTTCGACGACAAGGACCTCTCGCGCAACCACTGCGAGATCGTGCGTCAGAACGAACGGGACTTCGTCATAGACCTCGGCAGCTTGAATGGAACGCTGGTCAACAGCGAGTTGATCAAGCGGCACCCGCTCGACGATGGCGACACCCTCGCGATCGGTAGTGTACGCATGATCTACGAGGCAGAGAGCGGCGCAACTCCCACGCGACGTCCGGTTGATATGGCTGTCGACCCCGGGAGTGGGCTGCTCAGTGACCCCTATCTGCGCCGCGTGCTGATCCGGGAAGTGCAGCGCAACAGCACCCTCGGCGCGCCCTTGTGCCTCGCCCTGGTGGGGATCCGCGCATTGCCCACACTCGAGGTCGAGTTGGGAGAAGCAGCCGTCGACCGCAGCCTGGCACAGGTCGGCCAGGCCATCGGCGACAGCCACCCCGCTCTCGAGGTGTACCGCTTCGGACTCGGTTGTGTCGCGCTGTTGTTGCCCGGCCCCCTGCAGAACGCTCGCGAGCGCGTGGCGGCGCTTCAGGTGCAGGTGGCGCAGCTCGAGCTGCTCAATAACACCCCCGCGGACAGTTGCTTTGGTCTGGCATGCCTGGGTGAGGACAGCGAGCCCTGGTCAGACTCCATCGGCCCCTCCAGCGCCGAGAACCTGGCACTGCTGCTGCTCGAGCAAGCCGACCACGCGCTTGCCTCCGGAATGATCCAGGGCAAAGCCGTGTCTGTGTTCGGCGATGCAGGCAGCGAGGATGCCCCGCGCATCGACGCGCTGGCTGGGATCGTGACGGGCGATCCCGGCCGCGACTACAGGAATGTCTCGCTGCTGCTCGAGACCATTTTCAGCGCGCACGAGGTCGCTGAGCTCGACGAGTTGCTGCATTTCGTTGTCGATCGGCTGATCAAGATCGCGGACGCAGAGCGGGGCATTCTCTACTGGGTCTCAGAGGGTGACGAGATCGAGATTGCGGTGGCGCGCAGCCGTGCCGGAGAAGATCTTCCCGAGGTCGACGGGACCTCGAAATCCGTCCCCCATCGCGCGCTGAAACTGGGACGAGCCGTGGTGATGAACGCGCCTGATACCGGGGGCATGACCGCCAGCATGCTCGACCACAAGTTGCGCTCAGTGATGTGCGCGCCGGTCCAAGCGATGGGACGCGTCGTCGGCGTGCTGTACGTCGACGGACACCGTCGCTCAGGAGCCTTTCGAAGCGCCGACGTCATCTTCTTCGAGGCTCTCTGCCGCCAGATCGGCGTGGCGATCGAGAAGAGCCGGCTGATGGAGCTGCGCAAGATCAGGCAGCGCGAGCTGGAGGAAGAGAACATCCGGCTCCGCGAAGGTCTGGCAGGGCGCAAGCCGATCATCGGTGAGAGTGAACCGATGCGGAACCTGATGACCCTGCTGGGCAAGATCGCCCCGAGTGAGGTTTCGGTGCTGATCTTCGGCGAGAGCGGCACAGGCAAGGAGGCCATCGCGCGCGGACTGCATGAGCGCTCCAACCGCTCAGATGGGCCTTTCGTGGTCGTCGACTGCGGAGCCATCTCAGAGAACCTGCTGGAGAGTCAGCTGTTCGGCCACGAGAAGGGGTCGTTCACAGGTGCGAGCGCCAAGACCGAGGGCCAGTTCGCTCAGGCGCATGGTGGCACGATCTTTCTGGATGAGGTCGGAGAGCTACCGCTGAACCTGCAGGTCAAGCTCTTGCGCGTTCTGCAGGAGAAGACCATCCAGCCGGTCGGAGGCAGCCAGCGAAAGGTCGACGTGCGGATCATTGCCGCGACCCATCGCGAGCTCGACAAGATGGTCGCGGACGGCCGCTTCCGTCAGGACCTCTTCTACCGTCTCAGCGTCTTCCCGATCACGCTGCCGGCGCTTCGTGAACGAGGTTCTGACATTCTGCTCCTCGCTTCGCATTTCCTCGGCTGGTTCAGCGCGCTCAACCGCAAACAGATCCTCGGCTTCACCAAAGACGCACAGCAGCTGCTGCTGCGCCACAACTGGCCGGGCAATGTACGCGAGCTTGAGCACAACATCCACCGCGCAGTGCTGATCGGTGACGGCCCATACCTGACCGGTGCTGATCTGCACCTGGGCAGCGCCGAGGCGGAGGCTCCGGGGAAGCTGACTCTGCAGGAGGCTCGACGCATCGCGAACGATCGCTTCGAGCGGGAGATTGTGAGCGAGACGCTCAAACACACCTGTGGCAATGTGACCCGCGCGGCCGAAGAGCTGCAGGTCTCACGCCAGATCCTGCAAAAGCTGATGCGCAAGCACGAGATCCGCCGCGAACGATTCGTGCGCCGAGGCTGAGGGGGCCTTCGTTACGGCCCTCGGACCACGGTCATCCTCGGAGTCGGGGTCGGTGGTCGGTGTCCGGGTCGGTGGTCGGGTGTCGGTGTCCGGGTCCGGGTCCGGATCCGCATCCGGGTCCGAATCCGAGTGCGGATCCGAGTCCGAGTCCGAGTCCGAATCCGAGTGGGGATCCGAGGCCGAGTCCGAGTCCGAGTCCGAGTCCGAGTCCGAGTCCGAGTCCGAGTCCGTTCCCTGAGACAGCCTCTCGCAGAGCGCCGCTACAGAAGCCGGCTTCGATTCGGTAGTTGGACGCGGTCGCTACCGACAGTTGCCGCCGATACTCCTCCAGGCCGGTTGCATCGAACCCACGTAACGAGCTCTGGAGTCCGGGTCCGGGTCCGTTCCCTGAGACAGTCGCCCGTAGACCGCCGCTGTGGTCAGATCGCCAAGCGACCCGTGCACTGAACTCCGACCGGCCAGTGTGGCGCCAACGACGTTCCAACGGCGCCGAGAAGCCGGCATGGTTCGCCAACAAGAAAACGGGCGGGGAATACCCGCCCGTCGCCTGCGCCCTGGCAATCGCTCAACTCTTGCTGTCTTCTCCGCGCATCTTCTTGTACTTCTCTTTCAACACATCGGGAACCTCGTCATACACGTAGGTCTGCCCGCTTTGTTGCCCCGTCTCCATCAGCGGCGGCGGAGGCCCATCGGGATCCATGTACTCATCGTCGTCGTCAAAGTCGTCGTCGCCGAAGTCGTCGTCGTCCGGGAAATCGGGAATCGCGAGACCCGAGGTGCGCATACCCTGAGCTTGGTCCAGAATCGCCGAGGATGGCGGAGCCAGCTCCGCGAAATCTTCATCGTCGTCATCCGGAAAATCAGGGATCGTCATGCCTGAGGTGCGCAGCCCCTGCTCCTGATCTACCGGTGTCGAAGGGGGCGCCAGCGCCCCGAAGCCGTCGTCGTCCTCTTCATCATCCACGAAGTCCGGAACCTGGAACTCCATGGTTTTGAAGCCTGTGGGGTGCTGGGCGGGGGCCTCGGTCGGTGCGCTCAGACCCGCGTCATCATCTTCTTCATCCTCGGCGAAACCAGGGACTTGGAACTCCATCGTCTGGAAACCACCAGGTGCCTTCGGCGCCCCCGCCTCGGCGGCTCCTGCCGGCGGTACAACCGGAGCAGGCGGCTGGTCGTCGTCGTCGTCGTCATCGTCCATGAAGTCTGGGACCTGGAATTCCATCGTCTTGAAGCCCGAGGCCGGTGCACCTGGAGCAGCAGCAGCGGCTTCGGGCGCGGCGAGGTCATCGTCGTCTTCTTCGCCGAAGCCGGGAACCTGGAATTCCATCGTCTGGAACTTGGGGCTGGCCGGGGGCACCGGTCCTTCGGCCGTATCAGGGGCCGCGGGCGGCGGCAGGTCAGCCGGCGGCGCCGGCTGGTCGTCATCGTCATCGTCATCGTCGTCCATGAAGTCCGGGACCTGGAACTCCATCGTCTTGAAACCCGACGGAGTCTGCTTGGGGGCCGCGGCCGCTTCCTTTGGAGATGACAGGCCCGCATCCGGGTCGTCGTCATCATCGTCGTCCATGAAGTCCGGGACCTGGAACTCCATCGTCTTGAAGCCCGACGGGGACGCCTTGGGCGCTTCTTCCGGTGCCGTCAGTCCCTCGTCATCCTCGTCATCCGAGAAGCTGGGGACCTGGAATTCCATCGTGTTGAATTTGCCCCCACCCGGAGCCTCAGCTACCGGCTGGGCCGGAGTCCCGGTCGACGAGACGTAGTCGTCATCGTCGTCGTCGTCCATGAAGTCCGGGACCTGGAACTCCATCGTCTTGAAGCCCGACGGGGACGCCTTGGGAGCTTCGCTTGGCGAAGACAGGCCGTCGTCGTCGAGTTGGGGGACATCGACCATCTGGGTCGGCGGATGCGCCGCGGCATCAAAGGCCGGCGCCCCGAGCACTTTGGTCTTCTTATGGAGGGCGCGCTCGTCTTCATCGACCAGGGGCGGAAACGCAGGAGGCGCACCGGCGTCGATCTCAGCAACGTCGAGCAACTTGGTTCTGGGATGCGCCTTGCCTGCGTCCTCCCCCTCAAGGTCGGGAACACCGACCATCTGGGTTCGAGGATGGCCCGCCGCAGGCTGGTCTTTCTCCGTCAGCGACGAGTAGTCGACCAGCCGGGTCTTCGGGCGCTGCTCGGGCTCTTCGGCCGCCGAGGCGATCTCAGAATAGTCGACCAGGCGTGTCTTGGGATGCGCTGCGGCTGCGCCGGCAAGGGGAGGCGGCCCAGCCATCGGAGGAGGGCCAGCCAAGGGCGGAGGCGCGCTCGCCGCCGCGGCCAGGGGCGGAGGAAATCCCGGACCGGGCATCGGTGGCGGCGCCGCTCCGACCACAGCCGACGGCGGGAGGACCCCCGTCGACGGCGCCAACGCGGCCATAGGCGGCGGCTCGTCACGCGGATCCTGCTGGCTTGAGCGCAGGAACTGCTTCGAAGCATCGACAGGCTCTTCCTCGGCGAGCTGGAAAACCAGTGTCGAATAGCCGAGCTTGATCTTGTCGCCCGGCATCATGCGATGCCGATCAACCCGCTTGTCGTTGACGCGGAAGCCGTTGGTGCTGCCAAGATCGGTGATGTAGTGGCAACCGTCGAGGACATCGACCCGGCAGTGGTTCCTCGACACCTTGATGTCCATCACCGTGATGTCTGCCTCGGTACCACGGCCCATCACGTAGGAGTTCTTACTGCTCAATTCGAAGATCTTGCCCTTGTCCGCACCCTCGAGGACACAAAACTCCGGGCCTCTAGCAGCAGGCACCGAGAGCGTCTGTTCGGACAGGTTCACGTCGACCACGAACTGCAGACAGGTGTTTCCGATCTTGAGCAGATCGGTGTCGTAGAGCTGTTTCTTGATCACCCGCTTGTCATTGACGAACAAGCCGTTGCCACTGACGTCGTAGACCGTGAACTGCTTGTTCGCCTCACGGTAGATCCGGCAATGGATCGCAGCAATTGCCGGATCTGGGATATGGATGGACGCCGAAGGATTACTCCCCAGATCGTAGGTGGTGTCGCCTTGTAGGCGAAACTCACGACCTGGATTCAGCCCCTCCGTCACGATCAGTCGCACACTCATCCGTTGCCGCCCCTGTTTTCGCCGACGCCCTGCAGGTGATGGAATTGAAGATCTAGACCGTTCAGAATAGCAGGCTGGCCAGCTTTGGACAATTTCTTTCGGCTGTCAGGTCGCAGTTCGGGAGGTCATCCAAGGCCCGAGAAATCAGCCTGTTGGAGGTGGGTCTTGACCCTATGCAGGAAGCGGTTTCCCAACTTGCCGTCGACGACCCGGTGGTCATACGACAGTGCCAGATACATCATGTGGCGCACTGCGATCACATCCTCGCCGTCGAGCTCTAGCACCATGGGCCGCTTGACGACTTCACCCATACGCAGAATGCCGATCTGGGGCTGATTGATAATCGGTGTGCCGAAGAGGTTTCCCTCTTTGCCGGGGTTGCTGATGGTGAAGGACCCATCGGCGAGATCCGAAGGTTCGAGCGTTCCCTCACGCGCACGTTCGGAGAGCATAGCGATCACGCGAGCGATGCCGGCCAGGTTCATGTTGTGCGCTCCCCGCACCACCGGAACCAGTAAGCCCTGCTGGGTCTCGACCGCCACACCCACGTTGATCTCACGCCGCACCACGAGATGCTCGGCCTGCACGGTCGCATTGATCTCCGGGAAATCCTTGATCGCACGGACTGTGGCATCGACCACGAAAGGCAGCACCGTGAGATTGATGCCCTCCTGCTCAAAACTCTTCTGATGCTCCCGGCGTAGCTGCATCACCCGCGTCACGTCGACTTCGGCTACCGAGGTGACGTGCGGAGCAACCTGGCTCGAGAAGACCATATGCTCGGCGATGATGCGCCGCCGCCGAGAAAACGGCACGATGCGGTCCCCCGGTTTCGGGGTATAGACCGGGACCTTGTACAGTCCGCCAAACGGTGAGTAGGCGGGATCACGGGCCGCGATGGGGGCTGCCCGCGGCGGTTCACCGCCGGACTCCGCCTGGAACATAGGCTCAGTCGGCTCCTCCCGCATCTTGAGCACGACCGACGCTCGGCCGGTGGTCAAAGGCGGCCCGGGCGGCGGTGGCACGGTACCTGAGCCCGCCCTGGGCGTCTGCGCGACGAATTCGAGCATATCCGCCTTGGTGACCCGACCGCCCGATCCCGTTCCCTGCACCTGGGCCAGGTTGACGCCGGAGTCTTCTGCCATCTTGCGAACCACAGGCGAGCTGAGGTGTGGCTGTTCACCGGTGCGCCGCAGCTTCCCGCTCGAGGGCGCTTGCAATTCGGCCTTAGAGCCGGTGCTATCAGGCTCGGCCAGCGGCTCTTCGGGTGCATCCTCTGCGGACCCGATGGAAAGCAACGGCGTCCCCACGGGCACAGTCTGTCCCTCTGCGACCAGCAGACGGCGCACGACTCCCTCCACAGTGCTCGGCACTTCGGTGTCGATCTTGTCGGTGGAGATCCGGCAGACGGTCTGGTCTTTTTTGACCGACTCGCCCACTTCGACCAGCCACTCCGACAAAGTGCCTTCGACGACGCTCTCTCCCAACTGCGGCATGTCTACCGTGGGCACGACGACCCTCCTCTACCCCGGCTCTCGCCGATTATGGTGCGGACGCGCTGAGAATACCAAGGCCTCCGAGCAGACGCAAGCAGCCTGCACTTGCTCTATGAAAGCAGGCTTCCCAGCGCATCTTTTTGCGATCTGCGCGCGCTCGCTATACTTTCGGGGTGCCTGCCCGGTCTCAACTCAGCTGCCACCCAGGAGCGAGCGCGTGCCAGAGATCTTCATCCATCCGTCGCTGGCGGTCCGCCGATCTCCCATCGGCGGCTTCGGCGTTTTCGCCAGCGCAGCGATTGCCGCAAACACAGAGATCGAGCGGGCCTACCATATCCTCTTCCCGCTGAATTCCGACTGCCTCTTCGACTACCGCTTCAACTGGCCCAAAAAGAACAAGACCCACTACTCGGTGGCGCTCGGTTTCGGCTCGATCTACAACCATGCCAGTGACTCCAATGCCGACTGGCGCACCGATCTCGAGAATAAGGTATTCGTCTTCTACACAGTGCGAGACGTCGCAGCGGACGAAGAGCTGCTGATCAACTACGGCGGCGCCTGGTGGGACCGCCGAAACTACAAGAACCAGGTCTGAGTCGTCTGCTCAGAAACTGTGCACGAACGGCAGAAACTCGACCGGCCTGGAACACGGACGCACAAGCCGGAATTGTGCAGGAGTCAAGGCAGGTTTCGCCTCGCCCTTGAGAGGCTTTGCCTCTTCGGCCCCTCGACCGACCAGAAAACGGAACCAGATCGGCGTCGGCCCGGCCTGCAATAAGTGCTCTTTGTTGACGATCCCCTGCTTCTTGTTGTCGAGCTTGCAGATCAGACAATTGTCCTTGATGCTGCCGGCCAGGAATTCAGCGATCTTGTTGGCGGGCTCGGCAGCTTCGCGGAACACCTCGACCTTCACAGCTGTGCCGTCAGGAACCCAACGGGTCTCACAGTGCAAGTAGAGCGTCTGGTGCAGCAGCGCACGGGGTCGGCTGGCGAATGCCCGCTCGATGCCGCGCGCGAGGACCTTGTGGTGCTCGACACCGGTGGGTTCATCGGCAAAGACGGGGACTTTCGACATCTTCGACTCCTCTCCTGCCGAACAGGCAGGCACGGTCCACTACAGGTTCTCCAGAGCCCCGGCAAACGCCTCGCGTTCACCGCCGCCCGTCCACGGCGTCTGCTGCAACAGCTCTTCGGGAGGACAGAACAGCGCGGCTTCGGCCCAGTGCACGAGCGCCAGCAGCTCGCCCAGATGAGAGACTGTCGGGCTGATCAGCGCCCTGCCCAGCTCGAGCACGTCGAGGTTGAGCAGGTCTCCGAGCTTGCCCTCGACCGCTTCGATGCTCGCGTCGACCGAATGAAGCGGCCCACGCTGTGCTTGTGGCAGACCCACGAGCTTGTCCACACTCGCCAAGAACCCACGCCCGCGGCGGAAGACCACCGACAGGCACAGACCCTGCCCCATTCTCTGCAGGCCTGGAAGACGGCGCGCCACCGGCCAGGTCGTAGGCAAGTCCAGGGCTTGCGCCAGAAAGCGCAGCACGGCGAGACCCCGCACGCGTTCAAACAGACCTTCGACTTTGCGGGTAGAGCCCGCGGTGACTTTAAAGATCTGCCGGACGGGCCCGAGATCTTCCGCCAAGCGGGAACTCAGCCGCCTTTGGATGTCTGCGAAGTCATCAGGACGCGCCTCGCCCCAGCCAACGCGCCCGAGCTTCTTGAGCTGCCCCACGGCCTTCAAGCCCTCATCGAGCAGCGCGCGGCTGGTCATGGCAGCATCGACGGGAGTCTGCACCTTGACGCCCCACCAGCGCTCAGCCAACTCAGTCCAGACCTCGGGTTGGGCGGCGAGTTGTGCAGCGAAGACGTAGCACAGTTTCGCCGCCAGCCGCGGCCCGTCTTCAGCCAGGCTGCCGAGCAGCACCGTCCAGGCCTCGGATGCCGGCGGCAGATCCTGCAGGTCTTCGGCCGTCAACGCCTTGGGCGCCTCCCCCGCGCCCGGCACAAAGGCCGTCCGCAAGGCCGGCAAGATGTCGGTCTCGAAGAGCTCGGTGCCGGCGGCGCTCAAACTCAACGGCCCCAGCCGCCCGACCAGCTCAATCAACGCTTCGCCCTCACGGTGCGACAGCAGACAGCGCAAGGTCTCCGGGGAGCGCAGGGCCTCCACCAACGCGGCACACCGTGTCTCGTTCTTGCGGTCGGCCTTCTTGAGCTCGCCCCAGACGCCCTTGAGCGACCGACCCGGCCCTTTGGGGGCGCCGTTGGGGGCCGTGCTGTCCGGCCCGTCGAGCAGGCTGTAGGGGAAGTGCAGACTCTTCCACTGCTTCGCGGCGTCGTACGCTACCGCGCTGGCGGCGAAGCCCGACAACACCAGCTGGGCCCAGTGCTGTTGGCGGTAGGTCTCGACCAGAGCCTTGCTGGCCCGCCCACGCTCGAGCTTGTATTGCACCAGCAGCTCACGCAGGCCCTCGAGCTGGCAATCGTGGGGCAGCGCGGTCACAACCACTGGCCGCAGCGCCAGAGCCGCGCCTTCGAGGCTGAGCAGCGTAGAGGCCTCCAAGATCGAGCAGCGGCTCTCGATGATGCCCTGCTTGACCAGTTCGCCCGCTCTCTGCCCCGGGACCTCCCGCGGCTCGAGCTGCTCGACGTGAACCAGAAAGGTCCGCGGCGCCGCCGATCCCAGCACACGACTGGCCAGCTCGCCCTGGGAGGCTCCTTCGAGGAAGTAGAGCCTGCGCGCCGGCTCGGTCCCGATATCGAGAAGCAGCCCGGATGCGTCCGTCGCGTAGGCCCAGGCAGGATCGAAGCGGCCGTCGTTGCCCAGCAATAACAGCCCGTTCTGCAAGGGGCCTCCGCTGTCAGGATCGAAGACCCGTAGCGTGCGCACCGAGGGAACCTTGACCCCCAACGGAGTTGCCGTGGGGACCTCGACCACAGCCTCCACCGGTGTGGCCTTCACCTTCCGTGCCTTCCTGCGTTCACGCCATTTGGACACGTTCTACCTCACGATCTCGAGCAAGCGGTGCCGGAACAGGTAGTAGATCAGGCCCCCCTCGGTCGGAGTATCGACACGCAGGGAATACGACTCGGCGGGCGGGATACCGGAGAACTCGAACAACACGCTGGCTCCTTCCCGACGGCCGTCGGGAACCCGCAATCGCCGTGTCCAGTCGGTCCCATCCGCTTCGAGCACGAAGATCTCATCGGGCATCGGGTCCTGCTGCGGGAACACACGCATATGGAAGCGGCTGGGCCGGCCGAGCTTCTCGATACGCGGGCTGCGCGCCATGTCGATGCGCTCGCGCCCGAGATGCACGGTGCACTCTTCGCTGGGGATCTCTTCGAACTTGGGAGGCGTGCCAAAGCAATACCAGAAACGGTAGGTCTGGTCGTCGAGCACGAACTGCGGCACTTCGGGCCTGTCAGGCAGCCCGAGCCGCCCATGCATGTCGGTCTTCAGCACCTCGGGGCGCTCTGCATCTACGGGGCTGAACAAGATCCACGCCAGGCGTATGGGCTCACCTGTCTCGGCGTAGAAAAATGTCGGCCGGACCATGGTTCCTTCAAACATCGCCTCGGTCATGAGCGCTACAGCATTCCCCTCAAACGGTTCCAGTCAAAGTTGCTGCCAGGACCCCCTTCACGGGTCGGAGCGATATGCCGGTGGCCCACGACATCATCGATGCCGAGTCCGTACGCGTCGAAAATACGCTGCAAGGTCGCGGCCAGCAGCTTGTATTGCGCTTCCTGGAAGGCTGCCTTGTCACCATCCCCGACCAACTCGATGCCGATCGAGCGCAGGTTGACATTGCCCTTGCCCTGGTACAACGCCTGCCCCGCATGCCAGGCGGCGTCCGGTTCCTCGACCAGCTGCACGTTCTCACTGTCGGGACCGAGCAGGTAATGCACCGAGGCCTTCGACTTGGGATCTTTGTACCAGGCCAGCTGCCGAGCGAAGTCGTTGTGTCCCGAATGGTAGAGCACGACGAAACCGATCGGATGGCCCTCGCGGCTGGCTTTGTTCGCGCTCAGATCTTTCTTGGCCTTGGTCTCCACGGCGTCCTTGGCGGCTGCTTTGGGAACCGGGGATGCCTCGGCGGTCGCGACACTGCCGTCTTTCTTCAGCCGCGAGCCGTCGACCAGGGTATAGAGCAACTTCTTGTCAGGATCGGACTTGGCCAGCTCTATGAACTCCACCCAGGCGGCACCGTTCTCATTGCCCGCCAACAACTGGCTGCCGCTGGCAGAGAACTCGCCATCCCCCATACAGTGGATCTTCAAGCCGTAGCTGCCGACCTCGCGCTTCTGCGCGGTCTCGTCAAAGACCGCCACCGGGCCGCCCTGCACGAGGCAAGGTCGCCCGTGTTCGTCCCCGATCACGAACGGCCACTGCCCATCGAGCAGGTGCAGCCGCACGTCCTGCTTGTCGCCCTTCTTGATCGGGTCGACCGTCGCCAGATACTCGCGTGCCTGCTTCTCGCCGGCATCGTCGATCCAGATCGCCGCGATCGTATCATTGATCGCGTTCTCTGTATTCTCAACGCGCCTCCCGTCGACGAACCCGCGGATACCGATCAGGTTCTTGTCGCCGGGCGCTGCCGAGAAACTTCCCATACTCTCGATCAGCTTGCGGAAGTAGTCGTAGCGCTCGGGTTCTTCGTCGGGCGTGACCTGTTCGCCGACCGCCACGTCTCCCTGGTTGTCCTGGGCACGCGCCGCAGCTGCATCGGCGGCTGCCTTCGAGGTCGCGATCGGCCGTCTGCAGATCGTGCAGAATTTGCTGCCCGCGGGCGGAGGCCCGCCCGGGACGAAGGTGCCGGCGCCGGCCTGGCCCGCAGCAGCGCCTGCCTGGCCTCCCGCGGCTCCTGCCCCCGCACCCGCCCCGCCGTTGGCGGCGTTCGCAGCCTGGAGCCGGGCGGCAGGATTGTCATCGACCTGCTGTTTCGCCGCGGGGTCGGGCTCCGGCTCTTTGAGCACGCGCTGCTCGAAGATGACCTGCGCCTGCCCTCCGCTCACCAGCGTGGCCGTGTAGACGCCTTCGGGGACGGCGGCGAAAACGAACACGCTCTCCGTGCCGGCACGCTGCGCGTCCTTGCCGGGAATCGAGCGGTCGTAGCCGGTCCCGCTGAGGCGGACCTTGACCTCTGCAGTCTCCTCAGGCTTGAGCTTCACGTTGACGCGCACATCACCCATCGTCGTCTCCCGATCACAGAGCTTGGCGACCTTAGCATTTTATTTTAAGGCCAGGCAGCCTGGATGCTGCAAGGAATCTTCACCAGCGTCCCAAACAACCCGCGAATTCGGCGCCACCCTGCTCCGTGAAATTTTCTTCACAAAAATCG
>JAJDCP010000083.1 GCA_029260765.1 Planctomycetota bacterium
ACGGTCACGGTCACGGTCACGGTCACGGTCACGGTCACGGTCACGGTCACGGTCACGGTCACGGTCACGGTCACGGTCACGGTCACGGTCACGGGTCACGGTCACGGTCACGGTCACGGTCACGGTCACGGTCACGGGTCCGGAACCGGTTGCGAGTCCGGCTCCGGAACCGGTTGCCGATCCCGATCCCGACCTCCGAATCCGAGTCCGAATCCGAGTCCGAGTCCGAGTCCGAGTCCGATCCCGACTTCCGATCCCGAATCCGACCCCGACCCCGAATCCGACCCCGACCCCGAATCCGACCCCGAATCCGAATCCGACCCCGAATCCGATCCCGACGACCGATTCCAGCCCCGGCCTCCGAATCCGCCTCCGACCGGGTCCGCACCACCTGCTCCACTCCCCTCCCCTCTCTTCCCCACGCGCCAAAAACGTCCTCTCCGGCCGGCAAGATACGCGCCGCGGCAGTATCGCTCCCCCCAATGATGGGATCCTCCCCCACCCAACAAAAAAAAAGACGCGCCGGACTCCGGCGCGTCTTGATTCCCCACCAACTTTCCGCTCAGAAGTTGACCATCGGCTCCGGCGGAGGCGCCACCAGATCGACCAACTCCAGACCATATTGCGAAGCTCGCGCCTTCAGGACCTCCGACTTCAGCGCGACCTGTCGTCGGATTTCCAGGGTGCGGATCTCCTCTTGATGCGACCGCAGCTGGGATTCCTTCGACTGGATGCGGTATCCCGCCTGCACCTGGTCGATCTGCTGCCAGACGATCACCAGGCCCAACATCCCGAACAACACCACACAGAAAAGAAATCTGAACAGGTTCATCGCATCCCCCGGTTTGGAGCCCAGACCTCAGCGCTTCTCCGCCACCCGCAACTTGGCACTGCGCGCGCGCGGATTCGCCGCGACCTCCTCGAGCGAGGCGATCAGCGGCTTCTTCGTCAAAATGCGCCAGGTCTTGGCTCGCTTCCACTCCTTGAAACGCTGCTTGACGATGCGGTCTTCCAGGGAATGGAAGGCGATGACGAGCAGCCGGCCGCCTGAGGAGATGATCGGTCCGATGCGGTCCAGGACTTGAGAGACCGCCCCAAGCTCGTCGTTGACAGCGATGCGCAGAGCCTGAAACGTGCGGGTAGCCGGATGGATGCGCCCGCGCCGCCCCACCGCGCCCTCGATGACCATCGCGACCTTGCGGGTGGTGTTCAAGCCGCCGTGCCGCCGCGCTTGCACCAGGGCCTTGGCGATGGCCCGCGATTTGACCTCTTCGCCGTTCTGGTAGATCACATCGGCGAGAGCCTTTTCGTCAAGTTGTTGCAGGAGCTCCAAGGCAGTCGTCTCAGAGCCGGGATCCATGCGCATATCCAGCGGCCCGTCAGCCTGAAAACTGAAACCGCGGCGCGGCGTGTCGAGCTGGTAGGACGACACACCCAGGTCGAGCAACAGTCCATCGACCGGCGGCCAGCCCAACGCGGCATGGACGGTCGCGGCATCGGCGAAATTTGCGTGCTCGCAGACCAGACGCTCGCCAAATCCCGCCAAACGCTCGCGGGTCAGGGCTAGAATCTCCGAGTCCCGGTCGAGCCCCAGCACACGACCACCCCGGGCAAGGATCGCCTCGCTGTGGCCCCCGCCGCCAAGGGTACCATCGATGTAGTGGCCCCCATCGCGGACAGCCAGGATCTCGAGCACGCGCTCGAGTAGTACCGGAGTGTGAACGCGCATCAGAGTCTCATACCAGGGACAGCATGGCGCGGGCTTCTTCGATCGTGGCGACCTCGCGCCCGATGTCCCGGGTCAGCGATGCAGCCTGCGCGACCAACTCCCCGTTGGACGAAGCCATGCGGCCATCGGGCAGGTAGAAGTTGTCCTCGAGCCCGACGCGTATGTTGCCGCCAAGCACCAGCGCCGAGCCCACGATCTGCCATTGCTTGCGACCGATGCCGATCACCTCCCAGGTCGAGCCCTGCGGAATCAGATCACGTTGCAGCTTCAGGGCATCGACGCGCGCCGGGATTCCACCCATCACTCCCATGATGAAGGAGAACTGGATCGGAGGCGCCAAGACTCCCATGTGCAGCAGCGGCTCGATGGAATTGGTGTGTCCCGTGTCGAAGCATTCGAGCTCAGGTTTTACCCCTGCTTCCTGCATCGCTTTAAGTAAGGAGATGATCTTTCCAAACGTGTTGGGGAAGATCATGTCGAAGACGAAGCTCTTGCGCGACTTCGAGTACTTCGCGTAGTTCATGCTGCCCATATTCAGAGCCGCGATCTCTGGGCGGATCTCTCGGATGTATTCCTGCTGCTGGCTGGTGTCGTCCGAGAGGTTGCCGGTGCTGAAGTTCAGGATCACCGGACAACGCGCGCGCACCTCGTCGTGGATACGCCGAAAGACCGACGTCTCGAAACTCGGGCCGCCGTCGTCCGTACGCGCATGGATGTGCACGACGGTCGCACCCGCATCGTAGGCACGCTTGCACTCGTCGGCGATCTCGACCGGCGTATAGGGGATCGCGGGGCATTGTGAGCGGTTGGCCAGCACGCCGCTGACCGCACAGGTGATGATGACTTTGTCTGCGAGGGCCACGGGGAGTCTCCTGTCGGGATGGACGGTCGAGGTTTCTTACGTTCCTTTCCATTCGGGCGCACGTTTCTGGATGAACGCGGTGATGCCCTCTGCGGCATCGTCGGTCAGGGTATTGATGGAGAACATCGTGTGCAGATAGTCGAGGGCCCGCTCGTACGGCATGTCGGCCATCGCGTAGAAGGCATCTTTGCCGAGCTTGAGGATCGCCGGGCTGTGGCAACTGATGCTCGCAGCCAGCTCGTCCACCGCAGCGTCCAGCTCGGCGTCGGGGACCACCCGGTTGACGAAACCGATCTCCTTCGCCTCGCTTGCGGCCACCGGCCGCCCGCTGAAGCACAGCTCCAGGCCGATCTTGCGCGGGATGTTGCGGAACAGCACGGCCATGACCATGAAAGGATACAGGCCCACTTTGATCTCAGGGGTGGCGAAACGCGCGCTCTGCTGCGCAACGATCATGTCGCAGGCCAGGGCAACGCCAAACCCGCCGCCATAGGCCACGCCATTGACGCGCGCGATGGTTGGCTTGCCGATCTCCTGAAGCTTCTGGAACACGCGGGCGAACTGGCGCCGCCCCTCATGCTGCTCGAGAAAGCCTCCGGCTTTCATCCCGGCCAGATCGCCACCGGCGCAGAATGCCCGGTCTCCAGCGCCCGTCACCACCACCACCCGGACCGCGTCGTCCACGCGCGCCCGCTCCAGCGCATCTTGCAGAGCATGCAGGGTGGAAAAGTCGAGCGCATTGCGTTTGGCAGGCCGGTTGATCGTGACGCGGGCGACCCGGTCCTGCACCTGATAGAGAACATTGCTTGGATCGGCGACAGTGTGTTCGCTCACAGGAGCCTCCATCGAAGGGCTCACCCCACCCTTGCAGATGCCCGGAGCCGCTTTGAGACTGGAATTCCGCCCCAACATAGCGCGTGCTCGTCGGGGACGCAATCCCGAGGGGGCTGCCAACCACCGGAGAGTGCGGCTCACGGCCCCACGTCGGATGGGATTCGCGTTTGGTCTTGCCCCGGTCAGGATTCGCCTTTATCCTGTCATTCGTTGAAAGCACAGTCCTGCGCTAAGCTCATCTTCATGAGTCGGACGACGTTGCAAGACGCGCCCCGACTCTGTGCAGCATCTGACAGGAGGCTGGAGTGTCCCTCAGCCGTTTGGTCGAAGCGCCCTGCGCGAACTGCAACAGTCTCCTGGATGCCCTCGTCTGGCAGTCGATCAACGTCAGCTCGGATCCATTCCTGAAGACGCTGTTCCTGCACGAGAAAATCAACGTAGCGGAGTGCGAGAATTGCCACTCTGTCTGCCAGCTGCATCTGCCGTTCTTCTACCATGACCTCGACAATGACTTTCTTGTCGTGTCGATGCCCGAAGACATGGACCCCGAGGCCAAGAACCGCGAGATCCTCAGCATCAAGGCACGTCTGACCAACTTCGGCGACGACGCCTACCGGGCTGGCGTGCATTTCGTGGACGGATTCGGTGAGCTGCGTGCGAAGATGGTCGAGCTCGAAGGCCCACCACGTCTGGATCTCAGCCTGCTCAGCTGGTTGAGCTCACCATTTCAGTGGTTCGGCGGCCTTGTTCCGCCGGGCTGGGAACCTGCGGCTTTTGCTGCGCCGGTGTTCAAGAGCGGTGCTCCCATCGTCCTTAAGTATGAGCTGAGCAACCTGTCTGACCGCCCCCACAATGTCAATCTAGCCCAGCGGATCCACAGCGCCGAGCTGAGTGCCTCGTTCTCGGACATCGCGATTGAATGCTATTACGAAGGAGAGCCGCTCAAGAGCCAGGCATGGCTTGAATACGCTCAGCCGGGACCCGACGACGTCACCGAGCTGGCACCAGGCGCGAACGTCGCCGGAGAGATCGATCTCTGCATGCTGTTTCCCATCACGGAACCCGGGCTCTACCGCGTGACGACCCTGTACCGTGTGGCGGCCAACCAGAACGACTTCGGGGGAATTCTTGAGCCCCGCATCGTGCGCAGCGTCACGAGGCACTTCGTCGTCGGGGCCGCCAAGAGCGCCGGTTTCTTGTCTATGTTCCGGCGCAAGAAGACCGCCGCGCATGTCGCGACCGGCGCCAAGCTTTTGGGCGCTTGGTGGGACGGCGGCATGAAGACGCTCGAGACCCCTGAGCTCAAACAGTCCACTCTCTCACGCCGTCTCTACGAAGAGAGCCTGAAGGTCGCAGAGGCTCTTCGCAAGCAGACAGGAGCCGCCCACAGCCTCCATGTCGCGCGCGAGACACTCGAGACCCTGATCAAGGAGAACTCGCTAGACGCCGAGGCCCGGCAGCGTGTCGAAGAGATGCTGGCGAACTTTGATGATCCGGCCATTATCCCCGCAACCGAGGTCGACACCCCACATCTGCCAGGCGAGCGTACGGGAATCGCGGACAACGCTTCACAGCAGGCGGTCACACAACCCTCGATGGTCGCAGCCACCATCGACGATGACGATGATGCGGCCGCTGCAGACGACCCGGCCGCGACCGAAGAACCGGCGCCCGCCGCCAGCGACGAAACGAGCGCTGATGCGGGCGATCCGCTCGACGACAAGGCCCCCCGGGAAGAATCAGCCGGCTGATTTGTGAATTTTCTGCTCCTTTTTTCAGGTAGCATCGCATTCTTCCCGGCCCTACAATTAGAAATGTTCACAATTTGCTCGACCGCGCACGCAAATGAGGCTTTCCTATGGCGAAAAAAGGCAACGTCTACCAGAAACTGTTTCTTACCCGGTTCAAGAAAGCTGTTCCGCAGTTTGACGGCTACAAGAAGGCTCACGTCTCGATCGGTAACGATCCACTGAAGACCCGCCTTCACGTCAACGGCCAAAAATGGCAGAAACAGAAAGGCAACATCACCGGCGGTCGGCTCTCGTTCCGCGAGATCCAGACCCTGAACGTGATGCTCGGGCGCATGCACTTCATGAAGAAGAAGTGCGCCTATGTGGGTAAAGAAGTTCGGCAGCTCTATATGGCTTTCAAGTACGCCTGCCGTCTGTACAAGTACTACAAAAAGTCCCTTCCCAAGCTCGAGAAGGCCTACAAGACGCACGCCGCGTACTACATGGCCCACTGAGAGCAGAGCTCTCGACCCTCATTCAGCCTCGCGCGGTCTTGCTGCCGCCTGCCTGCCGTCGTGCATCACGACGGCAGTCGCCATCCTGGACAGCACGCCAGGATCTGGCCTGGTGCAGAGTTCCTATCCGGACCCATCGCTCCATTGCGCTGCTTTCCGGACCAGACACCCTCGCCGCATCCTGGAGACCGGCCCCCGGCTTGTGGTATCCTACGGGAAATCCATTCCGCTGCTGGGGCTTCACCCCGCGCATTGAACACCGACAAGGGAGCCGGCTGTGTCTCTCGAAGATAGCTTGATCGAGTGGGTCAAAGAAAGATCCGGCAAGGCCAAGTTGCTGGTGACGGGGATTGGTGATGACGCCGCGGTCATCGAGCCGACCGAAGAGAGCCAGGTGATCGCAACCGACATGCTGATCGAAGGGGTCCACTTCGAGAGCAATGCCGAGCCCGAGCGCGTGGGCTGGAAGGCGCTCGCCCGCCCGATCAGCGACCTGGCAGCGATGGCGGCTCGCCCGCTCTACGCGATGGTCGCGATCGCACTGGGCCGCGAGGTCGGGCCCCCGGACAAGTATTTCAAACGTCTCTATACGGGCATCCTGCAGCTCGCCAATAAATTCAAGATGCCGATCATCGGCGGCGATCTGACACGCTCCCTCAGCCACACGAGCATTTGCGTGACGGTCATCGGCGAATCGTTCGACAAAGCACCCGTCACGCGCAAGGGTGCGAAGGTTACCGACAAGATCTTCGTCACCGGTGAGCTCGGCGGGTCGATCCTGGGGCACCATCTCGACTTCAGGCCCCGGGTGATGGAAGCGATCATTCTCAACCAGAAATACCGCATCAACTCCATGATCGATATCAGTGACGGGCTCGCCCGAGACCTCGCCCGCGTCTGCGATATCAGCGGTGTGGGCGCGGTGCTCTACGAGGACAAGATCCCCGTCAGCCAGAATGCGCACCAAATGTCCACGCGCAGCCTGAACTCACCTCTGCAGCACGCTCTGTATGACGGCGAAGACTACGAGCTGCTCCTGATTGTGCCGGACTTCGAGGCAGAATCGATCATGAACCACCTGCCGTTCGGCAAACCCAAGCTCACCGAGATCGGGCATATCGCCACCCGCGGCCTCCGGCTCAAGCGTGAGAATGGCTCGATGGTCGATCTGGCACCGGCAGGCTGGGACTCCCTCACTTCTCCCTACGAGTAGGCTCCGATGGCCGTCTTTCGCCTCGACTCCAAAGGCCCTGAGACAACGCGGCGCCTGGGCCGCCGGCTGGCCAGTTTGTTGCCCGCAGGCAGCGTGGTTGCCCTGCATGGAGAGCTGGGAGCCGGCAAAACCGAGCTGACGCGCGGCTTCGCCGCGGGCTTGGGGCTCGACCCCGCGGCCGTGCGAAGTCCGACCTATACCCTGCACCAGAGCCATGGACCGCTCGAGCACCTCGATGCCTACCGGCTCGAAGACGCGCAGTCGCTGATCGACATCGGCTTCCTCGAGCTGCTCGACGGCGAACGTTTCGTGCTGCTCGAGTGGGCAGAGCGGGTGTCCGATCTGCTGCCCGCCGAGACAGTCCACGTGACCTTGGAACATCGGGGGCCGCAGCTGAGGAGCATTCGGGTCGTCGCAGCGCAGGACATCATCGAACAGCTACAGCATGACCCCGAAACGGCCTTGCGCGTGACCGTGCTGGGAGCCCGAGGGCGCCTGGGCAGCGCCATCGGGCGGCGGCTGTTGACGACCCCCGGCTTCGCTCTCGCGGGCGCAGTGGTGCGGCGCGGGTCCGAGTTGGGGCGCGATGCAGCGGAGCTATGGGGCATGCCCGCCTGCGGAGTTCTTTTAGACTGCGCCTTGCCGGATGCGCCTGGCCTTGTCGTCGACGTCAGCCATTGCAAGCGCCTCCCCAGCCTGCTCGAAGAGACGCGCGGCCGTCGCGTTCCGCTAGTGGTCGCAACGACCGGGCACGACGACGCTGCACGCGCGGCGTTGCGCTCGGCTGGCGAGCACCAACCCGTGCTGTTCGCTCCCAACCTCAGCCTGGGTGTGGCGCTGCTGAAGCACCTGGTCGCGCACGTTGCCAGGATATTGCCCGAGGCGGACGCCGAGATCGTCGAGGCCCACCACAATCAGAAGGCCGATGCCCCGAGCGGTACGGCGCGGCTGCTCTTCGAAGCAGTGCGCGACGCGCGCTCGGGCGGAGATCTGGTGTGCGGGCGCGAGGGGCACACAGGCGCGCGGAAGATCGGCGAAATCGGTGTGCACGCGTTGCGCATGGGAGATGTGGTCGGCGAGCACAGCGTCAGCTTCGCCTGGGCCTCACAGCGCATCGAGCTGAACCACCGTGCCCACAGCCGTGAGGTCTTTGCCGCAGGAGCCCTGAGCGCAGCCCGCTTTCTGGCAGACCGCGCTCCGGGCTACTACACAGTGGACGATCTGATTGCCGCCCGGCTGGAGGCATCGGCAGACTGAACCGTGCCTCGCGGCACACAGCAGAAGCACACAGCAAAAAAAGGGGAAGTGATGGCAACGCTCGCCATATTGGGCTGCCAGTGGGGAGATGAAGGAAAGGGCAAGCTGGTCGATGCGCTCGCGGACCGCGCTGCCTGGGTGGTGCGTTTCCAGGGAGGCAGCAACGCGGGCCACACTCTGGTCGTCGACGGCGAGAAGACCGTGTTGCACTTGCTGCCTTCGGGAATCCTGCGCGCCAACAAGACGTGCGTCATCGGACCGGGCACGGTGGTCCACATGGGCACGTTGCTCAAAGAAATCGATGAGCTGAGGCAGCGCAATGCGCTGCGGGGCAGGCTGCTTCTCGACTACCGGGCCCACCTCGTCCTGCCGAGCCACTACATCCTGGACGCGCTGATGGAGAAGAAACGTACCATCGGCAGCACCAAGCGCGGAATCGGGCCCTGCTATGCCGACAAGGCCCGGCGCGTCGGGTTGCGGGCCGCAGACCTGGTCGACCTCGAACATTTCGAGCGCCGCGTCGAGCAACACCTCGAAGCGAGCAACGCGCGCATCCAGGAGCTGGGTGGGCGCCCGATGCTGACAGCGGAGCTCAAGAACGAGCTGGTCGACCAGGCCCGACGGCTCAACCCCTACCTGGCGGACACCGTCCAGGCGCTGCACGGCGCTCTGGCCGAGGGAAGCAACATATTGTTCGAGGGCGCACAGGGTGCTCTGCTCGACATCGACTTCGGCACCTACCCGTTTGTCACCTCTTCCAACACCGGCATCGGTGGCGTTTGCACGGGCGCCGGCGTGCCCCCCCGCCACATCCAGCGAGTGCTGGGCGTGCTCAAAGCGTACGCCACGCGTGTAGGGGAAGGACCTTTCCCCACCGAGTTGGCTGACGAGCTTGGTGGCAAACTTCGGGAACGAGGCTCGGAATTCGGGGCGACCACCGGGCGGCCGCGGCGCTGCGGCTGGTTTGATGCCGTGGCCGCCCGTTTCGCCCTGGCTGTCAATGGTGTGGACGCGCTGGCGATTACCAAGATCGACGTGCTCACATCGTTCCGCAAGCTGGCGATCTGCACCAAATACCGGATCGGCGGCCAGGAGACCGATCACTTCCCCGCACGCCTGCAGGAGTTGGAGCTTGTCGAACCGGTCTACGAGTACTGGGATGGTTGGACCGACAACCTCAAAGGCATCCAGAACAGGGCAGAGCTCCCTGCGCCGGTAGAAGCCTATCTATGTCGGCTCGAAGAGCTGCTTGAGGTACCGATCGCCCTGGTGTCGACGGGTCCGGACCGGGACGCCTTGATGTCATGGGGTCCCGACCCCTGGGAGGGGGCCAGCTGATAGCGTCGGCTCAGGCCATCTCGACCAACGCCTTGACCAGCTGCTCGATGCCTCCCGCCGCTTCGCCGATGTTCTCGGCGAGCATGTAGGCCGGGGTGCTAATGATCCTGTGCTCGCGGTCGATATGGCAGACGTCCACTGCGCAGGCCACATGGCGAGCCCCCATGGCCTCCAGCTTGGCGGCGGTCCCCTCGCAGGTGCCAATCGTCAGGCTGACACCATGCTCACCCAGGACCCGCGCGATCACCGCCGGTGCGATGCACATCGCAGCGATCGGCTTGCCGGCAAGGTACATCGCCCGCACCAAGCTGGCCGTCCCCTCTTCGACAGAGCAATCCGCGCCCTCGCTGGCGAAACTGCAGAGGTTCAGTGCTGCGCCGAAGCCGCCCGGCAGAACCAGACCGTCTAGCGCCTCGGCGTCTGCGTCACGCACGTCGCGCACGTCGCCACGCGCGATGCGGGCCGACTCGACAAGCACATTGCGTTCTTCTTCGCTGTGCTTGCCGCTGAGGTGGTCTACAACTTGAGCCTGGGCGTTGTTCGGGGCAAAACAGACCGTTTGCACACCCGCGCTCTGTAGATAGAGAAGCGTGAGAGTCGCTTCGTGAATCTCGCTGCCGTCCTGCACACCGCAGCCGGACAGTATGACGCCAATGGTCTTGGACATGGGAAAACCTCCATCACTTGGCTTGCGGGACCCATAGTATCATCAAGCGGCATCGAAGCGAAGGACTGCAGGCTTCCGCCCGTTCTTCACGCACCAGTACCTGGCCCGACGGGCAAGGCGTGCGGCCAACGGTCTGCAACGCAGGCATTTTGCGCCGGTGCGGGAAAGGTGACACATCCGTGACAGGAAGCCGCTAGCTTGGGAAACACCGAGAACCTGCCGCCACCGATGGCCTCATCAGGATTCGTGGAGGACCCAGAATGTCGAGGAACACCCTCCTCTCCGTAATGCTGAGCACCTTTGCACTTTCTGCGCTCAGCACCCCTGCACGGGCAGATGACAAAGAGCTGCGTGACCTCTTCCGCCAGGCCGTATCGAGCTTTGAGCAACGGGAGATCGAAGACTCTGTCAAGAAGCTGCAAGAGCTGTTTGCACAGGATCCGAGCTCAGACCTCGCCTACGAGTTCTCCGAGGAGGGCGGCTACCGCCTGTTCCTCGGGATGATCTCCGAAGGTGGAGACGTCGCCACGATGGCGAAGAAGCTCCTGCGCCTGGCCGAGATACGGCGCAAGAAAGACCGGCCTTCGGTCAGCCGTATCCGTGACCTGCTCGAAGAAATGCGCAAGAACGACTGGGTCGAGTCGCGCATTGCGATGGAGAAGCTGGTCAGCGAAGTAGGGCCCTACGTCGTGCCTCACGTGGTTGCTGTGCTCGCCGACGAACGCGACGACGAATACCGTGCCACCGTTCTCCAGATGCTGATCAAGATGGGCGAGATGGCTGTGCTGCCGCTTGCCGAGTTGCTCAAGAGCAGCAACTCCTACCTGCAGCAACAGGTGGTGATCGCGCTCGGCCACATCCGCGACCTGCGCGCCGTGCCCTATCTGCTGTACTTGCACGAGGACCCTGGCACCGACCGGCACGTCAAAGACGAGGCGGTTGAGTCCCTCGAACGGATCACCGGAAGGCAGCCTGGTGGGCTGGGTTCGGCGAAGGATTGGCTCCTGTTCGACGCCCATCGTTATTACAACGAGCACCCCGCCGTTGCGTTCAACTACTACAAAGACTACCTGGTCTGGACCTGGGACGACGAGGGAGAAGGGAAGCTCGACTACCGCGAGGTCCCGGCCTTCCAGTGGAACGAGCAGATGGCCGAAGAGCTGTCCTACCTCGCGCTGCAGAATGACCCCAGCTACAACCCTGGCTGGGACATGCTGGTCAACGCCTACGTCGCCCAGGCCGTCGAAGCCGAGGCCATCTACGAGGTTGTGGAAGCCAAGCTCAATGCCAACGAACGCGAAGGCATCATCGACGGCGTCGAGATCAACCTGGTCGAGTTGATCGACGCACTGGACAAGGGACAACAAGCCCGCGAGCGGGTGCGCATGTTGTGCCTGTCCCGGGGCAATGAAGTCCTGTTCCGCGCTTTGTACCGCGCCATGGCAGACAAGAAGATCGACGTCGCGGTCGACATTGTCGCCACGCTGGAAGAGCTCGAGGTCAAGATCGAAGACCTGCCCGCTGAGGGCGTCTCGCTGGCCAACTTCCTCGAGAACGCTCGACCCCGCACCATGCCGACGCCCGACCTCAGCTCGCCTGACAACAACGAGCGGCGTGGTGGCAGCAACCAGCCTTCGAACCAGCCGGCACCGAGCAACGAGCCCGCCGCCGAGCCAGAGACAGAGCCCGCGACCGACCCTGACGCCGACCCGGATCAGCCGGGGGGCCGCCCGCGCCGCACCCGCTCTTCAGGCATCTTCGACCCCTACCGCGATCTGATGGCGGCCCTCGAGGGCAACAGCGCTGACGTGCTTTCGAGCCCCGACGTGTCCAGCCTCGAGGTCCCGCAGGGCTTTGCGCCGGGGACTTCTCTGCCGGCAGCCCTTGACTATGAAGACAAGCGTGTACGCTTTCAGGCAGCCATCACCCTCGCGAATCTGGGCCTGAAAGACCGCTACGCCAACGCGGACGCTGTGATCACCGAGCTGGCCGACGCTGTCGGGCAACTCGGGCAGCGGGTCGTGCTCGTGGTCGAGAACGACCTGGGCATCCGCAACCGGCTGGTTGCGCTCGTCAAGAGCCTCGGCCACTTGGCGTTCTCGGTTGAGAAAGGCAACTACGCGCTGCATCGCGCTCGTATGTTCCCGGCCGAAGACCTGATCATCTTCTCGACCGACCTGAACGCCGACGGCAGTGCAGACGACATGACTGCCGAAGAGTTCGTCAACGAAATGCGCAAAGACTACCGCACCGACAAGATCCCGGTCATGCTGCTCACGTCCAGCTCGGACCGGCGGACCTACGAAGCCAACATGGGCGACAAGGTTGCCGGTGTGATTCCACACGATATCCGTGAAGTCGCCCTGAAGGACAAGCTCGATCTGGTCTTCGATACGCCGAGCTTCCGAGGCGACAGCAAATCCAAAGCGATCGAGTTGGCAGCTTCGGCTGCGGAAGCTCTGGCTGGCCTGGATCCGCGCGATGGCGTCTACCCGACGGACAACGCCGAACTGCACTCTGCGCTGACTCAGTGCATCGAGCTACAACCAGACGCTGTTCGCATTCCCGCCCTGCACGCCATCGGTCGGTTGCGCGTTCACGACGCTTTCGACAACGCCCTGGCGATCTTCAACAACCTCGACAACGAAGCAGAAGTCCGGATCGCGGCTGCCTATGCGGTCGGTGAGCTGCTGCGTGACAAAGACCTGTCCGACCAGACCTTCATCAGCCTCAAGGCAGGCATGGCCGAAGAGGACATCAACCTGTCGATGGCTGCGGCCGAGGCCCTGGGCAAGGCGCATATCGATCCCGAGCGCGCTCTGCAGATCTTCCTGGAACAGCGCGTCGACTGAGACATTGTTCCAGCAACCTGAGCGGGGTGAGAGGCCGGATGGCCTCAACTCCGCTCTGCTCGTAGGGAGGAAGTGGCTTGGCGGCCCCCGAGCGCCTTCAGAAATTTCTCGCCCGCGCAGGATCTGCGTCCCGTAGAGCCTGCGAAGAGCTGATTCGACAAGGTCGTGTGCGGGTCAACGGCGAGGTCATTCGCGAGATGGGGGTCAAAGTCGATCCCGAAACTGCGGTTGTGTTGTTGGACGACGAACGTGTCCGGCTGCCCAAACTGGTCTATTTCATCGCCAACAAGCCCAAGGGGACCGTTTCAACCTCTTCTGATCCTCATGGCCGACCCACCGTCATAAACCTGCTGCCCAAGGGCTCGCGCGAGCGGGTCTTCGTGGTGGGACGACTCGACCGTGAGTCGACGGGCCTGGTGCTGCTCACCAACAATGGCGAGCTGGCGCAACGCATGACCCACCCCCGCTATCAGGTGATCAAACGCTACCATGTACGCGTCAAGGGCTACCCGGACGCGACGATCGTTGAGAAACTCCGCAAGGGAGTCTGGCTGGCCGAGGGCAAGACCCCATCGATCGAGCCCAGAGTGCTCGAGCGTGAGGGCGACACCACGCTGCTCGAGATCGACCTCTCCGAAGGCACCAACCGCATTCTGCGCCGCGTGTTGGCTAAGGTTGGCTTGCGCGTGCGCCGCTTGACACGCGTTGCGATGGGTCCGCTGATGCTGGGAGAGCTTCGTTTCGGCGAAGCCCGCCCGTTGACAGAACCGGAAGTGTCCGCCTTGCTCGGCATTCTGGAGGGCGAAAACCTCGTGCCAGCTGCGGCTGCCGGGCGCAGGGAAATGAAGTACGCAGCCCAGTCGAGAGCCCCTCGACGTCCTGCCAGTGGCTCGGTTGCGCGGGGGGGTCGGTCCGGTGGCCCATCTCGCGGCAGACTCGGTGCGCGCTCCCACAGAGGGGGCGCTCGCAACGCAGGGGGCCCCAGAGGCGCAAAGCGCAAGGGTCCGAGTGCTCGCGGCCCTCGCGCAGCCGGACACAAAAGAGCGGGGCCCCGACGGGGTGGGCCGCGCGCGGGAGCCGCAGCGCCCCGTAGTCCGCGCCCCTCCGCACGTCCACGTGGCAAGTCTCAGCAAGGAGGCCGAACATGATGCGCAGTGTGCTTCTCTCACTCTCCATGGTCTTACTGGTCGGCTGCCAGACCACGAGCTCGCGGGTGCCCGAGAAGGTAGACCTCTCCCCTGCTCGCATTCTTCCGGCGCAGCTTGAGGGAATCAAAGAAATCCGTCAGGCAAGCTGGTACCAGTTCGAGGCGCTCAAAGCTCTCGAACAGGGCTACGCCAGCTTTGAGCTCGATGTGAAGATCGACGGCTTTGACCGGGCCATCATGCTGTTCAGTCTCGCCCAGCAAAAGTACGACGAAGCCATCCTGGTCCTCGAGCCGCATCTTCGTCCGGTGGTCTACGCAGAGATCGAGACCGTGCACCAGTTGATCGTCGACTGCTACCGCTTCCGCCCCATTGAAGCCTGCATGCGGCCTGCCTCCTACTATGTCAACCACCCGGAGATGTGGTACGACCTGCCGCCGCCGCTGGAAGACTGATAGACCTGTTCTCATGCGTTGGCATCCAGAGCACCGGACGGTCTTTGTCCGTGAGTGCCGACTGGGCCGGAATACCGGCGCTCACGGAACGCGATTTCGCCGCAGGATTGCTTTGGGTTGTCATGTAGGGGAGGGGTTTACACCTCGAGGACTCGGACGCTTCGCTCTCGCTGACTCGGACGCTTCGCTTGCGGGCGGGGGTAAATTTTGCCCCTACAAAGAGAAAAGGCGGTCTTTCCGGCGGTCACAGACCGCGGCTGAGCGGCAGTTTCCGATTCCAGCGCAGCACCCACGGGACAGACCGTAGGGCTGCCACGGGTCTTCCCTGCAATCCCCACACAGCCTCGCCGAAAATCATCGCCGGTCGCCGGCGATGAGAGAGGGCGCCCCCGGGGCGCCCTCTCGATGGTCTGCACATGCTTGGTTGCCGCAGTTTGCTAGCCCGGAGTGTGCATGGAGCCCAGGAAGGCCTTGTTGGTCTTGTATTGGCGCAGTTTGGAGCAGAGAAGCTCCATCGACTCCATCAAATTCATGTCGGAGAGCACTTTCCGCAGCACGAAGATGCGTCGAAGCTCATCCGGGGTGAGCAGCAACTCCTCTTTCCGGGTTCCCGAACGGGCGATGTCGATCGCAGGCCAGATGCGCTTGTCCGCCAGGCGTCGGTCGAGGTGCAACTCCATGTTGCCGGTCCCCTTGAATTCCTCGAAAATCACCTCGTCCATTCGGCTGCCCGTGTCAATCAGCGCGGTAGCGAGAATCGTCATGCTACCGCCCTCCTCGATGTTCCGCGCCGCCCCGAAGAAGCGCTTCGGCTTTTGCAGTGCGCTCGCGTCGACACCGCCCGACAGGATCTTGCCGCTGTGCGGGACTTCGGTGTTGTAGGCGCGGCCCAGGCGCGTGATCGAGTCGAGCAGGATCACTACATCACGCCCACACTCGACCAGCCGCTTCGCCTTCTCGATCACCATTTCGGCGACCTGGACATGCCGGCTGGCGGGCTCATCGAAGGTGGAGCTGATCACTTCACCGCGTACCGAGCGCTGCATGTCGGTGACTTCTTCGGGACGCTCATCAATCAACAGCACGATCAGGTACGCCTCAGGATGGTTGGCCGTCACCGAGTTGGCGATCTGTTGCAGCAGCACCGTCTTGCCTGTGCGCGGCGGCGCCACAATCAAACCACGCTGCCCCTTCCCTATCGGCGTGAACAAATCCATGATGCGCATCGACACCGCAGCCACTGGATTTTTTGCCTGCTCGAGCCGGATCTGGTCTTCCGGATACAAGGGCGTCAGGTCATCAAAGTTGACCCTGTCAGCCAGATTCTCAGGGTCTTCCGAATTGATGCTCTCGACCCGCAATAGGGCGAAATAGCGCTCATTTTCTTTGGGCGGTCGAATCTGACCTTCGACCAATGCGCCCGTGCGGATTCCGAAACGGCGGATCTGCGAGGGTGAGATGTAGATGTCATCTGGACAGGGCAGATAGTTGTAGTCTGGCGAACGCAGGAAGCCAAAGCCGTCGGGCAACACCTCAAGCACGCCCTTGCCGTACATCACGCCATCGCGGGAGAGACGCTCTTTCAGGATCTTGAAAATCAACTCCTGGCGCTTCAACCCGGCGACATCGGTCACACCTTCAGACTTCGCCAGCTCTTGCAGCTGAGGAATCGAGAACTTCTGCAAGACGTCGAGATGCAACTCAGGCCGATCTTCCCGCTCTTTTCTCGAGACCTTGCTGTCCTTTGCTTTCTGCCGCTTCGGAGGGGCATCCTCGTCTGTGGAGTCGTCGCTGGGCTCATCCTGATTCTTCGGGGCAGAACGGCTTTTTGAGCGAGTTCTCGCCATGGCTCGGACTCCTGCATGTCTGAAGGGGGAACGATGGCATGATAGTGTGCCCGAGGAGGCAGCCATCGAGATCTAGTGTTCGATAGGGAGATTTCCGGATAAAACAAAGCTACACACGCGCGCAGGAGCCGTCAAGCACTTATTCCGCCTGGCGCCCCCCATGCGGGGCATCCCGCCCCCTAAACAGCACATCACCGGGACGAGGGCCGGTCTCGAAGCAAAGCTTCTCAAGGGCGTCTGGATCGGGGTGACATGGGGATGACACTGGCAGCGAGAATACCGCATCAAACTCTGCCGGGAATCCATCGGGAGTGGGAATGGCCAAGAAGAAGCTGGACATGACGATCCCCACTGTGGTCTTCGTCACCTTGACTTTGGGAGCGTTGGGCACCGCGCTCCACTACTCCGCCGAGGACGCACGTCTCCAGGTCCGCGCCGAAGACGCTCAAAAAGATCTCGACGAGATCGAGTCTGCGACCAACCTGTTGCGCGAAGAGTCGAAACGTCTGCGTTACATATTGACCGGTCGTGACCGGGAAGGGGCGCCGTTCATCAGCTCAGACGAGGGTGAGTGGCGCAAGACCTTCAAGGATCAGGTCGACAACGTGCCGGGCTTCCAGGCCATCCTCAACGATGAGCGCCTGCCACCCAACGTCGTTGCCCTGCTCGGTAAAGATCCCTATGACGGGAAGACCTTCAACTTTGGTCCCTACCACAACCTGCGCCAGATGAACCGCCTGCTGACCGTCGAAGCAGCACACATGCTTTTTCAGGTCAAGCAGTCCGACCTTGAAGTGCAGGCGGTCGAAGACTGGCGCGAGAAGCTCGAAACGCAGAGGGTCGAGATCCAGAAACGGCTCAAGTCGCTGCGCGAAGAGATCGAAGATCAGGCCGACAGCTGGACGACGCGCCTGGTTGACGAGACCGGCATACTCGACGACCGCATCTCCGACCTGAACAAGGCTATAGAAGCCAAGAAGCGCGAGATCCGCCGCACGGAACGCGACAATGAACGCAACAAAAGCCGGCTCGAAACCGCCCTTTCGATCAAGGAAGACTCGATCA
>JAJDCP010000084.1 GCA_029260765.1 Planctomycetota bacterium
CCGCCGCGTCAGTTGTTCGCGAACGGTGGCGACCTGCAGCTGATCCTGGATGGTGACTTCACCGGCACGGGCGCTACGGGCCCGATCATGGGCTCCGATATCGAAGCAGCAGATGGAACCTTCGTGTTCGATCTGGAAGCGACCGCAATTCCGTTCATTGGAATCACGATGAGCGCGGACCTGCCAAACACCCGCGAATGGCACAACGTCCAGATCTGGACCGGAGACGTGACCAATGCCTACCTCGGTGGCGTGTCCTTCATCGACAGCTCCTCGGGCACCAATGTGGTGCTGAGCTCGCTGTTCCTGAGTCCTGCCGACGGCGCTCTGTCGTCGAACTCGATCAACCACTTCGTGTTTGATCTGAGCGGAGCCGGGCCTTTGGGTCTGTCCGACCTGTTCCTGACCGGCTATGTCGGCCATTTCGACCAGATCGAGCTGACCTTCTTCTTCGACAACGTCGGCGACGACCTGCAGCTGGACGCGGTGTCCAACACCGAGCCCTGATCCAAGCTGATGATTGTTTCATGAGCGAGGCGGGTCTTCCCGCCTCGCTTCTTTTGTTGGGGGAGGGGTCGAGGCATCCTTTTGCCATGCCTGGGCGCCAGGCATCGGCCCTGTTACAATTCCGCCACACTTCGGGAGACTGCCGATGGCTCTTTTTGGAATCTCCGACCTGCACCTCTCCCTCTTCCGCCCCAAGGCCAAGGACATGGCGGTCTTTGGCAACCAGTGGGACAAACACTGGCTGAAGATCGAAGAGTCCTGGCGGGAGCAGATCAGCGCTGACGACATCGTACTGGTTCCGGGCGACTTCAGTTGGGCCACCCGGGCCCACGAAGTGGCGCCCGACCTCGAGTGGTTCGGTGCTCTGCCCGGCCGCAAGGTGATCGTCAAGGGCAACCACGACTTCTGGTGGAACAGCTACAAGAAGCTGTGCGCCATGCTGCCTGAGGGCGTCTATGCCATCCAGAACAACGCCATCGAGCTCGACGACTACATCTTCTTCGGCAGCCGCGGTTGGGATGTGATGCCAGGCGAAGGAGAAGACCCAACAGAGTGGGAGCGGATCTTCAAACGTGAGGTCTCGAGGCTACGCCTGTCGATCGAGGCGATGCAGAAACAACGCGGCACCCGCGAGCCGATCTGTCTGATGCACTACCCGCCGCTGATCGAGCACGACCGGCCGACCCCTTTGAGTGATCTGATCGAGTCGTCGGGCACCCGGTTCTGTGTCTACGGCCACTTGCATGGCGAGGCGGGCTGGATCAAAGGCTTCAAGGGCAAACGCCGCGAGGTGAAGTACCAGTTGCTCAGTTGTGATTATCTGAAGTTCAAGCCGCGCAAGCTCGCGCCTCAGTCCCAGGCGATGTAGATCCCGCTGGCGATGATCAACAGCCCACCGATCGCGGTGAACGCTCGCCAGCCCGTCGCCGCGCCGATCACGAACAGCACGGCCGGCACGATACACAGGCGCAACCAACGGCGGAAGCGTTCCCCTTCGCGACTGCCTTCGTCGCTCTTGCGGCGCGGAAAGAAGTGCCGCGTGGGTCCCAACTCGACAGACACGCGCCCCTGGTTCAGCTCGCGGCGGATGGTGCCGAGCGCATCGAGCACGCGGTCGGCGGTGGCGGGGCGCTTGTAGCGATCTTCTTCGACCAACCCGAAGATCAGCCGCTCCCACAGCCAGTGCAACCGAGGCCGGATCTGCGCCAGAGGCCGGATCGTGCTCGGGCTTTGCCCGGTCAGCATGTGGTACAACAGCTTGCCGTAGCTGAACAGATCAGCGCGCCCGTCGAGTTTGCTGCCCTGCAAGAGCTCCGGACGGGCTTGCTCCGGGGCGACATACAGGGGAGTGCCCACGCCACCGTCGGCGCTGCTGAGACTGTTGGCCAGCTCAGACACGGCGCCACCGCTCAGGCCGAAGTCCCCGACTTTCCAGGCCCCTTGCGCGTCCCGCAAGACGTTCTCGGGCTTGAGGTCCCGATGCACGATCCCCTTGCGGTGCGCGCAGTCGAGGGCGCGCAGGACGGCCTCTGCGACCTCGAGAACCTGCTCTTCGGGCACTCCGTTACGATGTTGCCGCACCAGGTCGGCGAGGTTGCCCCCCGCGAGAAACTCCATCACCAGATACGGACGTGGCTCCTGGATGAGGTCTTCGACCTGCACGATGGCGGGGTGGCGCAGCTTGCCCAGCGCGCGGGCTTCGCGCACCAGGCGCTCGTCCCGCCCGTCGAGCGGGACCTTGATCGCCGCCACCCGATCGATCTTGCGATGGCGGGCCAGATAGACGGCGGCCTGACCACCTTTTCCCACTGCGGCCTCGAGCTGCCAGGGGCCGAGCTGGCTGCCCAGAGGCAAAGGCAAAGGGCCACTGACGGGCAACTTGCCGCGCACACGAGCGGGCTTGCGGCTCCCCAGAGTTCCGCCACTGAATTCCAAGCTTCGGCGCCTCCCACCGGGTTGCTGCTGTCTTGGCTGTCGGCCGCGTGCTCTGCTTTGTATCATAGCTCAGGTACCGCCAACGATTGGCGAGAAACTCCCGTCAGACCCCGTGAGGCGCCCATGTTCCTGACCTCATTGGGAGCAAGCCTCATGCCGGTCTGGAGAAAGCCCGGGCGGTGTGGTGCCCGAGCGAACCCAGGACGCCCCCGAACTCTGATCAGGAGCCTGTTGTGAATCCCCCGGTTCTGGCTGCAGACTTGCGCCGCCGTTGGGAAGCCACCCTTGGCGCACAGGTGGAAGACACCAGCCTGTCGGCGTCGGCCACCTACCGTCCGCCCTGGGGCTGCCCACCGGCATCGCCCGCGGCCCCGGAGCGTGGCTTTGAGTTGCAGGACGAGCTCGGTCGCGGGGGCATGGGCGTGGTGCACCGAGCCCGCCAGGCCAGCCTGCGGCGCGCGGTCGCCATGAAAGGGCCTCTGCCTGGCAATCCGCAGCCCGGAAGTCGTGAGCGCTTCCTGGCCGAGGCGTGGCTGACCGGCCTGCTCGAGCACCCCAACATCGTGCCCGTGTACGATCTTGAGTGGCAGCAAGACTGCCCGCGGTTGGCGATGAAGCTGGTCGCAGGCCAGCCTTGGAAGGCGTTGCTCGACGAGCAACCCGACGCTCTGGAACGGCATCTCGAGATCCTGCTGCAGGTGGGCAATGCCCTGGCCTATGCGCATAGCAGAGGCGTGGTGCACCTCGATCTCAAGCCTTCCAACGTGATGCTCGGCGAGTTCGGCGAAGTTCTGCTGATGGACTGGGGGCTGGCCGTCGCGCTCGAAAACCGTCCGGGCACCGGCCTGCGCTCGCGCTTCGAGCTGGACGCACCGTGCGGAACGCCTGCCTACCTCCCTCCAGAGCTTGCCGCAGGCAAGGGGACGGAGGTGGGAATCCACACCGATGTGTACCTGCTCGGGGCCGTGCTCTGCGAGATCCTCAGCGGCCGGCCCCCGCACCGCGGAGACACCTTGCTGCAGGTGCTGGTGTCCGCGCTGCGGGCTACGCAGCCCGAGTTTGCGCCCGAGCTGCCGCGCCAACTGGTCGAGACCTGCCGGCGCGCACTGCAGGCGGAACCTGGCAAGCGGCATCCCGATGTTCCCAGTTTCCAGGCGGAGCTGCGCGCGTTTCTGCAGCACAGAGAGAGCCTGCGCATCAGCGAGCGGGCGCGCAAGCAGTTGCGTGCGTGCCGCGAGGCCGCGGAGGGCCAGCAGCATGCCAGCCACAGCCTCTACGAGGCGTTTGCTGAAGCGGTTGCCGGATTCAAGCAGGCGCGCTTGCTATGGCCGGAGAATCACGATGCCGAGGGCGGAGAGCAGGAGGCACGCGAGGCCTACGCCGAAGCAGCGTTGCGGCAACGAGATCTCGGCCTGGCCGAGGCGCAGGCCGCCCAGCTCGAAGACCCCCAACGCAGCGCGTTGTTGCAGCGGGTGGCCCGCGACAAGCGCGAGCGGGCGCGCTCGCAGCGCTCCCGCAGGTGGCTGGCAGGCGGTCTGCTCGCCGCGGTTGCCAGCCTGATCATCGCGCTGGTGCTCGGCATCGTAGCAGTCGCGGCGCAGAGAGATCGAGCCGCCGAGCACGCGCGCGAGATCGCGGCGGCGAAGACCCGAGTCGAAGAGCAAAAGGCTGAAGTCGAGCGAGAAAAACAGCGCGTGCAGCGCCAGAAAGACTGGGCGGAGCAACGCGGAGGCATCGCGGAAGAGGCGCTGATCGAGTTGCAGACCCGGGTGCAGCGGGTGCTGCACTACGAGCTCGGCGACGCTCGGGCGCGCCAGGCGGGCGACGCGCTGCTGCGCCAGGCGCTGAGCAGTTGGGAGAAGCTGCGGGCGAGCAGCTACGCGTCGAACCGCGTCTCGCGCGGCACAGCCCAGGCCCTTTTGAAGATCGCCAGCCTGCGCCTGAGCTTCGACGGTGATGCGGACGGCGCGCAAGAGCTCTGTGCTGAAGCCGTGGCGATCATCGAAGCACTCTACGCGGCCGACCCGAGCGCGGACCTGCTGCGCGAGTGGGCCGTCGCTTTCGGCCAACAGAGCACGGTGTTCGCCCAGGCGGGGGCATTGCAGCAGGCCGTTGCGGGGGCGGAGCGTGCCGTGCAGCTGCACCGCGAGCTTTTCATCCAGGCGGGCAGTCTTCAGACTCGCGATGACCTCGTCCAGTCGCTGAGCCGCTTCGGCGAGCTGCTGCGCACGCGCGGCGCGCGGACGAAGGCTATCGCGGTCCATCAGGAGGTGCTCGACCACTTGCAGGTTCTGTTGGCTGCCAACCCCGTGCCTCGCCTGCGCCAGACTCTACTGCGCACCCATCTCTGGCTGGGGATGGCCCAGTGGGAGAAGACCGCGCCCGAAGCGGCGCGCGGCCACTTCGAGACGGCGCTCGAGCTGGCCCGGGAGCAGCGCGCCCGGCATCCACTCAGCGCCGAGGCCCTGGGGGATCTGTGTGTCGCGCTGAAGTGGGCGGCCAAAGCCTGGGGCCTCCAAGGCGAGCGCAGCGCGAGCCTGGCAGGGCTGACCGAGCTTGTGCAGCTGCGTGGCGAGCTGGCTGCCAGCGAGCAGAGCGCGCGCGCCGACAGGTATCTCGGGCGCGCGCTGATCGAGCTGGCCAACGAACAGGCGCGCGCTGCGGACAGCCAGGCAAACAGCCAACTCGAGCGTGCGGCGGCCCTGCTGCATCCCTTGCTCGAAGCAGAGCCTGACGACGTGGGATTGTTGAGTGATCTGGCCGAGACCGAGGCCGGGCTGGGCCTGCTTCTGCTGGCCGAGGCCCGTGAGCTGGGGATCGCACGATTGCGGCAGGCGGTCGATCTGCGCCGCCGGGCCTGGGAGCGCGATCCCGACATCGCCGCTTCAGCCGCCTTCCTGTCCAGGGACCTGTTTGTGCTCGGCGCCGAGCTCAGCCTCGACAACCTGCTTGACGAGGCAGTGCTGTTGTATGCGGAAGGAATACAACTGCGCCGACAGCTGCTGGCTGGTGATCCTGAGAGCTTTGAGCATCGCAGGATCCTGGCGATGTGTCTGCAGCAGTGGGGCGAGCTTGAGGGGTCACGCGCTGCGTTCGCTGCCTCCGAGGCGCTCTACCACGAGAGCCTCGAGCTGCTGCGCCCGCTGCAGGCCGTCCGCGATGACGACCACGAGCTCTTCCGGCTGTTGTTCGTGGCGCTGCAGAAGCTGCAGCAGCTGCGTGAGCACTCGGGCGAGGAGGCGCTGGCCCTGCTGCTCGAGATGGAGGAACGCAGCAGCGCACGTCTGGCGCGGGACCCGGACAATGCTGAGCTGCGCACCTGCCAGCTGGCCGCCCGCAGCGCGCGCGGCGGTTGGCATGAAAGTCAGGGGCAGCTCGAAGAGGCAGCTGCTGCTTACGAGCAGGCGCTGCAGAGCGCCTCGGCGTTGGCAGAAGCGTATCCAGACAACCCGAACCTGCGGCGGAACTGTGCTGTCGTGCAGGTGCAGCGCGCGCGCAACGCCGAACAACGAGGTGATTGGGAGCTTGCCTGGACCTGCTTGCAGGATGCCCAGCGCATCGCGCAGTCCTTGGTCGATCTGGGTTCGCAGCATGCCCAGGAGGCGCGTATTCTGGCCGAGATGTTGGAGGCATTGCGGCAGCGCATGCCCGCTGAAGATTGAGCTCGAACCCGGGCAGCCCGCGTTCCTGCAAGGAGATTCTGATGCCCCTACCCGAGCACCCCCCCGAAGTCTCCGTGTTGGCGCGGCGTCTGGAGGTCTCTCGAGAAGCGGTGGAGCTGCTCCGCGCTTTCCCGACCATCGACCTGCATCTCGACAGCTTCATTCCCAGCCGCCTGTGGGGCTACGACTTGTTGCGCCGGCACGGGCCGGGACTGTTCCGGGGCCGTTTCTTCGGTCAACTCGATTTCGTGCGCGCGCTCGAGGCCGGTCTGGCCGGGGGCGGGTGGTCGATCACCACCAACCCCCTGCCGAGCGCTCGCATCCGCTGGCGCAGCTTCCTGCGCAATCTGGCAGACTTCCGCAGGCTCGTGCAGCGGGCAGGTCCGCGCTTGCGCGTGGTGCGGAACCACAGCGAGTGGCTGGTCGCCCGTCGCGACGGGGTGCACGCAGTCATGCTGGCAATTCAAGGAGGCAACGCCCTGCAGGCGGCTCCGAACGGGCCCGCCTCGATCCCCGAAGGCCTGATCACCCGCGTGACTCTGGTGCATCTGACCAACTCGATCTACGGCGCCACCTCGAGCCCCCTGGCACTCTGGGGACGGAAGCGCGGTTTGAGCCGCGAGGGCGCACGCTGCATCGAGGCGCTCAACGCAGAGCGCATCTTCGTCGACCTCGCCCACATCAACCGCGAGGGCTTCCGCGAAGCCGTCGCGGTTCACGATCGAGACCAGCCGCTGCTGGTCACCCACACGGGAGTGTGCGGCGTCACTCCGCATTGGCGCAACCTCGACGACGAGCAGCTGCGGGCGGTGGCGGACACCGACGGCTGCGTGGGCATCATCTTCGCGCAGCCCTTTTTGCGGCGCGCCGGCGGTCCCCGCGACGCGGGTATGATCCTCGAACACATGGAGCACGTGATCAAGACCGTGGGAGAACGGCACGTCGCGCTCGGTAGCGATTATGATGGAGCGATTTTGCCTCCCGCGGAGTTGCGCGACGGTGCCTCCTATCCCCGGCTGGTCGACGCTATGCTGCGGCGCGGATGGGAACCCGAACGCATCGGTAGGATCCTCGGCGGGAACTTCCTGCGCGCCTTCGCCCGCCTGCGCCCGTGAGCTTCGCTCGGACCGGCGCTACAATAGGGAGCGACAGCCGAGAGCGGAAGGACACGCATGCTGAAGACTGCCAGCGATCGAACCCTGATGCGGATGACGGGGTTGGCTATCGGCCTGGTGTCGAACAACCAGGACGAAGAGGGGCTGGGGCGGGTCAAGCTGCTGCTGCCCTGGATGGGGGAGGGGGTCGAGAGCCATTGGGCGCGGGTGGTGCAGCCGATGGCGGGCAAGGGCCGCGGCTTCTGGTTCTTGCCCGAGGTCGGGGACGAGTGCCTGGTCGGCTTCGAGCATGGCGACATCACGCGGCCCTTCGTGCTCGGCGTGCTCTGGAATGACAAGGACAGGCCGCCTTCGCTGTACGATGTCTTCTGCCCGCAATGCGTCGAAGATCCCAGCCACGCCGACAGCCACACGGGCGCGTTCAACGCCGACGGGAAGAACGACAAGAAGTACATCCGTTCCCGCTCGGGCCACATGATCGTGTTTGACGACAACAGTGGCCTGACGGTCTCCGACAAGACGGGCAAGCATCGCTTCGATCTGATCACCGAAGAGAAGAAGGTCAAGATCAGCAACGCGGACGGCAACAACCTGCTCAACTGCCCTGCGGGCAGTATGAGCTTGTCGGCCAAAGAAGTCGTCGTCCAGGTGCTCGGAGATGCCACGCTGGGCTCGCACAATGTGGTGGTGATCAAGTCCGGAGGCACGACCACGTTTGATTCTCGTGCCCAACTCGAGCTGAAGGCCGGCGGCGTGGTCGGAGTCAAAGCGGGCGCTGCGTTGAACGTACAGGGCTCCAAGGGCGAGGTGACCGGCGCGGGCAGCTTCGGCTGTGAGGCTGGAGGCGTGGCGAACATCTACGCCGGAGGAGTCTGCAACCTGGTGGGAGCGCCGGTGGGCCTGCAGATGCCGGGCGTGCCGGTGGTGATTCCCCCCTCGACGCTCGACGCGATCCTGCAGACCCTGGGCGCGGCGCTGGGCGCCGCAGGTATGGCGGGTGCGGCGCCGATGATGGGGATGGAGGCGGCGGGCGGAAACCCCAACGCGACTGCCGATCAGGTGACTGAGGGGATGGGGGCGACGACCGGCACGGCGGTCACGCAGCAAGCCGCAGATGGGGCTGCCGCTCTGGCCCAGGGCGGAGGCTCGCCATCGTCGGGAGGCGCGCCAGCGTCTGGGGGGGCGCCGGCATCGGGAGGCAGCCCATCGGGTGGGGCGCCTTCATCGGGTGGCAGTCCTTCGGGTGGCAGTCCGTCCGGTGGAAGCCCGTCCGGTGGAAGTCCTTCGGGAGGAAGCCCGACAGGTGGAAGTCCTTAGGGAGGAAGCCCGTCCGGTGGCAGTCCTTCGGGAGGAAGCCCGTCAGGTGGCAGTCCTTCGGGAGGAAGCCCGTCAGGTGGAAGTCCCTCCGGAGGCAGCCCCTCCGGAGATAGCCCCGCGAGCGGAAGTCCATCGGGCAGCCCCTCGACTCCCACTGTCGACCCCGGCGAAAAGCCGAAGGGCGGTGTGCCGCTGACCGAAGCGGAGAAGATGAAGATCATCAACGTCACCTCGAAATTCGAGGGCAAGTACTGGTCGATCAACGCCGATGGCGAGTTCGAGGGCAAGTTCGGCAACCATCCAGCGAAGGGCAAATACCACGTCGGCATCTCCTGGGGCTTCATCCAGTTCACCCAGGACAGCGGGTCGCTGGGGAAGGTGCTGAAGACCGCGCACGCCGCAGACGCCACCAAGTTCAAGGCCGCTTTCGGCCCATCCGCCGAGAAGATGCTCGAGATCGTGAACCGCTCGGGTGCGAGCAGCCGCAAGAGCCCGGGCGGCCGCAGCGCGCGCGTGCAGCCGGTCGATGGTGCCGACCTCTGGAAGGCTCCCTGGCATGGTCGCTTCACCGCGGCAGGCAAGGACCCCTTCTTCCAGGAGGCCCAGCGCAAGATCGCGATGAGCAACTACTTCAACCCGATCCTGCCGACAGCCAAGAAGTATGGCATCAAGACCGCCCGCGGCTTGTCGGTGTTGTTCGACCGCTGTGTGCAGATGGGAGCAGGAGGCATGCGCAGCTTCGTCAAGCGAGCCCTCGGCGAGAGCCGTCCGGCAGGGATGACCGACAAACAGATCATCTCGAAGCTGGCCGATGCGGCCAAGGGCGCCTTCTGGGCGCACCGGCTGCGCAAGATCCGCGACGATCCGGACATGGGTGACGCGGCGTATACGGATATCTGAGCAGCCCCGCCCGACGCAGCACTAGGCTAGAGTCTGGCGATTTCGCTGGCCGCGTTCCGTAAGGCAGTCCCGCTACAGGGGGAGGAACCGCTGCGGACGCGGCTTGCAGCCGCAGTCTGCTATGCCCGACGGGAACGCCGACCCGCATAGAGTCACCCCAGATCTTCGGGGCAGCCGCTGGGGAAGCGGCTTCCGGCGCTCACAGAGCGCCGCTACAGGGGAGGAACCGCTGCGGAACAGGGTTCCAGCCGCTGTGACGTCGGTCTATGAGTAGGACCCTGGCGGGGGTCTCTTAGGGAAACTCGGTTCATCCGCGGAGATCGGTCTCGCCGGCGGTGTCGAGTCGGCCGGGGCGCTCCCGCATGACCGGGCCTCGTTCTTCGCTTCTGCACTTTCACCGCACCCCTTGCCGAGAGGCATTCCTCAGAAGTGTTGGGCGTCGAGTTCCCACACCGGTTGTTGCCCGCCGGCCGCACCCCGGAAAGCGCCAAACTCCACCCTAGTCCTGGCTGGAGCGGTCTGGCGCCGCTTCTCCCAGCAACCACGCCCGCGCCCGTTCGATCGGGCTGGGCCGGCTGCTCGTCCCACCTGGGCTCGCGGGTGGACGCTCGAGCCGCGGGTGCAGCAGCTTCAGCAATTGGAAGCTCAGCAGGCCGACGGCGTTGATCAGCAGGGGCAGGCCGATGCCCAACGCCCAACTCGGCCCCGACAAATGCCGGATCACCTCAGTCCAACCCAGGCCCGACGCAAGCAACGCGACCGACAGCGCCAACAAAAGCAGAGCCCCTCCGAGCGCTGCCGAGAACACGCGCACCTTCCCGCGCAGCCGGCGCTCGATGCCCCAGCTATTGGTGAGGAACAAGCCGAGCCCGAAGAGTGTCCAGCCGACGCTGAGCAGAACCTGCTTGATCGCGTTGGCGCGTGGGCTGCCCGCGCTGTACGGCTCGAGATCCCCGCCCTGGAAGAAGGCTATCGCGACGAGCGCGACGCCCCCTGCGAGGACTGCCAGGTGGAAGAGGCCCGCGCTGCCTGCAGAGGCCGCTTCTGGTGAATCAGAAGCCAACATCCTCTGTAGATCATGGGACAGGAACATCTTCATGCACAACACCAGCAACCCGAGCACCAGCAGCGGCAGCCCGACAGCCAGGGCCCAATACGCGCCGCCTTCCATGCGGAATCCGACGTCGCCGAAACCGAACGCAAACAGCCCGACTCCCGCGGTCAGCACCAACAGTCCTGCCTGGCTGCTCAGGCTCAGCACCCGCACCTGCCGTGTCGCCGCCCATTCGAGCAGCACCGCCAGCGCCAGCATCGATCCAAAGATCAAGCCCGTCTGCACCAGCAGGGAGCTGCCATAGAAGCTGTCGAGCGAACCTACGGGCAGGCTGAGGCCTGCAAAGGCGAAGATCATGCTGGGTAGAAAGAAGTAGCGCCCCAGGCTGTGAAAGGGCTGCACTCGGGGAGCAGTCCTGCTCTGGACCGGCGCCGCCTCGCCAGCCTGCGAGATCTCCGCTGCGGCCTCTTCGACAAACACCGCGCTCTGTGCCCGCGCCAGCTCCAGCGCGATCTCTCCGAGCCGGCATTCGACAGCGGTTGCCGACTCCACCCTGCGCGCGCGGTCTTCTTCGAGCAGCTGGAAGATCAGCTTCTCCCAGCCCGGTTGGCAGTCCGGACGCACATGGCTCAGCGGCAAGACCGCCAGCGGCTGCCTGCCCGTCAGCATGTGGTACAGGAGCTTTCCGAGGCTGTAGAGATCGGCGCGCCCGTCCAGGCGCTCCCCGGGCGCAAGCAGCTCGGGCATCGCCTGCTCGGGGGCCAGATAGAGTGGCGTGCCGAGGCCCCCGGTACGGGTTCCCCGAGACAGGCTGCGGATCAGCACCTCGCCCAGGCTCTTGCCGATGCCGAAGTCGGTCACCTTGCAGTTGCCGTGTTCGTCGAACAGCACGTTCTGTGGTTTGAGGTCGAGGTGCACCACGCCCTTGGCGTGTGCCCAGCTCAGCGCCTCGGCCACGCTGCGGGCGATGCCGAGCACCCGCTCTTCAGGCAGCCCCTTCGGGTGCTGCTCGAGCAGATCCGCGAGGCTGCCGCCTTTGAGGTGCTCGAGAACCAGGAAGGCGCGAGATTCCTGCAGCACCACATCTTCCATCCGCACGATGTGGGGGTGGTTGAGGTCGGCCAGCGAGCGTGCCTCCACCATCAGCCGGTCCGACACATCGCGCAGGGGAACCTTCAAAGCTGCCGTGCGGTTGACCAGGGCGTGCCGGCCGAGATACACCACCGCTTGCCCTCCCACGCCCAGCACCGACTCGACGCGGTAGGCGCCCAGGGTTTCGCCGAGCGCGACCGGTAGCAGGGAGCGCTGGTCGAGGTCGCGGCCCAGCTCTTCGGCGGTCTCCCGGTTCGCCTCGCTCAGTGGGGCGTCGACCGCGTCGAACAAGGTGCGCCACGCCCGAGCCAGCTGGGCATCGCAGCCTGCGCTGTCGGTGGTACGGGTAGGTCCCATCATGCCTCCAGCAACTCCCGGGCTACGGCACTCGCTTTCCGCAGGCGCGCCCGGATGGTCTTGCGGTCCCGGTCGAGGATCTCTGCGATCTCGACCTGACTCAGTCTCTCGTCATAGGCCAGCAGAAAAATCTCGTAGTCCTCCGCTCCCAGACGCTGCTGCAACTTGCCCAGCAGCACCCCGGCGTCATGGCGCGCGTCGACCTGCGCGCAGGGATCCGGATGTCGGTCGGCCACAGCATGCGGCAGCTTCGCCGGGCGTTTCTGGCGACGCTGCAGGTAGCGCAGGTACACGGTGTGTGCCTTGAGCCACATCCAGGCGTTGAACGAGCGACTGGGGTCGTAGCTGCCTTCGCGCAGCGAGGTCTGCAGCAACAGCAACGTCTGGCCGACCAGGTCGTCGACGTCGCTGCGGTTCCAGACCTGCTTGAAGAAGTAGCGTGAGATCCGATCCAGCACGCGAGTGAACAGCCGTCCGTGGCAGCGGTTCTGGTCACGCGGTTCCTCCAAGGCTTCACGGGCCAGATGGGTGGTCTTCACGCTCTCCATCCGGTCCTCCTCCACGCTGTTTCTCCTGAAGACCGTCTTGCTGGGGAAGTTCTTTCGGGTTTTTTTTGGACATGTCCCGCGCAGCGGCTTATTCAGTTTTAGCACACACGCGGTCAGGCTGCCGCGAGCGGAGGCGGAATCACGGAGCCGAGCGAGCGACCCGAGCAGCGCTACGCGCGCCAGATGTGCCTGCCAGGATTCGGCAGCGAGGGCCAGCGTACGCTCACCGCAAGCCGTGTTGCTGTCGTAGGTTGTGGTGCCACAGGCGGGGCCCAGGCCGAATGGTTGGCGCGGGCAGGAGTCGGTGAGCTGGTATTGATCGACCGCGATTGGGTCGAGCAGACCAATCTGCAGCGCCAGTTGTTGTTCGATGAGGCCGACCTCGGAGAACCCAAGGCTGTGGCGGCGGCGCGCCAGTTGGGACGGGTCAATTCCGCCATCCGCGTGTTCCCTCGCGTGCGCGACCTGAGTCCCGACAGCATCGAGGGACTGTTGGAAGGCTGCGATCTGGTCCTCGACGGGACAGACAACTTCGCCAGCCGGCTCTTGCTCAACGACTGGGCTCTCGAGACAGGTACGGCCTGGATCTACAGCGCGGCCCTGGGCTACCGCGGTCAGTCGGCGCTGTTCCTGCCCGGCGGTCCGTGCTTCCGTTGTTTCCTGCCCGAGATTCCCCCGGTGGGCAGCGTGGCGACCTGCGATACGGCGGGGGTGCTGGGGCCGGCCGTCGGTGTGGTGGCCAGTCTCTCTGCCTGCAAGGCCTTGCGCTACCTGACGGGCCAGGCGGAGGAAGATGCACCGGGCATCGACCTCTTCGATGCGAGCCAGAGTGCGATGCGGCGGGCGGCGCTGCAGCCGGATCCTGCCTGTCCCGCCTGCCACGGAGAACGTGACTTCTTGCTCGGCGATGCCTACCCACGCTCGAGCGTGTTGTGTGGACGCAATGCCGTGCAGCTGCCCGGAGCGGGCGCCATCGACCTGGCGGAGTTGGCCGCCCGGTTGGCGCCGCATGGAGATGTGCAGCCGTCGCGCTTCTTCCTGCGTTTCGCGGTCGAAGGACTGACTCTGACGGTCTTTCCCGACGGCCGTTGTGTGATCCTGGGTACCGAAGATCCCGCTCGTGCGCGGGCGGTCAAAGACCGCTACCTCGGTGGTTGAGGCGATGATCTACCTCGACAACGCCGCCACCAGTTTCCCCAAACCCGAGCCGGTCTACCGGGCCAGCGAGAGCTTCATCCGCACGCAGCTCGCCAACCCCGGGCGCGGCACCCACAGCCTGGCGCAAGCCTCCGCCGCGGCTATCGAGCGCACACGCCGCCTGCTCGCGAAGTTGTTGGGAGTCTCCGAGCCACGCCGTATAGCCTTCAACAGCGGCGCCACCGCTGGGCTGAACACGGTGCTTCACGGCCTGCTGCAGGCGGGCGATGCTGTCTGGATCTCCGCCTTGGAGCACAACGCCGTCTGCCGGCCGTTGCATGTCTGCCAGCGACGGGGTGTGCAGGTCGCGCAGTTGCCCCACGATCCGTTGGGACGCGTGCTGCCCGGCGTGTTGCAGCAGCGCCTCGCCGACCTGCGGCCCGAGGCGCGGCCCCGCTTGCTGGTCGTCAATCAGGCCTCAAATGTCAGCGGTCTGGCACAGCCCTTGGGGGACATCGCCGCGCTGGCCGCCCGCTATCAAGTGCCGCTCTTGATCGATACCGCCCAGGCCGCCGGTTGTCTGCCGCTGGGCTTCAATCCGTCGGAGGTGCCGTGTTGCATTGTGCTGACCGGTCACAAGGGGCTGTTCGGGTTGCCGGGCTGTGGAGCTCTCTACGTGCACCCGGCGCTGCGTATACGACCACTGCTCCAGGGAGGAACGGGTGCGCACTCCGGGGTGCCCGCCATGCCCGAAGAGCTGCCGGCCGGGCTGGAGGCAGGCACCCTGAATGTGCCCGGCATACACGCGCTGGGAGAGGGCCTGCGGTGGCTCTTCGGGGAGGGTCTAGAGAAGGTCCACAAGCACGAGCAGGCATTGTTGCTGGAGCTGCTTGATGGCCTGGCGCGCATCCCCAGGGTGCGCGTGCTCGGTCGCGAGGATGCCGGGGGAGCACCGCTGGTCTCGTTGCAGCTGGAAGGCATGGCGGCCTGCGAGCTGGCCGCGCTGCTCGACAGCCTCGGCATCGCCGCGCGGGCGGGTCTGCATTGCGCACCCGACGCGCATCGGCTGCTCGGCAGCTATCCGCACGGCAGCCTGCGCCTGAGCCTGAGCGCTCTCAACAAGATCGAGGAGGTGCGCACTGCCGTGGGCGCCCTCGAGGAGATCGCGAGCAGCTTATGACGCGCATCTATCTCGACCATAGCGCGACCTGCCCGGCGCTCCCGAGGGCGCTCGACGCCTTCGTGACGGCCAGCCAGCAGCTCACGGGCAACCCGTCGAGCGCCCACACCGAAGGCCGGGCGGCGCGTGGGCTGCTCGAAGAAGCGCGCGAGAGCATCGCTTCCCGTCTGGGCTTCCCCGCCGCCGAGTTGTTGTTGACCTCGGGGGGGAGCGAGTCCTGCCAGACCGCCTTGCTCGGCGTGGCCGAGGCGCGTTCGCGCGTGGGAGCGGGGCGCCGCATCTTGACAAGTCCCCTGGAGCATGCCTGTGTGGACGCGGCGTTGCAGCGGCTCGTTCAGCGCGGTTTCGAGCGCGTCGACCTGCCGGTCAGCCGGAGCGCTGTGTTGGACCTGGCGGTCCTCGCAGAAGCCTTGCAGGAGGGCGCCTCGTTGGTGAGTCTGCTCGCGTACTCCAATGAGCTCGGCACGCTGTTGCCTCTGCGCGAGGTCGCGGAGCTGTGTGCGGCCGCGGAGGTTCCGCTGCATCTCGATGGGGTCGCCCTGCTCGGCCGTGGCGCGATTCCCCAGCTGCCGGGCAGAGTGCTCTGGTCTTTCTCAGCCCACAAGATCGGGGGACTGCCCGGCATCGGAGTGCTGCGGCTGCCGGCAGACGTCCCTTTCGCCGCGTTGCTGCCCGGCGCGCAAGAGTTGGGCCGGCGGGCCGGCACGGAGAGTGCTGCCCTGGCGGCGGCCTTTGCGGCGGCGCTGCAGGCGGGCGAGGCATTCCCCAGGGCCGCGATGCAGCTCGCCGAGACCCGCTTCCTGACTGCGTTGGCGGCAGCCCAGGCCGGAGTCGAGCCGTTGGCTTGCGGCGGGCGTCTGCCGGGCGTGCTCACCCTGCATTGTGCGGGGGTGCGCGCCCGCAGCCTGGTGATGCGGCTCGACCTCGAGGGGCTGGCCTGCTCGCGCGGAGCCGCCTGCTCTTCAGGAGCTGAGGAGCCGTCGCAGGTGGTGCTGGGCCTCGGTTATGGGCGGGAGTTCGCCGAGAGTTGCATCCGTGTCTCGCTCGGTCCTCGGCATCCGGACGGCGAGCTGGAACGTGCGGCAGGCCTGCTGGCGAAGACGGTGCGGCAGCTGCGGCGTTGAGTCCTCATTCGCGTGCGGGCTGCAGGCTCTCCCAACGCGGCCAGACCCGTTGATCGACCCGGCCGTTGATGGTGGCGATCGACACGCTGCCATAGTGGCGGCTGTCGAAGGAGTTGTTGCGGCCATCGCCGAGCACGAAGACCGTGCCATGAGGAACAACCACCCGCAGCGTCGGCCCGGAGCTGTCGCAGGCTTCGAGCTCTATCTGGTAACGCGTCTCCCCCCAGTCCTCCCATACCAGCGTGGGATCAGCGCCGACCGGGCTGCGTTGCGGTGCACGTCCATTGATGCGCAGCTCCTCGCCGGAACACTCCAGAGTGTCGCCGGGCAGGCCGACGACCCGCTTGACGTGGCTCTGGAAGGGCTTGTCCGGATGAGGAAAGATGATCACATCGCCGCGCCGCACCGGCTCGAGCCGGTAGGCCAGCTTGTTGGACAGCACCAGGTCTCCGGGCTCGAGGCTGGGTGCCATGGAGTGGGATGCGATCCGGAAGGCCTGCAGCAGGTCGCTCTGGATGCTGCGCAGCCAGCCCACCGACAGCGGCAGGGGCAGCAGGAACAGCGCGAGGTAGACGAACCAACGGTTGTAGTCCTTGAGGGTGTACTCTGCGCCGGCGGCACGGGCTCGGCTCCGGGCATCGAGCACCGCGTACAGCCAGAGCAGCCCTGTTGCCAGCGCCGCCGCCAGGGCTAGCAGGCGCAGGCCGAATGTGGGCTGAAGCGCGGCGAGGATGGCCAGGCTGGCGAGCAGCAGGTGGAAGAACTGGAGCACCAGGCCCGCGGCGATCGCGCCGCAATAGACCTGTCCCAGTCCGGGGGCGGCAAAGCTGAGCAGCGCGGCCAGCAGGGGACGGCGGGGTTGGGTCATGTCAGAAGGCCTCCATAGAGCTCTGCAACAGCACCAGACACAGTGCGCCGGTGCGTACCAGCGCCAGTCCCAGCCCGGCGCAGAACAACGCGGCGACCGCCATCAGGCGGCCCGGTGAGCGGCGAGCGGTGGCGCGTACCCGTGCCATCACCCGCTCGGAGAAGCCCGGACCAGGTCCGGCGCAGCGCGCTTCTTCGAGCCATTCCTGCAGAGGGTCCTCAGGTCTCATAATGCTCTCCTATGCGCGAGCGCAGGGCGCTGCGCAGGCGTTCTCCAGCGCGACTGACGCGCGAGCGTACGGTCGCTTCCGGCACACCTTCGAGACGGGCGACCTCGGCGTAACTCAACTCGGCTATGTGCCGCAGCACCCAAGCGCTCTTTTGCGCGACGGGAAGCCGCAACAGCTGCCGGTCGAGCAGTTGGCGCAGCTCGTCCGGCTGCCCGTTTGGAATGGGGGCAGGGTGCTGGTCCAGATGGGCGTGCAGATCGGGCCGCCGCTGCCGCAGGCTATTCAGGCTGCGGTTGCGGGCGATGCTGAACAACCAGCTCCCGAAGCTGCCACGCTGGGGATCAAAGCTGGCCAGCTTGCGGAACGCCGCCAGGAACACATCCTGGGCCACGTCCTCGCTGGCATGGGGGTCAGCTAGTAGCCGACGGATGGTTGCGACCACGCGTTGCTGATAGCGTTCGACGAGGTCTGCGAAGGCTTCGCGATCGCCCGCCAGCACACGGCGGATGCTCTCGAGGTCTGATTTCGTCTGCATCGGCCCGCCGCTTCGTTTTCCCACCCTTGTCTACACATGGCCAGGCGGTTTTGTGGCAACGGGCAGGATTTTTTTTAGCGTTACTGTACGGCGGGCAAGCTGGTGTCCAACGCCTGGTTGGCGTCCTTGCTGAAACGGATCACCCCGCTCTGGTCGGTGTAATAGCGGCGGCGGCCGGTCTTGCCGAACTCGATGGGCTCGGCGATGAGCTGGAAGCTGCTGGCCGTGGCAGCCAGCACGCTGAAGCGGTAGCCGCTCTTTTCGCCGTCGGCGAGCCCCCCTTGGAGCGCGCCACTGCTGACCAGCGCGTTCAGGCTGGAGGCATAGCTGCCCAGCTGGGCCAGATGGTGTTGCTGTGCGGCGTGCAGCTCCCGCAGCGAGAGCAAGGCGCTCTTCTCCTGGGTCGCCTGGATCGGCACGGTGATGTTGGTGCTGGGCGGCTCGTAACAACCACTGAGCAGCAGCATCAGCAGCAACAGGCTGGTGATGTTTCGAAACAAGGACATGTCTCGTCTCCAGGGGTGCGGCATTCGCTTGAGTCTAGCAGACCGACGGGCAGGCTTGCACCGTGTCGGCTCTTGCGCTATTCCTTGAAACATGAGACGCGCAGCTCTGTGTTTCTTCTGCTGCTGGATGTTCCTACACGCCGACGAGCCCGTTCAGTTCCCCTACAACCGCGAGATCTCCGAGGCCTTCAACCGGGCCAGCGAGATGGCCGCCAAGGGACAAACAGAGCGCGCCGCCGAGCTGCTGCTCGCCATCGCGGAGCTGCCGGTGGCCGAGCAGGTGTTTCTAGCCACCACGGATCCCCAACAATTCGTGGGCTGCCGCGTGCTTGCAGAGCAGCTGCTGCGGAATCTGACGGTACGGCCTCTTTCGGTGGCCGAGGCTCTCGCCATCCGCGAGGCGGCGAAACTGGGCCCGCAGCCCAGTGACGAAGCGTTGCTCGCGATCATCGGCCGCTATCCCAACACCAGAAAGGCCGCGGAGCTGCGCGTGCGGCTGGGCGACCTGCAGTTCGAGCGGGGTGATGCATTTCTGGCGCGTATGACCTGGGAGCGGCAGTTGCGGGCGGGGTCCGGCTTCTCCCGCGCAGAGATCAAAGAGCGCCTGGCTCAGGTAGGCCAGCTGCCGGAAGATCTGCTCAATCCCCAGACCGGGCATTGCGGCGACCGCACGAGAAAACTGGTCTACGACGGAGCGCGGGTGTTCGTGCTCGACGGCGACGCCCTCGTCGGCATCGATGTCGGCCGTAGGCGCCGCATCTGGGTTCGGGAGGATCTGGGGGGCTTCGACACCCCTGTGTTGGCGGCTGGCTATGGCAGGGTCGGACTGCTGACCCGTGACCGCTTGCGCGTCTTGTCGGGGAAAGACGGCGGTCTTGTGCTCGACGTTGTGCTCGACCCGGCGAAGCTCGACCTGATCGATGGCGCAGAGCCTGCCGGGCTCGTGTTGCTCTCGTCAGGCGGAACATTGCTGGTGTTTCATTCGCCGCCGCCGCGCTGTGAGATCTACAGTGTGCGCTTGCCTCCGGACGGCAAGCTACAGCGTTCGAGCTATCTGGTCGATTGTGACGCCGACCGCCTGCCTCTGGAGCTGAGTGTCGGTCCCGATGGCCAGGGAGATGTGCTGGTCCATCTGGCCCTGCGCGGCGCTGTCTTCAGCCTGCGCGGCTCGACGGGGGAGCTGTTGTGGGCCCGTATGGCGAAGGTCGCGGCCAGCAAGCCTCCCGAGCTGGGTTGGCGGGATGGTGTGCTGTGTTTGCGCTTGGAGAAGCACAAGATCAGTGGTCTCGACCCAGCTGACGGTGCGCTGCGTTTCGCCCTCGACGCGCGGGACGGCAGCCTGGTGCCCGGGCGCACCGGGCCGGTCGTGCTCGCCGGCAAAGACCGCGCCCTGTTGGTGGACCTGCAGACGGGACGGCGCGTCGGGATGTTGGACTTTGCGAAGCTCCAGATCGCTCCCGCTGGGGACCCGATCGTGGTGCGCGGGGCGTTGTGGATCCCTGTCCGCGGAGGAGTGGTGCGGGTAGAGCTGGCAACCGGCCAGGTCACCCGACACAGACTCGAGGGCAGGCGCGTCGAGCTGCTGAACTTCGGCGGCGATGTCTTCTGCTTCAGTGGGCGCAGCTTCGAGGTCCTGCGCGCCGATCCTTGAGGCGCTCCCGGGAACCGCCCCCTCGCTTCGGAAAAGAATATTTTCTTTTTCTGCCATGCCGACGCATCTGCATGGCATCGTCGTACATCGAGGCACGTACCTGCGCAGCTCCGCCCACGAAGCGGAGAAGCGGGAATGGATGACTGGGGATCGCAAGCCGTGGTGCGGTCTCGGGACGATTTTTTTACAGATGTCCTCAACAATTTCGGGGCACGGGGGGATTAACCAAATAGAAGAGCTGCGTGACGCGTCCTAAGATAGAAGTAGGGTGCGCGTACCGAGACGTGCCGGGGAGAACACCATGAAGTTTTCCATCTACTGTTCTGGAAAACTGTTGCGGACCGTTGAGATCGATGATGTTGCCGAGTTGTACGACGTGATGGACATCGGAGATTGGGCGATCAACGCCGAAAACCGTTACCAGAAGTACCAGCTCGGTACCAACGCTGGCTGGCTTGAGCTTCAGGCCATCTGAGACCCTGCCCGGCCTTCTATCTCCCGCTGCGAACTCTTTGATGCCTTCTTGTCTCTGCGCTGGTGCTGTGTACGCAGGGACAGCTGGCCTGCGCTGTAGAAGCGCTCTGCGAGCGGCTGTCTCACGGGAACGTTCGAGGCATCTGGAGTCGCCGTACGATGTCCACTGGGGCAAATCTGAGAATCGTCTAAGAACCGACCGTTCCTCTTGTAGGGGCGGGGTTTACCCCCGCCCGCGGGCGAGGGTAAACCTCGCCCCTACATGATGATCCAAAGCAATCCTGCGGCGAAGTCGCGTTCCCTGAGACAGCCTCTGCGAGCGCCGAAAACTGTGTGCGCAACGGCGGCTCCCAGAGAATCAGGGCTGTTCCATCCAGATCGGTCTGCTCGTCGGTCCTAGACCGACGCTACAGGCGGTGGTCCCGCGTCTGTGCGTCCTCCCCAACGCTACGCTCAGCGCTGGAACAGCGGTAAGATCACCATGTTCCAGATGATCTCGACGCTGAGCACCCAGAGCACCGCGATCAAGCAGATCGGAAGCAGCAGGGGGGACAGCAGGTACCCGGTCAGGGTGCTGTGTAGATTGCTGGGCTCTCCGGACCGAACGACGCGCAACAATGAGCGTCCGTAGTAGCGTATGATGCCGTTGATCGAGTTGAGCACCACCAGCGGGGGCACCAGCACCAGGCTCGGCAGCGCCAGCAAGGCCAGCACGCTCCAGTGGTACACGGGCTCGCTGCCGACCGTCAGCCGGCTGAGACCATCGATGGCCTGCGTGGTAATGAAGAGACAGAACTTCCCGTACAGGTACAGGAAGCTCACGATCAGCATCGCCGGCAGCCAACCGGGTGAGCTCACAAGCAGCAGCACTCCGCCCAGGATTCCCATCACCGTCCGCCCCCGTGACAGCTCGCGGGGCTTGGGCAACGGGCGCGGCTCGAGTCCGGCCTCGAGGTCGCGGATCCTGACCGGCGCGTTCAAGTGCCCGGCTCGGATTTCGCGGGGCATCCGAAACGCCGCGTGACGGGCTTACGGGCGGCCTTGACCTCGTCAAGCCGACGCAGACGCAGGCTATTGGGAGCCGAGCGCACCAGCTCGGGCTGTTCGTGTGCCTCGCGATGGATCGCCAGCAGGGCCTCGACGAAGCTGTCGAGCGTCTCGAGCGACTCCGTCTCGGTCGGCTCGATCATCAGCGCCTCGGGCACAACCAGTGGGAAGTAGATCGTCGGTGCGTGGAAGCCGTAGTCGAGCAGGCGCTTGGCGACGTCGAGGGTGTTGACCCCGGTCTCTTTCTTCAGGCGCTTCAAGCTGAGCACGACCTCATGCTGGCAGATGCGCGGGAAGGCGACGTCGTAGTGTCCGGACAGCCGCACGCGCAGGTAGTTGGCGTGCAACACCGCATGCTCAGCCACCTTGCGCAGACCCCGGCCATACGCTCGGATGTACGCCCAGGCGCGGAACACCATCCCCATGTTGCCGAGGAAGCCGCGCACGCGGCCGATCGAATCGGGCGCGTCGGAGCTGAGGGAATAGCGGCCCTCTCGTTGCACGATGCGAGGCACAGGCAGGAAGGGGATGAGCTCCTCACAGACCATGATCGGCCCAGCTCCCGGGCCTCCGCCTCCGTGGGGCGTGGAGAAGGTCTTGTGCAGGTTGGTGTGCATCACGTCCACACCGAAGTCCCCCGGCCGCGTGACTCCCAGCATCGCGTTGAGGTTCGCGCCGTCCATGTACACCATGCCGCCCACGGCGTGCACCTTTTGGCAGATCAGCTGGATGTTCTTCTCGAACAGTCCGAGGGTGCTCGGGTTGGTGATCATCAAGGCGGCGGTCTGCTCGTCGAGCTTGGCGTCGAGGTCTGCCATATCGACGTCGCCGTCGGGCCCTGCCTTGAGTGGCACGACCTGCAGGTCGGCGAAAGCGCAGCTGGCCGGGTTGGTGCCGTGCGCCGACTCGGGAATCAAGACCTTGCCGCGCGCGCCCTGTCCGCGGCTCCGCAGGCAGGCCTTGATGGTCAGCAAGCCCGCCAGCTCACCCTGTGCACCGGCCGCCGGTTGCAGGCAGACACCGGGCAGTCCGCTGATCTCGGCGAGGTAGCGCTCCACTTCCCAGGCAATCTGCAGGGCTCCCTGCAGCGAAGCCTCGTCCTGGTAGGGATGGATGTCGAACAGCTGCGGCCAGCTCGCGAGCGCTTCATTGAAGCGAGGGTTGTACTTCATCGTGCAGGAGCCGAGCGGATAGAAATGCGTGTCGATGGAGAAGTTCCGTTGGCTCAGCCGTGTGAAGTGCCGCACGCAGCTCAGCTCGTCCACCTCGGGCAGATCCGCCGGCTCCTGGCGCAGCAGCTTGGCCGGCAGGCAGTCTTCCAGGGAGATCTCGGGGAAAGCCTTGTCCGCATCGGGGATATCGATGGCCGTTCGCCCGCTGCGGCTCTGATCGAAAATCAACGGCAGCATCCTTCCACCTCCTTGACGGTCTGCACCAACAGATCGATATCCTGGCGGCGGATTCGGTCGGTGGTCGCCAGCAGCCAGCCTCCGGAGTCATCGGGCCAGAACCGGCTCAAGGCCAGTCCTCCCTCGAGCCCGGCCGCATCGAGGGCGCGGTTCAGTTGGGCGACCGGCACCGGGCTGTCGAAGCATACCTCGCGGAAGAAAGGTGTCTCCGCATAGCGACGCCGCAACAGCGTGTGCTGCTCGAGCTCGCGGGCCAGATAGTGGGCGGACTTCAAGCACAAGCGCCCGAGTTTCTGGAAGTTCTGCTTGCCGAGGCCCGCGAGGTAGATCGCCGCCCGCAGGGCAATCAACCCCTGGTTGGTACAGATGTTCGAGGTGGCCTTCTCGCGCCGGATATGTTGCTCGCGGGTCTGCAACGTCAGAGTGAACGCGCGCTTGCCGTCTTTGTCGGTGGTCTGCCCGACCAACCTGCCAGGCAGGCGGCGCAGGAACTTCGGGCCGCAGGCCATGTAGCCCAGATGCGGTCCACCGAAGCTCAGCCCGTTGCCAAACACCTGGGCTTCGCCCACGACGATATCCGCCCCCTGCTTGCCGGGAGCCTCGATCAGGGACAGCGTCAAGGGGTCGGCGCTGACCACCAGATGGGCGCCAGCAGAATGCGCCGCGGCTCCGGCGGCTTCGACGTCTTCGAGGCAGCCGAAGAAGTTGGGGCTCTGCACCACAACCGCGGCGATATCTGCGCCGACTTCGGCGGGCAATACGGTGCGTCCGTCTGGTCCGAGCGGCATGCGCTCGAGCTCGAGCCGGGTGAAGCGGAACAGGGTCTCGAGCACCTCGAGGGTCTCGGGGTGCAAGCCCTCAGAGACCAGAAAGCGCATGCGGCGGCCGACGTTGTGGGCCAGCACGCAGCCCTCCATCACCGATGTCGGTCCGTCGTACAACGAGGCGTTGGCGATCGGCAGACCACTGATCTCGGAGATCATGGTCTGGTATTCAAACATCGCCTGCAGCGTGCCCTGGCTGGCTTCGGCCTGGTAGGGCGTGTAGGCGGTCAGGAACTCGCCGCGCCCGGCCAGTGTCCCGACGAAGGCAGGGATGAAGTGGTTGTAGATGCCCGCTCCGAGGAACGACGGCCGCCCGGATCCCAGCGCACGGTTGGTTCGGGTGATCGCGCTCAGCTCCTGCTCGAGCTCGAGCTCGCTGCAGGGGTCGGGCAGGTCGAGCGGTGCCTTCAGGCGCAGCTCTTCAGGGATGTCCTCAAACAGTGCATCGACGCTGCGTACGCCGATGGCTGCGAGCATCGTCTGGACGTCTTCGGCTTGCGTGGCGAGAAAGCGCATGGTGGTGCCTCTTCGAAGGTCAGAGCGTCGCCCCGGGCAACGTCGTCAGGCCGCGGTCTCTGTCAGTGGGACTCGATCTGCTGGTCGTATTCTGCCGCACTCAGCAAGCCCGCCAGCGGGTCGGCGTCGCTGGGGCGGATCTTCAGCATCCAACCAGCTCCAAAAGCATCGTCGTGGATGGCATCGACGTTGTCGGCCAACTCGGTGTTGATCTCGACCACCTCACCGGAAGCCGGCGCGTACAGGTCAGAGACCGCTTTGACCGACTCGACCTCGCCGAAGCGCTCCCCCTTGGTGAGCGTGCTGCCGACCTCGGGCAGATCGATGAACACCAGGTCGGAGAGCTCAGCGACGGCGAAGTCGGTGATGCCGATGGTCACGAGCTCTCCATCGACGCGGGCCCACTCATGGCTGGCCAGATAGCCACAGTTGTCAGGACGCATATTCCGCTCCTCGATCCAAAACAGGGAGGCTGATGGGGAGAGGCGCCCGGCCCTCTGCCGAGCGCCCCGCTCAACGAGCGCGTTTGTAGAAAGGTCTCTTCACCACGCGGGCAGGCTCTTGGCGTCCGCGCACATCCACCGACAGGCTGGTGCCCGACTTACGCATGCGCCGGGGCACGTAGCCGAGCCCGACATTGCAGCCCAGAGTCGGAGAAGGAGCACCGCTGGTCACCGTGCCGACGGCTTCGCCGTCTGCCATCAGCGCATACCCCTGGCGCGCAACCCGCTTGCCTTCCAGCTGGAAACCAACCAGCGCGCGCCGAGGTTTGTCGGCCTTGATCTGCGCCAGAGCGTCGCGCCCGATGAAGTCTTTGTTCAGCTTGACCGCGAAGCTCAGGCCTGCCTCGAGCGGGTTGGTCGTCTCGTCGATCTCATGGCCATACAAGGGCATGCAGGCCTCGAGCCGCAGGGTGTCTCGAGCCGCCAGACCGATCGCCAGGATGCCGGCTTCCGTTCCGGCCTCGGCCAGCCGCTGCCAGAGTGCAACTCCTAGCGGTCGTGGCAGATAGATCTCGAAACCATCTTCGCCCGTGTAGCCCGTGCGCGCCAGCAGGGCGGGCTGTCCTTCAAATCTGAAGCCTGCCGAGCGGTAATAGGCCAGCTGGGCCACCAGCTCCTCGATGCCCAGCGCCGCGCCGGTGATCGCGGCCGAAGCCGGTCCCTGGATCGCCAGCATGTCGAGCTCGTCGCTGCGGTCTTCGATCTGTACGTCGCCCTCTGCGTGCTGTTGCAGCCAGGCAACGACCTTCTCGCGGTTCGAAGCGTTGGCGACCAGGAAGATCCGGTCGGACAAATTGTAGAAGATCACGTCGTCGACGATGCCGCCATCCGGCTTGCAGAGTAGCGAGTAGTGCGCTTCTCCGTCTTCGAGGCCGGCAACCCGGTTGGTGGCGAGCTTCTCGAGGAACGCGACGCGCTCGCTTCCGCGGATGTCGATGCGTGCCATGTGTCCCAGGTCGAACAGGCCGGCGGCGTGGCGCACCGCGTGGTGCTCCGTCTTGATGCTGCCGTAGCGGATCGGCATCTCCCAGCCGGCGAAGTCGACCAGGGTCGCCCCCAGCTCTCGATGCAGATCATTGAGGGAGGTCTTGTGCACGCGCGCTTCCTCGTAGCTGACGGGTGCCGAAGTCTAGCAGACCATGAGGAACTGTCAACCTGCGGGACGGGGATGCGGGGCCATGAAAACCAGCAGCGCGGCGCGGCCCTCCGAGCGGTTGCAGACGCCGTGCGTCTCGTCTGCCGGGCAGAGCACCATCTCGCCCGCGCAGAGCTCAGTTTCTTCCTCGCCCACCTGCACGACGGCGCGTCCCTCGAGCACAGCATAGAGCTTGTCATTCTGTGCGTGGCTGTGGGGCTTCTGGAGCTGGCCAGGCTCGAGGCAGTAGACATCGCAGAAGAAACGGGAGGTCTCGAACAGGTTGAGCTTCTGCAGTTTGTTCTCGGCGAACTGGCGCGTGGTCTGGAAGTTCCGGATCTGCATGGTCGTCCTTTTCGCTTATTTCTTCTTCTTCTTGCTCTTGGCGCGGGCGGGTCTGGCAGCTTTGGGCGGCAGGCTCCGGGCATGGCGCAGTCCCCGTGCAACCCAGGCTGCCAGCCGCTCGGAGTCGTCAAGGACTGCAGCTTCGACCTGCACCCAGCCGCGCATCGTGCGGCCGGTGAAGTCCATCTCTGCCGCATCGGGCTCCACGAGCGCCTCCGCGTACGCGTCTGGGCCGACGCGGACCATCAACAGCTCGCGCACGACCCCACAGGCCATGTTGCCGTGCAGCAGGAAAGACAAGCCGCCGAACATGCGCTTCTCGCTGATTCCGGGCTCATCTGCAAGCAACTCGCGGATGTTCTCGGCCAGCCATTCCAGATAGGCCATCGCTCGTCTCCTGAGGAACGCGACTCCTGATGAATGGTAGGGTCCCTTGCAGGGCAGCGAAGCAGGCCCTCAGTCCTCAGAACAGACCACCGGCTCTCCCGACTTGCCCACGCGGTCCGGTGCGATCTGGTGCAGCATCAACACGTTGCCATCGGGGTCCTCGACCCACGCCATCTTGCACACCTTGTTGTCCTGCACATCCTTGACGATCTTGACGCCCTGCTCGCGGAGGGCGCTCAGCTCTGCCTCGATGTTGTCGCTCTCGAGGGAGAGATAGACGGTGGTCTCGGGGGCATGCTGGCTCGAAAAGGTGTCGAGTGCGATCGACTTCCCGTCGGGGGTGTCGAACTCGACCCACTTGTCGCCGTGGTTCGCGCTGCACTTGAGACCCAACAGCTCGCCGTAGAAGTGTTTGGCGGCGTCCATGTCTTTGACCGGATGGCCTACGAAAGCGATCTTGGTGATCATGCTCGGCTCCTTTGCGATGGTTTGCTGGCTGGTTCATGGGAGGACGCTCCGAGGGAGCCGGCCCGGGTCACCAACACCCGAGTTCGCCTGCACCTCTCGAGCCCCTCGATCTGCAGGCGCATCCTATGCGGTGGTCGAGGCGCTGGCAACTGCACTGCCTTCACAATCTTGGCGGCACAACGCGATTCCTTTGAGTTCCAATGGGTGCCGATCCGCAACGCCAACAATTCCCCTCCGAAGTGCGCTTGTGGTACAAGAGCAAAGCCCCCGCACGCGGATTCCCCGAATGGCCGAAGCCCTCAACCAGCCCAATGCCAGCGCCCGTGCCTTTCTGGCCGACTGGGCGTCCGTCTTTCCCGAGCTGCGCGAGCCTACATTCCTCGCGCGCGGTGGGCAGGGCCAGGTCTTCCGCGCGCAGGGTCCAGACCCGTTCGACCCCTCGCGGCAACTCGAGCTGGCCGTCAAGGTGTTCGGGCTTGAGGGCGAGCCGCGTCCTGAAGATGAACGCCGCATCGAGGCCGAGCTCGACACCGCCGCGCGCTTGCACACCTTGATCGCCCGCAGCGATGATCCTCGCCGCCACCAGTTGTTGCGTTTTGCCCGCGTCCTGCGCAGTCGTTGGAAGAACCGAGCGGTGGTCGGCCTGCTGGCGCCTTTCTTCCCCGAGGGCACTTTGGCGGCCTGGCGTGCCGGCCTGCCGCGGGATGACGCGCAAGACCCCCAGGGCTGTCTCGCGCTTGAACAGCTGCTGGTGCTGGTCGAAGATCTGTGCCGGGGGCTGGGATTCCTGCACGCCCATGGCTATGTGCATCGGGACTGCAAGCCGTCGAACGTCTTTCTACAGCGCGACGAGCAGGGGCGGCTGCGGGCAGTGCTCGGCGATTTCGGTTGCACGCGGCTGGAGGGCCAGTCGACCCGCATGGTCTCGCTCGATTTTGCGCCCACCGATCCCAGAGAAGACTCCGGACCGGCTTGGGACGTGTGTTCGTTGGGATTCTTGCTCGCCTGGTTGCTTCGCGGCCATCTCGAGCCCCCGTTCCGCGAGCGCGGCCGCCTGTCCGCAGCTGTGTTGACGCGGGCTCGCGGGCGAGAGCTGGTGCAGGGCGTAGACGCGCGTTGGTACGAGGGCCTGACGGGCCTGCTGCTGGCTGCAACCCACAACGACTTCAGCAAACGTCCCGATGTCGACGAGCTCTGGGAGCGCCTTTCGCGGCTGACCCGCAGGGCGCGCGCCCGTGTCACGGGAACGAGGACAGCGCTGCTTCCGTGGCTGCTGTTGCTGTTGGCATGCCTGGCGCTGGCTGCAGGCTGGTGGGCCCAGGGCAGCCGCTTCGCCATGCCCGGCGGGACGCGCTGGCAGAAGGGCCTGGGCGTCGCCTGGAGCGAAGGCCGAGGGGCATTATGCGTCGCCCGGGCGCCAGATTCTCTGCGCATCGCGCTCGAGCTGCGCCTGCCCGGGGTGCCGCAGGAGATCCGCGCTTGGCCGGCGGACGGGGGCAGTCTCAGCATGTGGGGCGATGCCTGGCTCGCCTGGATCGACTCGCGGGCGGAGCAGGCCTACGGGTTGGCGCGTGACGCGGAGGGCTGGTTGTGCAGGATCGGAGATGGCGCCCGCTTGATCGCTCCGTCCGCGGCTCCGGGTCCGCTGGTGGCGGTGGCGGGGCGAGGGTTTGCCCGCGGCTCAGGTGCGGCCCTCGAGCTCTGGCAACTCCAGGCAGGCGGCTGGCAGCCCTGTTGGCGGCGCACCTTTCCCAGCGCGATTGTTCAGCTCGAGCCTTCGGCCGATGGTCTGCAGCTGCGGGTGCGGTTGCAGGATGGCGGTGAGCTCCAGGTACCGGTGGGCTTTCCTCCGCCTTGAGAAGCCAGGCTCACGGGCTCGCAGGCACCACCAGCACCGAGCACGGCGACCAGCGCACCAGCCGTTCGGCGACGCTGCCGACAAGCATGCGCTCGATCCCCGTACGTCCGCGGGTACCACAGACCAACAGGTCGGCGCCCGAGGTCTTCGAGTAGTCGACGATGGCGCGTGCCGGTGCGCCCACCGCGATCTCGCTGCTCAGGCTGATGTCTGTGTCGCAGAAGCTGTCGGCGATGCAGGCTTGTGCCGTGCGCCGCGCCCCCTCGAAGAAGTGGTCCAACCCGCTGCCGCCGAGCTGCAGCACCGGCGGGCTGAGCACATGGATCACGTCCAGGACTCCACCGAACTGCCGGACCAGCTCGATAGCTTTCTTGCCGGCGCGGTCCGAGGCGCGCGAGAAGTCGGTCGGGAACAGCAAGCGGTTGAAACGCCAGCCGCGCTCCTGGGCACGCACAACCCATACCGGGCAGGGGGCGAGCTGCACCATCTTCTCCGCAAAGCTACCGAGCAGCAGCCGGGTCAAGCCGGTCTTACCGTACGAGCCGCACAGCAGCAGGTCTGCGTTGGATGCCCGGGCCCAGTCGACAGCCGCATAGGCCGGCGTGCCGTGGGTGACCACCCTTGCGGGACGGGGCGCGTCGGCGTCGAGCCAGTCTTCGCAGAAGGCCTCGAGCTTGCGCGAGCTCTCGGTGATGGGAGTGCCGGGCTCGCAGGCGTGCAACGCGCTGAAGCGTCCCTCTTTCCCTCCCTCGTTGCGGGCACTCGCCAGGCGGGCGCCCACCTGGAGGGCATGACCCGCGAAGGGGGAGAAGTCGATGGCGACGACGATGTGCTGGTAATCCATGATGGCTCCGAGGCTTCTCCCTAAAGCGTAACACCTGCGTCCCCGTCTGCCGCGCGGGCACCTATGCGTTCGAGCAATGCGAGCACGGTCAGGCGCTTCTTGCGGGACAGGTGCGAGAACAAGCCGCGCACTCCTCCGGCGGGCGCGGCCCCCAGCAGACTGGCGAGGTCGTCGGGATGCAAGCGCGCCTCCATCCAGACAGCGAAGCGGGCGGCCGCGCGTTTGACCAAAGTGCGCACCTGGCGGCTACTGCGGAGCCCAAAATGCTCTGCGATCGCGTCCTGGCCCAAGCGGTCGACCACCCACTTCTCCAAGATCTGCGCGTCCCGTTGGCATTCCGCGGGCTCGGCGTCGAGAAACAACTCGAACATCTCGCGTGCGCGCGCCTCGAGCAGAGCCATACCGTTGGGCTCGGAGGAGCCGTGTGGCGCATCGGCAGAGCGTCGCTCGCGGGCGAGCTGCTGGCGCGCGTGTGTCTCGCGGCCATCGGCGCGCAGCCGGTCCCGCAGCAGGTTGCGCAAGGCTTGTTTCAAGTACGGGCGGAACGCGCCGCGCTGCGGGTCGTAGCGGGGAATCACCCGGGCGGCGAGCTGGATCAGCGCCTCCTGGGCCAAGTCGTCCAGCTGCTCGGGCGCACAGCCCAAGCGGCGCAGATAGTCGCGCACCGGCCGTTGGTAGTAGAGCCATTTGGAGGCCAGAGGCTGGTCACGAGCGCCGGTCGCGGCCAGCACCCGAGAGTCGGTCTCGGCCTGGGTCAAGGAGTCAGGCGCTTGCTCCAGAGGTTCCATGGGGGCGACTTCCGGTTTTGTTACACTGCCAAGCGTACTGCTTGTGACGGCGCAGCGTGCAGGTAGGCCGCGCGCCTCGGAGCCACGCATGATGCGAGCTTCGCACACGACAGTCTTCGATACAAGGAGTATAGAAATGGCGACCTCGATCACCAAATCCCTGTTGCTCAGTACCAGCCTGGTCCTGCTGGCGACGGGCCTGGGGCTGTTCGCTCAAGAGCCGGGCGAGACCTGGGTCGACGAGAAACAAGCCCCCGGCGAGGGCGCGACCATCGTGCGCTTCGGAGGGGATGTGCCCTGGGAGCTGGTCGAGCGCATCAGCCAGCTCTACGCCGAGCTCGAGCGTGCCTGGCGTGACCGTGACCACGGGCGGGCCGACAAATTGACCGCCGAGCTCGAAGCGGTGCTCGACCAGGTCGCCCGCCACGTCCACGGCGGAACCCACGAGCGCCCCATGGAAGGCGATCTCGATGAGGTCCACGAGCGCATCGAGACGCTGGAGCGTGAGCTGCAAGAGGCCGAGGAGCAAGATGATTACGAGCGCTTCGAGGCGTTGGAGCGCGAGCTGCAAGAGCTGGAGCGGCACGCCATCGAGCTCGAGCTGCGCGGTCTCAAACCCGCGTTTGAAGAATTGCACCGCGAGCTGCGCGACGCCGACGAGCGGGAAGACCGCGAGGCAGCGCGTGAGCTGCAGGAAGAGCTGCGCGAGCTGGAAGAGACCGCCCGTGAGCTCGAATTTGCGCGCATGGAGTTGGAAGTCGGTCGGCTCGAGGCCGAGATGGAGCGCGCCGCCGACGAGCGTGACTTCAGGCGTGCCGGCGAGCTGCAGCAGAAGCTCGAGGAGATGGAGCGCGAGTTGGAGCGGCGCGAGCATGCCCAGCTACCCCGTGAGCTCGATCTGCTGCGCCGCGAGCTGGATGAAGCCCGTGCAGAAAAGCGCTTCGAAGATGTCGAAGAGCTCGAGGCAGAGCTGGCCGCGTTGCAAGCAGAGATGGACCTTTTGGGGCACGGGATGCGGGACGACCTGCAGCGTCAGCTCGCCGAGCTGGAAGAGCAGATGGAGCGCGCCAAGGAACGCGGCGACTACGAGCAGGCCAAGAGATTGGCGGAAGAGCTGAAGCGGCGGCACTCAGAGCACGAGCAGCGTCCACACGACAAGCGCGACATCTACGACCTCAATGAGAACCCCGAGAAGCAGATGCTGATGGACAAGATCCATACGCTGCTCGACGAAGTGCACGTCATGGAAGAGAAACTGCACGCCGCGGAGGAAGAGGGCGACCGCGAGGCGGCTGAGGAGCTCCACACGCGGATCGCCGATATGCGCTCCATGATCAACGAGCTCGAACGCAAGATCGCCGAGCGCCGGCGCTGATCGCCTCCAGCCCGCGAGTGCTGGCGTCCCACGTACAGGCCTGATACAAAGGGACCTTCCCCTCAACCTGCGGGAGGTTCCGATGCCTGAGCTGATCCCTCATCCCACAAAAATCGAGGCGGCGGGTACGCCGCCGAAGTCCATCGAAGAGTACGTGGGCCGTGTCAACAATGGCGAGTCACGGCTCAGCATAGCCCACATGCGCTCTCCCTCGGGCTGGGTCGAACCCGGCCAGCGGCCCGACTTCGACGAATACACCGTGGTGATCCATGGTGCCCTGCTTGTCGAGCACGAAGCTGGCTCGTTGCGGGTAGCCGCCGGGCAGGCGGTCTTGACTCGTGCCGGCGAGTGGGTGCGCTACAGCAGCCCCGAGCCCGATGGGGCAGAGTACCTGGCTGTCTGCCTCCCGGCCTTCTCGGTCGACACCGTGCATCGCGATCCCGCGTAACCAAGCGCAGCGAGCAGCATCCCGATGATTCCCCCAACACCTGGCACCCTGGCGCAGTAGAATCATTGTTCCATGACTCGAATCGATGCAGGAGATCAGAAGGTGCGAAAAATCACGCTATGTTGTGGCCTGGCCGTGTTGATGATGGCAGGTTGCCAGCTGCGCTACCGGCATGAAGCCGAGCCCGCGGGTACGGTCGCGAAATACCAGAGTGGCATGGGCGACTTTGTGCGCTACGACGGCTACGCGTCGGGCGGCGCGGCGGTGGTCGGCGATCTGCATCTGGCAGTCGTGACCTATGAACGTGCCTCAGACAGCGCAAAAGTGGTGCTGGTGGCGGGCTTCCCGATGGCCGACGCCAGTTACTTCGAGGCCGTCAACGCAGCCGTCGCTGGTTCGCAGCGTGTGCTCTTCGAGCAGCCCATCCTCGAGAACGGCGAGCAGAGCTACTGGGATGCTCCGGCGGCGCTGCTCGACCTGCGCAGCAATGACAGTCTGTTGGCGACCGAGGCCGAGAACTGGAAGGCATGCGACATGCTCTCCGACAACCCGATGATGCAGAACATGCTGCCTCTCGACGAGCTCGGTCTGCCTGACGTGCCTCTGCCCGATCCCGAGCAGGTGGTCGGCTTCGCGCAGACCGTCTTCCAGATCGAGCAGGCCCGGCGCTTGTCCGACTATGCCAAACACCTGGTGGCCCTCGAGCTGGCCCAGAGTGCGTCCGGCATCCCGGTGGAGCGCATCTCCGGCTGGTTGGACCGGCTCGCCGGACTGATCGACCGTGCCCGGCTCTACCTGCGCAAGGAAGAGAACCGCAAGCAGGCCGAGGGCTATGTGCGCCAGATTCAGGGCATCAAGACCATGATGCCGTTCTTTGCCGGCATCCTGGTCGAGCAGCGCAACGCCTTCGTGTCGGTCAAGGTAGGCAAGGCATTCGACGAGGGTCTGCGCGACGTCGCGATCTACTACAACGTCTGGCACTCCGAAGATCTCGCCAAGCGGCTCGAGAAGAAGGGTTTCAGCGAGAGCAGCCGCGTCTGGTTGCCGGCCTGGAGTATGAACTCTCGGGCGGCGGGACTGAAGTAGGTGTCGCCGGACCTGTTCCCCGTCAGCCTCGACCCGAGCAGCGACGACCCCGAAGTCCAGTGGATGGACATGGCTCTGCAGCTCGCTGAGCGTGGACGCGCGCGCGCGGCCCCCAACCCCGTGGTCGGCGCTCTGGTCGTTCGTGAGGGCCGGGTTGTCGGTCGGGGCTACCATCGTGCCTGCGGCGGGCCCCACGCCGAGATCGAGGCTCTGCAAGGACTGCAAGACGTGCGCGGGGCGACGGTCATCGTCAGCCTCGAGCCCTGCTGTTTCCATGGGCGTACGCCGCCCTGCGCCGACGCGCTGATCGCCGCAGGGGTGGGTCGGGTCGTGGTGGGCTGCCTCGATCCGAACCCGCGCGTCGCAGGACAGGGAGTCGAGCGTCTCCGGGCTGCCGGCATCGAGGTGCGGGTCGGCGTACGCGAGCGCGCCAGCCAGCTGAAGAACGGCCCCTTCTTCATCAACCAGCTCCAGCAGCGCAGCTTCTGCACAGCCAAGTGGGCGATGAGTCTCGACGGCAAGATCGCCACCCGCAGCGGCCATTCCCAGTGGATCTCCCATCAGACATCGCGCGACACGGTGCAGCAACTGCGCGACCAGGTCGGGGCGATCCTGGTGGGCGGCCGCACGGCTCGGATCGATGATCCTCGTCTGACCTGCCGTCTACCCGGCGGGCGCAGCCCGGTGCGGGTGGTCTTGAGCAGTTGTGCCGATGTGCCCCTGGCCGGTCAGCTGGTGCAGACGGCGCACCAGGTCCCTGTCTGGATCTTCTGCCAGAGCGTGCCCGATGATCGTGAACAGGCATTGCGCGACGCCGGCTGCGAGGTGGTCCTCTGTCCGGCCTCTGGTAGTGGCATCAAACCTGTCTTCGTGCTGCAAGAGCTCTACCGGCGGGGCATCAGCGAAGTGCTGGTCGAGGGGGGCGCGCAGGTTCTCGGAGGCTTCGTCGACGCGGGTCTGGTCGATCGCTGCCTGGTGTTTGTGGCGCCCAAAGTGCTGGGCGGCGCGGGGCCCTCGCCGGTGGGGGGACGCGGCGCGGCCACGGTCGATGCCGGACTCGAGCTCTCGGACGTATCCTGGCAGGCGAGCGCCAGCGACCAGCTGGCTATCGGTTACAACTGGAAACACTGAAAAGGGGAAGAGTGTGAGCGGCCTGTTGATTCTCGACTTCGACGGAACCATGACCGATGCTGAGGCCGAAGGCGGACCCTTCCGAACCGGCTACCTTGAAGACCTGGCGGCTCTGACGGGGCAGAAGCCGGCGGAGATCGAGACGCTGGCTGTCCAGTTCGAAGCCGAGGTCGCCGCCGATCCGCAGAGCTACGGTTGGATGTTCAATGGACGCATCGTCGCACCAGCCAGCGTTGATCCCTATCTACGCATCATGCCGGTGGCCCGACGCATCTTCGACCACTACGACTGTTTCCGCGACGAGACCGACCGCACAAGGCTGTTGGACGCGATCCTGTACAAGTACAACTACACCAAAACGACGATGGCCTTCCGCCCTGGCGCGGCCGAGGTGTTGCGCGCTCTCGAGGGTACGCACACCTGGGTGGTCACAAACAGCCACACCGAGCCTGTGCGCAACAAGATCCGTGCGTTGGGCGGGCAAGAGGATGGCAGCAATGCCTTGGAGTGGTTGCTGGACAGGGTGCACGGCCGCGCCCGCAAGTACGTCATCGATGAGGACTTCGAGAAGCTGCCCGCGACCATGCAGTTGCCCGGCTTGAGCCGTCCCGTGCTGTTGCGCCGGCGCCTCTACTACGAGGTGCTCGACGAGCTGCGCCGCTCGGCAGGAGTCGGGTGGGAAGATGTGCTGGTGGTCGGCGACATCTTCGAGCTCGACCTCTGCCTTCCCTTGGCACTTGGAGCGCGGGTCGGGCTGGTGCTCAACCCTTTCACCCCTGATTACGAGCGCGCTTTCATCGCTGCCCATGCGCGGGGCCACCTGATCGAGGCGCTGGCGGAGATTCCCGGCCTGGCCCGGCACTAGTCCTTCCAAGCACGAACAGACCTTCCAAAGCCAGCGGTTGAGGTACGAACGCGGCGACAGCCCCGTTACCGATGCGTGTTCCCCTTCCTGAAGCGACAGCTCCCTCTGGCTCCCCATCGCCATGAGTGTGGCACCGCTCTGCCCGCCAATGCTGATGCATCTTCCGCCTCTGGCACACCGCTTGCGATTCCCATGCTTGAGGCCGGCCTACAGACGAAGGTTGGCGCACTTCAAGGGCTGGGAGTTTCTTACAGGTAACACGCGACCCAGAGCCCATCACCTGCGACGGAGCATGGCCATGCAAAAAACACGACAACCGGAGGCCCCGGCTCTGTCCCAGTGGCAACAAGCCCGCAAAGGTTTTCGTTGGGACAGCGTGATGGCAGAGCTGGACGGCCTCCCGGGAGGGGGCCTGAACATCGCGCACGAGGCCGTCGACCGTCACGCTTCCGGCGCACTGGCGGACCACGTGGCGCTGCGTTGGCTCGGTCGCGACAGAACGGTGCTGGAGTTCAGCTACTGCGCGCTCTCAGAAGCCAGCAACCGCTTCGCCAACGTCCTCGCTGGGCTGGGAGTCCAGCCTGGCGAGCGGGTCTTCTCGCTGGCTGGGCGCCTCCCCGAGCTCTACTTCGCGGCGCTGGGCAGCCTCAAACATCGTGCCGTCTTCTGTCCGCTCTTCGCCGCCTTCGGCCCCGAGCCCATCGTCCAGCGCCTGCAGCGGGGCGGGGGGCGGGTGCTGGTGACCACGATGCGCTTGTACCGACGCAAGGTCGCGGCGTTGCGCGCTCAGCTGCCTGAGTTGAAGACAGTTCTGCTGATCGATGCGGAGCAGGACGCATCCGCGGACATTCTCGCTCTCCGGCCTCTGTTGGCGCAGGCATCCCAGTCCTACACCATCGGTCCCACCGATCCGGAAGATCCCGCGCTGTTGCACTTCACCAGCGGCACGACGGGCATGCCCAAAGGAGCCGTGCATGTGCACCAGGCAGTGCTGATGCACCGGGCGACCGGGTCCTGGGTGCTCGGCCTGCAACCCGGCGATGTCTACTGGTGCACGGCCGATCCGGGCTGGGTGACGGGCACCTCCTACGGCATCATCGCGCCGTTCGTACATGGCGTGACCAACGTCGTCGACGAAGCCGAGTTCGACGCCGAGCGTTGGTACCAGATTCTCGCTGAGCAGCGGGTGCAGGTCTGGTACACCGCGCCCACGGCCATCCGCATGCTGATGCGCTGCGGAATCCATCCACTCGAGCGTTTCGATCTCAGCCAGCTGCGTCTGGTGCTCAGCGTCGGGGAGCCTCTGAACCCGGAGGCCATCCTCTGGGCGCGGGAGGCGTTGGGCCAGCCGATCCTGGACACCTGGTGGCAGACCGAGACCGGCGGCATCGCGATCTCCAATCTGCCCCAGCTGCCGCTGCGTCCCGGCTCGATGGGACAGCCCCTGCCGGGCATCGAGGCGGCGATCCTGCGGCGCGAAGAGGACGGATCGGTGCAGGAGCTGGCGACCGGCGAAGAGGGAGAGCTGGCGTTGCGTCGCGGTTGGCCCTCGCAATTCCGCGCCTACCTGCACGAGCCCGAGCGGACCGCCCGCTGCTTCTCAGGTGACTGGTACCTGACGGGGGATCAGGCTCGTATCGACGCCGATGGCTATGTCTGGTTCGTCGGTCGGGCCGACGACATCATCAAGACCGCGGGACACATGGTGGGGCCGTTCGAGGTCGAGAGCGCTCTGATGGAGCACCCGGCGGTCGCTGAGGCAGCGGTCGTGGGTCTGCCGGATCCGTTGATCGGCCAGCTCGTGAAGGCCTACTGCGTCCTGGCTCGGGGCCACGACCCCGACCACAGGCTCGAGCGTGCGATTCTCGGCTTCGCGCGCAAGCGGCTGGGCTCGGCCGTCGCTCCCAAGCGGCTGGAGTTTGTGAAGGGCCTGCCCAAGACCCGCAGCGGAAAGATCCTGCGCCGTCTGCTCAAGGCGCGCGAGCTCGGCTTGCCCGAAGGCGACACGTCAACACTCGAGGAGGAGGCGTCGTGACTGCAGACACACTCTTGCAGGCGGCGGGCCGCGAACACGCTCTGCACCTCTTCAAGCAGATGTTGCGCATCCGCAGGCTCGAAGAGAAATGCGCACAGCTCTACACCGAGCAGAAGATCCGCGGTTTTCTGCACCTGTACAACGGCGAAGAGGCGGTGGCCGTTGGCGTGTTGGAAAGCCTCGCCCAGACGGACGCAGTCGTCGCCACCTACCGGGAGCACGGCCACGCCTTGATCCATGGCATCTCCGCTTCCGCGATCATCGCCGAGATGTACGGCAAGCAGGAAGGTTGCAGCCGCGGCCGCGGAGGCTCGATGCACCTGTTCGATGCCCGTACGCGTTTCTATGGCGGCAACGCCATCGTGGGAGGCGGGCTTCCCCTGGCCGTGGGGCTGGGACTGGCGGACAAGATGCAACGCCGGTCGGGGATCACGGCCTGCTTCTTTGGTGATGGAGCCGTGGCCGAAGGCGAGTTCCACGAGTCGATGAACCTGGCAGTGTTGTGGCAGGTACCGGTGCTCTTTGTGTGCGAGAACAACTTCTATGCGATGGGTACGGCGCTCGAGCTTTCGGAGTCCGATGTCGACCTGACCCATAAAGCTGAGAGCTACAAGATGCCGGCGCGTCAGGTCGATGGCATGGATGTGCTGGCGGTCGAGGAGGCCACACGCGCCGCGATCGCCTTCATCAGAAGCGGGGGCGGCCCGTTCTTTCTGGAGTGCCGCACCTACCGTTTCCGTGCGCATTCTATGTTCGACGCTGAGCTCTACCGCTCCAGGTCGGAGGTGGCCGAGTGGAAGAAGAAGGATCCGCTGCTGCTTTTGCGCAGCCAGCTTGAAGAGCAACAGTGGTTGAGCGGTGAGCAGCTGCAGCAGCTCGAGGCCAGCACTGCCCAAGAGATCGAAGCGGCCGTCGCGTTCGCGGAAGCAGGCAGCTGGGAACCTGTCGAGGACCTGTTGCGCTTCGTCTATTCGGAGGAGTCGTCATGACTGGGGCAACCACGAGCCTCACCTACCGCGAAGCGTCGCGGGAGGCTCTGCGCGAGGCGTTGCAGAGGGACGAGCGGGTCTTCCTGATGGGCGAGGACGTCGGACGTTACGGCGGCTGTTTTGCGGTCAGCAAGGGTCTGCTGGAGGAGTTCGGGCCGGAGCGCATCCGTGACACTCCGTTGTGCGAGTCGGGCTTCACCGGCGCGGGAATCGGGGCGGCCCTGGGCGGCATGAGGCCGATCGTCGAGGTGATGACGGTCAACTTCAGCCTGTTGGCGGCCGACCAGATCATGAACACTGCCGCCACTCTCTTGCACATGTCGGGGGGCCAGTTCAACGTACCCCTGGTGATCCGTATGTCCACCGGCGGGGGCAAACAGCTGGCCGCGCAGCATTCGCACAGTCTGGAGGGCTGGTACGCGCACATCCCGGGCATCAAGGTGTTGGTGCCCGCGACCATCGAAGATGCCCGGGGCATGCTCTGGCCGGCATTGCAGGACCCCGACCCGGTGTTGATGTTCGAGAATGCGACGCTCTACAACTCGCGGGGCACGCTGCCCGCTGAGCGCCCGACTGTCGACATCCGCACGGCCCGCGTGCGGCGGGCGGGCAGCGACCTGACGCTGATCTCCTACAGTGCGAGCTTGTTCAAGGCTCTGGCTGCGGCCGAGCAGCTGGCAGATGAGGGCATCTCTTGCGAGGTGCTGGATTTGCGGATACTGCGTCCTCTGGACGAGGCGAGCATCCTGCGGAGTGTGGCCAAGACGCACCGGGCGTTGATCGTCGACGAAGGGTGGCGTTCTGGCAGCATAGCTGCCGAGGTGTCTGCCCGCATCATGGAGGGGGCCTTCTGGGAGCTGGATGCTCCGGTCGGGCGGCTGTGTAGCGCCGAGGTGCCGATGCCCTATGCGCACCATCTGGAACAGGCCGCGCTGCCGCAGGCGGACCGTATTGCCGAGGCCGCACGGGCACTGGTGAAGAGCCATGGCTGAGTTCTGTATGCCCTCGTTGGGTGCTGACATGGAGGCGGGCATCCTGGTGGCTTGGAAGGTCGCCGTGGGCGACCGCGTGCGCGTCAACGACATCGTCGCCGAGGTCGAGACCGACAAAGGGATCATCGAGATCGAGTGCTACCACGACGGAGTCGTGACGGAGTTGCGGGCCCAGCCCGGGGCGCAGGTGCCGGTGGGCAGCGTGCTTGCGATCATCGGGGGGGTCGAAGCCGAGCCCGAATCCGAAGCCGAAGCCGGACCCGAACCCGAGCCCGAATCCGAACCCGAATCCGAAGCCGAAGCCGAAGCTGGACCCGAACCCGGACCCGAAACCGAAGCCGAGCCCGAATCCGAACCCGAATCCGAACCCGAACCCGGACCCGAACCCGGACCCGAGCGGGCGCTGGCTGCTGGGCGTATCCGGGCATCGCCGCTAGCACGGCGGTTGGCGAGGGAGCGGGGCATCGGCCTTGGGCAGTTGCAGGGAAGCGGCCCGGGGGGCGCGGTGCTGGCGGCCGATGTGCAGCGATCCGCGGGCAAGAAGGAGGATCCGGCGGCCCGTATGCGCAAGGCGATCGGGGCGGCGATGGCACGCAGTAAGCGGGAGATCCCGCACTACTATCTGCGCCGCCGCATCGACCTGTCGCGAGCGCTCGCCTGGTTGGAAGCCGAGAATCAACAGCTTGGGCTGCAAGACCGCCTTCTGCCAGTGGTGTTGTTGGTCAGAGCCCTCGCCCGGGCCCTACGCGGGCTGCCTGAATTCAACGGCTACTGGCTCGACGGAGGCTTCCAGCCGGCGCAGAGTATCGATGTCGGCGTGGCGGTGGCGCTGCGCAAGGGTGGGTTGGTGGCGCCGGCCATCGTCGCTGCGGATCGCTTGAGCTGTTCCCAGACCATGGATGCCTTACGCGACCTGATCTCGCGCGCACGAAGCGGTAAGCTGCGCTCCGAGGAGATGTCCCGCGCCAGCATCACCCTGAGCAACCTGGGAGATCTTGGGGTCGACGAGATGTTCGGCGTGATCGTCCCGCCTCAGGTCGCCCTGGTGGGTTTTGGCCGTATCGGCGAGCAGCCCTGGGTCGAAGCTGGGGCGCTGGTTGTGCGTCCGGTGACCTGCGCGACCCTCTCCGCCGATCACCGCGTCAGCGACGGGCGGCGCGGGGCGAAGCTGTTGGAAGCGATCAACCACCATCTACAGCATCCGGAGGAAGCATGAACCCCGACCAGATCGAGCAAGCATTCTGCACGGCCCTGGTTCAGGTGGCGCCCGAGGCCGACCCGCAGGACTGTGACTCCGATGAGCTGCTACGTGAGGCGTTTGATCTCGATTCCTTCGACATGCTCAACCTGTTGGTCGAGCTGAAAAAGCTGACCGGCGTCGACGTCCCGGAGGCCGACATGGGCAAGCTGCAGACCCGCGAGGGTCTGCTTGCGTACTACCAGGAGCGGCTGCGGGCCTAGGGTTGCCGCTCAGCCCCCATTGCGCGCGAAGGCGCTGAGGGCACGGAGCGCGTCGGTGGTGGTGAACAAGCCATAGATCTCGCCGTCTTGCAGGACGACCACGGAGCCGAGTTTGCGATCGGCCATCTCGAGGGCGACATCGTCGATCCCGGCCTCCGGACCCACCGTGAAGACATCGGTCTCCATCAGGTCCTCCACCGGCAACTCGCAGCCATCGACGTCACGTAGCGTCTGCAGCAGATTCAGGTCACGCTGGGTCACGATGCCTACCAGCGTGCCCTGTTCCATGACGGGCAGATGGCGGATGCTATGCTCTCGCATCAAGCAATACGCCTCGCCCGTCGGGGTGTTGGGTTCGACGCTGTGCACGAAGCGGGTCACGTAATGGCGCACACTGGGGATAGGGGGAATCATGATAGAACCTCCGTGCCACGGTTGTGCCGCAACAGACAGCAGAACCGTCGCAACTGCCATACCAACAGGGGCCTGTGGCGGAGAAGGCGGGGCGAGCCCACGAGCGATACCAGTCCGTAACGCAGTCTGACGTGGGTGTACACACGATGAAACGCAGCTTGCTGGATCGAGGCTCTGCCGAGCTCAATCTCCGTCGAGCGCGGAGCGGGCACGATCCCTCTGGCGCACGGTCGCCTCATGGTGCGTGTGCTCGGTGAGCTGCAGGAACCTGCGCAGGGCGTCCCGGCCCGCGTTCGCGTCGCCCAGCTCGAGCTCGAGTTGCCCGAGGTGGAAGAGCACCGAGGCGGCGCCCTCGCCGAGCTCTCCTGCCACCTTCGGGGCGGCCTCGCGCAGCACTTGCAGGGCCTCCTGTTTGGCTCCCGAACGATAGAGCATTACGCCCAGCTTGTCGCTCAGCACACAGTAGCGGTAGGGAATCGCCTCGCGCGCGGCACGCGCGACGCGGGCTCCACCCTCGAAGTCGCCTGTCGCCTCGAAGCACATCATCAGGCGTTCCCAGGCCGACAGCTCTTCAGGATGGGCGGCGATCACCTGATTCAGGTCCGTGACCGCCTGCTGGATCTCCCCGGCTTCAAGCTGCAGGCCCGCACGTTGGATGGTCGCTTTGGTGAGCGGCCGCAACGCCAGGGCCCGGTCGAGCATCGCGCGGGCAGCTTGTTTCTCGCCTTCTTTGAGCAGGGCATCGCCCAGCATCGCCAGCGTGTTCGCCGAGTCCGGATTGCGCTCGAGGCCCCTCTCCCACAAGGCGCGGTCCGAAGCCCAGGTTTGGTTGTCGACCACGGTCTTGATTCCCAGCGGCACGCACAGCACGCAGGCGAGCAGCAGCACCCGGCGGTTCCCCCAACGGCGCGCCAGGGGTACCAGGAGAGCGATGAGCAGGCCGAGCAGCGGCAGGTAGAGGTAGCGGTCGTGGACGAGGTCTTCGGGGAGAAACGCGTTGATGTTGAAGGCGGGAGCCAGCAGGCAGCCGAACAGCAAGCAGCCGAACAGCGCGACCTTTTCCCGGGCCATCCACAGGACCAGGCCGGACACCGTCAACGTGCCGAACAGCGCCAGCCAGCCCCTGAGCAGCTCGAAGTCTTCCAGCGCGCGCAGCCCATAGGTCGGGCCGGTCCACAGGGGGAACAGCGCCTGGCGCAGGTAGAAGATGAACAGCTGCGGCGCATTGCGTACCACCGCCCAGGGTCCGCCGTACCAGGCATACTCCAGCTCCCGTGCACCGAGCACCTGGCCGCGCAGCAACAGGTACACCAGCGCCAGCCCGACGAACGGCAGGCCGATCAGTCCTGCCCGTCGCCAGCGGGCCTTGCTGGTTCCCGGGCGCAGACCAAAGGCCGCCACGGCCACGCACGGGGCGAACATCACCGAGACCTCTTTGGAGCCGAGCGCGAAACAGTAGAGGATCAGTGCGGGCGCCCACCACAGCGCGCTGGAGCGCTGCGTGCGCAGCACACAGAGCAGGGAGCCGAGCAAGAAGCAGCTCAGCAGGGGGTCGGTCGAGCCGCTGATCCAGGCAACCGACTCGACGTGGCCGGGGTGCACGGCAAACAACAGCGCGATGGCCAGAGCGAGGCGGCGGTCGAGCTCGAGCCGGCGGAGTAGACCGAAAGCCAGACAGGTAGCGATGATGTGCAGAAGCAGGTTGAGGGCGTGCCAGCCCCAGGGCGCCAGCCCGAAGAGACGGTAGCCCAGGCACAGCAACAGCACGAAGCTCGGGCGCCAGTAGTTGCTCCAGGCATCTTCCCGAGCGCCTTTGAAGGCCCAGACGTCGGAAGTGAGGGCCTCGCCAAAGCGGGCGTTCTCCTGAATGAGCCGGTTGGCCTCGATCTGGCTGTGGTCATCGTAGACAAAGCCTCCTCCGAGGCTGTTGGCAAAGACCAACGCGCAAACTGCAGCAAGAACCAGCACGCTCGTGCTGTCTGCGCGCGTCCAGTCCGCCGAAGGCGCCGCAGCCAGGGCGGTGGGAGGAGCTGCGGCCGCGCTCTGAGCCTTCGCAGCGGCGGTCCTGCGTTTGGGGCGGCGTGCCATGCTCTATCCTCGAGCTCTGAGAGACTGTCGGCTCAGGAGCGACTCGAGGCCAGGGGCGGTTGGTATTCGTGGATCAAACGCTCGGAGGCCAGGAAGTTCTTGCGCATGTCCGAGGTGATCAGCCTCTCAACCACGCCGCCCAGGATCGGATAGCGCACCTCTACACGGTGGTTGAAGTGCACCCTGGTGCGGTCGATGGCCAATTTCGAGAAGCTGACTGTGCCGTCGATGGTCACGCGTTCGGCCATGATGTTCGGCACGATCACGCTCCTGAGCTGGCGTTTCCGAGCACACCAGGCACGCCGCTCTTCCCAACCCAGCGTGCGCCCCTTGAGAGCTTTCTTGATCAAGCTCGGCAGGGTGAAAGCGGGCTCGTACTGCACGGCGTCGCGCCAGCCGCTGTCATGCTCTTCGCAGAACAGGCGTCGGCGCACGCGGAACTCCAAGGTCTCGAAGAGCCAGTCGCTGAAGTCTTCGTCGAACAACAGCTGGGCCACTTCGGCCTCGGGCTTGCGCACGGTGATCTCGACCTGGAGCTTCACGGCATTCCTCACGGGCAGCAGAGTTGGGGAAAATATACCCGAGCGTATCAACTCCGCAAGTTTTATTGGATCAAGTGCGGGTCTGACAAAGCCTAGCCTGGAGTTTGGCGGGGGTTTGGGGGTGGGGGCCCAAAACCCCCAAAAAAACCCCCGGGGCCCCCGCCCCCCCCCCCCCCCCCCCCCCCCCCCCCCCAAACTCTCCCGCGTTGCCCACGGGAACCCACCGGCTACGAACCCAATGTCGGGCGAGCTTGCGAGCCGACATTGGGTGAGCACACTAACGCTCGGCAGAGGGCTGTCAGGCTGGCTCTGGTTGACGTCGTGACTTTTCTCGCACGCCTTCCCGAGAGGGGTCTGCAGATTTCTGACCGCTTGCGGCCCTCGCCACGCCAATGACCGTGTCCATTCGTGGGAAAACCGCCAAACTCCAGCCTCGCAGTCTGCTAGCAGCGGCCCGCGCAGAACCAGCCCAGTGCCGCCCAGGACGCAAACCAGCTCTGGATGTTGCGGCCCAGGAATGCCAGGGCTGCCTCGTCGAGGCTTGCGCCCAGAGCTTCGCAGGCCGGCCCCAGAGGCTGCCCGTCGGCCAAGCGCTCAAGCAGCTGGAATTGCAGCGGCCCGAGGTCGTGGGCGCGGGTTCCCTGCGGTCCCCGGTAGATACACCATAGCCCACGGCCAGCTATGGGCTGCTCGCCTTCTTCGGCTTTCTTCTGGCGCACGCGGCAGCGCAAGGTGACCAGCTGCCAGTCTTCGGCAAACAGAAGCCAATGCGGCTGCAGCTGCAAGGGTTCCTCCAACAGCACGCGCGGGTCCGGCAGCCGGGCAGGATCGAGCGCAGGCAGCCGAGCTGCGTCGAAGCTCTCCTGGTAGAGCCGATCCAAGCGTGCGGCTTGTCTGATCAGCGGCTGATTCCAGCGGTTTTCGCCGCCCACGAAGTCTTCCAGTCCCCGGGTCAGGTCGCGCAGGCTGGGAGAGGTGGAGGGGCGGGCGCTCAGGAAGGCCATCGACAGCTGGTTCAGCTCGCTGACCCCCAACAGATACTCGAGCAGCGGGAGCTCGTTCTGCATGATGGTCAACAAACGGAACCAATACTGCTGGTTGTAGGTGCTCAGGCGGGCGGCCCCGTTGCGGCTCGGGCAGGGCACCATATCGGCCACCAGACCCTCGGGATAGCGTTCAGTCTGCAGCCGGTAATCGCCGTCGTCGAGGAAGGCAAAGGGTAGGGTCAGCGCCTCGCCGAAGGCGCGTTGCATAGCCTGCAAGGGGGCAGGTGGGCGGGGTTGCTCAGCAGCCATGGCGGTAGTGCTCGGCACGGCGGGCTTCGGCCAGCGTGTCTGTCAGGCTGAGGAAGTCGGAATCCCACTCGAGGATCGTCGAGACCCCTCCGGTGCGCTCGTGGACCCAGGCGTAGAGCTGCCAGACCTCCTCACGCACATGCCGGTTGTGGGTGTCGAGCAGCGTACCATCAGCCAGCTCAGTGTGGCCGGCCACGTGCATCTGCACGACGCGCTCCAGGGGCAGCGCGCTCAGATAATCCAGAGGATCAAAGTCATGGTTGACCGAAGAGACAAATACGTTGTTGACGTCGAGCATCATGTAGCAGTCGGCCTGCTCGACGACTTCCCGGTAGAATTCCCACTCCGGCATCTCGGAGCTGTGGAAGGCCACGTAGCTCGAGAGGTTCTCGAGGGCCAGAGGGCGCCCGACGAAGTCCTGCACGATGCGCGCCCGCTCCGCGAGGTAACGAGCATTCTCGCGCGTATAGGGCATCGGCAACAGGTCGTGGAAGTGGTGGCCGCCGGTAGAGCTCCAACAAAGATGGTCGGAGAACCACGGTGTCTGCGTCTTCTCCGCGAGGGCACGCAGGCGCTTGAGGTAGGCGAAGTCGAGCGAGTCAGCCGCGCCGAGACTCAGGGAGACTCCGTGCAGCACTACACGGTAGTGCTCGAGCACCGCGTTCAGGTTTTCAAACGGCGGACCGCCATCGACCATGAAGTTCTCGGAGATGATCTCGAAGAAGGGGACGGCGGGACGCTGCTCGATGACCTCGCGGATATGAGGCACCCGCAGGCCGACCCCGACGCCGAGGTCGGCCGCGAATGCGGGACGCTCTGGCATCGGCTCATCCGCCGCCGAGCTTGGCCTTCAGCTTGGCAAGCTTGGCCGCGTCGACGGAGCAGCCGCCGAGGCCTTTGCATGCGTTCAGACCTGAGCAATCGTGGGCGGCGCCCGCTTTGTCCATGGGCGTGCCCGCGGCCGCGGCCAGTTCTGTCAGCTTCTCCGCGCTGACTTTGCAGCCGCCGAGGCCTTTGCAGACGTTCAAGCCGGCGCAGCTATGAAGCTCTGTGTACTTGTCGGCGGGCGCGGTATTTCCGGCGGGGGTGGCGGAATTGCCGGTGTTGCCGGAGCCCTGGCTGTCGCCACAGCCGACCATGCCGAATGCGAGCGAGCCGCCGACGAGACCAGTCAGCGCGAGATCTGCGAGTTTTTTCTTCAAGTGTAGAACCTCAATTGTTGTGGTTGTATGCAATACAGGCCTTGCCATCGTTGTAGAGGACCCTCAGCGCAGATGCAAAGACGAATGCCCGGGCCGCCGGAGAAATCTCGCTAGCAGCATCGTTGGAACGTCCAAGACTGCCGAGAGGATCCCAGTTCTTTAACAAGTTCTTGAGCTGGGGCTACGGACCGTCGACAAACAGGGCCTCGAAGTCCTCTCCGCGCAGCGCATCGAAGACGGGATACTCGTCGCGAAGGTAGCGCCAGGTCTCGGTGTGCTCTTCGAGCAGCGCCTGCTCCTCAGGCACGGTGCTTCCCCGTAGCACGGCGATCTGGGCCCGCACCAGGCGCAGATAGCCAGCCAGGAAGCCCAGCGCCTGCGCGCGCTGCGCCTCGGTCGGTGCGCCATCTCCGACGCGCGCGGCGGCATCGGCGGCCGTCAGCAAGAGCTCGAGGTCGTCGGGTGCGCCCTCGCTCCAGGCCGCTGCGAAAGCGTCGGCTGCCTCTTGAAAGCGCCCTTCGGTGTAGAGGCCGACGGCGAAGAGTTGCTGCTCTCGCGCCGTGGCGGGCTGCCCTTCGCCGCGCAGCAGCTCGTACACCAGGCGTTCGTCACGCAGCTCTTGCAGGGCCCCGTCGATCATCTGGCTCTGGGCTTCGAGGCCCGGCGAGAGGCGAGCCAGGCGACCTTGCTCCGCCTGCGCCTCGAGCGCCAGGGCCTCGGCTTCGGAGTATTGCTGCTCGAGTTTGTAGCTGTGGGCCAGATAGAACAGCGAGCGAACCAGGTTGCTCCGCGCACGGGTGTTCTCGGGCTGGCGTGCGCAGGCCGCCCGATCGAACTCGAGATTCTCCTCGAAGAACCTGCGCGCGGCGACGCTGTCTCCGGCTTCGAGCATCACCATGCCCATATTCTGCAGGCTGGCAGAGAGGTGATCACGGAACTCGAAGTTGTCGGGGTTCTGCTCGTACAGGCGGCGACGCAGCTCCAGCGCTTCGTTGTATGCGGCGAGCGCACGTTCGGGTTCAGCCAACGCACGCCAGACCTCAGCCAGTTTGTCCAAGCCGGTGGCGAGGCTCTGGCGTGGCTCGACGCCGCCTGGGCTGCGCGCTACCAGCTCGCGATCGAGCTGCAGGCTTTGCGCGAGCAACCGCAGGGCCTCTTGGGTAGCTCCCTGCGCGAGCCGCAACTGTGCGAGGCGCGTCAAGGCCAGAGAATGCTCTTCGAGCGCTACGACGCTCTCGCTGTCTCGCTGCCGCAGCTCGTTGGTCAGGGCAAGGCTGCGTTCCAGCGCCTCTTCGGCCTGCTCGAGGCTGCCGTCATCCAGAGCCAGGATCCCCTGCTGGCTGTAGGCGATGTGCAGGTCGCGCCGCAGTGTCGCACTGTCCGGGTTCCGCTCGACCAGGAGCTCAAGCCGGGACAGAGCCTCCGCGAGCAGCTCACGGGCGCCCTCGCGGTCATCCAGGGCTTCGAGGTTCTCGGCCAGGGCACACAGGGTCGTGGTCAGATCCTGTTCGGCCTGTGCACTGCCAGGCGACTGCGCGAGAACCTGTTGACAGAGATCGAGGCACTCGCTGTACAGCTCCCGCGCTCGTGCGAGCAGGCCCTGGTCATTGTTGAGCTCCGCCAAGCTCCAGACACCGACGAACAGGTCTCGTCCGGCGACGGCGCTGGTTGGGAATTGCCGGGCGAGCTCCCTGCGCAGTTTGAGGCCCGCCTCGTGGGCCTCGAGCGCCGCTTCGACATCACCTTCGGCAAGCCGGAGCGCGCCCAGGCGCTCCAGGCCGGTCGCGACATCGCGGCGCGCACGACCAGAGCCTGGATCCATGCGTAGGGCTTGATCCCATATCTGGCGCGCTTCGCGCAGGAGACTGTGCGCCTCGGCGAGCGCGCCGTGCTTCAGCCGTACCTGGAACAGCATGATCAGGGCCATCGACAGGTCGCGTTGGCTGGTCGGACTGGTCCGGGACTCAGCAATCAGCCCGCGGGCCAGCTCGAGGGCTTCGACACCAGCCTGGTGCGCCCGCTCTACCTGCCCCTGCTCGAGGCGTAGCTCAAGCGCGCGGAACAACGCGAGCATCAGGGAACGGCGCGCCTCGGCAGCGCGCGGATGCAGCGCGAAGATCTGCCGCTCGATGTCCAGCAACTCTTCGAGACTGGCCAGGGCCGCCGCCAGATCGCCACTGACATCGTACAGCTCGCTGCTGCGGTCGAGCGCCGCTGCCAGGTTGCGGAATGCCGCTTCGCTGCCGTCGTCCCGAGCCAGCGCGCGTGAGATCTTCAGGGCTTGCCGGGTGCAGATCCAGGCCGAGTCGAGCTGACCGAGATACTGCCGGGCCATACCCTGCGACATCAAGGTGAGCGAGAACTCGCTGAGCACATTCGAGCTCGGAGCCTGCGCTGCGAGCTGCGCGTAGATGTCCGTGGCGCGGCAGAGATCGACCAGGGCGCCCGCCGCATCGCCATCGAGCTCGAGCTTCAGACTGCCCAGCTTGCGCAAAGCGCGTGCGGTCCCCTGCGAGACGACCGCCTCTTCGACATCCACATCGCGCAAGGCCTCCCAGCTCTCGCGTGCCGTGTCGAGGATCTCGCGTGCGATCCTTCGCGAATGCTGGCTGCCCAGCTCGTCCAGCAACAACCCATGCACATCGAACGTCAGCTTGTCCAGCGCGTCCTGGGCGATCTGGCCTCTCCTTTCAGCGAACTGGCGCTGCTGCTCAGCGCGCTGCTGCGCCTGGCGCAACTCGTCCTGCGATCGCAGGATGGAGCGGTTCTGCTCAGCGATATGTTCGTTGCGCAGCTCGACCTGCTGCTTCTCCGCGAGCAGCTCCGCGCTCTTGGCCACCACGCGTTCCTTCTCGTCTTCGATGTCCTGGTTCTTCGTGCGCAACACCATCAGGCCGACCGTCAGGCCCCCGAACAACAGCACGCCCGCACAGATCAAGGCCAGCTGCAGCCGGCGCTGTTGCCGACGCTGCCGGGCTTGCCGGGCGCGGGTCTCGTCGATGCCTGCCTGCACCGCCGCAGCGCCGTCGCTCGCGGCTTCGAGCCTGCGCAGCTGCGCCTCCGCCAGGCCCAGGTCCCCGTGACTCAGCGCCGTCCGGGCATAGGCGAGCCGGGCGACCACCTCTCCCCCCCGGGCAGGCTCATTGCCCGACCAGAGGCTAAGTGCCTGGCGAAAACCGGCCACGGCTTCGGCGAAGCCCTCATAGAGCGGGTCGCGCTCCGACTCGGGCAGACGCTCTGTGGCCGCGGCTTTTCGCTGGCAGCGCTCGAGGCGGTTGCGTGCATCGCGTGTGATCTGCAGGCTCTCGCGGTGCAGCAAGAATGCGTCGAGCTCTTCCTGAAACACGGCCAGCGTCGGACGGTCTGCGGCGCACAGCTGCAAGGCGCGCGCGCAGAGCAGGCGCAGCTCGAGTGGCGCGCTCTCAGGCGGGTCAGGACGACGGCCCGTGCAGGCAATGGTGATGCTCTCGACCAGGTTGGGCGCATGGTTGGGCGGCCGGCCGGCCAGCACCTCGTAGAGGATCGCGCCGAGCAGGAAGACGTCGGTGTGGGTTCCCACATCCGCGCCACGACCCAGGGCAAGCTCGGGCGCCATATACCGAGGCGTCCCGCACGGACTGCAGATGTGGTGGCGGTGCCGCACCCGGCTGGTGGCGTCAGGGTTGCCGTCGACCCGGACGGCCATTCCCCAGTCGAGCAGCAACACTTCCCCGAAGCGCCCGAGCATCACGTTGGCCGGCTTGATGTCGTTGTGGATGATGGCGCGGCTGTGGGCGAAGGCGACCGCATGGCAGACCTGGCGCAGAATGCCCAGGTGCCGGACCAGGTCGTGGGGTTGGTCGGCAAGCAGCCGCTTCCAGCTCTGGCCTTCGACGAGCTTCATCGCCAGGAACGGGTCGTGGCGGTCGCCCCCCAACGAATAGACGGGCACGATGTTCGGGTGTTCGAGTTGACCCGTGACGATCGCCTCGGCCAAAAAACGTTCGCGGGCAGCCCGCGAGTTGCCGCGTTCGGGCCGCAGCTTCTTGAGCGCTACCTCCCTTTCGAGGGCGGGTTGGTGGGCGCGGAATACTTCTCCCATGCCGCCTCTGCCGATCAGCCGCCGCGCTTCGAAACCGTGGTCCAGGGGCGGCTCGGGGGCCGTGGCGGGCGCATCTGCCCAGCGGGGCAGGTAGCTGGCGTCCGCGGGCAGGCTGGCGAGGTCGCCTTCATCGGCCAGCGTGCGCGCCCAGAGCTCGATCGGCTCGCTTGGGGGGAGGGAGTTGTCTTCCGCACTCGGCATCGTTTCCACCCAAAACATACATTTTAGCGCATCGCCGCGGCGCGGGGTCGTCTCACAATGAGACGACTCGCGCAAGCTGCCCCAAATCGAAGCACTCAGCAGTTGCCTTGGGATCGCAACCCGGCGGAAGGAGTGGGTCGAGAGCCCTGGCACGGCTTGTGCTGAGTTGGGTACAGCGGCCGCCAGGGACGGACAGGATCTGTATGGACTCACCTGAGCACAACCAGCCCAAGACAGCTTGGAAGATCCTGCTGCTCGGCGCCTTGCTGGTCGGATTTTCGGTCTGGACGGTGGCCAACCTGGTGGCCGTGCAGCGCATGCGCGGCGCGATCGAGGTGCGGGTCGGCTGGCTGGCTGGGCTGCAGCAGATCCAGGCAACACTGCATGCCCAGATGACCTCGAGCGCACAGGTTGTGCCGCCACCCGAGGTCGTGCAGGCATTCCGAGCTCAGCTCGACGACCAGTTGGATCGCATGAGCTCCCACCCGGACGACGAGTTGGCCGGGATGGCTCTTCAGGCCCAAGCACGCCTCGCGGCGCCCGCCACGGAACACGAGCTGTCGGCGGGCCTGGAGACGTTGACGGGACTGATCGGCGCCCTGCGAAGCTCCAACCGCGATCTAAGTGTCCAGCTCGGCAAGTCGTGGACTTTCATCAACGTTCTGGCCTTCGCTGCACTGCTGCTTGCGGCTGCCACACTCGGCTCGATGTGGCTCAACCATCGCCGCGCTGTCGAGCTCGCGCGGGCGCGACGGGCTCACCGTTCCAGCCAGCGCCAATTGGGCGAGGCGCGCAATCTGCTCGAGAAGGTTCAGGCCGAGAAGTCCGATGCTGCGTTGTCAGCAGAGAAGCTGAAAGAGCAGTTTCTGTCCACGCTCAGCCATGAGCTGCGCACGCCGATGCACGGCATCATGGGCATGACCGAGCTGGCCTTGCTCACCGAGCTGAATGAAGAGCAGTCCGAATACCTCACGGCAGCCCGCGAATCGGCGCGTTCCCTGCTTCAGGTGATCGACAGCATTCTCGATTACGCGGTGTTGGCGTCGGGCCGCGCCTGGCTGGTGGATCAGGAGTTCGATCTGCACGCCTGCTTGAGCGACGCCTTCGAGCCCTTCTGCGCGGCCGCAGAAGCCAAAGATCTCAAGCCGAGCCTCAAGCTCGATGCCCACCTGCCACGCAAAGCCTCGGGCGACGCAGCCAGGTTGCAGCGTTTGCTCACAGAGCTGCTCGACAACGCCGTCAAATTCACAGAGCACGGCGAGATTACCCTGGAAGCCCGCTTCGAATCGGAGCAGCAGCAATTGGAGCTGGTGGTCCGGGATACCGGACAGGGGATCGAGCCCGAGCTGCAGCGCGAGATTTTCGAGGCCTTCCGTCAGGGGGACGGATCGATGCGCGCACGTCATGGCGGGCTCGGCCTGGGCCTGGCCTTGAGTGCTCAGATCGCGGAGCTGATGAACGGCAAGATCGCGCTGCGGAGCGACCCGGGTCAGGGCACCGAGGTGTGCGCCCGATTGCGCATCGAGACCCAGCCTGCGTTGTCTTCGAGCTGAGCACAGCGCAGGGCCCTGTCTGCCAAGGGCCGGAGGCCGCCGAAGCAGCCGTCCACGAGCGTTGCAGGTTTTGTCGAGCTGGGTGCCTACTCAGGCAGCAGGGAGCGGGCTTCGGTCTCTGCGGAGAGGGTCACTGCGACCAGTTGGCCGAAGTCGATCTCGTCGAAGTTCTCGGGAACCTGGACGTAGAAGGTCGCTTCCTGGGCTTCGACCCCACGCATCCAATCGAGGTGGTCGAGGGCGTCGGGGTGCATGTCGAGCATGGCGAAGGCGTCCGACTCCATCTCTTCAACCTTCAGTTGCGTCCCGTCGACTTCGGTCCACCAGGCGTTGAACTGGATCAGCTTGCCGGTGTAGTCGCGGGTATCGGCGAGCGAGTCGAAGTCGACCCATTCGGCTTCCCACAAATCCACTGAGCTGGCGCTCGAAGGAGTGCTGCCGTCATCGCTGTAGGCACTGGCTCCGCCGCTGTCGGCGGGAGCCATGCGCGCCATCCCGACCAGAGCACAGCCCGCAAAATACAGCCCGAACATGCAGAGCACGAAGATCTGCAGGTAGACCAGCCCGGCGCTGACCGGCTTGGACGGCTTCGAGCCGCCCGTGCTTGCCGGCGCCGCTGCAGCTGCCGCGGCAGGTGCAGGCGGAGGCGCACTCTTCTTCTTTTTTGCAGCGAGCGGGGGAGGTCCGCCGGCAGCCTTGAGCGGCGGAGGCGTGCCGGATTCGGCCAACGGCGGCGGGCCGCTGCTCTTGCGAGACTTCCGCTTTGCGGTCGCCGCCTTGGCGGATTTTCTCGATCCCGGCTGCTTCTGCCGGGCCTCTTTGATCCGGCTGTTCTTCTGCTTCAAGTCGGACCGCCGCTTGCGGCTCTTCTCAAAGTCCTGGCGGGCTTCATCGAACTCGGGAACCTCGCCGAGGGGCACCCAGCCTTCCATCCCCCCGCGCCAGAACAACGCCTTCTTGAGCTTCCCTGCGGAGATCTTCTCGACGATGCTCTCGGCGGCGTACGGTCCGGCCTTTTTCTTCCCGACTGCGGCATACCAGACTTTCGCGCTCACGTTCCACCTCCAGGGCTATTGGCTTTCATGGGGCTCAAGACCGAAAGCTCACAAACCGGAACAGCGATTTTCTCGATTTTTCCCAGCGTGTCCGATTGTGGGATCAAGTCAAGGCCTGGCAGGGAAAAAACTGCCCGCTCTCGAAGCGGCTCAGGGCGGAAGATCCATCACCAGCCGGATGCCGGCCCCTGCCACGGGCACGTCGGTGCTGTGGAAGCGGCGGCGTGCCGAACGCGGCAGCTCGGTCTGAAACAAGAAGCTGCCCCCGCGCAAGACGGCAAGCTGCGGGTTCTTCGCATGGCAACTCTGGGTCCACTCCGAAACCCCACCGGTCAGGTTGAGGACAGCGAAAGGGCTGCGGTCTTCCGGATGGTCCGCCGGATCGGCGGGGAGCCCGGGCGCGCCGCGTTGCAGGCCCAGGTCCGCCCGATTCTCACTCGGGTCCAGGCCGTTGCCCCAGGGAAACCAGCGCCCATCCGTACCCCGAGCCGCCAGCTCCCACTCGAGCTCGGTGGGCAGGCGCACCGGTTGCGGATAGATCTGCTGGGAGTTGAGCCAGTCACAGTACTTGCGCGCCCAGAACCAGGCGATGTCCCAGGCCGGCCGACGTCCGATCGCGTCAGTACTGGGCGCCCAGGCGACGATGGAATCTCGCAACGAGCGGGTCAGATTGAAGCCCTGGGCGTCCGAAGAGCCTGCCAGGAAGCGGCAGAATTCAGCCAGGCTGACTTCGAGCTCAGCCATCAGAAAGCCGGGGGCGTCCACGGCGATCGGGGGCAGCCCATGGCCTGCTTCGGCATCTCCCCCCAGCAGCGCGGGCATGGCGGGCACGTAGACGAAACCCGGAGGGATCTGTTCGGCCTTCAGCAGGCGCAGGTCGAGCTCGAGTCGCTGTCCGCGACGGATGGCCAGGGGCACGCTCAGGCTGCCCCCGACAAAGCGCAACTCCAGCCGGTAGCTGCCCGGATTCAGTTGCACCGGTCCGAGCGGTGTCGGACCTTCAAGCACTGCCTGCAGCGCGACCATCGCGATGCCGCGCGGGTCTTCCGACAGCGGGATCAGGCTGGCCTGAGCGGGTCGGTCGGTGCGCAAAACCAGCGCACCGCTCGGCTCGAGCAGCCGGTCATGCACGCCGTCGGGGTTGTAGAGGAAAGTCACCTCGCGTAGCAGGCGGCCGGCCACATCGTGACGACCGCGGCGCTCAGCGTGTTCGGCGAGCAGGATGCGCACGCGCCCCATGTCCTCGAGCAACAGCCTCTGGCTGCCAACCAGCGCGAAGGCCCGAGAGAAGTGGTTGTCGGCAGCCTCTGAGGCGGCCAGCAGCTGCTCCTCCAGCGAGCCGTGCATCGCTTCCAGCTCGCGGGAACGCGCTGTCTGCACGCTGGCCAACGAGGCGCCCAGCTCCCGGGCAGCCCGGCTGTACTCTTGACGCAAGGCCTCGGCGATCGCGTCGAGGTCCACCTCGAGCCGCAGCGCCTGTTGCAGCGACGCGCGGCCCCGCTCGATGGGCTTCGCGGCCTCACCCGCCAGCCGTTGTTGCATCTCTTGCCGGCGCTGGCGTTCCAGGTCGGCTTCAAGCCTGCCTTCGAGCTTCAAGGCGGCGCGGTTGCCCGGATCGAGGGTCAGGATCGCCCGGCAGGTCGCCAGCGCCTCGTCGCTGGCCTGCGCAGCTTGATGGGCCTCCAGCTGCGCCATCAAACTGCCCACCTCCCGTTCGGTGCGCAGGTTCCAAAGTACGCGCACAGAACCACCGAGCACCACCAACAGGAACAACACGGTGAGGGTGACACTCAACAACCTGTTGCGGCTCACGAAGGCGCCCAGTTTCTCGTGCAGCCGCGGTGGACGGGCGGTGATCGGTCTGTTGTTCAAGAAGGCATCGAAGTCGTCCGCCAGCGCCTGGGCTGATGTGTAGCGGCGCTCGGGTCGCTTGCGCAGGCAGGTCTCGATGATCGTCACCAGATCCGCTGGCAGACGTCGGTTGAGCTTGCGAAGCGCCGGAGGGTCGTTCAAGCAGATGTTCTCGAACAGCTCCTCGAGGTTGTGGCCGGTGAACGGCATCGCTCGCGAACCTGCCTGGTAGAGCGTGATCCCCAGACAGAAGAGGTCTGAGCGGGCATCGATGTCGGCGGAGTTGCCGGTCGCCTGCTCGGGGCTCATGTACGCGGGCGAGCCTACGACATGGCCGGCCATGGTGATCTTGGGGTCGTCCGCCACCTTGGCCAGGCCGAAGTCGGTCACCCGTGCGCGGCCCCCGGCCTCGAGCAGGATGTTTGCCGGCTTGATGTCGCGGTGCACAATGCCGTGCTCGTGCGCGGCGTGCAACGCCAGTGCGACGTCGCGTCCGATACGCGCAAGCTTTTCAGCAGTCAGGGGTTGCGTGGCGATCGCAGACTTCAGGTCTTCACCCTCTATGTATTCCATCGCGTAGTAGCAGATCCCCTGGGCCTCGCCGCTGGCATAGATCTGCACGATGTTGGGATGGCTGAGCCGGCCGACGGCCTTGGCCTCGGTGTGGAAGCGGGCCAGCGCCGAGCTCTTCTTCCGTTGCACCGAGATGGGCAGCACCTTCAGCGCCACCCGCCGCTCGAGAGGGCGTTGGGTGGCCTCGTAGACCACACCCATCGAGCCGCGTCCCAGCTCGCGCACGATTTCGAAATCACCGAGGCGCACGCCACGGGCAAAGGTGTTCATCTGGCTCTCCGATCGGCGACCGCACCATTCTACAACCAGCATGGTGGAAAATGCACACTGCGGCGCGGCCTGCTGGTCGACCCGCAGGCTTCAGGATGCGGTCCGCAGTCTGCCAATATCGGGCCCTCCCAGTCTATGCCGCGGCGCGGCGGAATTCACGGATTTCCCGCTTGGCTGGCTGTGCCGCACTGTGTTAGAATCCCGCGTTTGGTCCAGCTCGGCTGGAGAAAATCCCGGCTCAACCCGCGTCAGGAGAACTGCTATGGGTCTATTCGATGGAAAGGTTGCCATCATCACCGGTGCCGGCGGCGGTATCGGTCGCTGCCACGCGCTCGCTTTTGCGGCCGAAGGCGCCAAAGTCGTGGTCAATGACGTGGGCGGCGCCCGCGACGGAACTGGTACCGGCGCGTCGATGGCCGACCGTGTCGTCGAAGAGATCCGTACTGCGGGCGGTGAAGCCGCCGCCAACTACGATTCGGTTTGCAGCGAAGAAGGCGCCCAGAACCTGATCAAGACCGCCGTGGATGCCTTCGGTGGCGTGGACATCGTGGTCAACAACGCCGGCATCCTGCGCGACAAGACCCTGATGAAGCTGACCATGGACAACTGGGAAGCCGTGATGGCTGTGCACGCGACGGGCACCTTCCTGGTCTCGAAATTCGCTGCGATCCAGATGAAAGAGCAGGGCCGGGGCGGCAAGATCGTCAACACCTCGTCCTACGCTGGCCTGAAGGGCAACTTCGGCCAGGCCAACTACGCCTGCGCCAAAGCCGGCATCTACGGCTTGACCGTGGTCTGCGCCCTCGAGCTGCAGAAGCACAACGTGCAGGTCAACGTCATCGCGCCGATGGCGAAGACCCGCATGACCGAGGACATCTCGATGGTGCCCGAAGAGATGCTTCCTGAGCAGATCTCGCCGATGGTGCTCTTCCTCGCCTCGAAGCTCGCCGACGACATCACGGGCACGGTCTATGGCATCCATGGCCAGCAGATCTTCGAATACCAGATGAAGATGACGGACGGCGTCACCAAAGAAGGCGATGAGCTCTGGACCCCCGCCGAGATCGCGGACAAGATCGAGCTGATCCGCCAGTGGCAGAAGCCGGCTCCGGCCGCAGCCGCCGGGGCTCCTCGCGAGGTCACGGACAAAGACAAGTGCGACGCCATCTTCGATTTCCTGCCCGAGTTCTTCGTGCCCGAGAAGGCTGCGGGCTGGACCGCGACGGTCCATTTCAAGGTCGCGGGCGCGGCCGACTACACGCTGTCGGTCGCCGATGGCAAGTGCAGCACCAGCGCCGGCCTCGAGGGGACCCCGACGTGTGTGGTCAGCACCGACGCCGACACGTTCACGGGCATGGCCGAGCAGAAGGTCAACGCGGCCAAAGCCTTCATGGAAGGCAAGATCAAGGCCACGAACCTGAACGACATGATGCGTTTCCAGCCGGCCTTCCCCTTCAAGGCCGACAAGGTCGCGCAGATCATGGACAAGCTGAAAGCGCGCTTCGCCGCTGCGGGGCCGGCAGCCGCTCCCGCCCGTGAGATCACGGCCAAAGACAAGCTGGATGCGATCTTCGACCATCTGCCTGAGTTCTTCGTGGCCGAGAAGGCCGCGGGCTGGAATGCCACGGTCCACTTCAAGGTCGCCGGTGCCGCCGACTATACGCTCGTCATCGCTGATGGCACGTGCAGCACGGCCTCCGGACTCGAAGGAACGCCGACCTGCGTGGTCAGCACCGACGCAGAGACCTTCGGCGGCATGGCCGAGCAGAAGGTCAACCCGGCCAAGGCTTTCATGGAAGGCAAGATCAAGGCCACGAACCTGAACGACATGATGCGTTTCCAGCCGGCCTTCCCGTTCAAGCCTGAAAAGGTCGCCAAGGTGATGGCGGCGCTCGAGGCGAAGTTCGCCGGCGGCGCGGCTCCCGCGGCGGCTCCCGCCCGCGAGATCACGGCCAAGGACAAGTGCGACGCGATCTTCAAGTTCCTGCCCGAGTTTTTCGTGGCCGAGAAGGCCGCAGGTTGGAACGCCACGCTCCAGTTCAAGATCGCGGGCGCGGCCGACTACACCCTGTCGGTCGCCGATGGCAAGTGCTCGACCAGCCCGGGCCTCGAAGGCACGCCGACCTGCGTGGTCAGCACGGATGCCGATACGTTCACGGGCATGGCCGAGCAGAAGGTCAACGCGGCCAAGGCCTTCATGGAAGGCAAGATCAAGGCCACGAACCTCAATGATATGATGCGCTTCCAGCCGGCCTTCCCCTTCAAGCCCGAAAGGGTGGCGAAGGTCATGGCGGACCTCAAGGCCGAGTTTGGTGGCGGCGCCGCAGCTCCGGCAGCGGCTCCAGAGAAGCCCAAGCCGACCGGCCTGAACTTCGACATGGTCGGCCACAGCGTCTCGGGCGGCTACGCAATGGTCGACGAAGAGGCGACCCGCGCCTATGCGGCGGCCACCAACGATGAAAATCCCTACTATGTCGACGGCGACCGCGAGGGCGGCGTGATCGCGCCTCCGTTGTTCCCGGTCAAGCTGCTGGCTGACGGCCTGTTCAAGCTGATCACCGATGACAATCTGCGGGCAGACATGTTGCGCCTGGTGCACGGCGAACAGGACATGATCTTCCACGACGCGATCCGACCGGGTGATCTGGTCAGCATGCGCGGCGACATCGAAGAGATCATCGAGAAGTCCTCTGGCAACCTGGTCAATTGCCTCGGCAAGATCTACCGCGACGGCAAGCTGCTGTGTGAGGCCCGTTCGGGCCTGTTCATCCGTGGCAAGAAGAAGGGCGACAAGTCCGCCCGCAAAGAAGCAGCCGCCGAGACCGAGCGCGAAGAGCTGTTCACGGAGACCCAGGTGGTCGACGAGGATCAGAGCTTCCGCTATGCCAAAGCTTCGGGCGATGAGAACCCGATCCATGTCGACGAGAGCGTCGCGAAAGCCGCCGGGCTGCCCGGCATCATCCTGCACGGCCTGTGCACGATGGCCTTCACAGGCCGCGCGGTCGTCCAGAACGCCTGCGCCGGTGATCCGACCCGGCTGCGCCGCCTGAAGGTGCGTTTCGCCAAGCCAGTGCTGCCCGGCGACACCCTGACGACCACCGCCTGGAAGGTCGAAGCGAACGACGGCGTCCAGTCGATCGGTTTCGAGACCCGCAACCAGGATGACGTGGTTGTCATCAGCAACGGCCTGGCCGAGGTTCGTAGCTGAGCAACGCAGTGCTAGCAGTGGACCAGGCGGGGCAGCCAGCCCCGCCTTTTCTATGCCCCGGAGGTGAGCGTATGGCAGACGTACAGATGGAGAGCTCCTGGCTCGAGGTGCTGGGAGACGAGCTGGCCCGGCCGTACATGCAGAAGCTGCGGGCCTTTCTGGTCGAAGAGATGGAGCAGCACGAGGTGTATCCTCCTCCCGCTTTGATCTTCAACGCGTTCTGGAAGACTCCCTTCGCCAAAGTGCGGGTCGTGATCCTCGGGCAGGACCCCTACCACGGCGCGGGCCAGGCACACGGCCTGAGCTTCTCCGTTTTGCAGCCGGTGCGGCCGCCGCCCTCGCTCAAGAACATCTACCGCGAGCTGCAGGACGACCTGGGGTTCGAGATCCCGCAACACGGAGACCTGACGTCCTGGGCGCGCCAGGGAGTCTTGCTGCTCAACACAGCGCTGACCGTGCGCGCGCGCCAGGCCCACTCCCATGCGAAGCGAGGTTGGGAGACATTCACCGACCGCGCCATCGCCAGCCTGAATGAGCGCCGTGAGGGGCTGGTGTTCGTGCTGTGGGGCGCGGCGGCAGGCCGCAAAGCGGCCAACATCGATCGCTCGCGGCATCTGGTGCTGAGCGCACCGCATCCTTCGCCGCTCTCCGCTTCGCGTGGATTCTTTGGCTGCCGGCATTTCTCCAAGATCCAGGAGCACCTGCGGGGAAGAGGGGAGGCGGAGATCGACTGGCGGTTGTAGAGGGGGGTGTGACGTCGGTTTTGTGGCCGCTCGGACTCTGGATCGTTTGTCAGCCGCGCGTCCCCCGCCCGGACTCCGCTGGAGCGGGTGGGGGTCGGTCTGGTCCCGCTGGCGATCTACGCCACGTCCATCACGATCGGCGTCGTACCGGCGGTCTCGCTCCTGGCCTCGGGAGCGAGCTACGCAGCGGGGGACCAGGCTAGTTTCGACGTGGCCTTCAGCAACGGACCCAGCCTCGGCCATGTGGTGTTGTTTGTGCGCGGCCCATTCGGAGGCGTCGGGCGCCCCACGCTGGCTGCCGTCGAGGTGGGCGCTGTCAACTCGAATGTCGCCTCGAGCGCAAGCCTGAGCGCCGCGGGCGAGCTCTTGTGGTGTTGCCGGCGCAGGAACAGGCTACTGGCTGCGCGCGGCAACGGATCGCAGACGCCGCTTTACGAGCGCGGGGGGTCGATGTCCAGAGTCAACAGCCCGGACTTCTCGACCAGATAGATGCGCTGACTGAAGGGCGACCAGAACGCGCCGCAGAAACTCTGCCGGGCTTTGCCGGACAAGTCCTGCAGGTGGTAGCCGCTCAGCGTGCCTGCCTCAGGATGCAAGACCCCCAGCCGCAAGCCCGTCCGGGTCTCACCGAAACGCACCAGCAGGGTTCCCTCTGGTCCAGGGGCGATCGAAACGATCGCACCGCTGTCCTCGGCGGCAGCTGGGGAGGCCCCAGGTGTGCTGGCCGCCTGCGTGTACATCACAAGCACGCCGGGTTTGTCTGGCGGCTCCGGACGGGGAGCCCGGGGTCGAGGGCTGCTACCCGGTAGGGAGATCGGCTCGGGAGCCTGGCCGCGCCGCACGCGGTACAGGCGGCGCGCCGACAGATAGTAGAAGCCGTCTTCGCCCCAGGGCACGGCCGTCCAGCGCGCATGGCTCGGCTCGATGCGCACGGGCCAGGGCTCGCCGAGACCAGCGTGCCAGGGATAGGGGCGGCCGTCCCAGATCACCAGGCTCTGCCCGCAGCCCAGCGCCACATGTCCGTGCACGTAGAAGCGTCCGTGGGTCTTCTGCACGCCGTGGGCGGGGGGCGCCTCGACGTCTTGCAGCGCGCCGCCGCGCAGGCGCGCCAGCCGCGGGGCGCCGGACGGAGGCTGGCACCAGGCCAGGACCTCGCCCCCGCAGACGGCCAGATGCGCGATCCCCAGGCTGCCGCTGGGGTCGTCGAGCAGGCGCGTGCCGTCCTCTCCGAGTGAGCTGGGATAGCGGAACAGGGGGAAGCGGAAGGGCCGGCGCTGCCTGTTCCCGTGGACGCTCAGCCAACCCCCGTCGGCCAGTCGGGTGCAGGCACGGGGGCTGTCGAGCTGGATGGCCTGTGGAGCCGGCGGCCAGCCCTTGAGGTCGACCAGCACGCTGGTGTCCGCGCCGGCCATGCGCACCAGCAGCGTGTCCCCGTGCAGACTGGCGTCCCCCCAGGCCTTGCCGCAGGGCCAGGGCCAACGTGCGACTCCGGGCGGGTCGGGGGCATCGAGCAGCTCGGCCTGGACCAGAGTGGGAGACAGGCCGCTCGCCTCCCAATATGCCAGGCCGTGCGCCGCGGCCGCACTGAGCACGCGAACGACCGGCGCGTAGGCCTCGCGCTGCGACGCCAGCAAGCCTGCCAGGCTGGCGCGCACCGCCTCGAGGGCAGCGGGGACCTGGCCGGCGGAGATGTAGGCCCCCGTCGACAGGTGGCCCTCGAGCCACAGCGGGAAGTGCCCGGCCAGTTGCGGATGCTGCTCCACGACGGGAGCGAACAGGAGGCCGGGATCTTCACCGAGCGCGACCAGGGATGCCGGATGTCCCGGGCCGCGCTGCCACAAGCCCAGGGCCAGGGCGCCGGAGTACAGATGCGGCAGCTGGCAGGCGCTGTACAGCACGGCCAGCCGGCAGAGCAGACGCGCGGCCCGGGCTTGGTCTCGCGATGCCAGGGCCGCGCGGGCCTCGTCCAGCAGCTCGCTGCCGTCGGGGCGCACACGCTCGAGGACGGTGGCTGCCGGAGCCGACCCGAGCAGGGCGGGCACCAGCTCAGCGCGGATCGATGCCTCGTCGACCAGATGCACAGTGCAGCGGTAGCCCATGGGGTCCTCGTTGCGGGAGTAGGGCCTGTTCAGACAGCATACAGCAGAGTTCCTCCATACTCTGGGCGAAGAGGGTGAGATCCAGCCCGAGGTTGCTGTCCTGAGCCTGAGCGCCGATGGCCAGATGCTGGGTGGCATCTTGCGCTCCTCGAAGCTGGAGACCGCAATCGAGTGCCGCTTCTTCCGGAAATGGCGCTCGGCGTGCTATCGTGTTTGCACCATGTACCCCTGGACGAACTATGAGCAAGAAACGCCGCAAGATCCTTTTGAGCGTTGGCCTGTGGGGGCTGCTGGGCTTGCTTGGCTATGGAATGTACCTCTACACCATCGCCGGGGAGCTCCGGGCCATCGACCCGCACTTCGCGGGCAGCTCGCGCTTGGTCCCCGGCGTACCGGGTCCCGAAGACATCGTGATCCTGTCCGATGGTTCCGGGGCGTTCATCGCATCCCAGGACCGCCGCGCACACTTGGCGGGGGAGCCTGCCCGCGGTGCCATCTACTACTACGATCTGCACGACCCCGAGGCTGTGCCCGTCAACCTGACGCCTGACGCAGCGGAGAACTTCCGCCCCCACGGTCTGGGCCTGTACGAGGGCGATTCTACGCTGTTGTTCGTGGTCAACCATCCGCGAGCCAATCTCTGGGGTGACGTGCCCGGAGAGGGACCCGCACATGCGATCGAGGTGTATGCCGTCGAGGGCGCGCAGCTGACCCACAGACGCCGCATCGTTGGGGATCTGCTGGTCACGCCCAATGACGTGGCGCCAGTTGGCCCGAACGAGTTCTACGTGACCAACGACCATGGCAGCGGTGACACGACCACGCGCAAGCTCGAGGACTACCTGCGCATCGCCGCTGCACACCTGGTCTATTTCGACGGTTCAGAGCTCACGCGCATTGCCGGCGACTACCACTATGCCAACGGCGTCGCCGTCTCCCGCGATGGCACAGAGCTGTACCTGGCCGCGAGCACCGACCGTGCGGTCTTTGTGTTCGACCGCGACCCCGTGAGCTCGGCCCTGACGCTGAAGTCCGAGATCTTTGCGGACACGGGCGTGGACAACATCAACATCGACAGCGACGGAGACCTTTGGATCGGCGCGCACCCCAAGCTGCTCACTCTCACCAGCCACATGAGCGATCCGAATGTGCCCAGCCCCAGTCAGGTCTTGCGCATGAGGCGTGGCGACGACGGCGGCTTTACGGTGGAGGAGGTGTTCCTGTCCGATGGCACGAAGTTCTCTGCCTCGACTTGCGCAGCGCGCCACGGCAACCGCTTGTTGATCGGGTCGGTGCTGGCCTCGGGCTTCCTCGATTGCGTCATGGACACACCCTGACCCGGGGGGCCTGTTCCCAAACGCAGCTGCCTGCCTCGTGGGTCGCGGCTACAGATTGATTCACGATGGCTTACTCAAGCGGATTCGAGCAGGAAATATTCTCTCAAGGGGAGGCGCAAATGACTACCGGATCGTGTCTGTGTGGGGGGGTCCAATTCGCAATCAGCGGCGGTCCGCCGGAGCATATGACCCACTGCCACTGTTCCCTCTGCCGCAAGTTCCACGGAGCCGCCTTTGCGACCTATGTCGGCGTCAGCAAAGGCAAGTTCACGCTCCGCGCGGGTCAAGAGCTGCTCAAGTCCTATGCCACGCCCAACGGGACGACCCGCACGTTCTGTCGCGAATGTGGATCGAGTCTCTTCTGGGCCAACGAAGAGCTGTTCCCGACATTCGCCAGCATCGCGGCGGGTACGCTGGACAGCGATCCCGGAAGCCGGCCCACTGGCCACGGGAACGTGAGCTCCAAGGCGCCCTGGTACGACATCGACGACGATCTGGAACAGCACCCGTAACGGCCCCAGCGTTCGTCAGCGTTGCGGCACCAGCGAGCAGTCGCGGCGCAGGCCAGTCTCAATCGGCGAGAGCATTCTTCAGTCCAAAGGCTGCCTCTTCTCGCAGGGCCTCATCGTGGGAATGGATGGCCTGAACCAGAATCGCCAACCCGTAGGAGAGCGCCAGGTGACGCGCCCGGGCGGCTGCCTTACAACTTCCATAGATTCTCCAGAAGTCTTCCCGGGCTGACGGGGGCAGAAAGCTGTAGACCATGATCAAGTCGAAGGCGGGATCGCCGATCGCCAGCTCATCCCAGTCGAGCACTGCGGCCAGGTTGTGGTTGGAGTCCAACAGAACCTGACCTGCGTGAAGATCCCCGTGTACCAGGCAGGCTTCGCCCGCCAGGGCCTCGGCCGGCGGCCTCTCCATCGCCTGCAACGCGTCCGCTGCCAGGCGAGCCCAGCCGGTGTCAGCGAGCTGCTGTACTCGCTTTCTGGCCTTCTCGCTGCGCAGCGCCATCGAGCCCTTGTCTGACGCCGCGGCCACTCCCCAGCTGCGAGACTCGGCCCACTCCAGCTTGTGCAGCACGTGCAGAAAGCCGGCCAGCGTCGAGGCCGCGCGGGTCCGGTCCGAGGTCGTGAGGGGCAAGTCGGCGGGCAACCAGCCTGCCAGCCAGCGATAGCCCACAAAGTGCCCCGGGTAGGCCGGGGTCGGGGTGCCCTGATGGGTCGGGATCGGGATGCGCAGCGGCAGCTTTGGGGCCAGCTGCTGCAAGGCCTGGACGGATCGGCGGGCGAGGTCGAGGCTCCCTGTCTGGTGGGGAAAGCGGAACACGATGTCTCCACAGCGCCAGACAGCGTGGTCCCATCCGGCCCTCAACTGTGCCAGCTCTCTGCCGGCGAGCTCGGGGAATTGGCTGTTGATGAGGGATCGCGCCAACGAAGCGTTGACGTCGAGGCTCCCCTGCCATGTGTGGCTCATGTTCGTGGCCTCTCGATCTGGCGGTGGGCGGCTGTCGCGTACGGAAGCCCCGCGGCGACACTTCCTGGCTGCGAGAAAACCGCCAAGGCCGGGTCGCATGCCCCTGTGCCTATCCGACCGGCCGCAGGCCCCACTGCACGGTGTTCCATGCCAACCAACGTGCGGCGGGTAGCCGCAGCACGAGACTGTCCAGCTTGGCAAGAGGCGTGAACCACCAGCCAATGGACTCCGGAGTCTCCTTCAGAATTCGTTTCCAATACCGGACCTTGTTCGGGTCGTAGCGATCGATGGCGAAGTACTTCAAGAACAGCGCGAGCGTGAAGAACCAGAACTCTCGGTGTTGGAGATCGGGGAAGATCCTTCTGGAGAGCTCTAGATCTGCTTGCCCCAGCGGCATCTCATCGGCTGTGCGGACTCTGTGGGCCAGTCTTCGATAGACGTTGATGATGGGGTTGTACTTGATCGGATCCCACGCAAGGAACAGGCCTCCGGGTTTGAGTGCAGAGAAGATCCTGCGGAGGAACGGTTCCTTGTCTGGTACATGGTGTAGGAGATTGGCAACGTATACGACGTCATAGGTCTCCGCATCTACCCGGAGGTCTTCTGCAGCGCTGACCACGCCCTCGATCTCCACACCATGACGCTTTGCGATCTCCTGGCACAACCGGACCATCTTGGGCGACAGGTCCACCGCTGTCACCTCAGCGCCTGCCAGCGCGAAGTAGACGGCCGACTCCCCCAGGCCAGCACCCACATCGAGGACCTTCTTGCCCTTCAGCCCGCCGATGAGGCTGAGGATGAAGCGGTTCTCGATGGCCGTGATCGCATCGAAGGCGGCGTGGACCTGAACCTGATCGGCCCGGGTCGCATCCGCCCAGCGGTCATGAAACTCGGACTCTCGGTCGTGAGGCGTCTGATACGCGTGCGGTCTGGGGCCCTGCGGCACTAGCGAGCCAACGCCAGCAGCACCCCTGCCGCGACCGCGGAGCCGATCACTCCCGCAACGTTCGGCCCCATCGCGTGCATCAACAAGAAGTTCTGAGGATTGGCTCTCTGGCCCACGGTGTTGACCACCCGCGCGGCCATCGGCACGGCGCTGACGCCCGCGGCCCCGACCAGCGGATTCACCGGCACCTTGGAGAGGCGGTTCATCAACTTCCCCAGCAACACCCCGGTCGCCGTTCCGATCGAAAAGGCAACCAACCCCAGGAACAGGATCGCGAGCGTCTGCGCGACCAGGAACTTGCTCGCCCCCAGCTTCGAGCCGACGGCCAGGCCGAGCAGGATGGTGACGATGTTGATCAGTGAGTTCTGAGCGGTCTTGGACAGCCGCTCTGTCACGCCCGAGACCCGCAGTAGATTCCCGAACATCAGCGCCCCGACCAGCTCGCAGGCGGACGGAAGCAGCAACAAGCAGAGGCCGAAGGTCAGCAGGGGAAACATGATGCGCTCGACCTTCCCGACCGGTCGCAGCTGCTTCATCACGATCTTGCGCTCTTCCTCGGAGGTCATCAGGCGCATGATCGGCGGTTGGATGATCGGCACCAGCGCCATGTAGGAGTACGCCGCGATGGCGATCGCCCCCATCAACTCTGGAGCGAGCCTGCCCGAGACGAAGATGGCGGTCGGTCCATCAGCACCTCCGATGATGCCGATCGCCGAGGCCGCCTTGAGGCTGAAGGGGAAGGTCTCCGGGAAGAGTTGGGCCAGCGCCAGGGCTCCGAGCAGGGTCGTAAAGATCCCGAACTGGGCTGCCGCGCCCAGCAGCGCCATCTTCGGTTGGGCAATCAACGGCCCGAAGTCGGTCAGGGCCCCCACACCGATGAAGATCAGCAGCGGGAAGATGCCATTGGAGACGCCACTCTCATAGATCACATGCAGGAAGCCCGTCGCGGCGATATCCGCCCCAGGGACGTTCGCCAGCAGGCCGCCGAAGCCGATGGGCAGCAAGAGCAACGGTTCGAATTTCTTGAAGATCGCCAGGTAGATCAAGACCAGACAGATGCAGAGCATCAGGCCCTGCCCCCAGGTCATGTTGGCGATGCCTGTGGCCTGCCAGAGCCGTACCGCTCCTTCCATCGATCAGCCCCTGACCGTAACGAGTAGATCTCCGACCTGAACCTGCTGGCCGACTTTGACATGGATCTCGCCGACGACGCCTGCGCAGGGCGATTGGACCTCCAACTCCATCTTCAGCGCTTCGAGGATCAACAGCACCTGCCCTTCTTTGACCGTGCTGCCAGGGGTCGCGACGAGCTTGAAGACGCTGGCCGCAAGCTCCGCCTTCACTTCCGTGCCGGTCGCCACTGCAGCCGCTGCGGGAACCGTTCCATCAGCTACGGCGTCGACCGAGTAGCGGTAGCTCTTGCCGTTGAGGACAGCCTCGCCCTCGCGCAACTCGACGTCGTAGGCGCGCCCTCCCACCGTGATCTTGAGCCGCTCCGGGCCTTTGGCCGCGGCCGCCTTGGGCTTCTCTTTGACCTTCTTGCGGATGCCCAGCTTGGCCTCGCCCTTGAGGAAGGCGAGGCCCTTGTCTCCGCAGGTCGCGGCGATGAAGATGGTCTCGTCCTTGACCTCGAGCCCCGCTTTCTCGAGCTTCGCACGCGCCATCGCGATGCCTTTCTTCGGATCTTTGTCGTTGAGCTCGCGCGGGTTGTCGGTGGTCTCCTCCAGCTTCAGCTGCTCCTTGGCCAGGGCTATGATCTCTGGGTCCGCCGGCACCGGCGTCTTGCCGAAGTAGCCGAGCACCATGCGGCCGTACGAAGGCGAGATGCGCTTCCACGGCCCAAACATCACATTGTTGAAGGCCTGCTGGAAGTAGAACTGACTGACGGGCGTGACCGAGGTCCCAAAACCTCCACGGGTCACGACCTCACGCATCGCGGCGATCACTTCAGGGAAACGGTCGAGCATGTTGTTGTCGCGCATCATCTGCGTGTTGGCGGTCAACGCTCCCCCGGGCATCGGCGAGAAGGGAATCAGCGGCTCGACGGCCAGAGCCTCGGGCGGCATGAAGTAGTCGCGCATGCAGTGTTTGAAGACCGCCTCGGCCTCGAGCACCTTCTCGATATCGAGTCCCAGGTCGAAGTCGGTGCCGCGCAGCGCGTGCCACATGGTGACCACGTCGGGCTGCGCGGTGCCGCCCGAGCACGGCGCCATCGCCAGGTCGATGCCGTCGGCCCCTGCTTCCAGCGCCGCTTGGTAGGTCGCGACGCTGATGCCGGCGGTCTCGTGGGTGTGGACGCGCAGATGCACATCCTTGCCGAGCAGTTTGCGGGCGCCTTTGATCGTGTGATAGACCTTGCGCGGCGCCGCGGTCCCCGACGCGTCCTTGAAGCAGACTGAGCTGTAGGGCACGTCCGCGTCGAGGATGTTGCGCAGGACCTGCAGGTAGAACTCCGGTGTGTGTGCCCCCTCACAGCCGGGAGGCAGCTCCATCATCGTGATCACCACCTCGTGCTTCAGCCCGGCGTTGGCGATGCACTGCCCGCTGTAGGAGAGGTTGCGCACGTCATTGAGGGCGTCGAAGTTGCGGATGGTGGTGATGCCGTGCTTCGCGAACATCTTCGCGTGCAGGTCGATGACGTCACTGGACTGCGATTCCAGCCCGACCACGTTGACCCCGCGGGCCAGCGTCTGCAGATTGGCCTCGGGACCCGCGGTCTCGCGGAAGCGGTCCATCATCGTGAAGGCGTCTTCGTTGCAGTACAGGTACAGCGCCTGGTAGCGCGCCCCTCCACCGGCCTCGAAGTGGTCGAAGCCGGCTGCGCATGCGGCCTCGAGGGCCGGCAAGAAGTCGTCTGTCGCGACCCGCGCGCCGAACACCGACTGGAACCCGTCGCGGAACGACGTGTTCATGACACTAACGCGCTTCTTCGCCATCGGAACGCCTCCGCCAAGCCTCGGCGACCGCAAGCACGATCGCGATGTCATCGCTCTGTCCCAGGGCCGTCTCCGAAGCGTCGGCCACGGCCGGTGCCGGCGCCTGCTCCGGCGCGGCCGTCTCCACGCCCGCGAAGATGGCCGCGCTGGCGTACATCAGCCCGACCAGAAGAGTCAGGAACGCGAAAACGGTCGACATGCCGACCAGCATGATCTCGACACCTGGACCCATCGGAAAACCGGCCTTTGTTGGAGAGTAGGGAGGAGGATCGCTGTTTTGGCCGCGGCCTGCAATCAAAGAATCAGACTTTGCGCAGAGGTCTGGCCTGGAGTAACCAGGGCTCGGGGTTTCTGGTCCGGAAAGTCCTCGGGTCGACGCCCGCCAGCGGATCCCTCGCATTCCGGCCCTGCGCCGGGATCTTTTGGTATTCCTCAGCGTCCCTGGTGCGCTTGGCAGGGCGCGTCCTGGTGGCGTTGGAGGGATGTGCGACGCTTCGGCGTCGCCCTGCCCCGATGTCGCGGGAGAGTTCCTTGCCGGGAGTGCAGACCTGACGGATTGGTTCACCCGCAGACGCTGTTGGTGGGGCAGCGGCTCACTCTTTCGTGACTGAAGTGGCCTAGCTCCTCATCGTCGTTGACAGGAGGCACGGGACAGTGGAAGTTGGGTAGAGATCTCGATGCGGGGCGCTCCGACCAGCTTCCACCACGGGACGCATTTCCATCGACAATGGACAACTAGCGGCGGACCGCGGTCCCTGAGGGGCTGATACTGCGATCGCAGCCGCCACGGGTTTTTTCCGGGTGAACGCGGGGGGACTGCTTGCGGCAACCATGGGCTGCAGAAAGACGGTGGACGATGAGCTTGGACATAGAAGCATACAGGGATTTTGACAGGTGAATACACGACAGTCGCCTCAAAGCGCGTTGGCGTTGGCGAAGTCGGGCTTGCGTTTCGTTGACCCGAGGACCGAAGCGCATTTCCTGGCAGTTCGGCTCGATTCTCAGCGCTGGTTCGTGCGGGCCGCCGTGCTCGGAAGCATGGTGATCTGGATCCTCGGTGGATGGCTCATCCCAGGCCAGGTCGATGACAGTCCGCAGTACGCCACGCTGATTCGTGTAGTCAACCTGGGTTTCTTTGCACCAATGGCCTTACTCGGGGCCGTCACGCTGTCCCGCGACGAGCTCCCCTCATGGTTGACGCCCACGGCGATGATCGGGAATGGACTGGCTGGGCTGTGGCTGGTGCAGCTCGGCATCTTCGCGCCGGACGTCTTCACCAATGGCATCGTGGTCGGGTTCACCGTGATGTGCATGTTCTCCGGAGGTGGACTGTACGGACTTCGGCTCGTGCCGGCTGCCATCACGCTCTTGCCGTACACCATTGCACTGCAGGCAGTGCTGTTGCTGTTCCCACAGGACAGTTCGACCGCGCATCTGGTGCTGTACAGCTTGATTGCGTGGATGGCCTTCTTGGTCGCGCTGACCGGCGCCGATGGTCTCGAGGTCGCCGGTCGTGACGCATACGTGAAGGACCGAATCATCGAGATGGAGCGCCAGCGGGCGGACGACTTGCTGGCCAACATGTTGCCCAGCTCGATCGCGAGCCGACTGAAGTCCGGCGAGACTGCCATCGCCGACGAGTGTAGTGAGGTGACCATCTTGTTCGCCGACCTGGTCGGCTTCACGGTTCTCTCCGGCAGCATGACAGCCCCGGATCTGGTCGCGCTTCTGAACGAGGTCTTCTCCGAATTCGACGCACTGGCGACGCGTCATGGCGTCGAGAAGATCAAGACCATCGGCGATGCCTATATGTTGGTGGCCGGCATTCCGCTCCCACGGAAAGACCATGTGGACGCCGTCGCGGCCATGGCGCTCGAAATGCACGCCGCACTCCAGACCGTGAACGCCTCACGAGGAACCTCATTGGACCTTCGTATCGGCATGCACACCGGCGCTGCTGTAGCCGGAGTGATCGGACAGAGCAAGTTTGCCTATGACTTGTGGGGGGATGCGGTGAACGTCGCGGCCCGTATGGAGTCCCATGGCGAGCCGGGGCGCATTCAAATGAGCCAACAGAGTCGCGAAAGGTTGGGCGTCCGGTTCGATGTCGAGCGAAGGGGGGAGATCGAGGTCAAGGGCAAGGGGGTGATGGAGACATATTGGCTCGTCGGTCAGCGCGGGTAGTCTGCGTGTTGGACGCTGGACGGTCGTTGGAACCCAGAGCTCCTGACATGGGCTCGCGGCACCAGGACCTGCCGGCGCTCAGCGCCAGCTCCCGCGCCTGATCGCGATCTCGACGGCGTGCTTGAAATTCAGGGCAGCCTTGTCCTTGCACATCTTGTAGACCTTGCGGTCCCCGGATGCGCGCGCTGCCCATCTCTTTGCCCATTTCTTGGCCACGGACGTGAGAAGCGAGCCGACGCTCTTGGGAGGCGTGACTGTCGACTTCCAGAGATCTTCGATCCAGCCGATGGGCTCTGAGCACTGCACGGTCGCGACCATCATGCGATTGAGGAGCTCGTTCAGCTCGTCCCAGTCGGGCTTGGCATCGCCCGGCCAGCTTCCGTAATACCACTTGTAGATCCGCTTGAGCGCGTCGTTGTTCCACTTGTCGAACTTCGCCATCGTGTCGCCGCCTCCGTAGGTGAAGGTCCAACATCGTGCTGGACCCTGCCCATCAAGCTTGCGCACGGCGCGTTACAGATGCGTGAATAGAAGCGTGACCGAACCTGAAGGGCATCGTGCACAGCCAGTGGCCGCCGTCGCGGCAAGGGCTGCCACTTTGCGGTCGAACAGCGGGTCTGAATCCGGACCACTCCAGGCGGGTCGCTCGACCGCGTGCATCCCAGCGATATTCGACTCGATCCTGTGTTTCGATGCTCTGCCGCACGTCTGCAGCGGGAATTCGGCGCCCCATCGGGTCCTCGATGAAGCGCAGCAGCTCAACCATGCGCTCCGACCAGCGCGCGCCCATCAGGGCTCGTGCGAGCTCGTCGATGGGTTCTCACGGCCCGCTTGGGCTTCCTCACGGTAGACTTGAGAGATACGTGATGACGAGGACCCTCATGCCGACCATCGAACAAGCCTTCAAGCTCTTCAAGACCGCCAAGAAGATCTTTGACGAGAGCAAAGGCAGTTATCAAAAGCTCGCGAAAACCCAGAAGGCGCTGGACCCACTCGCCAAAAAAGGGAAAGTCGACCTCTATGAGCTGCAAGGTGCCATCGTCGGCACCGCGTTCGATAAGGAAGTGCCCAAACTCCGTCGCTTGAAAGCGAGATCAGCGCGCCTCGCGGCCCGCTTCGATATGACAGACGGCCTCTATACCCCCGACTGGAGTGACGCCAGCAAGGCGATGTTCGGGGGGCGGGCACAGCGACAACGCATGGCGGGAGATATGCGCGGAACCGCCAGTATCGCGCAGAACCGGCTCGCACGCGTCCAGCAAAAATTGGCCTATGCAGCGCACTGGGAGAACACTGCCGGTTCGGTGTTGGCTCAACTCAAGAAGCTGATTCCACTCACGCGGGCCGCTTACGCCCTCACCCGGCAGACATCCGTCGGTCTGGTGTGGTGGGACCTCATGACGACCGTCAAACCGGTGGTGTCCTCGATCCATCAGAACTTCAGGTTCTTTCGCAAGCAGTGCCAGAAGAACGCGACGGCTCTGACCAAGAAAATCGAGGACTGCAGGAAGGTCGAGAAGTCTATGGCTGGCTAGGACCCGCCGGGCGCATCACCCTGGTCGAGCTCTAGAGCCCAAGCCCGCTCTCAGAGCCGCGGAGGCGGCTTCTTGCCCGCCGAATAGCGCGACCAGCGACCGGTCGGAGGGGGCGTCGGGCGGCCTGTCTGCCGGCCTGAGCTGCGCTCCTGTTCCGAGCGCCGTCTGTTGCGAGCGCTGGGGCGTGGGCGTGCATCGTTGCCAGCTTCGCGTCGAGCGTCGGCGTCTGAGCCCGGCCGCGCGACCTGGCCGCTGGGTTGTCGGGCCTCCGACCGTTGCGCCGCTGCGAGCTCCGCCAGGCGCTTCTGCATCCTGTCCTTGGAGATGGCCGCCTCGTAAGCCTCTGCGTCGGCGATACAGCCCTCCTTCCACAACTCGATGATCGCATCGTCCATCTCGACCATGCCTGCTTGGCGGCCGGTCTGGATGAGGTTGATGATCTGGGCGGTCTTCTGCTCGCGGATCAGGTTGCTGAGCGCCGGCGAGCCGAGCAGGATCTCGAACACCGCCACGCGTCCGCTGTCGCGCCGGCGGATCAGCTGCTGCGAGACCACCGCGCGCAGGTTGTCGGCGAGCACACCCCGCACCGTGCCTTGCTCTTTGGGGGGAAACACGTTGATGATGCGGTCGACCGACTTGATCGCCGTCTCTGTGTGCAGCGTGGAGAGCACGAGCAGACCCGTCTCAGTAGCATTGAGGGCCATGCGGATGGTCTCGAGGTCGCGCAGCTCGCCGACCAACACCACGTCAGGGTCCTCCCGGACGGCAGCTTTGAGGGCGCTCGCGAAGCTCAGCGCATGCTCGCCGATCTCGCGCTGGCGGAAGACGCAGCGGCGGCTGTGGTGCACGAACTCGATGGGGTTCTCGAGCGTGATGATGTTGTAGTTTTCGCGGCTGTTCATCGCGTCGATCATCGCCGCCAGCGTAGTGGTCTTGCCCGTGCCGGTCGGCCCGGTGATCAAGACCAGTCCCTGTTTGTATGCGGTGATGGTCTCCAGAGCCGCGGGCAAGCCAAGCTCAGCCATGCTGCTGATGCGGGTCGGGATCTTGCGGAAGACCGCTCCGTATCCGTCGACATGGCGGAAGATGTTGGCGCGGAAGCGCACCAGCCCCTCGACCTCGTAGGCCAGGTCCACATCGCCCAGCTCGCGGAAACGCGCGAGCAGCTCGGGCTTGATGATGGGAAAGACCAGGCTCTCGAAGTCCGACTCCGTCAGCACCCGATAGCGCATCGGCTCCAGCAGTCCGTCGATCCTCCACATGGGCCGGCTGCCGGTGCTCAGATGGATGTCCGAGGCGCCCTGTTGGTCCATCAGGCGCAGGAATGCATCGATCCTACTCTTCACGGTAGTCCTCCAGCAGCTTGGAGGGTACGAGGCGCTCAAACAACGTGCGGTCCGTGGCACGACGGTAGGCTTCGTAGGGCGCGACGAGCTTCTGTTCGACAAGCTCCATCAAGGCAACATCGCGAGGTATCGAGCCGTAGTTTCGCTCCAGGGCCATCTGGTTTTCGAGCAGGTGTGTCTTGTGATCCCGGATCAGGTTGGCGATGGCGGTGGAGTTCCGCAGAACCTCGTAGCAGGCGACCAGCCCTGCGCCGTCCGCACGCTCGAGCAGGACCTGGCCGACCACGAACTTGAAGGAGTCGGCAAACTGGGAACGCACCCGCTCCTGCTGCTCGGGCGGGAACGCGCCGATCATGCGGTCGACGGCCTTCGAGGCCCGCGTGGTATGCAGCGTGCCCAGCAACAGGTGCCCGGTCTCTGAGGCGGTGCAGGCGATGCCGATGGTCTCGGCGTCTCGAAGCTCACCGACGATGATGACATCGGGATCTTCACGCAGGGCCGCACGCAGTCCCTGCGCGAAGCTGTGTGTGTGGCGATGGAGCTGGCGCTGGTGGACGATGGAGTTCTTGTTGGGGTGCAAGATCTCGATCGGGTCTTCGAGGCAGACCACATGGTGGTGGCGGGTCTCATTGATGGTGTCGAGCACGGCAGCGAGAGTGGTGGACTTGCCACAGCGCCCGGGACCGACGAAGAGCACCATGCCCTGGCGGTAGTCGGCGATCCTATGCAGCACTTTGGGCAGGCGCAGGTCGCTAGAGCGTGGGACGTCCTTCCACAGGACGCGGAAATTCGCAGACCGGCCTTTATGCTCACGGAAGACGTTGCCGCGGAAGCGCCTGCCATCCGCTGCCTGCCAACAGAAGTCGAGCTGATGCTGCTCCCGCAACTGTTCCTGCTGGCTGGGGATCAGGATGCTGTCTGTCAAGCGCTCCAACGCTTCGGCGTTCATCGCAGGGGCCTGGAGCGTGGTCAGACGGCTGCCGATGCGCAGCAGCGGCGGCTCTCCGACCACCAGGTGCAGATCGGAGGCTCCGGCGGCCGCGGCCTGGGCGAGCAGCGCGTCCATTTCACCACTCTCCCCACAGTCCTCCGGCTCGATGTTCCAGCGAGGGCCGTGCTCGAGTTGTTTGATGATCCAATCCGCGAACGCACGCACGGAGTCCGCTGGATCGTCGGCGGCCAGATGCCGATAGCTGTCGTGCGCCTCGACGCCGAAATGCTGGTGGAGCGCCCGGAGGGCATCGATGCGTTGGTTTGCCTCCGATCCCTGCAGACGTGCCTTGAGGATCTCCAGGCCCGGCGGCCCTCCGATCTGTGCGATCGCCTCGACGGCGGCCCAGCTGGCTTCGGGATCGGCGAGTTTCTCGACCAACAACGGGAGATGGGTGGCATCGCCGAGTCTGCCCAGAGCTTCCATGCCCAGCACCCGGTTCCACCAATCCTCGCTCTCCATCAGAATTCTACAGGGCAACAGGATGCGCGGGTCGTCGTAGCGCAACGCCAGGACGGCCACGTTCTCGCGAGCCGGGCCACGGGTCGTAGCGAGCAGCTTGAGCAACTCGGCGAGCGTGACCCGTCCCGACTCAGCGAGGGCCTGGAACACCCGGTCGCGCTCGCCCGAGGCCCGCGAGCTCAGGAATTCGAACAGCCGCTGCAGTCCGCCGTGGCTCTGGTAGTGCTGCAAGATCTTGCGCAAGACGCCGTCTCGGACCAGGGAATCGTGCTTGCACGTCAACGGCAGCAGCTGGCCGAGCCCGAAACGCGCGGTCGGGAGCTTCAGTGCTCCCAGCGCCGCGCGTCTCACCTTGGCGACCGGGTCGTTCAGGCCCGCGAGTACAGCCGAGCCGAACTTGCCGATCTTGGTCGCGGCCAACCTGTCGAGGAAGATCGCCCGCACCTCGGGGTCGGGATCGCGCGCGATGGCCGCGCACTCTTCCTCGAAAGCGCGGGTGGTCTGGAGCTCGCTGGCGAGCAGGTGGCGGACCAGGCGCCAGCGCAAGGGCCCTGTCAGGCACCTGGAGGCGCGTGTCCAGAGCGGGGCAACCGCACTGCTCATCGGCAGGCGTTCGAGCACGTAGTAGGCGGTCTCTTGCTGCTTCGGGTTCTTGTCGGCGAGCAGCGGCCGCAGGCGCCGGGCCACGATCTCTGTGTCGAGCGCCACGAGCCCGGCCAGCAACATTTCCCAGCGTTGTCCGTGCAGGGGCAGCGTGCTGAAGATGCCGAGCAGAGGGGGGACGACCTCCGCCGGGGACGCCCTGGGCACGATCTGCTCCAGGGCGTGGCGGCAGATCTCGGGATCAGCGTGGCGGAACATGAACAACAGCTCGCCGAAACGGTAGTGCTTGCCATCGCCCAGCTGTGAGAGCAGCGCATCCCGCTGTTCGGCCGTCGCTGCGTCCTTCTTGAGCAGGCGCAACAACTCGCCTTTGTCGGATCGAAAGTACTGCATCACCATCGGAGGTCTATCCCACCTGACGAGCCGCGTAGCTATCGGAATATTCATTGTACGCGCGCCACCCGAAGCTGCACGGAGGCTCGGACGCTTCGCTCCTCCCGCAAGCGAAGCGTCCGAGTCAGCGAGGAGGGGTAAACCCCGCCCCTACATAACAAGCCAAAGCAATATTGCGACGGGATCGCGTTCCATGAGACACCCTCTGTGAGCGCCGGAAGGAGCTCTGGCCGAGGTTGCATTCAGAGGTTCTGGGTTCGCCCATACAGATCAGTCTTCTCGGGCGGTCGCGGATCCCGCAGCATGCGCACCGCATAGGAAAGAGAATCTTCGGGTTCGCCCCCGAGAGCCAGTAGCAGATAGGACCGGTGGCGACCGTGGCCGCGCCAGCCGGTTCCTCCGCCAGGGCGGCCGCCCGCGTCGGATCATCTGTTGTTGGGGCGGGAGGGTCCAACAGCCGAGGGAGGTCCTCCCGGGGCAATTCCAGAACCTGAGCCAGCTAGGCAAGCACGCGCCGCGAACGCGGTCCGATGCGCCCAGACGTCTGCATCAGGGACGTGACATCCTGGAGCAGCTGAGCGGCGTCCGCTGGGGGAGGGCAAGGGACGGGCGTGCGGGTCTCGTCGCAGATGTTGTCGGTGCGTGCCCGGTCGATGTCCAGGACCTTGCCGAAGCCTCGGAGGAACGCACGATCCTCATGGTCGGGCGGCCCTGCACGCGACAGGAGATCTGCGATCTGGCGTAGCCTTCGCTCGGCGTTCATGATGGGCCTCACTTTGTGCTTCCGACGTGCTTCTTGGACCCCCCCGGGCCTCTGCCGTGGATGGAACAACTGCGAGCGTTTCGCGTTTTGTCAATGTCAGAAAAATCTACCAGGACACTCGCTGTGCGGCGCACCGACAGCGTGGCATCATGAAACGCCACGGCATTGACATCCCGATTTCGACGCTGGCTGGTGCAGGCCGCAGGCAGCTTGCGGCCTGGGCGCAGCCAGCCCAGACCGACCCCAAGTTCTTCCAAATCGGAGAGTTTCGCTAATGGGAAGCACTGCCGGCGCGGATGGGCCAGGCACCGTTCCATGCCGATACGTGAGACGCCGCCCGGCCCAACCGTGACCTGACGTACCGCCGGTTCAAGCGAAAGCGAGTCACTGGCAGTGGGGAGGCAACCCGGCAATGCTAGCTTGGGCGGGCCCCGTCAGCAGAATCCCTGCGTTTTCCATGCGAGGCATCGATGAACCCAGAATGGCGCGGCCGGTCCCTGCAAGAAGAGCTCGCCCTCGCCAAGCGCATGGTCGACGAAGCGTCGGAGATCGCTCTGGGGTACTTCCAGAAGCGGGAGCTGCAGACCGAGTACAAGACCGACGGGAGCCCTGTAACGAAAGCCGACGTAGCGGTTGAGCGTGCGCTTCTCGCGACGCTAGCCGCCGAGCGCCCGGACGATAGCGTGTTCGGGGAGGAGACGGGTGTCCACGGCAGGTCGTCGTGGCAGTGGATCATCGACCCGATCGACGGAACCTCGCACTTCGTGGCTGGCGAGGCGTGCTGGGGAACCCACGTCGCGCTGGTACACGAAGGCGAGCTGGCTCTGGGCGTGATCTCGCGACCCGCACGCGGTGGCCGGTGGTGGGCCACACGCGGCGGGGGGGCATTTCGAACGCAGTCAGCGACGCCGGAAGCGGTCACTCGGCTGCGCGTGTCAGACGTGACGCGCTTGAACGAGAGTCGCGTAAGCCTCTGGGTCCGGCAACCAAACGAGCGGCTGGACCGATTGGAGCGCCACGTTACCTGCGTGAGCCCTCACCTGGACGACATGCTTCGGCTCGCGGAGGGCAAGCTCGAGGCCGTGATCGACGTGCTGGGCAAACCCTGGGATCACGCACCCGTCGTGGTGCTTGTCGAGGAAGCCGGAGGCCGCTTCCAGGACCGCTTCGGGGGCCACCGCATGGACGCGGGCGAAGGGTGTTACACGAACGGGCACATCAACGACGCGCTTCGAGCTGTTCTCTACCAGGGTGGAAGAGCCTGAACGCCCTGATTCGGCCTTCCACAGATCTCGCGGCAACATTCAGTTGGCGAGCTCGCGCTCTCCAGACAAACAAAGCTCTCTCCAGACTCGAGCTTCTCCAGGAACAGCCGGCACGCTTGGCGGGATTGCATTAGCATCAGAGTATCCAGCAACTCTGCCCCGCAGACCGATTGGGAGGAATCCTATGTCCCATTCCAATTTGTTCCGCTTGCTGACACTCATGGCTCTGACGGCCTGCCTGATCGGTTGTTCGGACGACAGCTCGGGCGACGACGCGAACACGCCCGTGCACCCGGCCTTCACGACCTACGTCGCCCTGGGCGACAGCGTCACCCAGGGAGTGATGAGCGGCGATGCCAACTACTTCACCTCGCAATTCGGCTACACGATCCTGCTGTCGCGAGAGTTCCGCACGAAGTTCTTCACGCCCTTCATGATCGCGACGGCCAGCGGCTTCTTCCGCACAGACCCTGCCATGCCCCCTGACAACCTCGGTGTCTCCGGCATGGCCGTGTTGCTCCCCAACCTGCCCGTGGGAACCGTGACCACCAGCGCAGATCCGAACGCCTTCCCGCGCGAGCTCGACGCCGTCCTTGCGCCTGAGGCCGTGGGTTCTTCGGTGCTCGACGTCGCGATCAGCCGCAACCCGACGATCATGACGATCTGGTTGGGCAACAACGACCTGCTCGGCTCGATCGCCTCGACCGTCGACACGAATGTAGCGGACCTGAACGCCAACACTGCCCCGGTTGCCTATCCGTATCCCTTTGCCGCGAAGTTGGACGACGCCGACCCTCGTGGGCTCGGCTTTGCGCCTCTCGACCGCACAGCGCCGCCCGCGGCCTTCGAGGCTGCCTACGGCGCGATGATCAATACGTTGCTCAATGGCACTGAAACCGTGATCGCGGCCGCCAACATGCCGGACACCAGCGGATTCGGCTATCTCTTCACGCTCGCCGAGGCCTCGCAGTTCCTGCGCACCTACGGCGGGGTGAGCTTGGGCGACCTGACAAACGCTGGTTGGACGTCGGCCGGCTTCGGCTTTGGCGGGGATCCGGACGCAGTGGTGCCCTTCGACCTGCTGCTGACCGCGATGACCAACCTGGTGATCCCCAACCCCGACAAGGTCATGGCTCTGCAGCTGTTGTCCTCAGGGGTCCCTGACGGCTTTGGCCCCTTGTTCGACTACGATGCGAACAACCTCGACAGCACCGAGGCCGCCGCCCTGAGCGTGCGGGTCGACGCACTCAATGCTGCCATCGCCAACACGGTGTCCGCCAACAGCTCCCGCATGGCCCTGGTGGACCTGCATGGACTGTTTGCCGATGTGGTCGCGAACGGGTACCAGCTGACCGACACCAACGGCCTGCCCGTGACGCTGTACGAGACCTTTCCGATCCCGAGGCTGTCGAAGTCGTATCCCGGGTCCTCAAGCCAGCCCTTCGATCGCAACGGAGGGATCTTCTCGCTCGACGGAATTCACCCCTCCCCGACCGCCCATGCGACGGTGGCCGACGCCTTCAGGGTCGCGATCAACGGCCTGGTTGGAAGCAACCTGGGTGCGGTCGATGTGTTCGCCGCCTGGCGCACGGACCCGTTTGTTGACAAGGACCTGGATGGGCTGGTTCCCGGCTTCAGCTTCACGCGCGGCAGCAGCGCGATCGGAGCGACAGTCATCTTCCGCGACGAGGACGACTTGAGCCCCGACAACTGATCGGCTGGCCCGATCAGCGCTCGGCCGACACCCATCCCCTCAAAAGCCGAGACCGCGCCTGTCAGGCGGTGTCGCACGCTCCTCCTGGCAACCCCGTCCACAAACGCCGCAGACGACCCGTGATGCGGGGTCGCGGGCCCCGGCAGACATGATGTACACTGCAGGTCGCAGGAGGAATGCCATGACGGTTCGACGGCGTCGGCGTGGAGCGATCGCGGCCATGGTCGCGATCATCATCTTCAGCGCGATGATCTTCGTGCTCGCCCTTTCCTGGGAAGAGACGGCCTCCGATCTGGTGCAGCGCAGCGTCCAGACCAACGGGTTGGAGGTGAACTCTGCCTACCAGTCAGGCATCGAGGCGGCCCGCAGCCAGACCGTCAGCCAGATCGGGATCTGGGACATGAACACCGAAGATCCTGACGACGACGACATGCTGAGCCTGTACAGCTGGGGTAGCGACGGCAGCCCCAAGATGGTCAGCCTGCCGCAAGACTTCATGTTCTCCGTCGCAGAGACCTGGCCAATCCACAACCGCGTCTGGGGCGCAGCGCACGCGATCAAGCCGCCGATCCAGGACTTCTACATGGCTGGCCACCAGCAGCCCGCGCTGTCGGTGAACTATGAGCAGCGCATCATGGACACGCTGGCCTTCGCCCGCAATATGGCGCAGTGGAAGCACGCCTGGTACGGCTTCACCGGCCCCGACCGGGCCTCGGGCATCTACACGTTCAACGTCCCCACAGCGGGCGAGTTGCGGTTCGCCGACGCCAGCGCCTGGGGCGTTGAGCTGCGTTCGCTGCACCCCCTGGTCTCGCTTGGCTTTGACCATACGGGCGAGTATAGCCTGCGGGCCAACAACTACTTCCGCGCGCCGGTGCCCGAGACCCAGCCCGACTCGCTCTGGCTGCCGGCTTTCGCCCTGCAGCTCGACAGCTGTGACATCGCGGGCGGCGACGCACCACTCAAACGGCTGGAAGCCATCGACAAGATGCGCCAGTTCAACCTCTCCAGCAGCACCTCGGGGACGGCGCCGGCCAAGTACTTCGTGCCGACCTACCACATGCTGCGCTGGGACGGTGGAAGGGTCGAGGACAGCGCGACGAAGGGACACACACTGCTGCGGGTTCCCAGGGTCCCTCCCTTAGAAGACTGCTACTGGCCGATGGACGACCCCGACTCGTCCAAGTATGTCTTCGACCCCAACGACGTGCGACTGATCGCGAACGACGAGTCCCTCCGAAACTCGGGCGACGGGTACGGGATGGCGGGAACGGGGCTGCAGCTGACTGGCGGCGGCTATCTGCGCTACCACTCTGGGGGGCTCCCCATCCCCACCACCGCGCTCAATCTGCACTTCTGGGTGAAGCTGGATGCCGGGTCGCCGCGGAACAACCAGCTGATCATGCACATGGGGGAGCACTTCGGGCTCCAGCTGCTCAGCACGGGCCAGCTCCGCTGGTACTGGAACAAGGTCACCGACCTGAGCGCAGCGTGGGACAGTGTTACAACCAGTGGAGCTGCCAAAGACTGGAGCCGCTGGCACCACATCGCGATCAACCAGCGTCTGATCACCAGCGGCGCCAACCAGAACTGGCGCATCACCTGCGTGATCGACGGGCAGCACCAGACCTTCACGGTGTCAGCGGGCGCAACCGCCGACAACCCGCGGATGGGGACCGGTGGCGCCCCCTTCTTCCATGTGGGCGGCACCGCCGCCACGCTGGCCGGAGGTCCCGCGACGCCGTCTGGCACCATCGAGCTCGACGAGCTGCACTACCGCGACTCTTCCTTCCCGGTCTTCGACAACCGTTCGGTGAACGGGCTGGTGCCGTGTGCCTTTCCCGGAGATCCGAATGCGACCGGTAGCGGTCCCAAGCAATGGTTCGCCTCGAGGTTCATCGAATACGTGTCGGGTGTGCCGTACATCGTGACCGACGACTTGATCCTTCAGACGGACCCGATGCCGTGGGGCATGTCGGATGCCGATCCGGCTTACTACGACATCCTCGACAGCGGCTTCACCATCGAGCTGCGGGTGCATCGCAACCTGGGCACCAGCTGGGCGCTGCAGGCGCCTGTGGTCCAGAAGATGCTCGGCTTCGGGGTCGACGAGCCCAACTGGCACATCAAGGTCTCCGACGCAGGGCAGGTCTACTTCGGTTACCGCACCAGCGGAGGCGCCAGCTACGGGATCGGCCACCCGGGCACTCCCTATCCGCCGAACTCCGGGAACCGGCTCGAGGCAGGTGACACGCGCCTGATCACGATCACGGGAGAGGTGCGTACCGATGGCCGGCTCTACTACTTCATCGGTGTGGACGGCGACGTGCACGCCCATGACAGTTCGGGCAACAGCATCCGCACCGGCGCGGGGGACTTCCTGATCGATGCCGACACGAGCGCGGACAACAACGGCAACTTCTGGATCGACGACTTCCGTGTGACCAGCGCCTTCAGCCCCCAATACGCTGCCGACTTCACGCTCCCCGACTACACTGTGCACAGCCCTGGAGCGATCGAGCAGGTCAGCGACTACCCGGCGGCAGCTTTCGGCCCTGACACGGCCTGGGGGGACAGCTGGAAGATCGGACACGGCTCCTACGTCGAGCTTCCCAATCCGCTCGATAGCAGCAAAGAAGGCTTCACCTTCGAGACCTGGGTCAAACGCGACGGGGCCCAGGCTCAGGGGTGCATCGGAGGAATCTACGACATCACCCGGCCGGTGGGCGAGCTCGGCTGGTTCTTGGCCATCGACGAGCTCGGCGACGTCTGGTTCCGCTACCGGCGCGACACGGGCGCCATCGGAGGCAACAAGACAGGAATCAACCTCCCACCCGACCAATGGCGCTACCTGACTTTCGTCTACGACAACACCACCAGGCAGATGTGGACCCATGCGGGCTATCCCGACGCGCTGACCGTCGACAGCTCGGGTTCGCCGGCCTACGCCCAGGGCATCTACTGGGGACGGACCAACGGCGTGGCCGCCCCGACGCTCGACACCACGACCCCCTTCCGGATCGGGATGCCCTACAACATGGGCACGGTCTACGACCGGACCCGTGGCGCCTATCCGGGCAGCGACCTGCTCATCCACAGCCCGATGTTCAAGCCCTACAAAGACACCAGCTACACGCAGAAGAAGGGCATCCATCCGCCCTTCACCGAGTCGCCGCTGATCCAACCGGTCGCCGCGATCGAAGATCTGCGCGCCCGCTTGGCGGGCCCGCATGATCCGCGCGGCCCCGCCTATGACAGCGGACGCTACTGGCTGGAGGCCGGCCGCAGCGGTGTACAGGTGCCGGATCCTGTCGGCACGTTCCTCAAGCCCGAAGATGGCTTCTCCGCACAATTCTGGTTGTACCAGGACGTCAAGGGCGCTTGGGGAGGCATAGTTGCCAGCAAGTGGACGGGCCGCCTGGACCCGTCGCCGCCCGGCGGCACGACGGGCGAGTCCTGCAACAGCTTCTTCATCCGCAGCTACGACGATGGCCTGGGTGTGGGCGGGGGCAAGATCCGCCTGGGATTGCAGGTGGCAGGCCAACGGCTGCGCACCTTCGACGGTCCGGCGGGCATGGAGATGAACAAGGCGCACCATGTGGTGGTGGTCTACGACCCCGCCCTGCAGCGTGTCTCCATCGGCGTCGACGGCAGCTTCAGACATTATGAGGGGAACAAGTTCATCGAGCCGCTGTACACCAACGCAGTCTCGTTGGAGATCGGCGGCAACCAGCTGCTGGGGTCCCCTGTGACGGCCGACTACCAGTACTTCATCGACGACTTCAAGTACTACCCCGAGCCGCTGCGCGAGTTCTATGCCTTCCCCAGCCGCAGCCCGATCGCGGCTCCCTGGTGCGCGCCCACGGCGCCCGAGCGCAAGATCAACAACTGGATGACCAGCGGTGTGGCGGGAGTGATGGGAACCTCGGCGCTGCAGATGCGCGCCGGGCACCTCAGCTTTCAGCCGCAGGACGCGAGCTGCTACTGGTGGGATCCGATCCGAGAAGACGCCTGGCAGGCGATGATGACGGCGATGGTCAAGATCGGGGCCGGCGGACGCGAGTACATCGTGCTGTCGAACTGGCGCGAATTCGACGACATGCGGCGTTACAAGATCGGCATCAACCGCAACAACGAGCTCTATTACGCCTTCACCGACGATGGTCTGCGTTCAAGTCTGGAGTCCTGCCGTGTCGGCACCCTGCGGCGTCTGACCCCGGGGAAATGGCATCAGATCATCGTCGCTTTCGACAAGTGGGATCCGGGTTTTCCCAGTCCTGTCTACCTCGGGGTGGGCGCGGCGAGCGATGGCTTGCCGAGCGAGAACTACGACAACTACGACGTCGATGTGGTCAGCTACGGCACCAACGCCTGGCTGGCCGATCTGGAGACGCCGAGCAGCCCGCCGTTCGCGACCCATGGCGGACCGAGCACGGTGGGGGGCAAGGCGCCCTACGATACCACGCCCGGGGGAACCGGCGGCCTCCTCAGCATCGACCGGCTGATGATCCTCGACGAGTTCGACCCGCTGTTGTGCCAGGACCACACGGGCCTGTTTGCCAGCGACTCCCTCTACACCGCCGGCCTTCCCGTGCGGGTCAGCGACAACCCCTGGGGACAGCTGGTGGGCGACTCGGCCCAGGCCAGCACCTACAGCTACGACTTCGATCCGGTCGAGGGCCAGAACTTCTATCTGGGCAACTGGGACAACAGCGATGTGATCGGCAGCTGGCTGGTTCCCTACAAGACCTTCGCGGATGGCTATGGAGACGATTTCAGCCTGAAGTTCTGGCTCAAGATGCAGACTACACCGCCGACCAACCTCGCCGACGGGCGCCACATTGTGGTGTCGAAGTGGTCTGAGCTTTCCAGCGGGCGCAGCTTCAAAGCAGAGCTCAATCCGTACCCCGGCGATGCGACTGCCCACCAGCTGACGTTCCTGCTCAGCTCAACCGGCAACGATGTGATCGTCTACAGCTATCCGAACAAGCTGCTGGTCAACAACTGGCACCACATCTATCTGGCGTTCCAGAACGGCCGGCTGACGGCCAACGTCGACGGCTTCATCGACACCGTCGACCTGTCAGCGACCCTGACGCAGGTCTATGAGTGCAAGGCGCCGCTGTATTTCGGCCGCAGCCAGACCGAGCGGCCCAGCAACGGCAGCGACAAGATGCTGCTCAACGAGATCGTGATGCAGCAGATGGCCCTGCCCTGGTTCGAGGTCGACCGCCTCGGTCCTGGTGGCTGGGTACCGGCTGCCTGGGACGTGCCGGGTCGGCCGTATCCCCTGCACAGCTTCCCGCGCTTCGACTACCACTGCGGGCCCGACGCGGCGACCGTGCCGGCCTTCGAGGGCGGACCCCACGTCTGGCGGGCGGGCCCGGCCAACACCGACCTGCTCGACCGCTGCGTGCAGCTCAAGCTCGAAGCCGGCGCAGCCGACCCGGCGACCGGCCAGTACCTGCTCGCCAGTCTGCCCAATGAATACAAGACCCTGCAGGAGTTCACGTTCGATTTCTGGACCTATGTGGACATCCCGGCGGATGGCCGCCCGCGCAGCCTGCTCGGCCATGGCAGCACCTACCGCGATAACCTCGGCAACCCCAAGAGCTCCGATGCCTGGGAGCTGATGGCGCGCAATGTGGGCGGGGGCCTTCGCGTCGGTCTGGACACCAAGTCGCTCGGGGACTCGATCAATGGTTGGGCGTTCGACGTTTCCGGCGCGCTGGTGCCGCGCACCTGGACCCATATCGGTCTGATCTTCGATGGCTATGACAAGAGCCTCTCTTCGGGCACAGTGATCCTGTACATCAATGGCTTCGAGGTCGGACGCGCCGGCATCGGCATCGCTGCCTTCAAACTGCTCGGTTGTCCGCTCTGGCTGGGTTGCTCGCCGACGCAGGACGACCTGTTCCTGGCGACGCATAGCGACGACTCCGAGATCCTGATCGACGAGATCCGCTACCTCGATCGGGCTCTGACCGATTGGCGGATCTCGACGGGCACGCCGCGCTTCGATCCCCTGCAGCTGATCCACCATCGCCGCTACACGGGCTTGCCCGTACTGAGCCTGCGGGAAGGCGACAGTCTGGGCTTCACTGTCTCCTATCCCACCACAGGCAATTCCACCGTGCCGCGCATCGACAGCTGGGTGAAGAACATCATGTCGGAGAAATACCTGCTCGACGTTCGACGCCGCGGCTCGCACAGCGAGGACTGACGCAGCGAGACCAGCCGGCAGCTGCAGCGAGTCCTTGCGGTCGCGGGCCTGGCCTGGCACATTGAAGGGGCTTTCGCCTAGCCGCCGTCGCAGGAGGTCCCCTTGGGGTCGGAACTCGTCTGGGAATCGTGGAACAGTTTCACGGGCAGCCACGAAGATGCGGCCGAAGAGCCCTCCTCCGACCGGGTCAGCGGCGCGCCGTCCAACGGGGAGATCACCTGTGTCATCGAGAAGGACGAAGCGCTCACTCCTATCATCAGTTTGATCGAAAAGGGCGACCTCGAGCAGGCGTATGGCAGCCTGAAGTCTTTCCTCGAGCGCAGGCCCGAGCACGCGGGCGCGCACAAGTGGCTGGGCTTGTTGTTGCGCCATCGTCACGACAAGCAGGCCCTCGAACATCTGCGTCAATGGCGCGATGCTGAGGGCTCAGGGCCCGAAGCGCGATTCGAGTGTGGTGATGCCCTGCTCGAGTTTGGACGCTACGGTGAAGCCGAAGCCAACTACCGCCATCTGCTCTCGTCGCCCCATATGGTCGGAGCCCTGATCGAAATGGCCCAGGCGCGGGTCTTTCAGGGCAAGCCCTTCGTGTACCTGCTCGATGCGGCCTACTCCATCGACGCCCGCCGTACGCGCCGCTACATCGGAGAGATGTGGACCTTTCCCCGCAGCAAGGTCGAGGCTGAAAACCCTTGGTCGCTTGCCATTGCGGCCGCCTATCTCGGCGTGGGCAAGGGCGACCTTGCCGAGCTCGCGGAAGCCGGACGCGTGCCGGTGCGGGTCGGGATCGGCGACGAGCCATGGAGTTTCAGTGGGGGCGAGCTGAGTGCCTTCGCAGATCTGATGAACCGCTACTCCCTGCGTGACCCGGCCTACGGCAAGAACCAGCACGAGGCCGAAGTCCTGGCGGGCACCTGAGCAGCCTTCAGTGTGTCCGGCAGCGCCGCACCAACGCGGCGACCAGGCGCTGCAAGGCCGGCGGATGCTGCAGCAAGAACAACGATGGCTCGATCAGCTCCAGCTCCATCAGCATCGGTCGCCCTTTGGGACCGCGCACCATATCGACCCGCGCGTACAACAGCTCTGCAGCGATGGGCGCGAGCACGGTCTCGGCCAGCTCCTGTTCGGCGGGGCGGACAGGCAGCGCGTCGGAGACGGATTCGTCCGCGCCTGCAAAACGAGGGTTTTTCCGAACTGCGTGGCTGATGGCCCCGTCGATCCAGACCACAGCCCGCTCGCCATCCTGCTCGACCTGCTCGAGATAGGGCTGGACCAAAACATCTGTGCCCGCCAGCAAGGCCCTGAAGCGTTCTCCTTCCCCTGGCTCTCCGGTGCACACAAAGGTCTCGTAGGAGCCCGCCGAGACCGCTGGTTTCACCACAGCCCGCGCCCACCGCTCGTGCCGCAGCAGCTCCGCGAGCCGCGCGCGGGAGCCCCGTTGCAGACAGCGGGTGGGAACCACCGGCAGGCCGCGGGCGGCCAGCTCGAGCAGGTAGCGCTTGTGGTAGTTCCCTCGAACCACGGGCAACGGGTTGAGCAGGCAGCTGACCCGCGCGGCGCGCTCGGCCCAGGCCAGGAAGTCCTGCGGCTGCCGGAAGTAGTTCCAGCACGAGCGCAGCACCGTCAGCGTGGCGTCCCGCCAGGGCACCGCATCATCGTCCCAGGCGCGCCAGTGCGCGGACAGTCCGGCCTCCACAAGCGCGTCGCGCAGCAAGGCGGCGTCGGGGTCGGGCTCAGGCAGCTGTTGGCAGTGGACCAGATGCACATCGCTCACAGACGTATCTCCAGCGCGGGCTGCAATGGAATCAATGGGCCTGGAGCAGCACCGGAGAGGGCATGGTCTGGCGGGTGTCTTCGACCACAGGGGCTGCCGTGATGCCGAACAGCGCGCCCTGCTCCTGCCACCAGGCCCGCGCATCCTCCTGACTCCACGGCGCACTCTGCTGGCAGGCGCGCAGGGCTTTGTCCAGAGCAGCCGCGCTCGCTGGACGCTCCGCCGGTTCCTTGGCCAGGCAGGCCATCACCAGCTCTTCGAGGTCTGCTGGGATCTTCTGCTCGGTGCGCGAAGACAGCGGGGGAGGGGGTGTCTTGAGATGGTCGACCATCATATGGAAAGCGCTGGAGCTCTCGAACACCAAGCGGCCGGTCAACAGAAAGTAGGCCACACAGCCCAGGGCATAGATATCGGCGCGCGCGTCGACCTGATCGTTGCCGTCGGCCTGCTCCGGAGCCATGAAAGCCGGAGTACCAACCACGAATCCCTGCTGCGTCAGCTTCGCCGCATCGGGGTCGCGCTTCTCGCACTCCGTACAGGCCACCAGGCCAAAATCCAGCACCTTGACGAAGTCCTCGTCGAGGCCGATACGGCAGACAAAGATGTTCGCGGGCTTGATGTCCCGGTGCACCATGCCGGCCAGGTGCGCCTCGGCCAGCGACGCACAGGCCTGCCGCAGCAGATGGATCACCCGCCCGGGCGCCAGCACCCCCCCGCGCGTGACCAGCGTGTCGAGGTCGACGCCGCGCAGCAGCTCCATCGCGTAGTAGAAGGTGCCCTCGGCGCTCAAACCGAAATCGTAGAGCTCCACCGTGTGGGGCGAGGTCAGGCCCGCGGTGGTACGGGCCTCGCGGGTGAAGCGCGCCAGGGTCTCTTCCTCAGCGTCTCCGCCCATGCGCCCGACCAGCTCAGCCTTGATCAGTTTGATCGCGGCGGGCCGCGCCAGCATGGTGTGCTCTCCGCGCCAGACCTCGCCCATCCCGCCGCTGCCGATGCGCTCGACCAGCTGGTAGCTGCCCAGCGCCTGCGCCCGCTTCTCGGCCTGTCCGCGGCTGCGGGTCAGCTTCAGGATGATGAACACGGGCAGCATCGCCACCCCGGCGACGATGTAGTTGGGTAGAAAGGTGGTGACCAGCTGGCTCCAAGGCGCGGCCGGCGCCCCGCTGGCGAACAGCCAGAGCCCGTGGACCAGCGGAGCCATGCTCGCACACAGCAGCAGGGCCATCAGGTTCTTGCGTGGACAGGCGGGGGCGACGAAGGGAATCAGCAGCATCCACAACGCCAGCCAGGAGAAGGAGAGCATCACCGTCTGCAGCATCTGCTCCCCGGCATAGGCGGGTACGCAGATAACGATGGCCCCGAGCACCTGATAGACCAGCGACAGACTCAGGGTCCGGCGGTCGTCGATACGGCTGCTGCGGCAGAGCGCATACATCGCCAGAGACAAAACCAGCAAGGCCAGTTGGGCGATCCGGACACGGCCGAGCCCCTCAGCAGCGGGCCAGCCCAGCACATCGTAGAAGAGCAGTGTGAGCAGGAAGGTGCCTGCGGGCAGCAGGCACAGCCCCAGGCTCAGCAGGCGCAGACGTTCGACGCTCTCGCGGAAGAAGGTGCTCTCCATCAGAGGGTTCGGCGGGCTGTCTGACGACGATGGACGCGCGCGCTCGAGTCTGGCCTGCATCGTCTCCTCCTTGAAAATGCGGTGTGCTCTGCCGGGCCGCTCATCCTCTCTAACGTAACTCTTTCAGTTCTGATTCCGAAGCCCTGGCATCGGAAGCCTGCCACGGCTGCCGCGCGCCAATTGCAATGCGCGCTCGGTTTGGTAGGCTACGGTCCATGGAAAGCCCGCCCGCGACCAGCTCTCCTGCTCCAGCAGACCTCCAGCCCGAGCCTCCCTGGAGCGCCGGGCTCGCGGCTGGTCTGCTGGTTGTACTGTGCCTGGTCGTGTACATCGCCTGTCTGGCTCCGTCGGTCTGTGGCGGCGACAGCGGCGAGCTGATCACCGCCGCCTGGGACTTCGGCGTCGCGCACCCCCCGGGCTATCCCCTCTACACCCTGTTGGCGTCGCTGTTCTGCCGAATGCCTTTCGCTGAGATCGCCTGGCGGGTCAATCTGCTCTCAGCGCTCTGTGACGCGCTGGCCGCGGGCCTGCTGTGCTTGTTGGTCGCGCGGGCCACACAGCGCAGCGCCGCGGGTTTCGTGGCTGGGGGGCTGTGGGCCTTCTGTGAGCTGATCTTCCGCTATGCCGTCTGCGCCGAGGTCTTCGCCCTGAACAACCTGTTCGTCATCCTGTTGGCCTGGCTGGCCTTCAGCTACTGGCAGAAGCCGCGTACGTCTTTGGCTTTGTGGGGAGCCTTCGTGTTCGGCCTGGGGCTGTCGAACCACCACACCCTGTTGTTCGTCGGCCTGCCGATGGTCGCGATGGTGCTCTGGCGCGGGGGGCGCGCGTTGCTGCGTCCCAAGATCATGGCGGCGCTGGTCGGTGTGGGGCTGCTGGGTTTGAGTCCCTATTTGCAGCTGCCTGTGGCCGCCTCACAGAAGCCGCTGCATTCCTGGGGAGACGCCAGCACGCTCGAGGGCTTCAGCACCCACTTCCTGCGCAAAGAGTACGGAACCTTCCGTCTGACCGCCGAGAAGGACACCCAGGCCAGCCCGATCTCGGCCTGGCTGCAGTACTTCGAAAGGCTGAGCGCCGACTTGCAGTGGGCCGGTCTCGGCGTGCTGCTGCTCGGTTTGTGGGTCTGCATTCGGCGTCCTTCGAAACACGCTCCCTTCATCTGGTTGGCAGCCACCGCCTGGATCTATCTGTTGGTCTTCCAGTCTCTGGCCAACATTGAGATCAATCCCGGAAAAGTCGGCTACGGCGTCTTCACCCGCTTCTGGCAGCTGCCTCATGTGTTGCTGTTCGCGTTGTTCGGCTTCGGCTTCGCCCAGCTGCAGCGCTGGTTGCCCGGCAAAGCCGGCGCAGCCTGGTTGCTCGCGGTGGTGCTGGTCGGCCTGCAGCTCGGCGTGCATGTCCCGCCGGTCGCGGCCAGTGGCAATCTGTTGTTCCGTGATTACGCCCGGAGCCTGCTCGAGCCACTGCCTGAGGACGCGGTCTACCTGGCAACGGGAGACGTCAAGTCGGGCACCTTGCGGTATGTGCAGGGTTGTCTGCAAGTCCGCGACGACGTCCGGGTGCTGCTGCATCCCCTGCTGCAGGCGAGCTGGTACAACGCGTTGGCTCGCCATCACTTTCCCGAGCTGGTCTTTCCTGGTGAGCGCTATGGGGGACCGGGCTACTCGTTGCTGCAGCTGCTGCGCGCCAATCCAGGCACCAGCTTCTTCTGCTCACCGTTGCACAAACACCCCGACATCAGCTGGAAGCAGGGCTACGAGCAGGTCCCTTGGGGCATGGTCTACAGGCTGCAGCCGCTGGGCGACTCTCTGGACATTCCGGCTCAGCTGCAGGCGGCCGGTGCGATCCTGGCGCACGATGCCCTCGGCCGCCTCGAGGCTCCACCGCGCGGAACCTGGGAGCGCGCGATCTGGAACGAGTATTGGATCGCTGTGCGCACCAATGGCTCGTATCTGCTGCGCGAGGGCATGTTGCGCGACAACCGGCGAGACATGCTGGAAATGGCTGCCCGGCTCTACGACCTGCTGCTCGAGGTGATTCCGCGCCCGCAATACCAGAGTCTCAAGAATGCCGGCATCGTGTACCACACCTTGCAGCGTTCGGAGGCGGACCTGGCAAAGCGCGACCGCGTGTGGCGGTTGTTCCTCGAGCGTGCGCCTGCCGACGACCCGTTCCGCCCTAAAGCGCGCCAGGTTTTGGAATTGGAATAGGGCCGCAGGCAGGAAAGAAAGGGGACTCGCCATGCTTCGATTTTGGGCACTGCTGCTGGTTGCCTGTGCCTTGTGTGCGCAGGAAGAGCTCGCGCCTGACCAGCTGGCGCGCATCGACAGGCTGCTGGCGGTCGCCGCCGAGGAACCGGGCTGCGCCCTGGGGATCGTATCTGCGCAGGGCTTGATCTACGCGCAGGGATACGGCCTGGCAGATCTCGAGCAGGGGACGCCGATCGACAGCCGCAGCATCTTCCGCATCGCCTCGACATCCAAGCAGTTCACCGCAGCCTGCATCATGCTGCTGGTGCTCGATGGGGCTCTAGAGCTCGAGGCAGACATCCGCACCTGGTTGCCCGCGTTGCCCGCGTACGAGCATGTGGTCCGGGTCCGCCATCTGGTGCACCACACCAGCGGCATTCCCGACTATCTCGACTTGATCGCTGAAGACGCGAGCGTCGACGACGCCTACGCAGCCCTGTGTGCCGTGGACAGGCTGGAATTCAAGCCCGGCAGCCGCTTCGCGTATTCGAACAGCGGCTACTTTCTGCTCAGCCTGCTGGTGGCAGAGATCAGTGGAAAGTCCCTGCGGGCTTTCGCCGAGGAGCGCCTGTTCGAGCCGCTCGGCATGAGCAGCACGCACTTCCATGACGATGCCGGGCACGCCATCGAGGGCAGGACCCTGGGGTACAGTCCCCGCCGTCGTCGGGGCTTCGTCCTGGACGTGACCGACTTGGAGATGGTCGGAGACGGCGGGCTGTTCACCTCGGTGGCCGACCTGGCTCTCTGGGAGCAGAACCTGCACGAGCCGAATGCACTGCTCGAGCGGTTGCTCGAGCGCGGCAGCCTCAATGATGGCACGCGCCTGAGCTATGCGGCGGGCATCGAGCACGGACGTCTGGCCGGGCACGCCACGCTCAGCCACGGGGGGGCCTTTGTCGGGTACGGAGCCGAGATCCTGCGCCTGCCCGAGCAGCAGCTCAGCATCATCATCCTGTGCAATCGGAGTGATGCGGAGCCAGAAGAATGGGCGGAGAAGATCGCCCGCATCCTGCTGGAGGAGTGAGGGGGAGCGGCGTCCAGGCCAACCCTGGCCGCTGTAGCAGCGCTCTGTGAGCGCCGGAGCCCTCGTCGTTGCCAGGGATTCGGGGTTCTTCCACGGCAGATCGCTCCTCTCTGCCACTGCAACGCGCGCAACGTTCCACCAACAAAACAAAAAAGATGCAGGATCTCTCGTCCCACCTGCGTCTCATCACTGGACCCCCTTGGGGTCCTGCACGAGGGGGGTGCATTGCTGGCGTGGCTGACCGCGTTCGGTAGTGCACAGGAACAGCCAACGCAACCTGCCGCCGGGAGGACCCCTCATGCGGGCGTGGAGCTATTGCCTCGTGCTTGGGCTGGCCGCTGCCAGCTCTGCCCAGACCTTGAGCACGGAGGTCGCCGGGCTGGTTTCTTCCGATCCTGTCATCCGTGAGCAGTCTTTCGCCGCCATCTGTGCACGTGGCGCAGGGGCGCTTCCCGAGCTGAAGCGTGCGCTGGCGCTGGCCGACGAGCCCGAGCAGTTGCGGCGTCTGGGCTGGCTGATCGCGCGCTACGAACGCGGAGAGCCCGACGGCAGCCTGTTCGCGGCGTTGAGCCTGACCGCGGACGCACCCGTCCGGGCTGGGCAGTTGGTGGGCCTGCGTTTGCGTTTGTCCAACCGCGGGGACCATCCCCTGCGCGTGCCGCAGCCCCAGAGCTATTTCCAGAACGCAGGCCTGGCCAGCATCGCGCTGTGCATCGAAGGCCCCACAGGCCGGACGCTGCGCTGTCCGGCGCGTCGTCCCCAGACAACGCGGCCCGAGGACAAGTACCAGCGACGCTGCGGAGGCTGCTACCGACCCGAGCCTGTCGACCCGGACGCGCTGCAAGAGCTGGCGGTCGGGGCGTCTCTCAATCCCCTCGGACGCGCAGAGGATGAGATCTTGAGTTGGTGGCGGGCGCCCGCACCGGGAACCTACACGCTGAGCTTCGCCTGGTCGACGATGAGCCAAGCCCAGAAACTGGGCCAGCCAGAGCTGGCTGCTTTCGCCGCATTGCCGGAGTGGAATGTGCTCTCCAATCAGCTGGTCATCGAGGTACTGGACGATGGCGTCGGCTGGCCAGACCCCTGCATCCCGCTGACAGACGCTCAATTGGTGGCGGGCCTGGAGTTGCGCATCGAGGGCGGGCCGGCTGCAAGGCCTCGAGCTGTGCCGCTGCGAGACTGGTACCTGGTGCCCCAGAGTTGGGCCTGGCTGGCTGCGCAGCAGCGTCCTGATGGCTCCTGGTGCGGTCAGGCCGAGAGCTTCGCGACCGCAGCCACGGCGCTTGCTGTGTTGGCCCTGAGCAGCGAGGCCGATCCCGGCCAGCTCCCCCTGCAGCCTCGCGCTCTACGTCGAGGGCTGCAATTCCTGTGCAGGCGCGCGCCGCAGGTCGAGGCCTACACCCTCAACAAGGCTCTGGCCTTGCTGGCCCTTTGCTCGGCGCCCGCGGATGGCCCAGAGGAAGTCGCTGCGGCTGCGCGCGAGGCATTGACGAGCCTGCTGGCAATCCGTTCCGAGGGGGCTTGGGGATGGACCCCGGCCGAGGCTCCGGATATCGTCTGCACCGCCTACGCACTGCGCGCACTGGCCCGGGCGCGCGAGGCGGGCCTGCAGGTCGACGAGGCCGAGCTGGAGCCCGCGTTCACGCTGCTGGCAGGGCCGGCGGGAAGCGCCGAAGCGCTGCAATGGGCGCCCCCCGGGCAACGGGCCGCGCCGGTTCCCCTGGTGCCCGCCCTGGCCCGCGAGGCCCTGGCGCTGTTCGGGCGTAGCTGCCCGAGCGTCGGCAGCCTGCCGAGGGTGCGTGAAGATGTGGATCCCAGCTATCTGTCAGCCCTGCTGGGGTCGTCCAGCGACCTGGGCTCGATCCGCGCCACCGGCGCCCTGGTCGCCTCCCATCGCGAGGCGGACTACAGCTTCGAGCCGACCGGTTTGTGGGGGGCCCTGTGCGGGCAGGTCGGGACAACCTCGGAGTGCCTGTGGCTGCTGGCGCGGCTCGGGCGTCAGCTCCGGGCTGCCGAGGCGCAGCTGGCGAAGTCTTCACGCTGAAGGGCGCGTCGACTGCACACGCCGACTTCCTCGCAGGGCAGCTGCAGCACTCTCGCGCCGCGTCCGCCTATTCCGGCTTGATCAGCCGCTTGCGGGCTTTGCTGAAGCCTTCGGCCAGGTCGTCCCAGGCCTTCTCGACGCCCGAACGCAGCACCGCCAGGGCCTCGCCGCTGGCGTCGCGGATTCCCAACAGACGCTCGACGAGCTTGGTGCGCTGTTCGTTGAGGCTCTTGAGGTGTTCTTCCAGGCCGGTCCGCACGTGCTCTTCGGCCTCCTGACCGCGATCGCGCAGCTCGTCGATCTTGGCGTCGAGGTCGGCCAGGCGTTGTTCAATAGCGATCCGGAAGTCAGATTTCTCAGTCATGGCAGGGCCCTCCGCTGCGAAACTATCCCAGACCGCGGGTCGCTGTCAAGCGTTCGGCGACCGGCGCTTCGGTGCTGAAGCTCGCAGCGGCGTCGGCGATCTCGAGCGTGCTCGCGTCGATCGAGTCGCCGATGTCCTCCATAGGCAGATCGTTGGGGTCGAGCCCGAATGGATCTTCGATCTCCACGCCGATCTCGTCGATGCCGAAAAAGGCAAAGCACAGCAGCGCCGCGGCGAAGGGCGTGAACCAGCCCATGCTTTCGGAGATGGCAAACGGTACCGTGAAGCAGAACAGCGACACGAACAACTTCGAATGTTGGGCATAGGCCAGGGGCATCGGCGTGTGCAGGATGCGTTGGCAGGCGCCCTGCGCATCGTTGATCTCGGTCAAGTTCCTGTCCATCGAGGCCAACAACGGCGGCGGCAGCTCGCCACGACGACAATAGGCTGCCAGGCGCTGGGAGATCCAGGTGGCGATCACGTTCGGTCTGAACCCCCGCTCTTGCAGATGGGCAATCTCGTCCGGACGCAGCCAGGGCGAGACCGCATCCAGCGCATCCTCGTCCCGCAAGGCCTGCACTTCGAGGCGGTACATCGCGCCGAGGTAGCGGGTCAGGCGGGAACGCTCGCTCTCTTTGCCGTCGACTTGGTCGTGCGGGATCCATGAGCAGATCTGCCGCATCAGGTCGCGCGAGCTGTTGACGATGTTGCCGAGGAACTTGCGCCCCTCCCACCAGCGGTCATAGGAGGCGTTGGTGCGGAACACCAGCAGCAGGCCGAGCACCACACCGACCAGCGTATGCAGCAGGGTGGGGATGCCGAAGTTGTAGCGCATGCGCAGGTAGGCCGCCCCGAGACCGATGACCGTGGTCACCACGGTGCGCACGGCGATGCGAGGAATCACCGATCCCCGTAGACTGAAAGACACCGCCAGCCAGTTTTCGGGCGTGTACTCGATCATGGCGCCTCCTCGACTGTCCGTTTGGAGCATCCGGCTGCCCGGCTCTCAACCCAGGTGGGAATCCCAACGCTGCACCAGCGCGCTCAGGCGGGGCAAGCTGTCCGCGTCCGCGGCAAAAACCTCGCGCGTGCGGGCCACCAAAGGCATGCGCGCGAGCAGCTCAGGGCCGGGCAGGGCGTAGCAGACCCACTCCACGACCCGCAGGTCGTTGATCGCCGGCCCAAAGCCGTCTTTGTCCGCCAGCTCGCTTTCCAACCAGGCCAGGCCTTCGCTGAATCCTGTCCGGGCCGCCTCGTCCAGGGTTGGTTTCATGCCGAGGGCGTGGAAGAAGACCGGCATCCAGTGGCGGGCGAGCCGCTTGTCGAGCATGTCCTTCCAGGCGTCACAGGCGCGGCGCTCCGTCTTGCTGGCAGGCTGCAGACGCGGCGTCTCGCGGTAGTTCGCGTCGAGGTACTGCAAGATGGCTTCGGAGTCGTTGAGCACGATGCCCTTGTCTTCGATCACCGGGGTGCCCTCCTGGCCGGAGACATCGAGCACGGGTTGGCGGTCGGCATGGTCCACGAGCCGGAGCTTGAAGTCGATGCCTTTGTAGCGCAGCGCCATGCGGACTTTCAAGCAATTGGGCGAGGGGGGGAGCTCCCAATAGACGAGCATCGGCTGTTCCTCCAAGGTCACAAGCTGGGGAGTTGATGGTTCTCCGCGATCCTACCACATTCCCGCGAAGCTCGCGATGTCCCCAGCGAGGCCAGGCACTAGCCATCGATCAGGCAGCGAGCAAAGCGTCGATCAGCCCACAGAGCTCCTCGCGCAGAGCTTCGACGTCAAGCTCAGGCTCGAGAGCCACCTGGAAGGACAGCCCGTCCGCGAGCGCTTGGATGAAGCGGTACAGCCAGGGAATCCGCTCGGCGCGCAGCCAGCCCTCGGCGGCGCCCCGTTGCAACAGCCGCTCACACACTCTCCGGAAGCGCCGATACGAGTGCGCGATGGCCTCCCATGCCTCGGGCCGTGTTTTGGCGAAGGACCAGACCTCGATCTGGAAGCGCAGCTCGATCTCGACCATCGCCTGCGACGGAAATGCCAGCGCCACCAGCTCGCGGAGCAGCTCGCGCGGGGGGCAGTCACGCTCGGCCACCGCCAGAAGCTGACGCTCTTGCTCCGCGTGGTAACGGCGGATGGTCTCGACGATCAAGCTGTCCTTGTTCTTGAAATAGTAGGTCACCAAGCCCTTCGACACACCTGCCTCGCGGGCCACTTCGGCGAGGGTCATCGCTTCGAAGGTGTCCCGTGCCAGCAGACGGTAGACGGTGAGCATTACCTGCTGCTTGCGGCGCTCTTCGAGCTCGGGGTTCCGTGTCCTGGCCATCAACGCTCCCGCTATAAGGGCCCCGGCCGGAGCACGCGCCCGGGCAGTATAGCTTCGAGGCCAAAAAAGCCCAGGAGAAGAGCGATTGATCCGTGCATCGGCGGCCCCTATGATGGGCAGACACTGATCGCGTGTCGAGCCGATCGCTCGGTCCGGCAGCAAGGAGCCTTATGGATAAGCCCCCCGCGGAACACCAAGTTCGTATCTTCCGCGCTGGAGAGTTCCAGTCTGACAAACACTTCTACCCGCGGGTGCTCAACGCCCATATCCATCCCCTTGTGCGCTTCTTCTTCCAACTGACCAACGATCGCATCGCCGAGCGCTTTTGCCATCTGCATCCCGAGGTCCATCGGGACGCTGTGCGCGCGGTGCTGCAGCAGAAAATGCGCTGGTTCCGTTGGGGGGGCGCGGATCTCTTCCCGACCACCAATGAGCAGGGCCAACGCCAGATCGTGCTGATCGAGACCAACTCGTGTGCTTCGGGGCAGAAGTCGATGCCGCCCGTCCACGACAACCTCGATCAAGCGGGCTACCATGCCATGCTCAAGCGTGCCTTCCTGCCGCTCTTGAAGAAGCGCGGCTTGCCGCGTGGTGGCCTGGCCGTGCTCTATGACAAGAACGAGATGGAGACCTCGGGCTACGCCGCCACTATGGCGGACCTGACCGACGAGCCCGTCTACCTGGTGCCCTGCTTCGACAAGGTGGAAGATCGGCCGGTGCGCTTTACCGCTGACCGCGTGCTCGAGATCCGTACGCCCGATGGCGCGTGGTTGCCGATCCGGGCCTGCTTCCGTTACGTCACCCAGCGCCCGTGGAACCGGATTCCGCCCTTCACCCGCACCGAGATCTTCAATCCCATCGCGGCCTGTCTGGCCGGGGGCCGCAACAAGATGCTGGCCGCCAAGGCCTATGACCTGTACAACGCCGACCTGGCGCGCACGGGCCTGTCGATCCGCCTGCCCGAGACCATCTGGGACGTGCAGCTGCCGGAGGTGCCCCTTTGGGTGCAGCGCTTTGGGGGCAAAGCCGTGGTCAAGAACCCCTACAGCAATGCGGGCCAGGGCGTCTATACCATCACCAATCAGGACGAGCTCGATGCGTTTATGGCGCTGGAGCACAGCTATGACCGCTTCATCGTCCAGGCCTTGATCGGCAATCGCGAATGGAGCTCGCGTTCGCGAGACGGAAGGCTGTACCACGTCGGCACCATGCCGGACAAGAAGCACCGCATCTATGTTGCCGATCTACGCTTCATGGTCGCCAGCGGCGAAGATGGCTTCTTTCCAGTCGCCATCTATGCCCGCCGTGCTGCCCAACCTCTCACCGAGGAGCTGAAAGGCGACTGCTCCTCTTGGGATATGCTGGGCACCAACCTCTCCAAACGTCGCACCGATGGGGGGTGGGACACCGAGGACGAGCGGCTCCTGTTGATGGACGCCCGCGACTTCAACAAGGTCGGCGTCGGTATGGATGACTTGATCGAAGGCTATCTGCAGACGGTCTTGTCACTGACGGCGATCGACCGTATGACCGAGCGCTTGCGGACCAAGAAGGGCAACTTCCGCATGCGTTTCTTCAAATCCCTCAATCCCGACGCCGCGCTGGCAGCGGAGATCTGTTCATGAACCCCCCTGCATCCGACCGTCCCGATCCCCGCACCGCCGACAGCCTCGAGCTGCAGAACTTGCCCCGCGGACAGATCCACCGCCTGCACATCGAGCTCATGCAGGACGGCCTCGGCGCACCTGTGCACCTGCCCGTGCTGGTGGCGCGCGGGCGCAAGCCCGGACCGGTATTCGGTCTGACAGCCGCTGTGCACGGCAACGAGCTCAACGGCATCCCTTTGATACAGCGGCTGTTCGGCAAGCTCGATGTCGAGAAGCTGAAAGGGACGGTGGTCGGCGTATTGGCGGTCAACGTCCCGGGGCTGCGCGAGCGGCGCCGGCATCTGGTGGAAGGTCGCGACCTCAACCATCTGATGCCCGGGCGGGCTGATGGCAACGTCGGGCAGGTCTTCGCCCACCGCCTGATCGACCGCATCATCAACCGCTTCAACTTCCTGATCGATCTGCACACAGCGAGCTTCGGGCGTGTCAACAGCCTGTACATCCGGGCCAACATGGACGAAGAGGCGACCGCCCGCATTGCCGTGCTGATGCGGCCGCAGATCATCCTGCACAATCCTGCCTCGGACAGGACTCTGCGTGGAGCGGCCATGGATCTGGGCATCCCGTCGATCACCGTGGAGATCGGCAACCCGCAACGCTTCCATAGCGACTACATCAAGAAGGCCCTGACCGGTGTGCGGGCGGTGATGGCCAACGTCGGGATGGTCGCCAAGCGCAAGCTCGTCTTGGGCGCTCAACCGGTGCTGTGCCAGAGCTCCGATTGGTTGTACACCGATCGGGGGGGCTTGCTCGAGGTGTTTCCCAAAGTCACCGACCAGCTCGAGAAAGGTGCGCTCATCGCCCAGTTGCGGAACGCTTTCGGGGATGTCATCCGTGAATACCACGCCCCCGAGACGGGCGTTGTGATCGGCAAGAGCGTCAACCCGGTCGGATACACGGGCGCCCGCATCCTGCATCTGGGCATTCCGTCCCCGGTCGAGAATGCCTTTACCCAGAAACTCACCACACAAAGGTTGCTGCTAGGCGATGCGCTTGTTCATTCTAGTCAACGACTGCCACGACGTGACCTCGAACCAGACAACCGCAATGCTGATGCGAGCGGGCCGCCGCCGTCAGCATGAGGTGTTGGTCTGTGGGGTCGCCGATCTCGAGTTGGACGACGCAGCCCAGGTCTGTGCCAAGAGCCGCAGGCTCGGCGACGAACAGGACCTGCAGGCCATGCTGACGGCTCTGTGTCGGGCCCCTGTCGAACGGCACTGCATCGACAAGGGCGATGTGCTGTTGTTGCGCGTCAACCCCGCGCGCGACCGCGCACGCGACTGGGCCTACCAGACGGCGCTGCTGCTGGCGCGCTTTGCGCGCGACCGCGGTTGCGTGGTGTTGAACGATCCTGAGGGGTTGGTCCAGGCCTCGAGCAAGTTGTACCTCAGCTTGTTTCCCAGCAGTGTGCGGCCGAGAACGCTGGTCACCCACGACCCGCAGGCGCTGCGGGCTTTTGTCGAGCAGGCGGGTTCGGCGGTGCTCAAGCCTCTGCGGGGCACGCGCGGCAGCGACGTGTTCCTTGTCGAGGCCGCCCATGCGCTCAACCTCAACCAGATCATCGACGTCTTGCGGCGCAGCGACTTCGTGATCGCGCAGGAGTACCTGACCGATGCCCCGCAGGGCGATGTCCGGCTGGTTCTGCTCGAGGGGAAAGTGCTCGAGATCGATGGGACGGCCCTCGCCATCCGGCGGAGGCCGGGCGCGGGCGAATTCCGCAGCAACATCCATGCGGGGGGACGTGCCGAGGCGGCAGAGCTGACTCCCGAGCTGCGCGCCCTCGCCGAGTTGGTGGGACCGCGGCTGCGTGCCGATGGGATTTTTCTGGCGGGTCTCGATGTGGTCGGCGACCGGCTGGTGGAGATCAACGTCTTCGCCACCGGCGGTTTCCGTGATGCCGAGCTCTTCACGGGTCACGACTACAGCGCGCGGGTGATCGAAGCCATCGAGGCGTGTGTGTAAACCTGCCTTGGCAGCTTTACACAGTCAGGGCTCGGCAACCCCCTGCAGACGCCGAGCCAACTCTGGCACGCGCTATGCTCTCTTGTTCCGCGACAGTTATGGGGCACCCGTCATCCCCTGATCGACCCCCTCCAACAGGCGGGGACCCACTGTCGGCCGGCCTGGGTGGGCCGGCCATTTTTTGAACTACTGCCCCAGACGCTCGGGGAAGTCGCGGCGCAGCAGCCCCGAGAGAGCCTCGGCCAGGGCTTTGCCAGCCAGCTCGTTGCCGGGCGCGCTCCAGTGGTTGTCGTTCGGCTGGTGCATCAAAGCGGAGTCGCCGGCAGCCAGGAAGGCGTCTGTCAAGTCGATGCAGTCGATGCCGAGCTCGCGGCAGAATTCCGCCAGCTTCCGTTGCGGCAGCAACAGGTCGTAGGCCTCGGCATCCAAACCCTCGGCCTCGACCACCTCGGCCAGGAAGCTCGGCGAGGTTTGGACGATGTCCGGGCAGATCACCAGATAGAGCGGCAGGCCGCGCTCTTTACAGGCTGACTGCATCGAGGTCAGCGCGCCAAAGGTGTGCTGCCAGGCGCGCACCACCTTGCTGCTCGGATCACGGGCGCAGATGTCCAGATGGCCCGCTTCGTGGTGGATGAAGTCCGCCCGGCTGCGGGTCTCGGGGAGCTCTGCGACGGCGTACCAGAACTCCCGCTCGCCACGCTCGAGCTGGGTCAGGTCGAAGTACTCGCCTCGGTCGATCTGCTGCTGCTCTCGGCGGCGACGCTTCATCGTCTTGTAGATCTGGTAGACCGAATACCAGGTCTTGTACAGGGGACTGATCTGCTCGTAGCCCTCGGTGATGTCGTTGCCGAGATAGACTCCGACCACGACCGCGTCGGGCGTATACTCGAAGGCCTGCTGGCGCAAGACCTCGAGGTATTCGACGGGGCTGTTGGCGTTGATGCCGAAGTTGTACATCTGCACGGGGCCAAGCGCTGCGACCAGCTCACGCTCCGTCCAGGAGATGATCCCGAAGCGACGCGGCACATAACCCACGAAGAAGGAGTCACCGATCCCGACGACCCGCAGGGAATCGCCGGAATCACGGCTGAATTCCCGGTCGTTGTAGCCCAGACTGTTGGGGGCCTGGCCGAAAATCGGGGCCCGCAGCAGATTCGAAAAGGGGGTCACCGCGCCCATCCGCGGGAAGGGGAAGTTGGCAAAACGCATACACAGCTGCAGGCTTCCCTCGACCATCACCAGTCCGAGAAGCAGGCTGAGCAGCAGCTTATCGATCCGCAACAGCCCGGGACGTCCGCACCAATACGTGAAAGCCCGCTGCAGTGTGCGCGGGAAACACAGCAGCAAGCGGTGCAAGGCCATGAAACCGAAGACATGCAGGGCCATGCGGGTCTCGATCCCATGGCGCGATCCGAACACCGAGGCGAGGAACGCACCCGTGGCAAGCAGCAACAGCCAACGGAAATAGGCGGCCTGTTGGAAGAAGGGCCGACCTGTCAAAGGCGTGGCGGCCAACCGCTTGCCTGCCAGCAACGCCAGGGGCAGCAGGCCGACGCCCAGCAAGGCTGCGAGCAGCTGATCCGTTCCAGGGCTCCCAACAGTCTGCCAGCTCTGCCAGGCGCGATCGGCAAAGCTCCCCCCGAGCCCGGCGGCGGGCAGGGCCATGATCAGCTGAAACAGGCGGAAACCGGCACCGGGCAGGGGACCGGAAGGGGCAGCAGTCTTGCTCATGATCTTCTCACAGCGACGGACCCGCCATTGTAGTGCCGCACAACGACCCACGCCAGCGGGTCGTTTCTGGGACGAAAAACGAGCACGAATTTGGATTGTTGCATCCACTGGACACTTTGATGACACAGTCGCTTGCTGGCAGCGGTATTTTCAGCCTGCGGAGGGGGGCGACTGTTTCCTTCCGGGAGGTTCAGAGACAACGCCTGCGACGTTCCCTGTCTGGGGAGCCTGGGGGAAAGCAATGCGCATGAACCAGCTGTGGCGATGGGCGCCTGTGCTGTGCGGTCTGTGGCTGTGTGGCTGTTTGGATAGCGGGGGAGGCGGCTCTTCGGGTTCTTCTGCCCCGACGAGCAACGGAACGATCCAACCGTCGAATCCGACCACGCCGACGACGCCGACGACGCCAACGACGCCAACGACGCCAACGACGCCAACGACCCCGACGACGCCAACGACGCCAACGACTCCGACGACTCCGACGACTCCGACCGGGGTCATCGTGGACCTCGATGTCGACACCGATCGCGATGGCAGCGTCGAGAACACCAGCGACGACGACAACAACGAGGAGCTCTGGTCGACGGCCGCAGGCGCGGTTTTCTACCACAACCTCGATGATGACGACAACAATGGCAGCATCGACTGCGACGACAGCTCACTGAACGGTGCCGCCGACGCCCTCGACCTCGCGCGCCTGGTGGTGCGCCAGTCGAGTGGCCTGAGTGGGGCAACCGTCAGCATCGAGGTCGCCAGCGCGGCGCGGGGGAACATCCGTATCTTCCAACGCAATGGCAGCAGCTGGACTTCGGTGTATGCGACGGGCGCTTCTTTCACTCTGGCGGCCAGCACTCTGAGCGCGGGCGATATCGAGTTGGGCCTTGAAGGCAATGAACGCCTGTCCCCCACTTGGGATGGACAAGTGCAGCTCACGCTGACGATCCGCGACTCTTCGGGCGTGCTGCAGGGTACGGATGTCGTCCGCCTGCGCTGTGCACCCTGGCTGATGGCGACCAATCTGTGGTCTGTTGAAGAGCTGCACGTGGTCGATGACGACCAGTACAACCAGCCTTTCCGCACGACTCTGCAGCAGGCATGCACCGCCGGTGGCATCTTGTACCGCGAGGCGCCCGGTTCGCAATATGGCTATGACATCTGGCTGCAGGATTCCTCCGAGCCCGGGATCATCTATCTCCCGGACGCGGCGGGCACCCGCCGGCGGGTCGACAGCGTCCTGCAATGCGCCCGCTACCGGCCGGTCGACGACTGGTGCGAGGACGTGCTCTTCGGCCCCGAGTTCGACTTCGTCGACCGTTTCGGCAGCAGCCAGGGCTCGCTGAACTACGGGGGCAACCTCGAGATCGTGCCTCCCCACAACGTCCCTGGTGGCGCCAGCTATCCCTGGGGCCGGGTCGCCATAGGGGGCGGCACCTCCAACCTGCTCGCAGGCAATGGTTCGATCACCCGTACCATGGACAGCGCCTACCACGAGTACTTCGAAGCCAACGGCTACCAGAGCGACGTGCTGGAGATCTCCACCGAATGGCTGGCCGTCGGCCACCTCGACGAGCACACCAGCTTCATCCCAGCCCCGGGCACGGCACGTGGATGGGTGTTGGCGCTGGGAATGCCCTCGGTCGCCTACGCAGATCTGCAGGCCGTGGCCGCTGCCGGCGGAGGCAACCTGCCCGTCTTCAACAACCGGGGCAACCACGAGCGAACCGTCAACGCGATCCTCGGCGACGTCAGCCTGATGAACCTCAACAGTGAGGTGCAGGCGAAGATGGACGCGATCAAGCAGAAGTTCAAGACCGAGATCGGCCTGACCGACGCCGAGATCATCGAACTGCCCGTGCTCTTCGAAGACGCAGGCGGTGGCTACGGGGTGGCCTACAACCCGGGCGTGGTCAACATGGTAGTGATGCCGACGGCCAACAACGGCATCCAGCTGGTGGTGCCCGATCCCGAAGGCCCCGATCTGCCGACCGACGTCTGGCAGGACACTGTCCGCACCAAGCTCGAAGCCCTGGGGACGGCCGCGAATCCCGTCACCGTCTGGTTCGCCGATGTTTTCTATTCGTACCACGTCAACCTGGGCGAAGCCCACTGTGGCACCAACACCGTCCGCACCCCGCCGGCGATGGATTGGTGGAACCAGTAAGCGCCAGCCACGAACGGAGATTCCCGATGAGATGCCCTGCACTTCTCCTGGTCCTCGGCCTGGCCCTGCACGCCGGTGCCCAGCAGACGGCCCTCGATGCGGCCCTCGATAACCTCGCCGCGCAACCCCCTGGTGCTGCCGAGAGCTATCTCGAAGCCCGTGCGGCAGTCCTTGAGCTCGGTCCCGCTGCCCAGGCTGGGTTGCAAGCCGTAGCTGGCGACGCTACCAACAGCTGGCAGCGCCGCATCGTGGCGGCCGCCTGTGCGCTGCACCTGAGCGACCCCGAGCTGGCCGCAGCGGTGGCGGCCCCCCGCGGCCTCGATCCGGACACCTACGCCCGCTTCCGTCGTCCCCAACCCTTGTGCGAACCCGACCTGGTGCGCTGTGGTGCGGCCGCGGTTCCTTTGTTCATCGAGCGCTTCCACTGGACCTTGGACGCCTACAGTTTCTCGCCCGGCGAAGCCGGTGTGCGGGAGCGTGAGGTCTATCAGCGTGGCCTGTTGGCGGCGGTCGGCCGGCTCGGCGATGCCGGTGCCGCCCGCTTTCTGCGCGGCGTGCTGCAGGGGCTCGATCAGCCTCTACCGTGCCGGCGCCAAGCAGCCCTCGGTCTGGCCCAGACGGCCGCGGAAGGCGCGCTGGCCGAGCTGTTGGCGTGGGTGGACGATACCCAGCAGGACCGCCTGCTGCGCGAGGCCTGTGCCCGTGGTCTGGGCCACATCCCCAGCCTCAACGCTGCGCAGGCCATCGCCGAGCGCCTGCAGCTCGCAGAGCCGTCGGTGCGCCGTGGGCTGCTGAGCGCTCTGGGCAGCCTGGGAAGCTCGTGGGGCTGGCAGGCCCGGCTGCGCAACGAACCCGATCTGCTCAGCAGCGCCGACCTGGTTCGCGAGAGCTGCTCTCTCAGCCTGCTGCAAGCCCTGGCCGACTATCCTGAGGAAGCGGAGACCATCGGCAGCGGCCTGGCGATGACCGCCTGGCCCGCAAGCCTGGCGGGCCTGGAAGCCTTGCTGGAGGGAACCCCTGAGCAGAGCCGGGCCGCCGCACAGGTTCTGCCCCTGCTGCAGAGCGCCCTCGCCCGGCAATGATGGCTGAAGCCTTGCCATCCCTCCCTTGAACCCCCGCACAGCCTCTGCTGCGTGGTCAACGATCGTGGGTCGACCCCGGGCCGACAAGACGCTGCATGACACGATCGGTCCGACGACGCATCCGCTGGAGGCGATAGATCCAGGGAGCAGACCCTGGGAAGCGCTGTAGGATGAATTGGCGTGCCCAGGGCAGCAGTCCCCGGGCATAGCGCCAGCCTGACAGATGTTTGGCGAGAATGCGCATGCAGCAGAGCGCTCGGGTTCCGTCAGCGATGTTCTGCTTGTGCAGATTGCCGGCGTGGAAGCGGTAACGCGCCGTGGACGCTTCGATCTTTGCGAAAGACCGGCCGCTCTGGCACAGTGCCTGGACGGTGCGCAGCGCCATGTCCCAATCTTCCACCGAGCGCAGGGTTGGATCGAAGAGCCCGACACGATGGAGCAGGAAGTCGGCGTGCCAGAACATCGTCGGGCTGTTCATGCAGTTGTGTTGCAGCAAACTCGCGTACAACGCCTCGGCCGTGGCGTGCTGCGGTGGCCCCTTGAGCTGGGGCCTGCGGCCATCCTCGAAGATCAGCTCAAAGGCCGAGAACACGAAGGGGGTCTCCTCCGTGCAGGCTGCCACCCGTAGCGCCAGACTGCGCGGAGTCAGCAGGTCGTCGCTGTGGATGATCGTGACGTGCTCGCACGCTTGTTGGGCCATGCCCGCTCGGAGGCCGTAATTGACCGCGCTGCAGGAACCTGCGTGCGCTTGCTGGCATACGAGCAGGCGCGGATCGTGCTGGGCTTCTTCCTGCAGCCAGGGCCACAGCCCGTCACTGCTGCCGTCGTCGACCACCACGTGTAGATAGTCCCGCCAGGTCTGCGCGCGCACCGAGCGCAGAGTCTCGGCCAACAGGGTCTGGCGTGGACTGTCGTAGGTGGAATAGACAGGGGTGACGACGAGGACCGTCACAGGCGCTCGTCTGTCCCGCGCGGCCTCCAAGAGCTGAGCCCGAGCAGGACGAGAATCGCCAACAGGCCCGGCAGCGCTGGGGCCGTTCGGATCTGCAACTGGCAACTGCCCGATGAGGAACCGCTGCCGGCGTTGCTGGTCGTGGAGGTGTTGCTTCCCACGGGGGTTCCGCTCGTGCTTCCCCCGCTTCCGCTGTTGGCGGGGCCATTGCCGCCAGGCGGTGTAGTACCGGTGTTGCCTGCGTTGCCGGTGTTGCCTGTGTTGCCGGTGTTGCCGGTGTTGCCGGTGTTCCCTGAGCCTCCGCCAGGCAAGGGCCCCCCGCCGACTCCGGTGCTGATCTCGCTGACCGGCACCTGGCTGCCTTCGATCGAGATGCAGACCCCGCTGTCGAGGTTGGTGTCGTCGGTGTCGGCGATCACCAGGTAGAGCAGGTAGGTTCCGCCCGGCTGCACCGGGGCGACGGTCTCCAGAATGTCCGTCGAGCCGTCAAATTCCGAGCCGGTCGAGGGCGGCAACACCACCTGCCCCGCGGAGAAGAACGGGCCGTTGATGGTGATCGGGCTGCCCTGACTGTCGAAGGCGATCTGGTGGGCCGCCAGGAAGCTCTGCTGCGCTTGCGTCAGCTGCCAGTAGGGCGTGTCGCACAGGTCGCGGATGCCGGGCGCATTGGGAAACACCCCACCGGCTGGTCCCACAGCGCCGGCTTCGAACAACCAGCAACCGAACACATCGTTGTAGCTCGAGCCGACGTATTCGGGATACTCTTCGCTGCCGAAGGCCCAATGGAGACGCATCGACTCTGTGAGCAGCGACGCGTCGAACTCGATCACCAGGCGCTGGGCGCTGTAGCTGAAGTTGCCGCCGTTGAGGATCTCTGCCAGGGGATCGGCACGTTCGCTCGGGAACATGGCCGTGGTGGCGGTGTTGACATCGGGGGGCAGTGCGCCCTGGCTGGCCCCACTTCCCAGGTAGATCCCCGGAGCCAGAGTCTGGCCCGCCACCAACAGGTTGCGCTGGAAGGCGATGCCGCAGCTGGCCAGGTCGTTGCTCAGGTTGCCCTCGAACTTGACGTTGCGCACGCTCAGTCCGCTCGAGGCTGGAAACAATGGGGTGTACCCCGCCGGTGCCGGGCCGATCACATAGGACAGGGCTGCCCCCTGGGGGTCGCTGCTGGTGTCGACCTGCGTCGGCAGCAGATCGAGTCCCCAGCAAAAAGGCGCCAGGCAGGCCAGCAGGGCAGCTGCGGATGGGGAGATCTTCATGGTAGGCTCTGTGTATTCGTTGTGGCACAGAGTCTATCCCGTGTACGCGCTGATGGAAAGGTTGCACGAAAGCTCACGCCGGTGCAGATGCTACAATCAGGACACAGGAGGAAGTGATGGGAAGCCTGAATCAGGAGCAGCGACTGGTGCTGTCCGCGGCGCTGGCTGCCGCCTGGTCTGACCGAGAGCTGCACGCATCCGAAGAGCGTTGGATCCGTTTGTTGGCAGAGTTGATCGAGGTCGAGGACGCTGATCTCGATGTCTTTCTGCGCGACCGGCGGCAGATGCAGGCCGCGCTGAACGAGCCGGTGGACCGGAAGATGGCGCTGCGGGTGTTGTCGGCTGCCAGCGATGTGGTCGCTGCTGACCGTCAGATCCTTCCCGACGAGGCGGATTTTCTGCGCCGCCTGGGGAAGCACTTGAAGCTTCCGAAGCAGGCCATCGAACGCAACCTCACATCGCTGCACGAGCTGGAGGCGCGCCTGCCTCCGAAGGATGTCCACTGACATGGCGGCCTGCCCCTGCGGGTCGGAAGCAAGCCTGAGCGCTTGCTGCGGCCGCTTTGTTTTTGCTGGCGCCTGGCCGACCACGCCCGAAGAGCTGATGCGGGCCCGCTACACCGCCTACGCCCGGCGCGAGCTCGACTTTCTGTCTGCCAGTCAGGCGCCCGAGTCTCGGGCGAGCCTCGACCGGGCGGGCATGCAGCGCTGGGCCGAGCGCTGCCATTGGGAACAGCTGCGGGTGGTTCGGGTCGTCGATGGGATGCCCGGCGACGCCGAGGGCTTCGTCGAATTCCGCGCGCGCTATCTCGAAGACGGCCGTGTCTGCGAGCATCATGAGCTCTCGCGCTTCCGCCGTCACAGGGGCCGCTGGTACTACTGTGAGGGCAGCACGCCCCAGGCCGCACAGATCGGGCGGAATGATCCCTGCGGCTGTGGCAGCGGTCGTAAGGCGAAGCGCTGCTGCGGAGGGTAGGGGGGCGCTCCGGGCTGCGGATCCTGTCCCGGGTGGGGATCCGAGTGGGGAGTCCGCGTCCGAGTCCGAGTCCGTTCCGTGAGACAGCCTCTCACCGAGCGCCGCTAGGGCTTCTCCTTCCGCAACCAAGCGATGCTGTCCCGGATGCTCTCTTCAAAGGGCCGCAGCTGCAGATCCAGCACTTTGATCGAGCCAACAATCTACGAAAGCCGCGCCGTCCAGCTACCCATCCCCGAAGATCACCTCCAGGCCGCGGCGTAGCTCTTCACCCGAGGCGTCCAGCCCGCCGGGCAGGTGTTTGAGCGCGAGCGTGTAGACATCGAGCCAGCGCTCCAGCGCCCGGCGCAGCGCGGGGGTCTCGACCCGGGCCAGGACCTCGGCGTGCTTCTGCGGACGGCTCAAGACCTCACGCACGCGCAACCCCAGGCGCTGCCAGTCGATGCCGGCCCGGTCGCTAGTGGCCAGGTCGATCGTGTTGTAGAGCAGGTCGCCGATGATCTCCGCGCGCGCCGCAGCCAGAGTGCGCTTCACGCTCGAGGTTGAGATGCCTTCCCGCGCGGCGATCTCTTTGTAGCTCAGGTCGTGGATCAGGCGGCCCGCGAGCACATAGACACGGGTCAGCCGCTCGTCGGAGGCCGAGGCGTACTTGTCGTGCCAGCGCCGCAATGCCCCGAGGATATCGGCCACGAGGTCGACGCTCAGGCTCTCTACTTCCGACAGCGCCTCCGGCTCGGGGATCTGGTCGAGTGGCCGGAGCCTGCGGCGCCGCTTGTGACGGTCCAGCAACTTGATGCGCACCACGCCGCAGAGAAAGGCACGGAAACGGCCCTTCTCCCGATTGTAGCGCTGGTAGACCTGCTGCTTGAGGTCGAGCAGGATCTCTTGGACCAGGTCGTCCATGTCGGTGATGTAGCGCTGCGGATAGCGCGTGGTCAGCAGCAGACGCAGGGGGCGCTCATAGTCGAGTACATCATCCCAGCTGGGCTCTTGCCCGTCGCGGAGCGCACTGCAGGTCGATTGCCAGAAGGATGTCATACCAAGTCCCCAAGCCCCATCATAGCGGGGCCAGCACAACCCGGAAAACCGTTTTGCGGCCCGACCTGCCAGGGAGGGGCCGCACGGGGTTCTGGACGGGGCGGGGAGCTCGTCCGGTGCGGACTGTCCCTGAGGAAGGTCTCCGCTGCAGATCAGACGAGTAGCCCCCATCGCCGACAGCTGCCGAGCGCAGCGAGCAGGAATCAGGCGCTGGATATCCCGCCTGGGTCAGCTTGTCTCCATGCGCGCCGAGCTGCTCTTCGAGGCGTCTGGGGCGGGCGTGAGTGGGTTCTCGCGCTCGCGCTCGCCGGCCAGCTCGGTCTCTTGCTCGTCGAGCTGGCTGCCCGTCTCCGTTGCGGCCTGCAGCGCCTCGTGTGCGGCGCTGAGCTCCAGCTTCAGCTGCTTGACGGCTTTCTTGGCCATGTCGCGCTGACCGCGCGTGACCGCGACGGCTTCGCTGGCTTCCTTGGTGACGGCTGCGATGTACTCCTTGGCCAGGCCTCGGTCCCTCTTGAGGGTTTTGATCAGCTCTTCGGCCTCGCGCGCCCAGGCCCGCATTCTCGCGCTGCGCTTGGCAGAGTCGGCGGCGGCGGTCTCGAGCGCGGCGATGCGGAACCGCGCGGCGCGCCCCTCGTTCTTCAGCGCTATCACGTGTTTGTGGGCCGTATCCCGCTCCTGCTGCAGGGCGGTGATGCTCTCGGCAGCGCGCGCAGCCTCCCCCTGGAGCACCGTGAGCAGGTCGCGGGCCGCATCCCGCTCCGACTGCAACGTCGTGATGGTCTGGAGGGATTGCGCGTGGTCCTGCTCGAACGTCCGCAAGCGCTCGCGCAGCTCTCCGATCGCGGCCTCGAGCTCGGAGATGCGGGCCGAGCTCTCGGCCTCGGCGGCCTGGGCCTTCTCCTGGACCCGGCCGGTGTTTGCTTCGAGCCCGGCGACGCGCTCGCGTGCGCTCTCGAGCTGCAGCTCGAGGTCCGCGGCCTGCTGGCGGGCTGCTTCGGCGGCGGCCTTCGTGGTGACCAGCTGCTCAGTCAGCTGCTGGCGGGCCTCGTCGAGCGCGTGCATTTCTGTGACCCGGGTCGCGCGCTCAGCGTCCGCCTGCTTGTGCGCCCGCTCGAGCTCCTGCCGCAGGGCTAGCACAGCTTCTTCGTGCTCGACCCGCTCACGAGCGGCTTCGAGGGCGGCCCGTTGCTCGCGCACGGGCGCAGCCTCGGGCGCGGGCCTGGCTTTCAGCCGCGCGGTGGTCCGGCCTGCCCGGCCCGTCCGGCGCGCCGCCGGCGGGCCGGACGGGTTCTTGCGGATCGTGGACGAGAACGCTCCGCTCCCCGTCTGCGCCGGCTTTCTCTCGATCAGCGCGCGCAGCCGCTCGGTCCCCGAGCGCCCGACCGCGCCCCGCACCTTCGCCCCAGCCTGGGGCCAGCGGGTGCTTGGAGGCGCCGCCGGAGCACGTGCCGCGGATGGGTCCGGGACACGCGCCGGCGTCGGCGCATCACCCCCGACCCGCAGCAGACCCGGCGCCGGGGCGGGACAGCGTGGACAGCGCGGCAGTGTTCCGTGGTAGGGGGGGATCCGGACCCTGAACCGGGTGCTGCAGCCGAGGCAGTGCAGCTCGAGCGGCCTGGACTGGCTCTTCGCTTTGCGCAAGATCCCGCTCGGAACGAGCTGCTCGTGGAAGAAGATCCGGTCGAGCGCGACCAGGTTGTTGCTCGAGGCGAGCTTAGCTTGCTTGGTGACGGCCTTCCCCACCCCGGGGGGATCGATCGCCTTCCACTGGATCAGCACCGCGGCCAACAGCGCGTCCTCGAGCAGCTGCGGATCCCGCTCACGCACCCAGGCTACGTCGTCATCGTCCGCGTAGCCGGCGTCGCGCAGCACCTCCTCGACGGGCAGCCTGGTCTGCAGGGCTTGATCGAGGATCGCCTCTGCCACCAACGAAAGCCGCAGTTCGGCGCGCAGCAGGCGCGCGAACACTCGGTTGCGATGGGTTGGTTGCCGCGCCGTTGCCAAGAAGCCCTCTGCCTCACTCTTTGGCCTTCATCTTAGCGTCTCCCGGCAGACAGAGAAGCAAGCTTGCCGAAATGGTGCCGGCGCGGTGGTCGGGAACCGCTGCGCGAACGAGCGCCGGCGCGGTGCAGAGCTCAACTCGAGTGCGGGGGATATCCTGAAGTTTGCCAACCAGGAAAAAGAACGAGACTCGACGCGCTGCGTCGCTCAACAGCGCGCGGACCTCGCCGATTCCAAGACCGGCGGCTGAGGATTCGCTCGCCGTGGCTCCTTTTGCTGCGAATCGAAGGTGTTTACTGTATGCTAAACACTCAACGCCGGGCGGGTGAGGGATGGGCAGATTTGCCATGGCCTCGCCGCGCCGATCGAAGACGAGGACGGGGTGTGAGCCTACATCGCAAGCTCGGCATGATGGACGTGTTCGCGATCGCCGTCGGGGCAATGATCAGCTCGGGGCTCTTCATCCTTCCCGGGCTGGCCTACGCGCTGACCGGCCCGTCTGTGGTCCTTGCCTACCTGCTGGCAGGTGTGTTGGCCATCCCCGCGTTGCTCAGCAAGTGTGAGTTGGCCACGGCCATGCCGAAGGCCGGCGGGACCTACTTCTTCATCGACCGCAGCATGGGGCCGGCCATGGGAACCCTGGGCGGTGCCGCGGGCTGGTTCTCCCTCAGTTTCAAGACCGCCTTTTCGCTCGTCGGCATGAGCGCCTTCACCGGGCTGCTGTTCCCCGATCTGTCGGCCGATCAGCTGCGCCTCGTTGCGGCGGGGCTATGCGTGCTCTTCACCATCATCAACTTGTGGGGCGTGCACCACGTAGGACGGTTGCAGGTGGTGATGGTCATCGGCCTGATCGGCATCCTGGCCGCCTACGCGGTCGTGGGCCTGCCGCAGATCGAGGGCCGCCGCTTCGCGCCACTGCTGGGCGACGGCTATGGAGGCCTGCTCGCGGCGGCGGGACTGGTCTTCGTCGCATTTGGCGGTATGACCAAGGCTGCCAGCATCGCCGAAGAGGTCAAGAACCCCGGCCGTGACCTGCCGCGGGGCATGATCCTGGCGTTCATCGTCGTCCTGATCCTGTACACGACCACCACTTTGGTCACCGTCGGCGTTGTGGATGGCGAGCTTCTGGCCGGTTCACTGACGCCGATCAATCTCGGTGCCGACGCGACCATCCCCTACACCGTCGGGCTGACCTTGAACCAAGGGCCCTCGACGGTCCTCGGCTACGGCTTCAACCTGGGGGTGGCCGTGGTCACCGTGGCCGCGTTGCTGGCATTCATTTCTACTGCCAACGCAGGGATCCTGGCGGCCTCGCGGATGCCCCTGGCGATGGGACGCGACGGGCTCCTGCCCCGATTCTTCCAGCGGATCCACCAGCGGCGGGGAACACCGACCATCGCTATCCTCTTCACCAGCGGCTTCATGTTGCTCGTGATCCTGCTTTTCGACCTGGAGGGACTGGTCAAGACAGCCTCAACCCTGAAGTTGCTGCTCTTTATGCTGGTCAACGCCTCCGTGATCCTGATGCGCGAGAGCCGCCTGACCCATTACAAGCCCTCTTTCCACGCGCCCTTCTATCCGTGGGCCCAGATTCTGGGCATCATCGCCTACGGGCTGCTGATCGCGGCGATGGGGACGCTGCCCTTGATCCTGTCGGCGGTCTTCATCGCCCTCAGCCTGGGCTGGTACTATCTGTACGGACGGCGTGCCGAGACCCGGCGGGCGTCGGCGCTGGTCCATGTGGTGCACCGCATCGCCGGCCGCGAGCTGCGTAAAGGCACTCTCGACGCGGAGCTCAAGGAGATCGTGAGGCAGCGTGACAACTTCGCGGAGGACCGCTTCGAGAGTCTACTGGGTGGCTGCAACGTGCTCGATCTGGCCGGAAGCCTGACACTCCCGATGTTCATCGAGCAGGTCAGCCAGAGCATCCACGCCAAGGTCGGGGTCGCGAGCGAAACCTTGTCCGAGCAATTGCTGGCGCGCGAACGCGAGCTGTCCACGGTGCTGATGCCCAGTCTGGCCGTGCCCCATGTGGTCGTTCCGGGTAAGGGCATCTTCGAGATTGTCCTGGCGCGTTGCAACGAAGGTATCCACTTCTCCTCGGCGGCACCGGCCGTCAAGCTGGTGTTTGTGCTGATCGCCTCCGAGGACGAGCGCAACTTCCATCTCAAGGCTCTGGTCGCCATCGCAAAGCTCGGCTCGCTGCCGGATTTCGAGCCTGCCACTGCCAGCGCATCCTCGGCCGAAGAGCTGCGGGCACTGCTCCTGCGCCGGCGCCGAAGCGCGCTCTGACCTTCACAGGGCAGATCACCCGGTCGCACGGTTCGCGGCTGGAAGCTCTAGGGTCCATCACGCCGATCTGGCGGATCTTCGCGCGTTTTGTGCAGCGGGAATCTGCGCTGGGACTTCAGTTGGGGTGAAAACGTTGGGGTTCCTGCGGGTCTTGATGCTCACTCCCGGAGCGTCGCAAACGTCCGGCTGCGTGTAGACGCGGACTCGCTGGTCGTCGTAAACGTCCGGCCGCCGCGCGCAGCGATGCTGGTGCGCGCGGCCCGCGCGCTCAACGCACGTTGTTGTACTTGTCCCGCAACTCGATGAGCTTGGCGAAGATCGGGTTGTAGTCGATATAGGGGTTGCCGCCGTCGAAGTCGTCGCGGTCCATGCGGGTGCCGGCGACGGGAGTCTTCATGCGTGACAGGTAGGCGACCATGTACAACTCGCCATCGTCCGACGGACCCATGAAGAACTGGAAGGAGGGAAACCGGTTCTCCGGGTGCTTCTTATCGATGCTGCCATCGGTCTTGTAGCGCAGCTCGAGGCGCTGGCGCCGGCCCCAGTAGTTGACCGGCACGATCTCCCCGGCCGTGATCTTGCAGGTCGGGTCCCCGATCGCGTCGAAGTTGTCGATGTTGAAGTGGTACTCGACCACGGCAGCGATGTCCCGCTCGTTCTCGCCGGCCTCGCGCTCGGCATAGTGCATGCGCATGTACATCAGGCCGTTGTTCCAGATCGCGGCCGGTCCATCGTCGCTCGAGTTCGAACGGATGTCGCCGAGCAGAGGATGCCCCTTGCTCCCCATCAGCTCACTCGTCGCCTCGAGAAAGCTGAGCCCCACCTCGAACCAACGCTTCTGCAACGTGGCGTTGAAGCCCGCCGCCCCACCGTGGGCCTTGATGATGCGCGCGGCCTCTTCACGGGCGTTCTTGCTGTCGAACTGCTCGTAGTCGCCTTTTTCGTGGTGGTACTTCTCAAAGAGCACCGACTCGAGCGTCTCCGCCGGCTTGGGATCGGAAGGCTTGAACAGCAGGAGCAGGTTGAGCGGTGTGCCCGGACGGTTGACCCCTTTCTTGCTGCCGTCCCGCCAGCGGATCTTGAGGTCGGCAGGCACGCTGGGAAGCACCCAGCCGTCTCCGGCGATGTCGCAGAAGTTGCCCGCAAATTCGGTCTGCAGAAACTCGAGCTCGCTCTGAGAGAACTGCACGCCGTTGTGCTTCAAGCCCCCCTTGGGCGGCTCCTTGAAGAAGATCGAGGCCGGCGCCGCGTTGTGGCAGTGTCCCGCCCAATCCGCATCCGAAGGCCGGTAGTGCCCGAGACCTTCCTGCTCGTACTTGGTCTCCTCATCGGCCAGGCGCACCACCTCGTCGTGCCCTTCCTCACCGCCATCCCAGATGGCGTCCTCACCGCCGATCTCCCACCAGCACACCTCATCCTCATCGAGCCCGAAGGCGCGGGCGTACTTCCGGAGCACCGTGTTCTGGCCGTTCCAGGGCTCCTTCTGGTTGACCGGCCAATAATAGAAGTGGTAGGGGAAAAAGGGCGTCTTGTCCTTGTCGCGTGGAACCGCCTCTTCGTAGTAGCGGACGCTCAGCTCGGTCGACTTCGAGGTCTTGATCGTGAACCAGCCATGCTCCCCGGGTTTGAGCCAGGCCTGCAGCCCGCCTTCAGCCTTGATCAGTTTTCGGCGTCCGCTGGTCAGCGCCCGCTCGTCGCGCTCGCTGTGGCCTTTGTAGGCTGTCACCAGGTCGGGGTGGAACAGCGCCAGCCCGGCGTCCGCAGTCGTGCTGCTGACCGTCAGCCTGCCCCCTCGCTTCGAGGGGATGTAGACGCGCCCCACGGCACCGTGCTCGAGGCGCTGTGTGTACGCCTCACCGAGCTTGATGCGCTGTACCGGACACCGCAGCACCACGTTGAGCACGCCCTTCTGCGGCGTGCCCGTGTCCACCTTCTGGCAGTCGTCTTCCTCGAGCTCGCTCGCGAGCCAGCTCTTCTCGAGGCGCTCTGCACCATAGCTGTGATAGAAGTTGTAGCTGGTCTTCGGAAGAAGCCAGCCGGCGATCCCGCGGCTGTTGGTCTTCCAGCGGTTCTGCACATCGACAACGTCGTCTCCAGGCACATCGGCGTAGACATAGACCCCCGCGGCCGGGCCCTTGCCGAGCTTCTTGCCGGAGGGATCCCGGTAGTCGAAGCTGAAGGCCACTTTGTAGACATCGAGGGGCAACTCGGGCATGACCGCACCTGCTTGCTGAGAGCCGCGCTAGCGCAGCTGAATGGAGGCGACCAGCTGGATCTCCTCGGTGGCATCGTCGTTGTCGTAGACCCGCTCGCATACAAGCTCGCGGTACCATGGCTGCCCGGGCAGCCAGTGGATGCGGGTGCGTAGCCGCGGTCCCCCCGGATGGAGGCAGCTCCAGACCCAGCGTAGCCCGCCATCGGCCGCTTCAACTCGATAGCGATGCAGCAGCCCGGCTCGCTCATGCTCTTCGGGCTCGCCGGGTGCGGCAGCTGCGCTCAAGAGAGGAAAGTCAAAGCAGAAGCCCAACTCTCGCGAGGGCTCGAAACAGGGCAGCTCGGAGTCGGGCTCGAGCAGCAGAGCACCGAGACGTCCCTGCGGCTGCGGCTCCTCTTCGGAAGAGGCGGGTGCTGGGGGAAACCAGCCATGGACGGAATGAAGCCGTACCGCCAGAGCTCCCTCTTCCGCGTCCTTGTGCCGCAGCAATTTCATGCGGTAGGCGAGGCCTTCGAAGGGGTTGGCCTCGGGGCCGATGCAGACCAGGTTGAGCTCAATCGGGCCTGCATCGTCGGCCTGCTCGGGGGCTTCGACCACATCGACCCGCCAGGTACAGGAGACCAGCTCGATCTTGCTGTCCGCGAAGTCTCTGCGCGCCTTGGGGTGGTTGTGGGTCGGCAGCATGAAAGCGCCGTGGAAGCGGTGACTCAACCGGGCTTCGAGCTCGAAGCTGCTGTCTTTCTGCCACAGTGGCAGCGCGAATCCAGCCATTCGAGGCTCTCCCGGTGCATAGCGCGCAGAGTTCTAGTTCCAACTAGCTTAGCCTACCTGATGGCAGCCGTCAGTGGATTTCTCGTGGCGGGGGAGCTGCTGCCTATCTCGGCGAGCGTGGTTGACCGCTGCAAAGGCGTGGCACAGGTGCAGGTGGCCGCTGAGGTCTTTCCAGCAGGACAAGCAGCCTGCAGGCGGCCTGCCCGTACTGCGGCGTCGGCCGTGGAACCCTGTGGCAGCCAGCGTGGCGCGGGTGACCGACCCAGAGCCATCACCTGGCCCTACGCAACCGCGGGGCACCATCCATTCCCTCGATCGGGAGAAGGGCTGCGGTCGCATCCTCGGCCCGGATGGCGGTGAGCTCTATTTTCACCAGAGCTACCTCGCCGGGTCCGGCAGCTTCGACGATCTCCAGGTGGGACAGCAGGTTCTGTACGTGCAGGTGCTCGACGAGGAGCAGGAGGCCGAAGCCCGTGCGGTCCACGCATGCCCCGACGGATCCGGCCTGCCCGGCCGGCGGTAACGGGCGCTCCGAGCCCCTGTGGCCGGTTCCGTTACACTACGGGAAACCTCAAGCGCTCGAGGCTGGAGAGGCATCGCATGGACGCGGCAGCCCTACGCAGGTTCTGGCTCAAAAAACTCGGCAAAGACGACCCCTCCGGCGGTGCCGACACCCTCGAGCGCAGCGTGCGCCCGGATCCCACTCCCCACAATCCCTCGAGCAGCAGCACCAGCAGCCTGCCCCCGCCACCGCGCTGCGAGCCCCTGAGGCTGATCGGCAGCGGAGGCATGGGCGATGTCTTCAGCGCCCGCCAGCTCGAGCTCGAACGGGAGGTCGCGCTCAAGAAGCTGAAGCCCGACCGCCGGACCTCGCCCGCCGCGCGCGCCAGCTTCCTGGCAGAGGCCGTGGTGACCGGCCGGCTGGAGCACCCCAACGTCGTGCCGGTCTATGCGCTGGGGACCAACGCCGACGACGACGTCTGCCTGGCGATGAAGCTGGTCGAGGGCGACAACTGGAAGCGCTTGATCCGCCAGCTGCGGTACGGCGAGCGCGCATTCCACCTCGAGATCCTGCTGCAGGTGTGCAACGCGGTGGCCTATGCGCACAGCCGCAAGATCATCCACAACGACCTCAAGCCCGAGAATGTGATGGTCGGCCCGTTTGGAGAGGTGATGGTGCTCGATTGGGGCCTGGCGGTCTCGTTCGACGACGCCCAGGATCCGGGCTCCCGCGTGCGCCATAAGAGCGCGATCCAAAGCCCGCTCGGCACCCCGGCCTACATGGCGCCCGAGCTGGCCCGTGGACAGGGCGACAAGCTTGGGCCCTGGACCGACATCTACCTACTCGGGGCGATCCTCTACGAGATTTTGACAGACTCACCACCCCACCGTGCCAAGACGCTCAGCGAGGCCGTCAGGCACGCGCTGGCCGGCGATCTCACCCCGATCGGCGCCGAGCTCCCGCAAGAGCTCGCGATGATCTGCACGAAGGCTATGGCTCGCGACCCGTCCGACCGCCACAACAGCGTGCAGCAACTGCAGGACGAGCTGCGGGCCTATCTGCGCCATCGCGAGAGCCTGACGATCGCGGCGGCTGCAGAGGCAAGGCTGGCTGCCTGCCGCAGCCGGCAAGCCACAGATGCGACGGACCCGGGCCTGCGCAGTGAGCTTTACAGCGACTTCGCTGAATCCGTCGCGGGCTTCGTCCAGTCCCGCCTGCTCTGGGATGCGAATCCTCAGGCCCTTGAGGGGGAGCTGGAGGCGCGCTTGGCTTTCGCCGACAACGCCTGCCAGCGGGGAGACCTGGGATTGGCGCGAGCCCAGCTCGCCCGGCTGCACAGCGGGCTCGCCAGCCAGGACGGCGACGCCCGGCTGCGCGTCGCCGCCATGGAAGGGCGCGTGGCCACGAGCGAGGCTGAGCGCAGCCGGGAACACCGGCAGCGGCGTCAGCTGCGGCGCGGCCTGGGATGGGCTCTGGGCTTGCTGGTCGCTGGGCTGGTTGCGGGTCTTCTCATGCTGCTGCACAGCAATACCGAGATGGAGATCCGCAGTCTACAGATCGAGGCGGAGAGAGAACGGGCGACGGTCGAACGGCGCTTCGCCGACCAGCGTGGCGATGTTGCGGCGCAGGCCCTGAACCGCCTGTCCGGCGAGGTGCAGCAGCGGCTGATGGAAGATCTGGGCTACGAACGCGCCCAGTGGGTCTCGCGAGAGATCCTGCAGGTGGCGCTGGAAGGTTGGGACTCGTTGCGGCGCCTCGACCAACGCAGCGGACGCGTCACCCGTGAGTCGGCTGTCGCGATGATGCGCATGGCCGACTTGAGAATGGCCGTCGACGGCACCGTCGAGCAGGCCATCGAGCTCTACCGCTCGGCGCTGAGCCGGCTCGAACAGCTGCTTGCCGCGCAACCCGAGGCGCTCGAGCTGGTCAGCCTCGCCATCCAGCTGCGCATGCGGCTGGCCAGCGCTCTCGATCTACACGGACAGCAGCGGGCAGCGCTGGAATTGAGCGAGCAGGTGCTGGCCGATCTGCGCCACTACGGAGCGCGGCTGTCCGACTTCGAGCTGCAGCTGAGCCGCGTGCTGCGCAGGATCGGGGTGGTCCATGCCCAGGAAGCTCGCCTGAGCGAGGCCGAGCCGGTCCTGGAAGAGGCCCTGGCGCTGGCCCGCCGTGCCTTCGCGCAGGATCCTGCTGCCTACGACCGCGGCAAGACGCTGACGCTGGCTCTGGAGGCGCGGGCCAACCTGTACGCCCGTCAAGACCGCAGCGACGAGGCGCGGGCGCTGCTTGAGCAAGCCCTCGAAGTCAGCCGCCAGCAGCTGCAGCTCGACCCGGAAAAGCCCGTATTCGTGGCGAACTTCGCCCAGGGTTGCTTCGAGCTGGCGAAGCTCATCCACCACGCCGGCCAGGGCGAACTAGCCATCGTCTGGATCGAGCGGGGCCTCGAGCTTCTGCAGCGGCAGCGGGAGCTCGACCCGACCAACGCCAGCCTGCAGCGGGAGCTGAGCCGACGGATCGCCTGGAAGGGTCAGCTCTTGATGGAGCAACTCGACTATGAAGGAGCGCTGCGGATCTTTGCGCAGGACCTCGAGCTCTTGCGCCAGCTGCAGCGCCATGACCCACACAGCCCCGAGGCGGCGCTGAAGTTGGGCGAGTCCCTGGCCCGCGTTGGCAGCGCGTCTGCCGAGCTAGCGCGTTGGCCGGCCGCCCGCGAAGCCTGGCAGGAGAGCCAGGTCTGGCTCGAGCTCTGCCTGCAGCTCGAGCCCGGCACCTGGGCGGCACGGCTCGCGTCGACACGGAACCTCGATTCTCTGGGGATGGTCGCCGAACAGCTCGGGGAGCTGGAGGCCGCAGAGAGTCTGTGGCTACAGGCGATCGAGCAGGCCGCCCTGCTGTGCGCCGACTACCCCGAGGCCGACGAGGGGCAGATCCAACAGAGTGTCAGCCTGCGCCGCCTGGCGGGGCTGCGCCGCAGCCAGGGGCAGCACCAGGAAGCCGCCACGCTCTATGAGGCTTGCCTGGAGCCGCTGCGGGCGCGCCGTGAGCTGCCACAGGTCGGAAAAGTGCTGGTGATCGCTCTGCACCGTTACGGCGAGCTGCTCTGGGAGCAGGAGGCCTACGAGCAGGCCATCGTGGTCTACCGCGAGCTGTTCGAGCTCGCCCGCGCACGGGCAGACCGCTTCTCCCTCGGCTTCCGTGAGCGGGCAGATCTGTGCAACGCGGGCGTCAAGCTCGTCGAGGTGCTGGCCAGGCTCGGGCAGTTCGACGGCAACCGGGTGCTGTTCGAAGAGGTGGTCAGTTTGGCGCGCTCCGTGCTCGCGGAGGCGCCGCCCCATCCGCAATGGCCCCTGTCGCTCCACTTCGCGTTGCGGTCCCTGGCGGGCGCCCAGCAGGCGGCCGGCGAGCTGGAGCTGGCCGAGACCCAGCTGATCGAGGCGCTGCAGCTCGGCGAAACGGTCGAAGGCTACCGGTTGCGGCAGTTTCCCCCGGGAAGCCTGTTGTGCAGCCTGCGCAGCGAGCTTGCACAGCTCTGCCAGCTGCAGGGCGACTTCCCGGCTGCCCGCATCCACTTCGAAGCAGCGCTGGCGACCGGCCTGCAAGACGGTCAGACCCTGTTCGACTGGGCCCGCCTGGAGGCGCTCGACAGCCAGGCAGAGTTGGCTGCTGAGCTGCTGAAGGCCGCGCTTCTGGATGCCAGTGGTCCGGCGCCGCTGTACAAGCAGCTGTGGCTGTGCGCCCTGGGCGGAAATCCGGGCGCGCTCGATGCGACGCAGGCGAAGATGCCCGTCGAAGAGGCGCTGGTCGAACTGCTCCAAGGAGAAGCGTCGCTCGAGGCGCTGCTCGCCCGGGGTGCGGAGTGGCAACCCGATGCCTTGCCCGTCTGGGAGCACCTGCTCTACGGCTTCGCGGGCCTGCGCGCGGACTTCGCCGGCCAGAGCGCGCCGGCCCGTGCCGCCTACCAGGCCTGCCTTGCCACCGGCGAGGACCTGCTTGGCCTGGCTGACTGGGTTCGGGCGCGGCTCGCCAGGCTGCCCTCTGCAGAGCCGGACGAGTGAGGTCAGCCGTGACCGCGCGCACCAGAATCCGCAGCAGGCTCTCAGGGCGGTGGCCGGCTGCCGGTCGCCGCATCGAGGCGCTGCAGCAACACGGTGCGGAACTGCTCCGAGTTCGCGCCGCCACGCCGCGTTCAGTGGATCTCGAGCTCGCACAGGAGCTGCTGGGCCGGTAGACCCAGCGCCTGAGCGCCGGGGTCGTCGATCGGCGTCCGGTAGATGTCGGCCAGCTAGCCGAACAGCTTGGTGTCCTTCTCGATCAGGTGGGTCTGCCCGCTGGCGACAGGGAAACTGCCGAGGTCGAACGCTCCGGTCAGGCGCGTGGCTAGCCAGTGTCTCGACGCCTGGACCGGCTGGTGTCTCTGGCTCACTCCGGCAGATGCCCGCCGTCTTCGGGAAAGCCGAAGTGGACTGGATCGAGGCCCCTTTTGTAGTCGTAGAAAATCCCCTGCTTGCCGGTCGCGATCTCGTCTCTGGCTCCGAAGCAGTAGGGGCGACGGTGGTGTTCCTCGACCGACAGGCGGTAGTCGAGGCGCTGACAGTGGACGAACATCTCTGCGCTGTCGGACCCCAGGATGATGATCGAGGGTTTCTGTTCTGTCAGCGGGTAGAGCCCTGAGTCCACCGCCAGGCGGAGCAGCTCGATGCTCTCGGCCGGCTCGGATTTCCACCCGGTCGGGCAGGGTGACACGATGCGCACGAAACGGAAGCCCTGCATGTCGAGGGAGGTCTCGAGCTTCCGCAAAGCATCTTTGGGATGGGCGAGGCTGAGTGTCGCGACGTAGGGGATGCGCGGCTTTCTTCGCCAAGCATCTGCAAGCTAGGGCTGAGCGTTGGAGACGCTCTTCGAGGACACCGTGAACGACGACCACTTTGTCGAGTTGTTTCGGTCCGAGTGATCAGAGCCGGGAAGCACGCTTCGTTGCATCCGCCGGTCAGGGCCGGAGTTTGTCGTAGGTCGCTCGCGCCAAAAGGAATGCGTCGCGGCCTTTGCGCATCATCGTCGCGCTCTGGTCGCGCACTTTCTGGTCATTCTTGAAGTCCAGCATCTGGGCTCCGTCCCGGTAGTCTTTGATCCCCTGCCGCATCTTCTTGACTTCGACGAGCAATTTTGCCTTGGTCTGCTTGGACTTGAGGTCATCGCTGAGCGAATTCGCATATTCTTCGCAGGCCTTGACTTGGATCAACAACTTGTCGGCGGTCTTATTCGCGTAGCGGATCACCATCGGGATCTCGCGCAGGAACTGCACCGAGTTTGTGGGATTCTGATGCTTGTCGAGCCCGGTGCTGCTGACCGGGATCATCGCCTTGCCCGCCATCTTGGCGACTTCGTCGGAGGTCGGCTCCCAAGCGCCGCGGAACTGTGCCGTATGGTAACCGACCAGCGCGAATTCGCTGTCTTTCGGATCCTGTTTCCGGCTTTGCAGGTTCTGCTTATACTTCTGTTTCAGTTGCGCGGCTTTCTGCTTGATCTGTTGCTCGCTCGGCCACTTCAGGCGTCCGGTCCGCTTGTCACGGGGTTGCCCCTCAAGCCATTTCACGAGCTCGAGCTGGTATTCCGGGTCGCGCGGCATCTTGTAGGGGTCGGATTTGTACTCATCATAGAGCTGGCGTAGGGCTTTCAGGTGCTCCTTCGTCTCGCCCATGATGAAGCCAGGCAGCTGCTTGACGACTTTCTCATTGGGGCCCGACCAGAGATTGTATCCGTCCTCGGCCTTGGTCTGTTTCTGCTTTGCCAGGGGCTTGGGAAGCTGGCCCTTGTCGAAGCGCCCATAGTCTTCGAGCGCCTTGTCGTCGTACAACACGGGTGTATTCTTGAGCACGCGCTGTTTGAAGGCGTCCCGCTGTACGTCGGCGATCAGACGCCACACGTTCTGGTGCAGGAACACCAGCGCTTCGTGCACGCCCTTCTGGAATTCCTGCGCGTACGTGGTGTTGAGCAGCTGAGCCAGTGGCTGCTTGGGCTGGGCAGGCAGCGTCAGCTCTGCCAGCGCCCGAATGCCGACGGAGCTGCCGCCCTCGTCGCACATCAGGCGGAGAGTGGAGCTCTGCCGCGCGATCGTGATGCTGCTCCCCGAGACTTTGGCCCCCCAACCCTCCACCAGCACCTTGGCCTTCAAGAGCACAAAATCGTCCTTCGTGTGTTTCTTCCGCTGCCTCTTGAAGTGGAAGGTCTGAGGCATGACGGTTCCTCGTGCAAACTGGGGAAAAGACGATTTTCACTAATTGTAGTGTGTGGCGGCCTGCCGGGAAGCGATCATCTGAAAACCGGCTGGACGCATCGCTGACAATGCCCGTGGGCTTGACCGTCGCAACTGGAGAGCTCGTCTTGACAGCATGGGATCCCCGACTCGAACTGCAACCCGCGCCCAGCGTCCATGCGCTGGCCAGCATCAGTCTGGCCATGGCTCTGGCTTCCCAGGAAGGCGCGGCCTGCGTCGAGGCCGCGCATCTGCTCGCCGGACTGGCACTGTGCGGCGGCGATCTGCCGGTCGTGCTGCGCAACACGGGCTTGCGCGACAGCTTCGATCTCCCTGCCGCGCTCGTCGTTGAGCCCCTGGCGTGCAGTGAGGCGAGCCTCGAGATCCTGAAGCGTGCGCAGCAGACGGCCCGGGAGCTGAAACATGAGCTGCTCGCGACGCTGCACCTTGGACTGGGACTGCTGGACTGCGCTCCGGAGCTGCTCAGCGACCACGGCGTCCAGCTGCCTGCCATGCGCCGGGCCGTCACTGCCCGCCTCAAGCAGGGCGCGTCTCTGGAGATGCCCGACTCGGAGCCTGCCAGGTGGGTTCTGGAGCTGACCGCCCGCGCCTTGAGCTTGCTGAGCGTACCGCTAGCGATTCTGCTTTTGGTGGGGATCGGCAGCGTCATCTTCGGCAAGCTCTCGGCTGCGATCGTGATTCCCCTCCTCTACGGCGCGCTCGGCTTTGCCATTACGGGGGCGTTGTGCGCGTTGCCGGCGTCGCGCAGCCAACGGGGCTGGACGCGCAAGCGTGCGTTCCTCTACGGGTTGTTGGTGGGCTACCTGGGCCAGGCCCTGCTGCACATGCTGGCGCGTTTTGCCAGCAAGGCTCTGGGCGGCGGCGTCGTCCCGGGTATCGCTGATCTGGCGGAGCTGGGGGAGCTGTTCCTGACGCAGCCGTGCGCCATGCTCAAGATCGCTCTGCCCTTTGGCATCCCCTTCGGTCTGTACGCCGTAGGTCTGATGGTGGAACGGCCAAGGTTGGGGAGCAAGAATGTCGCCGCAGCGACCAGCGCTCTGGTGCTGATGGGGACGCTGGTCCTGTGTCTCCTGACCCTTCTGCTCCCTCCCTATGCGATCCAGATCAATGCGACACGGACGCTGGGCACCGAGCTCGGTGCTGCCGCCAGCATCATGATCGCGGCCTGCCTGGCCTTCTGTCACCTCGTCAGCCAGCCGATCCACCGCAGGCTGCGTCAGCGGCTGCTGCGCCGTTGGCCGCGGCGCGACTGAGGTTCCGGAGCCGCGTGCGGCTGTAGACCAGGGTGGGCAGGGGGCGTCCCTCATGGGCCTTGCGGCCGATCTCGGCTCGGCGTTCATGGTACTCGGGTTGCAGTGAGGGAGTCGGGGCCCGATCTTGGCTGATTCAGGAGGAATCCCTGAACCACGTGTCCTCATAGCACGTCTCTTGCTTGGCAGCAGCCAAGGAGTCTCGCCCTATCCAAGAAAGCACGTTTCGGAGCGCTTTGCCTCCTGGCGATGTCCATCGGATGCCGTATCCCGCGAGTGCCGCGGGTCGGCTCCCTCACGCTGCCCATGGCCGCTCCAAAGCGGTTGCAGCTGGCCGATTCGACCAGGGTCCTGATCGAAGTCGCAGCCCTGGAGATCTCCGCTGTGGGGCCGGAGAGCCTGACCATCGGGAGGCCAGGACCGCTCGGCCTGGCTGGACTTCTCGTGGCCGGACATGCGGCCGAGCTAATGGCTGCTCCATGCACCACCGCCCAGGTCACACAGGGTTTCTGTCCCAAGGTGTCGGACCTGCCCGCTTGTTCCATCAACGGAGGGCCGGCTTCGGCCCACGCCGTCGTCTTCGTGGAACCGAGCCCGGAAGGGTCCGCAGAGATCCAGGTCGAGGTCTCGCCCGGTGTGCAGCCGGCAGAGACACATCGAGTGACCATCCCCTGGCCGGTCCAAGGCTTGATCGCTCTGGTCTGCCGTCTGTCCACGCAGCCGGTCCCCCGCACCCACCTCCTGTTGCTACGCGTGCAACCGTTGGCTTCAGACTGAGGGCCGTCGCCAGACCAACGACCCCGTCGCTGGCGCAGCCTCGTCGTCGGGGAAGGCTCTGTGTGTTCGTGGACGCTGTGACGACCCGCTGCTACCGTGTCCGTGGCAGGCGGGCCGCGCGTGGATGCGCCACACGGTAGCGGCCTGACCCCGAGTAGGTCACCACGAAAAAAGGGCAGACAAGTGTGTACTTTCCCTCCTGAGAAATCGCCAGCGGGACCTTTGATGGCACCCGTTGGATTGCAGCAACTTGAGGTCTTGCGAGTCGTCCTGGGCCTGGCGGTCCTGTCGCTTTCGCTGGTGGCGCAAGAAGCGGTCCCAGAGGACTCGCTCTGGTGGTCGCCTGCCCGAGCGCAGGTCCTCGCTGCGGAGAGTGCAGGGATCCCCGTCGCATGCCGGAACGCACTGGACATGGAGTTCGTGCTCATTCCCCGCGGAACCTACACGATGGGAGCGCCGATGTCCGAGTCCAACCCACAGCTCGGCAAGTGGGAGCGCGATCCCATCCAAGAATGGCAGCATGAAGTCCGGCTGACGCGAAGCTTCCTGATGCAAGCCACCGAGGTCACCCAATCACAATTCCAGGCGGTCATGGGCTACAATCCGTCCTGCCGTCTCGGAGAGAGCCTGCCCGCCGACAGCTTGACCTGGTATGACGCCCTGGTTTTCTGCAACGAGTTGTCCAAGCTGGATGGCTTGAACCCTTGCTACGAGCTCACCCGCATCAGCAAAGACCGAAGATCCGGTGCCATCACGAAAGCAAGAGTCGAGTTCCTGGGGCTGAACCAAAGCGGATACCGGCTCCCCACGGACGCCGAATGGGAATACGCCTGTCGAGCGGGCACCCAGACGCCATTTTGGAGCGGCGATGCGTTGCTGCTCGAACACGCGAATGTCATGGAGATGGATTCGGAGTGGGGAGGCCACACTCCGAATTCGTTGTTCGCGCCCGCACCCGTCGCCAGCTATGACCCCAATCCCTGGGGGCTTTTCGATATGCACGGCAACGTCTCAGAGCTCTGTTGGGACGTCAAACGTCACTTCGATGAGCGCTTTGATGGAATCGTGGAGGACCCGACGGGGCCAGCTTCGGGCTATTTTGTCGTATGTCGTGGCGGGGACTGGGCGAGTGTCGCCCACCTCGCACGTTCGGCAGCCCGACCGAGATTTGACAAAGACGATCAGGGAAGCGCGACGGGATTTCGAGTCGTCAGAAGCTTCATAGAGGAGTAGGTCCCGCTAGATCGCGAGCCGCTGGAGGACGGAGATCCAGCGCCTGCGGCTCCCCCCATTTCCAAAAAACGCTGACCCATCCTGTTTGCCAGACCAAGCCTCTGTGTAGCAGACTGCAGGAGGATCAGCATGCCAACGTCAACCGTTGCCCCATCCCACCTCGACGTAACCGAAGACACCATCCACAGCCACGGCATCCAGCTGCGTACCGGGAGGCGCTTCGACATCGTCGTGCAGCGCTCGCTGGACGATCTGCTGCTCCGCTTCCTGACGGGCGCGGTCCCCCCCTGGCGGGACGCCGCGGCTCCAGAAGCGCGCCTGCTGGACGCCTACGGCCAGGTGGTCGCGCGCCAGACCATCGAGGGCCAGGACGGCCGTTTCGCGGTGCGTTTTCAGCAGGTCCCTGCCGGTCTGCCTCTGCGGTTGGACTTCGATGGCCAGAGCGAAGACGCGCGCATCGTCAGCCAGGGCCCGCTCGACAGCCAGGCGGCCCTGGCAGAGACCCCAGCGCCCGAGCCCCCCGCACCGAGCCTCGAGTCCCAGGGCCGGGTCTTCAAGTACCACGATGCCCGCAAAGACCGCAAGCTGTCCGAGAACAGATCCGAGCTGCTGGCCCACGCGCGCCAGCTCGGAGGCTTCTATCTGCTCGACAGCGTCGGCCGGGGCGGCAAGAACCGGCCAGCCTATGACGATGTGCAGCGTGTCCAGGAGCGCCTGTGGGCCCTGGGCTTCCTCGAGGCAGAGTTTGTCGGCGCTGCCATCGAAGACCGCGACGCCGACCCGACCGTGCGGGCGATCCGGGCGCTGCAGTCGCGCCTGGGCTCGAAGAAGCCCGACGGCGTGATCGCACCCGACAAGGGCACCCACAAGCGGATGATGGGCAGGCAGCCGTACGACGGCCACTTCATCTTCACGCCCGACGAGCCCCTCGAGCCCGAGAACCTGCTGGAACCCGACCAGAATCCTGCCTGGACCGACCAGGGCAGCTACCCCCGCGATCACCTGGGCGACGAGGTTCCGATCATCGTCAAGGACACCCCCCTGTGGCACATGGTGCGCGCCTTCGATCCCAACAAGATCTCGCGCCGCCACTACGACATTGTGACCCCACTGGACGGTCTCACCTTCGGCATCGCGCACTGGCCGCTGGGCGATGGCTACCAGATCATGAGCGCCCTGTTCGCCGAGGAAGAGCCGCGCGCCGCATTCCTTATGCGCTTCAAAGAGTTCTTTGAGGTCGACGACAATGAAGCCCTGTGGCAGATCTTCGTCAGAGACGCTGAGCGGGGAACCATCGATCTCGAAGTAGGGGGGCTGGACCTGGACGCCAGCCTGCCCGACGATGGCGACCTCGACGCGCAGATCGAGCGCTGCCTGGCCCGCACCTTGCTCAACGAGGCATGGTGGCGGGGCTCGAAGACCTCCAAGGGCGTGGGACGCCGCGTCTTCGACTTGTTGTGGTTCCGCAAGAGCTTCGGCTACGCGCTGCGTGACCGGCGCATCGTCGAGTTCCAGGTGCGTTTCTGGATCAAGGACCGCATCCACATCGCCCAGACCAAGTGCCTCGAGAAACTGGGCATCGAGACCCTGGGAGGCATCGCCGCCGCGACCTCGATGTTCAACAGCCGCAAGGCCTGGATCGACGGGCTGCCGACCTCGGGGAACAGCTTCGTGTTCGAGAAGTGGCAGCAAAAACGCGCCATCGTCGCGCGCTATGACAAGGACACAGGCGAGCTCGAGATCTCGAAAGGCCCGCGCAGCGTACGCTTCGCCTGGCACCGGCAGCCCAGCCAGGACTGGCGTTCCTACGCCGTCTGGCAGTACTACTGGACGATGCGGGACTTCTGGGACGACAAGCCCGACCTGCGTGCCCGTAACGCGGCGATCTGGAACATCTGGTTCGCGAAGGCCTTCTCCCGCAGCTTCGAAGACAACTTCAAGACCTCGAGCGAGCACCACTCTCTGACCAGTCTACAGAGCGCAGCGCACTCCGGGACGGCCCTCGAGAAGGGGACTCTGCTCCCTCGCGGATTCGATCCCAAAAAGCGCGAGAGCTGGCAGCTGATGCGCTCGCTGGTGCCCTGCTACGCGCGCCTGGCCCAGACCGGCGCGTGATCTCCCACCCATAAACCCCCACCAGGAGGACGAACTATGCCCGCTTTGATGCTGCGCGCCGGAAACAGCTATCTCGTGTCGATGGGCGGGCCCCTGCTCGAAGACTACGAGCTCCTCGCCAAGGTCGAGCTCCGCGGCCGCGACTGGTCGGGCTTGACCTACCATCCGCTGCAGAAACGGCTCTACCTGGTCAGCGCCGGCGAGCGCCGCATCCGCTGCACCGATCTGCGCGGCCGGGAGGTGCGCGGCATCGACATCAAGACCCGCGGGTTTGGAGCGCTCCGGGACATCGTCTATGCGGGACCGGCCGAGCGGGACGGCTCGTTCTTCTATCTGGTCGAAGAGAAGAGCTGGCGGCTGGTGCGCGTGGTGATCGGCCCCCGCACCCGCAAGATCCACGCCAGGGACTGCGAGCAATTCAGCCTGGCCCACGCTCCGGGCGGGCCAGGAGAGGGGCCGGCGCGCGCCGACGCCGGCCTGGAGGGCCTGGCGTGGGATCCGAGGGCGCAGCAGGTCCTGTTCGCCCGCGAGGGCTCGCCGCGTGTGTATGCCGTGCCCGCCAGGGGCTTGCCGCGGCTGTCCGATTTTGAGCTGGCAGGGGAAGTGGGCCCGGAGAAGGCGGGCCGGCCCAACCACCGGGTCGACGTGGTACGCGTGCAGAAGCGCCTCGAAGAGCTGGGTGAGCTGACCACCGGCTATGAAGAGGGTAGCCCCGATGCGCGGACCATCGCGGCCATCCGCTCTTTTCAGGGGCGCATCGGCTACGCACAACGCGACGGCGTGATCACTCCCGGAAAGCGCACCCATCGCGGTCTGCTGGGCTGTGGCTGGACACGTCCGGCTGAGGCCATCGAGGAGCTGTCCGAGCTGAGCCAGGCGCGCGGGCTGCAAGACCTGTCGGGACTGTGCGCGCTGGACGACAACAAGAAGGTCTTCGGCGGGGGTACTCTCGACCCGGTACGTTTGATGTTGCTCAGCCGCAGCGCCGGGCAAGTGGTCGAGGTGCCCCGTGGCGAGGGGCTCGACGCCGAGGTCTCGCGTCTGTCGCTGCGACGTGGCAAGAAGCTGCGCGAGGACCTTCCGCCGGCCGAAGGCCTGACGTTCGACGCCGAGCGGCGCATCTACCTGACCTGCCGGGGAGAGCCGGAACAGCTCTGCATCTTCGGCCCTCCTGGCGCTTCGTTGGCGGAAGCCGGTCCTGAGGAAGAGCCCGAGGCTGCCGTGCTCGAGGAGGTGGCCGTCGAGGTGGCTGACGCAAACGAGGGGAGGGTGTTGACGGTTTCCCATGACAAGAAATTGCGCATAGATGACGAGGGCTGGCTGCAAGATCCCGAGGGCGTGTTGCCCGAGGTCTACCATTTCCCCCCGCCGGTGCCGGACAAGAAGATCAAGGTCAAGAACAAGACCATCGACTGGGTGGTGGTGCACTACACCGTCCAGCACGGCGAGCACAAAGATCCCGGCGCCCTGCGGAAGAAGGGCAAGAACAACCTGCGCAGCCATTTTCTGATCGGCCGCGATGGCAAGGTCTCTCAGCTCGCCACGGTGTTGGAGAAGACCTACCACGCGGGCAGCTCCAAGCCCCGCAACGACTGGGACACCGTGCGTGACTACCTGAAGATGCCCTGGAAGGTCAGCGGCGACTGCAACAAGAGGTCGGTGGGCATCGACTTCTGCAACTGGGGCTACCTGGTCAAGCACGTGCCCGCTGCGCAGCAGGTGCGCTTCGCTGAGCGCCAGAAGATCCGCTTTCCCGACGGCACCGAAAGCGGCCATCGCTACAAGAAGAAGGTCTGGGAGCGCTACACCGATGCCCAGCTCAGGAGCTTCGTGTTGCTGGCACGGGCGCTGGTCGAGCGCTTTCCCCAGCTGAATACCCGGCGCTTCATGGGCCACGACAACCTGAACGAGAACAAGAACGATCCCGGACCGGCCTTCCCCTATGCCCAGCTGCTGCGGCAGATCTTCTCGGGTCCGGAGGCGGCGACTCCGCCCGCGCCGGCCGAAACGGAGGCTGCCGTGGCTCCACAGCCCGAGCCCGCGGCCCTGGCGGCCCCTGCGGGGGCGTCTGCCGCGCTGGCGGCGGGGACTGCGATACCGGTGCCCGGTAGCATGGAGGTCGCCGCAGAGGGCATGTCGGAGATCGCCCGCAAGATCATGCGCGACAATCCCCGGGGCTACCTGGTATCGGTCTACGTCGACTACGACAAGCACAACAAGGACAACCAAGGGATCGCGAACTTCGGCGAGAAGCTGGCGCGCAAGCGCGGAGGAGTCGGCTTCAGCGGCGGTGTGCCGAAGATCGGTAAGCCGATTGTCATCAAGAAGCTCGCTCAGATCAGCGATGCTGTGCTCGGCATCCATGACTACCTCTTTGGCGAGTTCAAGAAGGCCGGAGGAAGCGGTGCGGCACCTGCCTGGACGCGGGTGCGTGTGTTTTCGCTGTGCGTCCACGGCATGCATTTTGGGGTCTCTCTCAACCACAAGAACCTCTACAACCATGGCTTGCACCTCAGTGGAGAGAACCTGGGAGCCGCGAACGTGCAGAGCTTCTTCGAGCGCATCAAGCACTGCCTCACGCCTGACGTGGTGGTTCCCCTGTTCGCCTGCAATGTGGCGCGGGACGTCCGGCGTCTCGAGCGCCTGCGGCAGGAGTTCACGGCCCAGGGCAAGAGCCTGGACGAGGCCTACGACGAGAGCCAGTCGCTGGAGTGGAAGGACATGCACGAGGGCTCAAGAGGCGGCAGGGGCTCCTTCGCTGAGCACGTCGCGCAGGTGCTGGGCCCCCAAGCCAGCGTCTTCGGACACTCGACGCCGGGCCACTCCTACAAGAATTTTGCCGCGCGGGTGTTTGGGAACTGGGCCGGGCCCGGCGGCCAGGGCATGCACGTCTTCGAGCTGCTCTATCCGCCAGCCTTCATCGATGCCGAGTGCGCGCGCGTGTTCCCTGACGCGACGGGAGACGAGCGGACGGCCTTGCGTTGGGAGATGCGCATGGTGATGTGGAAGCACTTCAAGCTCTGTTTCCACGAGAAGGACTACTTCAAGCAGCGCTTCAGCTGGTATCCCGGCTGGTGGACCTTCATCGAGCCGGGGGCCTGCCGGCAGGAGATGCAGGCGGACTGGCAGAAGTACTGCGCAGACAACACGGCCAGGATCCGCAAGCTGAGGTTGTGGAAGAAGCGGGACTAGGGGAGGGGCGGAGCTTTCGCGGACTCGGACGCTTCGCTCTCGCGGACACATCGGCGCAGCACCGTGCGGCGGATCGTTTGCCCAGACCCTGCTAGCCAGCTAAGCTCGATCGCGAGTTTCGAGGGAGGTCCTCATGTCGCTGTCAAGCTGGATCGCCCACGTCTTCGGTTGGTTCCGCAGTCAGCCGGTCCGGGAGCCGCCTCCGGCAGGCACGACCGCAAGCCGTGCGAGCGTCTTGGACTACGCGATCCGGCGCCTCCGGGCCGGAGATGCGCTCGAGGCTGAGAAACTCTGCAGAGACCAGCTCAGCCGCATCCTGCAGAGCCACCCGGAAGGGAGCCTGGCTGTAGCTCAAGCGCATTTCGAGCTCGCCACGATTCTGGCCGCCGTGGGAAGCGCCGCGCAGGCGATCGAGCACATGCGGTCCGCCTGTGAGGTTACAGAACGGGGCGAGGCCGCCGAACGCGAGCGGCTCAGCTTCATCATGAACCTGGGCGATCTGCTGCAGAACGAAGGCCAGCTCGAGGAGGCAGAGACCATCCTGCGCCAGGGCCTGGCGTGCCGTGAGACTTTCTATGGCAAGGACCATGCGGGCTACGCCTTCGGGCTCGAGCCTCTCGCCGAGGTGCTCCTGGCGCTCGGCCGGGCCGCCAGCGCGGCGCCCATGTTGGAGCGTTGCGTAGCAATCTTCCAGCGGGACAGGCATCCTCGCCTGCCCAAAGCACTGCTGTTGCAGGTGGCCGCGCGCGTGAGCGGCAAAGACCCGAGCAGGGGCGTGTCCACTGCGCTCGTACGCGCGGTCGTCGAGGAGGGGCTGGCGAAGGCCTCACACGTCGATCGGCGGGGCGACCCGGCGCAGTGCGCTCGCTGGCTTGCCACTCTGCGCGTGCTGCGGGACGACCTGGCGCGCCAAGCCGCACCGGAAAGCAAGCTTCTGATCGATCTGGTGAGGGTCCTGGGCCAGCTCGGGCGGCGGACCGGTCTGAGTGCGGTCGAACCCAGCTGAAGACTTTCAACCCAAAGGCGCAGAGCGGGAGAAGGCTCTTGGTGCTGGGCCACTCGTACGCAAGAACCCCTGGCGATCAGGAGAACTGGGGAGGCACGCCGAAGACGATCTTGACCGGGCTGACGCTCGGGTGGGCGTAGTCGGGCAAGGGATCCTCCTCCGGCTCGGCCAGCTCCGCCCGGATCCGGCTCAGGGATTGATAGAGCACCGACTGCTTGTAATCGGTGGGAAACAGCCCCTCAGAGAGAGGTACGGCGAACTTGTCGTACGTGAAGTCCTTCATCACGGCCTCCAGGTCCTTCTTTGTCACATCGGTCATCAGCTCCCACATCCTCTTGGCTGACTCCGGGCCCCATGAACCCTTCTCGGGCCCGTATTGGGCGTTGAGAAGGACCTTTTCCATGACCTGCATCGGCGCGATCTGCTTGGGGCGGTCCGTCAGCGTCAGCGGCAGGCCAAAGTACGAGCGCCAGTCATCGCCGCCGTCGAAGCCGAGCATGCCAAAGATCATCTCGGTCAGGACCTTGATGGAACCCATCTGGTAGAACACCATGAACAGCGGCGCATAGTACTCTTCCTCGTCCTGCACCTTCTTCTTCATCAGGCCATCCGTGCCGTCGACGTCCGCTTCGTCATCAACGGGCCAGTTGCCAGGCAGAATGTGGGCCAGGTTGAACGGGATGTCCTCGAAACGGCGCTGGACTTCCTCGTTCTTCTGAAGCTTCTTGATGACGGCGTTCACGAACAGCTTCTTCTTGTTCCCGCCCCTCGAGGACTTCGGCAGGTAGCTCTTCTTGCGGAGCGCGTCGCCGAGCAGCTTTCCCAGCCACTGTGCGCCGTTCTCCTGCTCGTTGAAGACCGCCTCGGCGAACAACAGACTCATGCTGCTGAGCAGCTTGTCCCGCGCTTCGGCCGTCTCTTTCAGCGCGTTGCGCCAGCGCTGGCCGACCTTGAGCTCTTCGAGGCGTGCGCCGATCTGCTCCACCTTCTTGGCGACCTGTCCCGCTTCGACAGCTTCGATCTGATGCTCGAACAGCTCCTCGTGATAGTAGATCGTCGCGGCCGCGCGAGCGATCGCAGAGATCGACAGGGCGTGGGTGGGATCGATGGCTTTGTGGGCGATCTCGGAGAAGACCGTGAAGAAGGAGTCCACGAGCCTCTGACTTGTCGGATTGTCGCTCTCCAGGACGCTCTTGGCCTTTTCGTTCAGCAGGGCGAACTGTTCCGTCAGATGCGTCCGCGCGTCACTCTGCACGTAGGTCTGGATCGACTTCGGGTCTGGCTCCTTCTCCTCTTCGACAAAGGGGACCAGCTTCAGGCGTCCATCGCTATCGAGCTCGAGGTCCTTGAAGCGCGTGCTGGCCCCATCGTCGGGGCCATCCCGGAACACGACGCGCCCCTCTTTCATCGTCAGGACGCCTCGCGGGGCGGGGGCCTCCTTGACGACCTCGGTGATCTCTTCGATCGCCTCGGGAGCTTCGTACTCCAGCTCGTAGATCGCGTCCTTCATCTGCTTCCAACTCGTCTTGGTGTCCCTGACGCGCGCGCCGACCTTCTTGATGGCGTCGATACTCTTGCTGGAGAAGCGCACCAGAGGATCCTTGATGAAGGGCTGGCTGAGAGCCTTGTCAGCATAGGAAGCATAGGTCGCGATGGTGTCGATCTTGGCATTGATCGCATCGATCTCAGCGCGCGACGCCTGCTCCTTCAACTTCCACTGACCGGCGAAGCTGTCCGCCATCTCCTTGACCTGCGACAGGAACTCTGTCCGTTCGCGCCGGACGGCCGCGCGAAAACCCGTGGCACTCTCCTGCAGCTTGGTGAAGTGGGCATTCTGCGAGCGACCGGCGACCCCCAGGGACTTGAGGAGCAGACCCAGGTAGTAGCTGGCATGTAAGAAAAACGACCCCATGGAAGTCTGTTCCCCGCCTGAGCTGGGGGGCTGGAAGTTGCCGAGGAGCTTGCTGCCGAACAGCTTGCCCCCTTGGAACTGGTAGTAGCCGAAGTGGTCGAGGATGGCATGGTACTTCGTGATTTCTTGCACCAAGAGCTCAAACAGCGCGCAGATCAGATTCCAGCTGTATTCCAACCAGGTCAACTGGAACTTTGCCTCAATCAGCCGATCTCGCAGCTGTCGAATCGGCAAGAGTCCGTACTGCACGAAGGGACGATTGATCTTGTACTTGTCTGTCAGGTCTTCCACCGACAACTCTCCCGCCTCCTCGGCATCGATCGGGTACTCTTCTCCAAATCCGGCAGAGATGTTCCATTTCCTGTAGTTGATCTTCATCGACTTCAGACACTTTGCGCACAGCTCGATCGCGGCGTCAATCTGAGGTTGGATGTCCTGGACGACGGTCTTCCGGCTGATCTTCATCAGATTCTGGATCCCCAGAGCGCCGCGAAGATACTCCTGCCAATCCGCGTCTTTGAGATACCTGTAGTGTTCCTGCCAATGCTGCTCAAAGAAGGCCTTGGTGTAGCCCAGCTGGCCCATTTTCAGGTTGACCTGGTCGTCGACACCCTTGGTGATGAACTCTTCCTTGTGTGTTGTCCCCAGCAGGATGTTCTGAATGCTGTCTTTTGCCATGGTTCTTCCCTGGTTCAATGGGTGAAGGTCGGTGACGAAGGGCTGTCAACTTCCGAAGAATCGCTACACACCTACGCTCTCAGCTTGGACATCAACTTGGCGATCGGTGCCAACCCTGCCTTGATGACGTTTGTGAGACTCCTGACCGTGTCTCTCAGGTTGTGGACTTGCACCGTGATCGACAGCGCATCGCAAAGAAACAGCTCGTCCAACGGCATGGGGGCTTGCACGTGGGTCCAACACCTCCGATGCGCACGGGCGCCCTCCCCACGCTTAAGGGGAACCTCCAACAGCTCCAACGCATACGAGCCCCGCACCAGCCCTTCGAAGGCGATGGTGCCCGCCTGGTTGCTCGTCTGCGTGCGTAGCTCCGTGGCTTGGAAACCCGCGTCCGTTCTCTCGAGGCCCACCTGGATCCCCTGGATGGGTTGGCGCGCGCTGTCCACGAAGAGGACGGTCAAGCTGCCCAGGCGGATGCTGACGAGCGGCGCCGCACGCACGGTCTCCAGCGCCCGCTCATCGAGCTCCGCTGCGTCGCTGAGCGCGCACTCCGCCAGACACAGCCGGTAGCTGCGACCCCCAACGAGTTGGACCGGAGGCCCGCACTCAGGCTCGTCGTCCGCCTCGCCGCGCAGCGTCCGCAAGACGCCTTCGCCGTCGAGGTAGCCCGCGATCGACGCGCTGAAAGGCGCCGGAGCGGTCTTGTCATCCAGGTAGGCGAAGCACTGCGCGAGCGGCTTGCGGCTGGACATGTCCTGGAAGCGGACCTGGTCGAGGGTCTTCTCCTGGCGTTGGGGCGCGATCAGCGCTAGTGAGCTCAGCGCGCGCTTGATTCTGCTGGCCAGCCGCTCCTTGAGCTGCGCGAAGCGCGGGCGTACGCGGATCTCCAGGGTGGTCGTGGTGCTACCGTCGTGCGCGAGAACGCCAGGATCGCTGGAGAACTCCAGGCTGGTCTCGCGGATCTTGCCCTTGGGGCGCTCTCCCCCTTCTTGGGCCGCCACCGGATAGTGCAGGACCTCGACCTGGTAGCTGCCCTTGCCGAGGCCGGGAAACCGTGCCCTGCCGTCGTCTCCGGTCGTCTGCTCGAAGGCCTCCAGCCCGCCTTCGTCGGTCTCCAACCGCAGCTCGAGCTCGATCAATGCGCCGGCACGTGGCCGGTCTTCGCTGTCGAAGAACACCACCTCCAGGGTCCCCGGCCTGGAGATCTTGATCTTGTACACCCGCCCCGTGCGCAACCGGACACCCGCCGGCCCGTACGCCAGCGCGATGGGCTCCCGGCTTGGCGCGACGCCGGTGCCGGGTTCCGTTGTTCTCGTCGTGGCCATGACAGCGCTCCCCTCTATGCGGGGGACTCGCGGCGGTGTTCGGACACCGCGGTCCCGTTGACGGCTCTACGTCCCTTTTGTTGGGCAGCGAGGGAGGGTCAGGATATGTCAGTTTTTTTTGCCGCCGGGATCAGCGGACGCTCGAGCTCTCCCGAAGAGATCGAGGCGTTCCGGAGGTTCCACCACGTCAACGCACGCCCGACGCACCCGTTGTACGAGCCGTGTGTTTCGCATTACCTGAGGGCTGGCAGCCTGTGCGCGGGCTTGAGCTTTCCTGTATATTCGCAAGGAACCCGCGACCGCGGACCCGCGCGCATGCCTCCACCCGCCAGACAGCAGCCGGCCCTCGAGCTCCCCGAAGTTCCGGGCTTGCGCCTGCTCCGCTCTCTCGGACGCGGCGCTCAAGGTGCCGTGTACCTGGCGCGCACCGAGGATGCCCCCGCGCAGGAGGTCGCCGTCAAGGTCCTCGCTGGCGACAGCTGTATCGCGACCTGGCGGAGGCTCCAGGCCCTGCGTCCCCAAGATAGCAACGGGCGCCTGATCGAGGCCTACGACTGTGGCGCACTGCCCGACGGCGGGAGCTACATCTCGATGGCCTACCTTCCTCGGGGAAGCTTGAAAGAGCTGTTGAAAGCCCGCGGCGCGCTGCCCGAGAGCGAGGCTCTGGCGCTGGCGAGCCAGCTGTGTGAAGCGCTCGCGCTGCTGCACAGCGCCCGGATCATCCACCGGGATGTCAAGCCCTCCAACGTTCTGCTGCGCTCCGAGGACCAGGTCTGCCTGGCCGATTTCGGCTTGACCCGCGGCACCAGCAGCCTGGTCTCGGTCGCAGGCACGCCCGGGTTCTGTGCACCGGAGCTCTTCGATGGGGTGCTCCCGAACGGGGAGCGGGAACAGATCGACCTCTACGCGCTGGCTGCGACCTTGCATGCGATGCTCACCTGCAGAGCTCCGCGGCCAGGCGTGGCCGACGTCTTCGCCCTCGAGAGGCAGGGCGTCTCGCGGCCCACACAAGCTCTGCTGGTCGAAGCTCTGGCGCGCGATCCGCGGCGTCGTCCGCGCAGTGCCCGTGCGTTCAGTGAGGCACTGGCAGCCTGCGCAGAGCCGCCCGCAGACCCCGGACCGGCGCCCGTCCTGGCCGTCAGCACCGACTGGATCGAGACCGCCGCGAGCGTCGGCCAGCCCGTTCCGGAGCGCGATCCCGTCCCGTGGAGCTATGCGCCCAGCGAGCGCTACGTGCTGCGAGAAGAGATCGGGCGCGGCGGCATGGGGGTGGTGTTTCGTGCCCTCGATCAGACACTGCGGCGTGAGGTCGCCGTCAAAGTGATCGCGCAGCGCCTCGGAGACCGCCCCGAGGTTCTCTCGCGCTTCGTGCGAGAAGCGCAGGCGACCGGCCAGCTCCAACATCCGGGCATCGTTCCGATCTACGACATCGCGAAGGACCCCGGGGGTCGGGTCTTCTTCGCGATGAAACTGGTCCAGGGTCGCACTCTGGCGGAGGTGTTCCGGGACGCGCAACGCGGCCAGGGCCCTACGCTCTTCCGGCTGTTGGAGATCTTTGTCGACATCGTCCGCAGCGTCGCTTTTGCCCATGGCCGTGGCGTGATCCATCGCGACCTCAAGCCCGGCAATGTGATGATCGGAGACTTTGGCGAAGTCCAGGTGATGGACTGGGGTCTGGCCAAGCTGTTCTCGGAACCCTGTGGCCCGCAATGGGTTTCCCACGCGCCCGCTGAGGATGGTCTGACCCAGGGGGGCTCGTTGCTGGGTACCCCTGCGTACATGGCGCCCGAACAGGCGGCTGATTCGCGGGCAGCCACGGCCTCCAGCGACATCTTCTCGCTGGGCTCGATCCTCTACGAGCTGCTGGTCGGAGAGGCCCTCTTCGAGGGTTGCTCACGGGCGCAGATCCTGAGCCAGCTGCGGACGGGAAGCCCCCCGCTGCCGGACCGCTTTCCTCGGGGCGTCGCGCGCGAGCTGCAGGCGGTCTGCCGCAAGGCTCTCGCGCGTGCCCCCGAGGAGCGCTATGCGACAGCCGAAGAGCTGGCCGAGGATGTCCAGGCACACATAGAAGGCAGGCCCGTGCGTGCCGCGCCCCAGGGCATCTTCGGGCGCCTGAGCAAAGCGGCGCGCCGCAACCCACGCACCAGCCTGACGTTCATGGTCCTGCTGGGGCTGCTGAGCATCATCTCGCTCGGCGGTTTTGGCGCGTTGTCTGCGGCACTTGGCGACCGCAACGAGGCGCTACGCGGCTACCGCAGCCTCTCTGATCTGAAGCGTCTGGCGATGCTCGATGCCTGGGAATCAGGTGCCCGCCAGGACCCGGACAGCCTGGGGCTGTGGATCGGGCTGGCCGACGAGCTGTGCTCACGGCTTCCTGGCTACCGCGAAGACCTGGAGCGGCTCTCGGAACAGCAGGGTTCAGACGCTGACCAGGACAGCTGGCTGCGCGCCCGGCTCTACGAGCTGGTGGGGCGCACGGAGGCTCTGGCCGTGGGCAGACTGGAGACCCAGCGCTCCCGGCTGGCGGTTCAGCAGGCATACGCCCCGGCGTGGGCGGAGGCGATCAGCGCCGTCGCGGAGAGCTCCTCGATCTATCGCGGTCTGCGGCTGCGTCGCACAGCCGACCTTGTTCCCCTCGGCAGGGACCCGCATTCAGGCCTGTGGGAATTCGGCCATCTCCTGAGTGGTACACCGGCTCGGCGCGATGCGGAGGGTGTCCTGCGCGTGGAGGAGGCAACAGGCCTGGTCTTCGTGCTGATTCCGCCAGGCAGTTTCTCGATGGGCAGCGAGGGGTTTCTGGCCTCCATCCGCGAGAAACCCGTGCATCGGGTCCGCCTGGACGGCTTCTTCCTGTCCAAGTACGAGCTGACACAAGGCCAGTGGCTGCGCTTGAGCGGGAGCCAGCCCAGCGCTCATGCCACCGAGGCCGGGTATTCGCTGGACTATCCACTCGAGTCGGTGCTCTGGAGCGACCTGGACACCGGCCTGCGGGCCGCCGGCCTGCGCCTGCCGACCGAAGCCCAGTGGGAGTACGCAGCGCGGGCAGGCACGACCAGCGACTTCTGGACGGGCGACGATGAGGCGAGCATCGTCGGCCGGGAGAACCTCGCGCGTGAGGGGGCGACGATCGCGAAGGTCGGTTGCTTCGATCCCAACCCCTGGGGCCTGTACGACGTGATGGGGAACGTCGCCGAGTGGTGCGAGGACCAGCATGTCTCCTACGAGCACGCCCCGATCAATGGGCGCGGCGAACGGCCCGCTGACGCCGAGCCCTACGGTTTGCGCCGGGTCTGCCGGGGCGCCAACTACCGCATCTACCCGATGGGAGCACGCTCGGCCAGCCGTGGAAACCTGCCTCCAGGTATCCCTTCCGGTGACGTGTTTGGCTGCCGGCCCACGCGGCTGCTCGCGGGTCGGCCCTAGCCGCCCGACCAGGCCGACCCGTCTCGCGTGCGACAACCCAGAAGGCACAGCGACCGGTGTGGGACGGCGATGGCTTTGCATCGACGCAGTGGAACTTGGGAGTCTGGTCGAAGAGGCTGGCCTCAGGCGCTGACGAGCCTGTACGTGCCAACGCCGAGAATCTCTCAGTTCTCTTTGATACGCAGGCCGCGCCCAAGGATGTGTATTCGGCTCCGATACACACAGCAGGAAGGAGAGCGTTTATGCAGAAATCGTTGCGACCACCATCAATATTGTGCAGCACTCACGAATCGGAGCAGTCTTCTGTAGCGGCGCTCTGTGAGCGCCGCTAGGCGCTCTGGCAAAGGTTGCATCCAGAGGTTCTGGGTTCGCCTTACGGATCGGTCTTCGTTGGCGCTCGCAGAGCGCCCTGGTCATAGACCGACGCTACAGGTGGTTCTCAGCAGATCGAAGGCATTGACCAAACCTGACTGAAGTCTGCGGGGCGAAGTCTCAATCAAAAGTTGACCATGTCAGGAGCTCTGAATCCGGACCCGGAATCGCACCGGCCTAGCCGCACCGTCGAAGCCTCTCCGCAACTCATCGCCCCGATCGAGCCCGCGACGCGTGTGAGGTCATTGCCGGCTCCAGCTGCGGCTCATGATGGTCACCTCGAGGTGCCCCTGATCGGTCTCGATCACGATCGACTTCAAGCGCTCATAGGAGATGGTGTTGACGGAGATCCCCTGCGCGTCCACCGCCGCGCTGATGTCGATAGTGTTGGCCCCTGGAATCAGAAGAAGCGGGGGAACGTAGTCGACCACGAAGCGGTCACGCACCACCACCCGGTGGACCTGCGCCGGACCGCCCCGATTCTGGCACTGGACCACGATGGTCTGGCCGCCTGCAGGGCCGACGCTCAAGAGCCGGAACTGGTCCAGCTCCAAAACCTGGGCGCGCATCCAACCCTGCACCACCAGCCCCCCCCAGACCGCGGACGCCGCCAGCAGCAGCGCGCCGAGCCACAGCAGCTGCGGGCCGGCGCGGCGCCTTTCGTGGGCGATCGCCGCCGCCCATGGTGGGGCAGGGTCGAGGCTGCGATGCAACTGCCGCAGGCAGGCCGCACCCGCGGGGATCGAGAAGTCGGCGTGCTCCGTGTCCTCGAGATAGAACCGCAGCACCGCGATGCCCCGCAGCTTGTCGAGCAGGTTTTCGGCAGGCAGCAGCGCCAGCCCGCGGATGTCGGCGAGCGCTATGGGGGTGTGCGTCCCGGTCCGTACGTCGAGATGATGCAGGCTGCCGTCCAGCAAGCCCAACGCTCCTGTGTGGGCGCTCTCTGCCCGTCGCGCCTGCCACAGCCAGCCTGGAATCCGGCCCAACTTGGTGGAAAATAAGCCGGCGAGCCGCTGGCGCTGGCCATGGTCCACAAGCCAGGCGACGAACAGGGAGACCAGCAGCAGCGCGCCGAGCAGGCCGCTGATGATGAACATCCCATCGCCCGCATCCTGGCGGCGGGTCTGCCAGTCACTGAGCGCCCAGGAGAAGCCTATGCACCAGCACAGCAGGTTCATGCCCAGAAATGCGCACAGGAAGCGCGGCAGCCGCGCGAGGAAAACAGCACCCGCCTGGTGCGCCCCGCCCCCGGGAGGCGTGGCTGTGCCCTGTACCGCGGGCTTGCGTGCCGAAGCCCGGGTCGTCGCACGCGTGCGCAGGTGCTCGGCGGCCGTGCGCAACGCCTGCTGCACATCGGTCTCGGTGGTTCCCGGCAGGTCGGCGAGCACCCCGGCGATGCTGCCCGTCCGGCTCAGAGCCTCGAGCAGCTGTGCGCCGTCGATGCGGGGGGAGTCTGATTCTGATGGCATGGGCGTCCCGGCTTTCGCTTGTGCAGGTCAAGGGATAGCTGGGGGCTCAGGATATTGCAAGCGCAGACCATGTTTGGGCGCTCCTTCGTCCCTCATGCTGGCGCCGGAGGCGGTTGCAATCCGCCTGTCCGGCTGGTGCCAGCCGACCCCAGGCGGGTTTAGGATCGCTCATGCCCGACCGTTGGCCCAGCTGCTTGCGCAAGACACCGAAGAAGCGTGACTGTCGTCAACGGAGCCGATTCTTGCTGGATCTGGTAGGATGGCATGATTGGAAATGCCCCCAGCGCCCTTGACGAACCAGACTCGACCCGGAGGAAACCTATGAGCCGTGCATCCCAACTCCTACAGCGCTCGCTCGTCGCGGGTGGTCTGATCGTGTGCGCCGCCGTCTTGATCTACGCCCCCCCGCGCGCGATCTTTGCCGGTCAGGTCGGAGCCCTCAACACCTTCCAGGCGGGGCAGATTGCTGATGCCAGCGCCGTCAACGACAACTTCACCGCCATCGTGACGGCCGTCGATGACAACGCTGCCGACATCGCCGCGTTGGAGGCCGCGCCGGCGTTATTCACCGGCGAGATCCTGCCTCCTTTGAGCTGGTGGAACACCACGAGCAATGATCAAACCTGGACCGAGCTCTGGGGGGACAGCGTGATCCTCGCTGTGGATTCGATCGTCCTTGTCTCCGTCAACGGCCACTGGCTCAGTAACGGGTCTTTCGGGGGGCTCATGATCGACGGAGCTCCCATCCACGAATTGAGCAGCTATCCCGACCTGGCAGGACTCCCCATGGGGGCGACATACATCAACGCGGGAGTCTGGGATCCGGTCGGCTATTCGGTCAGCGTTGAGCTGCCCGCGGGTACCTACCGACTGGGCTTTGGGGTCTTCTGCCAAAACACGACGGTCTCGGTCAACGGCGGGGGCCTCTACTACACGGTCATCCCCAAAGGCTGAGCAGCCTCTGAGCCCTCCAGCACCTCTCCCACTGCGGGACCGCGCTGCGTCGGGGGTGATGCGCCTACGCGGCCGGGGACTTCGGTCAGCTCCGCTGCGCGTCGAGATCGGCCCCGGCGGTGACGGACCGGTTACCTCAGCCGATGAGCCTGAGTTTGACTCCCACGGAGGAACCTCATGCGCGCATTCATCCTGTGTCTGCTGTTCAGCACCCCCCTGTGGTCCGACCCCTGCGGAATGGTCCCACCGGTTTCTTCCGGCGATGGTCCGGCCATCGAACGGATCGGCCTGCAGCAGACCTACGTCTTCTGGAAGGATGGCATCGAAACGATCGTCATCCGGCCCGGGTTTTCCGGCAGAGTCGACTCGTTCGGGATGTTGATCCCGTTTCCGTCGCCGCCGGTGCTGCGCAAGGTCCCTGATGGCATCTTCGCCCACCTCGCGGCGGCTGTTGACCCTCCGGAAGTCGTCGTAGAGCACCCGGGCGAGAGGTTCGCGCTCGAGTTGCTGCGTGAGAAGTACAGCGTGAGCACGCTGCTCTCGGGTACCGGGGACCTACGGCTCACGCACGTCGAGGTGATCCGCCAGGAAGCGGTGGGAATGTAAGACGTCGCGGTACTTGAGGCCGGCAGTGCGTCGGCACTTAAAGGCTGGATGGACGAGAATGGTTTCACCTATCCCGTCGGGATGGACGTTCCCATCGCCGATTACATCCGCCAGAAGTGGTGCTTCGTCGCTGTACGTACGAGGATCGGCGCGCAGGCAGGGGTCCATCCGGTTCCCGGGATGCGTGAAGCGGATGCGCAACCGCCGGTCGCAGGCTTCGAAGGCCATGTGCAGGCGATGGGTTTCCGCTTTCTCGCACCGGAACCCGTCGTACCAATGCGCCTCTCTGCATTCAACGAAGGGGCGTTGCGCAACCGCGTGGTTATCCTCGTTCCCACGCCGATGTCCGTCGAGGGGCTGCCCGCAACGATGGTGCGACACCAGCTTGACGGAAGCACCTTGCGGAAGAACCTCAGCCAACCCTTGCCCCTGTTCCTGCTCGCTGGCACGGCCGCGGATCTGACCCTCGGGACACTGCTCAAGGTGGCCCGGCTCTGGGATCCCGGACGCGTCAACGGACTCGCTCTTGAGCTGTTCAGCGCGGACCTCGCAGCGGCAGAACGGGGAGTCCTCTCGCTCGCCGAAGACGCTGCAGAGAAGGAGCTTCTCGAGATCGGAGAGCGCCTTGGTCTTCGGGGTCAGGCTCTAGACAGATTGCATCGAGGTGCGCTTGAGACCGGACCTCGTGAAGAGATGGGTGACCTCCTGGAGACGATGTGGTTGACCGTGGTGGAGGGTGCATTTCCACGCGAGCTCATCGCGGCCGAAGACCTGCGGCTGATTCCGTTTGTGCTGTCCGGCGACAAGCCAGCAGGAAACGCGGGCATCGCGTCTGCCACCTACGGCACGGTCCTGCAGAACACGCCTCCTGTCTGTTCTGTGGAGCTCGGCTGGCGGGATGGTCTGCAAGCCGGCCATACTCTGACCATCGCCAGGGGGCAGGATTTCGTCGGTCAGCTCGTCGTCGAGCAGGTGGAGTCGGATATCTGCCACTGTCGCGTACTTTTCACCAAGTCGGGCAGCAAGCTGCAGGTTGGAGACCGCGTGGTCCCCGATCCGGGGCCTCGCGAGGGCGTCAGGGTCGAGCCCGACGAGTTGAAGGCGCTGATCGCGAACGTGAATGAGGCGCTGGCTACAGAGTGAAGCTGCAATCTCCCTGCCGGGGGCCCCGGGACCGGCAGAGTGGACCCTCAGACAATCGCCCGTAGCGTCCGCCGCGTCTGCGTTTAGCCAGCCCCCGGGTCACGATCCCGAGCCAACCATTTCTTGCCGGCCGACGGCCGGCGGCGGCGACTATCAGGTCGGCTTGAGGTAGATCAGCTGCTCGTGGTGTCTGCGCAGGTTGCTCGGCGGCTCCACCCAGACGTAGTTCTTGCCTGCCACGCTCTCCTTTGTACCCAGACGCGGCGAGCGCGCGCCGCCATGGTAGCTCTGCAGCATGCCGTGCAGCAGCTTGAGGATCTTCAAGGTGTCGCCTTTGCGGCCGGCCGTGGCAAACTCCGGCAGGCGGAACCAGTGATGGCCGGTCGTCAGGAACAGGTCCAGATCGTCACTCAGGGGGACTTTGATCAGCCCTGTGAACGTCAAGGGAACGAGCTCGGTCGGTCGCTTGACGACGGCGCGGATCGCATCGGCAGCGACGATGCCGCAGGCCGAGGGATGGTAGAGGCCGAGCAGGTCGTCGCCGAAAGCGGCCGCGATCTGAAACATCGCCCGCATCGCCCGCAGGGGGTTCCGGCCCTTGGTCTTGTGGCAATAGACGTGGGCCGTGTGCCCGGCGACGCGCTCGCGAGTCCGGCGGGAGAGGGTCGAGGTCTGCAAGATCTCCTGGCACAGCTCCGGCTCCACCTGCGACAGCGGTGTGGGGAGGCATGTCAGCTCGAACTGGCAACCACGGTACTCGACGGTGTAGGGCAGGCTGTCCCGCCAGCTATCGTCGTTGAGCCTCGCGAGCAGGGCGTGGCCGCGCACCGTGGCAGGCCTCCGTTGTTGCCCGATACGGCGGGCAAGCTCCGTGCACGTCAGCTGAGGGACCCGTTGGAGGGCAAAGAACATCGTGAGCTCGCGCTCGCTACGAGAGGTTCTGGGTTGCATGAGGGACTCCTGCGTTGGGAATACAAGCAGCTACGAATGGGCTATACGAAAGCGGAACCTGCGGGGAACAGGACAGGACCGAGTTTGACACCTGGGCGATGGACTGAGCTATTCCACCCCGCCCACCACAGGCAGCGGTTCTCTCAAGGTCCGAGCGGTCTGCCAGCGGCACCCATACCCGGCATGCCCGGGAAGCCCGGGAAGGGGAAGGGGAAGGATGGGAAGCCGGGGATGGCCGAGAAGCCTGCCTGGGCAGGGATTGCGGCTCCGGATCCAGCCAGCTCCTCGCGCAGCTTGGCTTCGTCTTCGGAGCTCTCGCGTACGGCCTGATAAAGGCGTTTGTAGAGCGTGACCACGTCCTCTTCGGGCGCCCTTTGCGCGGCTACGATGGCGGCCATCAACTCGGCGGTGATCTCGACCAGGGACTTGCGATACATACTGAGCCCTCCTCTCAAGAGACCATCCTAGGCGAGCGGGCGGAGTCTGCCCAGGCGGGCCTCCGAGGCTCCACTGCGAAGCGCGGGGCTTGCGCCCAGCCGAGCTTGAGATACAGTCAGAAAAAAAGGAGACCTGTCATGCAACTCGCCGCTGTGCCCTGGAACATCAGCAAAACCGGACCGAGCCGCATCGTCGTCTACCGCGGGGGCGAGCGCGCCGCCGTCGTGAGCATCTCGAACCAGGCCGAAGGCCCGGTGACGCTCTATTCGAGCAAGACCGCCAAACAAGGGGACAAGATCCCCTCGAAGTCCACCATCATCGTGGTCACTACGTACGCCGCGCTGGAGGCGGAAGCCAAGGACAAGGAAGCCGCGGGCTACATGGGTGTTTCGTTTCCTCCGAGCGCATAGTCGCACCGACCGCCATGTCCTCGGTGTCTGGTTTCCGGACAGTCGCCTCTCCCTCCCCAAGCCATTTCTTCGAGTGCCCGGCCGCCGTGGCCGGTGTACGGCCTCTGGCACGCTGTTTGAGAACAGCTGGGCAGCGTCCGCGCATTGCCCGTGGCCAGACAGGAGGGAATCATGCCCAGCACGACCATCGAACCGACGACCGTCGCCGTCTCGCAGGAACAACAGTCCCGTGGAGTCCCCTTGAAGACCGGGCGCAAGTATGTGCTGCGTTTTCCCGGCAAGCCCACCCTGACGGTCGTCGTCCAGCCAGAGCTGGACGATCCGTATGCGCTCGACGACGAGGTCGTGCTGGTGGCGGCAGATCAATCGTATTGCCAGAGCCTGGGCTTCGACAAGGCCCACCGCGTGGCAGCTGGAGTGTACGAGTTCAACTTCAGCGCTGTGGTCGCCGGCAAGACGTACAGCTGCACCCTGCGGCCGGTCGGAGCCGCCGGCCGTGATCACGCACGTCCCCGCGTGTTGCTCGACGCCGTCAAGATCGTAGCCGCTGCTTGAGGAGGCCCGTGATGCCGACAACACATTTCAAAGCCCAGCTCCGCTCCCTGGTTGCTCTCGAGTTCGACGACAAGCTGGCCGCCAGCGTCGGTGTACAGGGCACGGCCGAGATCCTCAAGGACGGCAAGCCCTTCAGCCCACAGATGGTCAAGCGCGAAGACGCCGCCCGGCTCGGCGCACGGCCCCGTTATCCCGACATGGCCACCGGCTCGATGATCTTCCGGCTGGTCAGCCGCGTGATCTCCGTCAAGGCACAGCCCGTACTTGGGCGCATCGATCCACGCCCGCCGCAGATGGTCCCGGGTGCCGCTCCGCGCGCCCACATCGTCGGGGGCCTGTTGCAATGGAATGAGAGCTTCTCGCTCTATACCCGCTCTGACTCGCCCCTGAACGCCCTGTACAACAGCCCCCTGGGCCCGAATCCAGTCCAGCCCTCCGGGGCCGGATTCACGCCCCTGCCGAGCGGGCCGTTTTCGTTGCTGCTCGGCGAGCCGGTCGCATTCCGACCCGTAGCCACCAGCTTCAAGACCAGCTTCCAAAAGGCGATGGTCTGGCTGGCGCCGGCCAAGTACGAGCTGCGCGTTTTCGACCGCTTTGGCATCAAGCAGGGTGCCTACAAGTTCGAGATCAAGCCCGACACCAAGAAGGCCAACGGCCGCATCATCGTGTTGAAGATCCCTTGCCGCTTCGGAGGCTGGGTCGACCGGCTCGAGCCGCTGCTCAGCAGCTTGAAGTACCTCGACCAACAGCTGACACTGCGGGCCCAGGACATCAACATGGACCGGGGACGGCTCGGCCAGGTGAGCTTCCTACTCGACAACATGGACCACTTCTTCGCGCCCGGGGCCCAGGAACTGGGGACGTGGCAGACCCAGAAGGCGAAGATCACGACTCTGCGCGGCAAGCTCGACGCCTGTGACGTGGGGCTCGATGGCGAAATCCGCAAAGCATGGCAAGCGCGCCCATCGCGAGGAAAGTCCCTCTCGCTGCGCTGCGACGAGCTGACCCAGAAAGTGCTGGCGCTGCTGGCGGCGCCCCATTGCAAGGCCGACCTCGCCGTGCTGATGGACGGGCCGCGCTGGGTGGCCCAGCATCAGGGCCTTTCCCCGGACCGGATCGGCATGCTGCTGGCAGAGCTGTTCCACTACATGTACAAGAGCGGGCAGCGTGCCCAGCTCTGGACGGGCTTCATCAAACCCGCATTCGCGCGCCTGCAGACGGCGACCGCGAACGACTTCAGCAAGCTGCAGAGCTTCGACGATTGGCCTCGGGCCGCCGCCTCCCAGGCGATCACGGTGCTCGGCGAGTACATCGAACACTGGCGGCAGCAGCGGCTTGAACAGCAACGCGCCGCCGCCACACCCGCCGCGTTGCAGCGCGAAGCACTCGGCATGGCCGAGGCCCTGATCCGCCTGTCGACCGCGGGCAAGCTGCAGCTGAGCAGCCTGCAATTCGCGGCCAGCTTCCGTGAGATCCAGCAGATGGTCGGCGCAGGCCAGCAGCTGGTGGGCTTCGACCCCAGCAAAGGCTCGGCGCTGGACTGGTCGAAGATCAACCGCGGCATGTGGTATGCCCGCTTCCTGGCCAAGAAGTTCATCGACGAGAAATCGCTCCAGTCGACCCTGAAGAAATCGCTGCAGGGTGCACGCGTCGCGCTGGACGAAGTCAACCAGACTTTTCGGGCGCACCTGACCATGCGAGAGCTGCTCGCCAAGGACAAGATCGAAGGAGTGCTACGCAGCCAGCTGAAGAACACCGACTTGTCGAGCAAGCAGATCAAGAAGTTGGTCTACGCCTTCAAGGATGTCGACAACCAACTGGCGCGCGTGTTCGGCAGCGAGACGGTCAAGCAGCTGCGCCAGGAGGTGGACATCCAGAAGCTGTCCGCCGCCGCCGAACGCTGGAACAGTCTGCACAGCAAGCTGCGCCACGACGTATTGGCAGAGAAGTTCGAGAAGGGCGTCTACAAGCCGCCTCACTGGTTCTCTGGCTTGATGATGGCTTTCCATCTGTACTGCTTCGGCAGCGCCGCCCTCGACTTCAGTAAGAAGCAGGGGCTCCAGAGAGTCAAAGTCGTGCTGGATCTCGGCTCCAGCCTGGTCTTCATGCTCGAGACGGTCATGCACTTGCGCGGTTACTCGGGCATCATGAGCAAGCTGGGCGTCCCCAAAGGAAGTCTGGGAGCGATCTTCAGACACCTGGGCAGCAGCACAGAGAAGCTCGTGGTGCAGGCCACCGACGAGCTGTGCAAGACCCAGGCCACCATGCTGCAGGGCAACCGCTGGCTGGCTACGTTCTCGAAGGTGGTCTGGATCGCCAACGCCAGCTTCGTCGCCATGCGCGTGATCGATACCGTCGACGCCTATCAAGAGGGAGACTGGCTGGCGTTCAGTGCCCATCTCGCCGGCGCGGTGCTGCTCAGCATCACCCTGGTGTGTCCGCTAGGGCTGCCTCTCTCTCTGTTGATCTATACGCTCTACTCAGCGGTCATGTTCTGCTTCCGTTGGTTCTACGGCAATGCCCAGGTGCATGTGCAGCAGGTGCTGCGCTACCTCCGCAACCGCCATTCCCGGCTGGAGGCTCTCTTCCAGGCGGCATTGGTGGCTACCAACGCGCTGAGCTGGCCGACCCTCCCCAAGAGCCTGCTCAGCCCCCTCGATCCAGCCAACAGCGACGACCGCCTGAAACTGCAACAGCAGACGCGGGTCTTCCGGATCAGCTTCGGCACGGTCGCCGCGGGCGTCAAACCCAGCCGGGCGACGCTGGATCCGATCGCGACCTGCTACGAGACGGTCGCCTCGCAACAGCAGAGCAAGCTGTTGTGGCGGGAGAACCGGGTCTTCATCCTCACCAACCAGATCACCCAGCTATGGGAACCTCACCTTCGTGAGCTGCAGATCGGCAGCGCCCGCTTCAAAGGCCGTAAGGGCGGCGGCTCCGAGGTGCAGTGCTTTGGAAACTGGCTGTCGCTGCCTCTGGATGCGCGTCTCGAGGCGCAGCTGCAGCCTGGGGCCAACCTGGAAACCGGCCTGCAGCCTGTCGGCGAACGGGATGAAGCCTGCCAGCGTACGCTGGGTCCGGTCAGCGTGTCGCTCGACCCCGGCTCGGGTGGGCAGCTCAACCTGTCCCTCGGCAGCCCGACCTGCTATGTGGGCCCGGCACCGATCGACAGCCTGGCGTGGAAGGCCGCCGGCTCGAGAGAGCTGACGGTCGAAGCGAAGCAGCTGCCGGCGGGAGCCGTGCTCTGGCTGCGTCTGCACGACGTGCCCACGAAGCATGAGCTCGACGCCGGGGTGCGCGTGCAGATTGCAGCGCTGCAGTACACGATGCCCGTCCTGCATACCCAGCAGGGGAGCGTCAAGCAGGACCGCTTCCCCGTCGTGCTCGGCGCGGGCGGAAAAGGGAGCTTCACCCTGCCCACGGGTCTACGCGGTCCGGGGGAGAAGGACGGTGTCTGGGAAGTCGTGCCGGTGGCCCACAGCCTGGCCGCCCTGGCTCGGCGTACCCCGGGCTTCGACCTGCTGCGGCAGAGCTATCCGCTGCAGCCCTGCAAGCTCAAGCACAAGGTGCAGGCCACGAAGAAGAACCTGGCGGTGGCTGTGGGCTGAGGGACAACGGGGGGAGCGGGGTTTCGGAGGCTGGGCCGGTTGTTGCACCGCCGGGTTTGCCGGCCGAGCATACATGCATCGGCACCGAGGTGCGCCCGGCTGGACGAACTAGGACGCCTGGGTCCGTCGGCCTTTCGCATAGTTGAACGCGACCCCGACGATCTCTTTGAGACCATAGCGATTCCGCATGTTGCACCCGTCGCAGAGAGCACTGATCGGGCCGAGCCTCTCTCTCGCCCGCAGTGCGTCGCGGAGGTCCATGTCCCGGACATGCCCGAGGGGATGGCCGTGGGCGACGTCGTTGTAGCAATACATGTAGTGACCGCTCGCCGCGATCAGCACATCGGAGTTTCGGGCAACGCAGCCGAACCGGTTCTTGCGCCATTGCTCGAAGATATCCCAGGCGCTCGGAATGAAATCGAGCTCCTGGGAATGCAGATCGTAGCGATCTATGATCTCACGAAGCCTCTCTGTCGTGGCCGCAACGTCTGTATCGAGGCTTCCGGCCCGGTTGTACAGAGTCGGCGACATCGTCAAAGCGGCAACGCCCGCGCCACGCAGCCATTCGATCGTCGCCGGGAGGGTCTCGAGGCATTCGGGCAAGGGGGAGAGGCTGATCCCAACCGCCGTCGATGCGAATGTCCGGACAGCCCGTTGGATGTTCTCCATCACCTTCGCATGGTCGAGACCGACGTGGACGCGGCGATAGACATCCGGATCAACGCTCGAGAACGAGATGAGCAGGGCGCCGACGGCACCATCGATCCGTTGCAGTGCGTCCCGATCGAGCTTCTGGCCGTTGCTCACCAAGTCGAAAGAGACCGGGTGGGCGCGGATGGCGTCGACGTACTCCAGGAAGTGCGGATGGATGGTCGGCTCCCCGTAGCCGGCGATGACACCTCGAAAGACGTCGACCGGATCGATGCGCTCGAGGACGCGCTCGAACGTCTGCTTGTCCATAGTCTCTGGGTTCCGGATCGCTGTTCGTGGACACATCGAACAGCGTGCGTTGCAACGGCTTGTCCATTCGAGGTTGACAGCAATGCGATAGGGTCGGGGCATCGGAGGATCCTCCAGGATTTCAGGGCTGCTGTGGGGCGAATGCCAGTTTCGGGACATGGGCTTTGCAGTTCGGAACGACCATCTCGACGTCGACGACGACGGCACGTGGTGCGTCGTGAAACAGCGAGTCCGCTTCCGGACCTTCGAGGATGGTGGCCTTTCCGTTGATTCGGAGACGCGAGCCATCAGAGAAGTCGATGAAGAGGCATCCGATCGACGGATTGACGAGCAGGTTCCCGAGGCTCATGAACGCGCCGTTGCCGGCGAAGTCGGGAAACGCGAATTGGCGGGGACCCAGGAGGCGGATGAGTCCAGGACCACCACCTTTGAAGGAGCAGTCGCAGTTCCCGCGGTCGTCGCTGGTCGCTACGAAGAAGAAGGGTGCACCTTCGAGGCGGGCGTGGAGCGTCTCCGGTATCTCTCGCCAGAGCAGCCTCCGCCTCCTGGCCGTGTCCCAGAGCTCCGCCGTCTCCCAACGTCGTTGCGCTTCGACCTCTCCAGGGTGAAAGGGCTGGTCAAGATCGTTCATAGGAGGTGCTCCAGGGGGTCCGAATTCCGGTTATGCACACGCCGTACCCGAAACCGATCTGGGACCCTCGACACCCCATTCCGGCCGGTTCTACGGCGACGGGCCGGGGCAGGAACGCTGGCTTTTTTGAAATATATACAAGTGCGAGTGTAGATATCGGAATTCATGCAGCGGCATCACAAAAGCCTGGCCTTCGGCGGGCAGGTCTTTCTCCTCACGGAGATCGCGAACGGGCCCCTGGCCGAGAATCCCGAGCGATCTGGGCTCGAGGTCGCGCCGCTTCCGGGCGAGGTCTTCGTTTTGGTCGGAGCTCGGCGAGCGCCGGAGCAGACCTATCCGGATGGCGAACCCAGAACCTCTGGATGCGACCTTTGCCAGAGCGTCTTCCGGCGCTCACAGAGCCCCGCTACAGAAGGCGGCTTCTGCTTGTGCGTGCTTCAGGCTGTTTGAGACGGTCGCAAAGGAAAGTCGCCGCCAGTACCAAGCCAAGCCGTTCTGGCGAGCAGATGCCACAAGCGCTGGCCCCGGACCCGGGCCCGATCGCGGTTCCGGATCCGGTTGCGATCGCGAATCCGATGTCCGATCGCGAAGCCCGAAGCCCGAAGCCCGAAGACCGAAGCCCGAAGCCCGAAGCCCGAAGCCCGAAGCCCGAAGGTTTGGGGACTGGACCCGCTACGACACCTTCCCGCTGCCAGCCAGCGCCTCCAGCGCCCGCTCCCGCGCCGCGCCCTCCAACGCGCCCAGCTCCTCGAGGCTGTAGCGGGGGGTGATGTGGCGCGGGCAATTCCAGTCGAAGGCCTCGACGCGCAACACCATCGCCCGCTCGATCCGCGCCCGATAGTGCGGGTCTTCCAGCTGCTCGCAGAGCTCGGGACGTTGCTCTTGATCATAGACCTCGACCCGCGCCAGGATCTTCAGGCGGCGGCGGTGGGCCTGATCGAGCAGGATCAGCGCGACCCGCTTGTCATGCTGCAGGTTGCCAACCGTCAGGTACTGCAGGTTGCCGCGGAAGTCGGCGTAGCCGAGCGTCTCTGCGTCGAGCACCTTGAGGAAGCCCACCGGACCCCCACGGAACTGCACGTAGGGCCAGCCGCCCTCAGCGACGCTGGCCAGATAGAAGTGGTCTCGCGCGGCGATGAATGCGGCCTCGGCGGGGCCGAGCTGAGGAGCTTCGGCGGCGCCCGCTGCCATCTTGGCGGCTTTGCTGCGCACTCCGTAACGTTCCTGGCTGGCGAGCACGGTGGGGGTGTAGGCGATGTCGAGGAAACGGCGCATCGGTCAGCTCCTGTACGGGGGAGCCCGTCGGCTCCCCTGGGGTGGTGGTTGCTCAGGTTTGCGCGCCGGCCTTGGCAAGCAGGGCGACCTCAGGGTAGTCGATATCGATCTGCCCGACGCGGGCCAGGGTGTTGGTCAGCGTGTTCAGGGCGACGTGTGTGACGATCTCGACGATGTCTCCCTCACTGAAGCCTGCTTCACGCACAGCGCGTAGCTCTGCGCCGCTGACATCGCCGGTGTGCTCGAGCACTGCCTGGGCGAAACGCACCGCGGCGGCAGCCCGTTCTTCGGAAGAGCCACCTTGACGAGCCGCGAGGATCTCGGCGTCGGACAAGCCCGTCTGCCGCGCACCCGCGGTGTGGGCGGCGACACAGTAGGCACAGCCGTTGCTCTCTGCAGCCAGCAGGGCGATACGTTCACGGGTCGCGGCGTCGAGAGATCCGCGCAGCAGGGCTCCATGCAGGCCGAGAAAGCCGGCCAATGCGGCAGGCGATTGGGCAAACACACGCAGGAAGTTGGGCGTGCTTCCGAGCATTTTCTGAACCTGGTCAAGCAACTCACGGCGTCTTCCGGTGGCGGTCTGGGGATCGATGGGTGCAATTCTGGACATGGTCGTGCTCCTTGGCAAAGGGGGGCGGCTTCGTGCTGCCCCTTCGCTGGACTCCTCTTGCAGGCGGCGTGCCGGAACCTAACTGGAGTTGTAAGATCTTGCCAGTAAAATGGTTATGTCCACCTGCCTTCGATGGGCGGACTCACGAGAAATCGTGAATCACCATTTTTCGTGAGTGCTGACGCACGTGTCACCAGATTTCGTGACTTGGATCCTGCCTTGCACTAGAATAGAATTGGGCGCTTTGCGCCGCTGCGGAACAAAGCGCCCAACCTTCCCGCGTTGCCCGCGGGAACCCACCGTGCACGAACCCAATGTCGGGCGAGCTTGCGAGCCGACATTGGCTGAGCACACCAACGAACTCGGGAGGCAAGGGGAGCTTCACCCTTCCCGCGGGTCTGCGCGGTCCGGGCGAGAAGAACGGTACCTGGGAAGTCGTGCCGGTGGCCCACAGCCTGGCTGCCCTGGCTCGGCGTACGCCGGGCTTCGACCTGCTGCGGCAGAGCTACCCGCTGCAGCCCTGGAAGCTCAAGCACAAGGTGCAGGCCAACAAGAAGAACCTGGCGGTGGCTGTGGGCTGAGAGGGGTGCAACTTCGCCCCGGGGGACCGCCAGGTTTTTGAACCATCGGACTCGGCAGCTGAGTATCCTGAAGGAGTGATTGCGGGAGCGCAGCTATGGAGATGCACGAGCTTGAGCATGCGCTGCGCACCTTCTTCGCCACAGATCCACGCGGGGCCAGCTGCGTCTATCTGTACGGCAGCCAGGCGCGCGGGACTGCCCGTCCCAGCAGCGATGTCGATCTGGGCGTGCTTTTTGAGACGCCGAGACCGCCAGGTTACGCTGGACTGCCGCTCGATCTTGAAGCGGCACTGGAGGAGCATCTCGGCCTGCCCGTCCAGGTCGTCGATCTCGAGCGTGTGCCGGTGGATCTGTTCCATCGGGTGTTGCGCGACGGCCGACTGATGCTCGAGCGCGACCGGTCCCGGCGCGTCGAATTCGAGGTTCGACGCCGCAACGAGTATTTCGACCTTCTGCCGATCTTGCAGGCGTACCGCGATCATCTCCTCGCTGGGAGGGCCCAGGGATGACCGATGCCGCGTTGGTCCGCAAGAAACTGGCCTTCATCGCGCGCTGCTTGCACGAGCTGAGAACACTGGTCGACCCGGCGGACATCGTTTGCGACCTGCGCAGCGAGCGTTTTGCGGAGCACACTCTGCAGATCGCTATCCAGACGGCGCAGGATATCGCCGCCCCTATCGTCTCCGACCAGCGCCTGCCTGAGCCGCGTACCAACCGCGAGTTGTTCGCGAGCATCGCCTCCGCCGGTTGGTTGCCGCCGGCTCTGGTCCAGGTCCTGACCCAGATGGTGGGGTTCCGGAACATTCTCGTGCACGGCTACGTAGCGGTCGATCTCGAGGCCTTTATCGATGTCATGCGTGAGCGGCTTGCTGCGGGCTGAGTGGGCGTCGTCTGCTCGGCCGGGTCCGACGGCTCAATCGTATCGAATGGAGTGTGTCGCAAGATCAAGCTGATAGCCGACTCTTTGGTGTGGATCCCACTGTGCACCGAGAAAGGGCGCGGGGTCTTTGGCGATGTCGGCCCAGGTTGTGTTGGGGAAAAGAGTTACGGTCTGATGGTCCCCATCCCAGGTTCCGTAGCACTGTTCGTTGGGGAGCCACATCAGGATGAACTCGGGATCAAAGATGTCGCTTTCGTCGGTCAGAGAAATGGCCGGAATGCGGCAGAGAGAGTCTGTGTCTTCTTCACTGAGGTTCGCCACGAAGACGTGCCCAAGCTCCAGCGTCCTGGCGTCTTTGACAACCACCCTTCCAGCTCTGCATTTCGACGGGTCGTAGATCAGAGGGATCCGGACCCGGATCCGATCCCGACTCCGGATCCGTGGCCGTGACCGGTTCCGGGCCCGGTTCCGGTTACCGAGTTTCCGAATTCCGTGAGCAGAGTTCCGTGGGGACCGAAGACCGTGAAGACCGAGCCCGAGGTTGGCTGACGAACGGGTTGAGACAGCGAGCCTGGGTGGATGATTCAGGTTCGCCGGGCCGGGTTGGGCTTTTCTGGCGCTGTCCCGGGCGGAGCATGCGGGTTGCGTCTGCGTAGGGTCGCTCTGCGAATGCTACTTGTGCGGCTATGTTCCCCGCTCTCTTCCGATCGGCGTCGAGGTCTTCGAGGTGAAGAGCCTGTCGTCTTGCCTGCGAGGGCCCTGACGGACTCGGCCCACGGTTCCCACGGTTCCCACGGTTCCCACGGTTCCCACGGTTCCCACGGTCCCCACGGTCCCCGACTTCGGCAACCGGGCCTCGGTTGTCGGCCGTCGCCGCTCGGCACACTGCGATCGGAACCGCAACCGGATCCGGGTCCGGGTCCGGATCCGCAGTCGGGTCCGGGTCCCCAGTCGGGTCGGGGTCCGGGTCGATGCTCATCAGCTACCCAGCCCTCCATCAACCTCACGACCTACCACGGGCTTCCTCCTCAAGTTACGCCGCTCATGAAGTTCGAAGCCTTTGAGCTCGCGCTCCAGCTGATCGCAGCCTTGCGACCGTTGATCGTGAAGCTCGCCCGCCTGGACAAAGACCTGGCTCGGCAACTCCGCCGAGCCGCCTCGTCCATCCCTCTAAACCTCTCCGAAGGCAGCCGTCGAACCGGCGGCGACCGTCTTCACAGCTTCCACCTCCGCCACCTCCCTCGTTCCTCGGAAGCTGCCGATCGGCCGCTTCGCTGAGCAGCTGGCAGCGCCGAAGAAGTCCTGGCCGTGATCAAGGTTGCCATCGCCTGGCAGTACCTCAACACCGCAGAGACTGCGTCTGCTCTCGAGCTGCTCGACAGAGAACAGGCGATCATCTACCGTCTCATTCATGGCCGTGCAGGCAGGCCCTGACGGGCCGGCCTGCTCTCAGCCGGCCTCCAGGATCCGAATCGCCTCCATCTCAGCCAACAATACCGTCTGGCCGCTGAGCCTTCCGCCTTGGCCCGGCGCCTGGTTCTTTCCCCTGCAAACGTCCAGCTTGTGGCGCTCGCCCCCATCCGGCTCGCGAGGCAACCGCCGGGCCAAGCCTCCAGGTCGACCCTTCGGGCCGCTTCGCTGCACGGCGACGGCCAGACTGAGACATTGTGGGGTCTGTGTCCAGAAGTGGTTGGGGTCGAACGGGTTATGACAAGGGAGCGATCTTCTTGGGGTCGTGTTCGGATCCGGACTCGGACTCGAAGGTCGGATCGACGGAGAAGGTCCTCGGTGAGTTCGTCCTCGATCACGACAGCGGTCTCGGAGGGACGGGCGAGGGTGTTGAGCATGGCTGCGGAGGCCAGGGTCCGGCTCGAGGGCAGCGTTCGCTTCGCACCCGTCCAGCGGACAGTGACTGTATGCACCTGACAGGCATGGGAGCAGACACTGCAGGTCCACCGCCCAGACAACAGCTGCCCGCGGGCAATGGTGTGTGTGGTCCCTTATGTGCAGGCACTGCGATCCCCCTGCCTCCCGTCGTGCGATGTCCTCCAGCCCCCACTACCGTCCAAGACGTCCCCAGCAGGGCGCCCTCTATCGCCTTCTGCTCGACCACCTCGAGACCTTCCTCGCAGAGCGTCGCGCAGGGCCGGATCCTGTCCGTGGGTACCTCCGCCCCGAGGTGGGGAAGACGTTCGAAGACTATCTGGAGTGCGGGGTCCTTCGATTCGGCTTCGCCCGCCTGCGCTGCATGTCCTGCCTGGAGGCGAGACTGCTGGCTCTGTCGTGTCGAAGACGAGGCCTCTGCCCCTCGTGCCAGGCGGCGTGGGCAGACTGGCTGACCGAAGAGATCCTCCCCGACGTGGCCTATCGGCAGTGGGTGCTGACGATCCCCAAGCGGCTCCGCGTGTTCTTCCGACATGACGGGGGACTTTTCAAGGAGCTCAGCCGGATCCTCAGCGACCTCCTCTGCGACTGGATACAGGCCCTCCTCGGTCGCGACGACATTCGTCCGGCCGTACTCTGCTGCGATCAGACCTTCGGGACGCTGCTCGCGCACCACCCGCACCAGCACCTCCTGATCAGCGACGGGGCCTTCACTCGCGAAGCGCGCTTCGTGGCGCTGCCGCGCCTTCGGACGAAGGACGTGCGAGCCCTCACCGAAGCTCTCCGCAAACGGGTTCTGCTGATGTTGACCAGACGCGGCAAGATCTCGTCGGCCACGCGACGGAGCATGCTCGGCTGGCCCCACAGCGGCTTCCACCTCGACGCTTCGGTCCGCGTTCCGCAAGGGCGGCGGAGCTGGCTGCGCAAGATCCTGTGCTACCTCTTCCGCCATCCGTTCCATGCCGAGGGGATCGTGTACCGGCCGGAGACCGGCAAGGTTCTCTACCGAGCCTGACGGGCGAAGAAGCGCCACGGCCTGTTCAAGCGCAACTTCCACGTCTTCGACGCCGTCGAGTTCCTGGCCGCCCTCGGCGACCACATCCCCCACCGCCGACGACACCAGGGTACTACGCCGCGCTGCACCCACAGCACCGATCCTGCCTTCCGGCGCCCGCCCGCCAGCCGCGTCCAGCCGAACCCGGACACCTGGCGAACGTGGGCAGGCGACGCTGGGCGAAGGGCGTCTACGAGATCGATCCCCTGACCTGCGCCTGCGGCGGAACGTTCCGTCTGCTCGCGATGATCCGACACGACCCCGTCGTCCCATCCTGGCACACCTCGGGCTTCCCCGCGACATGCCGAACCTGGAGCCCGCTCGCGCTCCGCCTGCAGGCTCCTTGGCTGAAAGGCGAGGGAACCTCGACACGGATCCCGTCCCCGCCTGTGACCCATGCGTCGACCCACCCGCGTGGGAGGAACCCACTATCGACGTCCGGACATCAGTGAGTCGTTTCGAGCGAGGAACGAGCGAGGAACGGCGAACGGCCGCAGGATTGCGCCCCGAGGAACACAGCGCAGCGGCCGACGGGCCCCGAGGGACGAGGGCACGGAGGTGGGCACTCCAAGGACTGCTGATCCAGCAGGGGCAGCAGCAGCGCGTCGCGTCCGCTCCAGGACAGCCTGTCCAGCTACCCTGATCGCGAGGGCAGGGAGGCGCTGTGCCTGAGGTTGTGGCCTGGGCATGCGAACCTCCCCCATGCGCGCCCTTCTCGCACCTGCGCGACCGACTGGTGCCGTTGACGTTGACTCCTTGCGCAAGTCGAGTAGCCTTGGCTTGTTGCGTTCGGCGGGTGGAGTTCCCTATCCCTGAAGGAGGACGAACGAATGGCTACGCCCAACGCGACGCGGAACCCCGGTCTCGCGCTCTTTGTTGGCGCGCTGGTCTCCTGCGCGATCGCCATCGCCCTGTGGACAGGTCGCGGACCGCAGGCCGATCCGTCCTCACCGCGCGGAGGTGACGCTCCACCTGTCGAGAAGCCGACACTCGAAGACACCCTGACCGCGAACATGTACGCTGACAACTGGTTCGAAATGTACGTCAACGGCGAGTTGGTCTGCGTCGACTCGATCCGCTTCATGCCTCACAACGTGATCTCGGTCGACCTCCTCCCGAGCTACCCCATGACGATCGCCGTCATGGCCAAGGACAACGCGGACGCGAAGACCGGCATGGAATACGGCAACACGAGCATTGGCGACGGCGGCTTCGTCTTGAAGTTCAGCGACGGGACCGTGAGCAGCTCCGCGTGGAAGGCGAAGCGGGTCTCGTGGGGCCCGCTCAACGGGGACGCGGCCAACCCGCGCACAGTGCATGTCGAGATCCCACAGGGCTGGTATGCCCCCGACTTCGACGACCGCGAGTGGCCAGACGCGAAGGAGTTCAGCGAAGCAGAGGTCCGCCCCAAAGAGCCCTTCTACGACCACGACTTCGAGGGTGCCGCGTTCATCTGGTCCGGCGACTTGAAGCTCGACAACACAGTCCTGTTTCGCCACACCGTCGAGTCGCCTCCCGACGGAAGCCACCCGAGAACCTTCTCGGGCCTCGAGAACCCGAACGGCAACGAGCCCGAGGTGCGGAGCCCGTCGAGCGAGCACGCTGGGGTCGACGAGAGCGCCGCGAGCGCAGTGGCTTCGGTGGGCTCAGCCTTGCCCCCCGACGCACCCGAGGTGGCTCGCGCGTTCGCGCGGTTCGATCCGGAGGCCAGGCTCCGCTGGGACGACGACTACCTATACGTCGAATCCGACGGCGTGCCGGATCACCCCATGATGATCGGTATCACCGCCTGGCAGCAGCAGGTGCCGCTGCCGCAGGCGTACACCGGCAGCAACGCGTGGCAGATCCCCCTGAATCCAACGCCCGCCCAGGAGCCCCTGTCTGCAAAGACGAACTTCTTTCGCGGCGCGATCGCCCTGGCCGTCAACGGCGTCCCGATCTTCAACCCGATCAAGAACGACGGTTTGACCGACACGCTGCTCGCAGGCGAGCTCGACCAGTGGGGCGGGCACTGCGGAAGGGCGGACGACTACCACTACCACGTTGCCCCGGTGCACCTGGCGCAGGTCGTCGGCGAGGGCCAGCCCATCGCCTACGCGCTCGACGGCTATCCGCTTCTGGGCGGCCAAGAACCCGGGGCTTCGGAAACGGGCGAGTTGGATTGGCTGAACGGTCACGAGGACCACCACGGGAACTACCACTACCACACTACGGAGTCGTACCCGTATGTCAACGGGGGGTTCTTCGGCGCAGTCACGGAGCGCGACGGCCAGGTCGAGCCCCAGCCCCGCGCCCAGCCGATCCGGCCCCACCTGCCACCCCTGCCCGGCGCGAGGATCACCGGATTCACGTCGACGAAGTCCAACGAGTACCGGCTGACCTACGAGCTTCAGGGGAAGACGGGCCGCGTTGACTACACCATCACTGACGGAGGCGAAGTCACGTTCACCACGGTCGATGTCTCTGGACACACCGAGACGATGACATATGACCCAAACCCCGACGACGCTCCAGGGAACCCGTATACCGCGATCGCAGCCGCGATCGCAGCCGCGATCTCCCTCGTCCTCGCCGCCCTGGGTGGAGCCTCGTTCTGGCGTCGTCGGCGGCGCCTCGCCGAGGCCAGCGCATAGGATCCCTTTCCTCCCGCCTTTGAGATGGACAGCGCGGCATGAGGGATACAACCACTGGGGCCGAATCTCGGAGCGGAACACACGGTCGCGGGTGGCCTGCTCGAGCCCTGCCGCGCGGGTGTAGTCGGCGAGACTGCCCTGAGCGGCCAGCCTCGCGATCAGGATCAACAGGAGTTTCAGGGACGGACGCATCGCAGTCCTCGCGGGGTCATGAGGGATAGGTAGGGATGCCACCGCCCAGTCATCAGCACGCGGCGCACGGCGGCACCTGCCTCGAAGATTTGGGGGTCTATGCCGGGATCGCAAGGCTGGAAGGCGGCAGCCGGAGGTCGACTCAGCGGAGCGTGAGGTAGTTGGTCGAATCTTCCGATCCAGCTTGTAAGGCCGTTTTCCGTTGGATCAGGCCCACATGAGCCGTCAGCTATCAGCGATCAGCTGTCTGCAAATGTGTCGTTTTATACCAGGGCTGTGGGTTTTCCATGGCAGGGGGTGGAGCCTCCCCTATAGCTCCTCTCCCCCCTGATGTGGAAAAACCACCCTGCGCCCTTCACGAGCTGCTACGCCGTGATTGCGCGGAACGCATAG
>JAJDCP010000085.1 GCA_029260765.1 Planctomycetota bacterium
ACGATCCGGTTGACGCACGCCCTCCGCATCTCTCAATGCGCGACGCCGCCCGGTGGCATTAATACACCCATGGACTCGCCCTTGTCGATCATCCGCACGAAGGTGCAGGTGTCCCCTTCAAACTTCAGCAGCAGATCCTTCTGCTCCGTCTTACCGTAGACGATGATGAAATAGCCGCTCTTCAGGTGGTAACCCCACCAGACGGCCTCGCCCTCTGTGGCGCTAAAGTCGGGGACGCCGTAGGCTTCGAGAATCTCGCCTTTGGTCTTGTTGACGATAAACTCCGGCGTCTTGATCGCCATGTAGTCGGCGCCGGAAGGCGTGCCGTACTTCCCGAAACCCACGCAGCCTGAGACCCAAAAGACAAGGCCTCCGACAAGCAGCAAGCTGCGAAACAACCGCTTCGAAAGCAGACTCGGGCTTGGATGGTTCTGGTTCATGTTCATGGTCTTGCCACTCTCCTCTAGCAATGAAGAAACTGTGTACCCCACTCGGCCGAGTCAGGCCCGCCCGATGGACTTGTCGTACAGCTCGGGCAGGCGGTGCTCCGAGTCGTAGCGCTCTTTGATGCGCCGGTAGGCAGCTCCGCCGTACAGGCGGTCAAAGGTCTCGCGATCGTAGTAGGAGGTCGAGTAGAGACTCTTCCGTCCGCCGAGGCGCTCGACGATCTGCTCGATTCTCCGGGTGACGGCTCCTTCATCGGACCGGGCCGCGACGACATCCCAGAAGCCGAAGTTCACATACAGGGTCGCAGGATCCAGCGCATACAGGGGCCAACGGCGGCGGTCCCGCGCTCTCACCGGACACATCCAGATGGGGAGGATTCCGACCTCGCGGTGGAAGAACTCGAGGAATTCGGCGCAGCGCTCGATCGGAATCTGGACGTCCTGCACGACCGACTCGCCCGGGCGTACCCCGAACAAGCGGCCGAGCCACGCGACAGCTCGGCTCTGTCCCCATGCCTCGCGGATGCGCCACCAGGTGGTCGAGCAGAGGAAGCGCCTTCCGAGCATGAGCCGAACGAGTGGATTCTGGGCTCCGAAGTGTTTGGAGCACCAGAACCAATCGGTATCCCAGCGCCATAGGTAGTTTTTCACCGACAGGTAGTCGCTGGAGCGCTGCCGAAGCGAGCGGTGGTAGGTCAGGGCGCGCCGGTAGTCACTGTGCGACCGGTTGCCTGCGACGAACCGCCCCAGGCTGATGACGAGGTCGTGCTTGCCGAACACCACGCCTTCGGCGAAATCCGCCTGCGAACTGGAGGCGCAGGCTCCCCGGGCGAGCGCCTCGAGGGCGAGCTCGGGGCGGTCGAAGCGGAGGTGGTCGATGCGAACGCTGGGGCGGACAGGGACGGCGTCGATGACCAGGCGCAGGGCGTATCCGAAGCTCCCGTAGGAGTTGGGAAAGGCGTAGAAGAGGTCGGCGTGCTCGTTGTCGGGTCGGCACTTTACGATCCGACCGTCGGCCAGCAGGACATCCATCTCGCGGACGCCCTCATGGACCAGCCCAAAGCGGAACGAGGAAGACTCGATGCCGATCCCTGCCGCCGCGCCGCCGACCGTGATCGACTTGAGCTCTGGCACGACGCTCGGCATGAGGCCGTGCGGCAACGAGCGCGCGACGACCTCCTCGTAGCTGGCCATGCCCTCGACTTCGATAGAATCCGGGCCGACACTGAGGACGTGACGGAAACCGCGGACATCGATGCTCTGCGGCCTGCGGTGCCGGTAGCGGAAGAGGTTCGAGCTGCTCTTCTTCAAGCCGAGTGTCGCCGAACCATCCCGCCTGAGCGCGGCCAGAAGGCGCCGCTTCCGTCTCTGATGGTCAGTCACGTTTGAGCAGCCGAGCCGGCATGCTGCGGCTGGGACTGGAAGCCATGTGGGCGCGGGTCAAGCTGGGTTGGACCTCGAGCCCGTTGGCCAGCAGGATCTGGAAGAGCATGAGCCCACCGCTGCGGAAGCCGGCCGCCGCTGAATGAAGGTAGAGGCGGAAGGTCCGGAAGAGCGCATCCGACTCGTGCGCGCGGATCCAGTCTGCCGACGCCTCCAGACGGGCAGCCCAGCGCTCGAGGGTCAAGGCGTAGTGGATCCGGAGGTTCTCGAGGTCGGCGACGTGCAGGTGGCTCTCACTCCGCTCGATAGATCCGGTGATCTCGGCCAGAGACGGGATGTACGAGCCCGGGAAGATGTGCCGCTCGATCCAGGGATCGGTCGCTGTGGGAGCGTGGCGTCCGATGGTGTGGACGAGGGCCAGACCCTTGTCTACCGTGACCTGTCGGATCAGGTCGAAGAAGGCGCGGTAGTTCTCCAGGCCGACATGCTCGAGCATCCCGATGGACACAAAGCGGTCGTAGGGCCGGTCTTCTACCCGGATGCTGCGGTAGTCGTCGTGGATGAAGCGGACCTGGTCTTCGGACAGCCCTTCCCGTGCAGCCGCAGCCTTGGCGTAGTCGATCTGGGCCTTCGAGAGGCTGTAGGATGTGACGGAAACCCCATGGGCGGTCGCCATGTGCAGGGCCAGCCCCCCCCAGCCGCAGCCGGCTTCGACGACGCGCATTCCCGGCTCGAGCCGGAGCTTGTGGCAGACCAACTGCATCTTCTGGAGCTGGGCCTGCGCGAGGCTATCCCGGTCTGTTTCGAAGTAGGCACATGTGTATTGCAGTTTTGGATCAAGAAACAACTCGTAGAAGTCGTTTCCGAGGTCGTAGTGCGCGGCAATGTTGCGCTTCGAGCCCCGAAGCGTGTTGCGCCGCCACAAGTAGCCGAGGACGATCCCGAGCCTGTTGAGCCAGTTCGGCCTCAGGCCGCTGTCGGCCAAGCGCAGGCCAAAGCGGCACATCTGCTGCAGGTCTCCCTCTACCTCGATCTCGCCGCGGCTGTACGCCTCGCCGAAACCGAGACTGCCGCGGACCATGATCTGGGTCACGACCTCGATGCTCGGCAAGATCAGCACGAAGGCAGCAGCTCCGGAGCCGCGCTCGATGATGCGTCCGCCGGGGAGAACTATGCGGTAGGGGTGATCGAAGCGGACTCCTTCGACCAGGCGTTCGAAAGCTCCCAATGCAGACATACAGCACTTCCCATGGGGCTTGGGCGCCGGAGGCCAGACAGCAGAAGGCAGTCCAGATTGCGGGCCGTGATTCTCTCTGGCAGCTTTGCGGTCATGGGCCGCAGTCTCAGCGTCCAACTCCCTGCTCGGAAGGATGCCGCGCCTCAGTTGCTCTTATCGAAGACCCACTCGATCCAGGATGGACTGTCGGCCGCCTTCCAGCGGACGAAGTCGATCGTGTCGCTCGGTCCGTTCCAGGCGAAGTTGAGGTAGATGGCAATGGCCAATGCGGTGACGGCAACACCCAGGAAAAACTTCTTCAATGCACGACCTCCAGAAAAACACCCGTCACAGATTCTTCACGATGGCTTCTCAGTGATCCGCACCTCCAGCCCATTGTCATGGCTCGGCTAAGATCTACGTCCTGGGCCTTCATGCAGTCGTCCTTCATGCAAATCCTATTCCACCGGCCAGAAATCTCCGAGTCCGGCAGTTGGCCGGCTCCCACGCCGAAGAGCGCGCCACCCTCGGTGACCGGAGGTGCGGATTCTCCTGCAGTGGGCTGGGATTTTTCGAGACCCGTGCCTCCCCTCGAGGGAATCGGGCAGGTCTCCCACGTTCTGGACGTTGTCTCGAGCTGATGCCGTCGCCGACGGCAGATTTCATTCGGCAAACACCGCTTCGATCATCGCGATCACCTCGGCACTCGGATCGGTTTCCCATGTCAGGCGAAGGCGTCCCGACTCGTCAAAAACGAGCAGCCAGGTCTCTTCCTCGGGCACGCCGAGCTGGCGGCACAGGGACCCATCCTCGTCGAGAAGCAAGAGCGGCGGTTCGGTTGGGCTGGAGTCTTCTTTCATTCGGCTACGGGCTTTGTTGGGAAACCAGGAGACGGAGATGTCCTCCAAGAAGACCACTTCCCTGGCAAGCTCCTTGGAGGCCTGCTTTACCAGGACCTCGCTCCAACCCTCCTGCGCGTCTTGACTCGACAGGGTTGGGGAGGTGACGACCAGCACCAGTCCACCCTCCAGGAGCTCCGTGCTCGCATGGGTCTGGCCATGCGCATCGATCAAGCTAAACACCGGCAGAAACACGGCGTCCGTCGGGATCCCGCTGTCCTCAGTCGGTGACGGTGATGATGGCTGCTCGGGCGCCGGTGACGGCGACGGAAGGGCTTCTCTCTCAGAACACCCTCCAGCCCCCAGGGCGAAGATCAGACACATAGCTGCTCTGATGGGAATCTCTGGGTTCATGGCTGGCCTTTCAAGCGGGTGCTGCCGTCGAGATGCGCACCCTCCAGGCTAGCAGTCCTCCCTCCTGCAAATCTCTATCCACCGACCAGGAATCTCCGAGCCCCGCAGTTGGCCAGCTCCCACGTTGAAGAGTGCACCCCGCTCGGCGACCGGATGTGCGGATTCTTCTGCAGGGGGCCGGGATTCTCCGAGACCCGCGCCTGCGTCGCCGATCCCACCCTGGCCTGGCAGCACTCCGTCACGCCCAACGGCGGGTCGGGCTGGCCCTGTACGACGCGGCGCAGCGAGGTCGTGAGCGTCCGCCCGCTCGTGAAGCCATCGTCCGCGAGCTGTGGCGCGAGCATGACGTGTTTCGCACCTGGGGCATTGCGCCCGCAGCTCCGGAATGATGCGCAGCGTATAGCGCCCGGGTCGGCGGCCTTGGCAGCGATCGAACATTTTGAGATTGACGTTAAATCTAGTACGTCTACTCTCCCAGATGTGTATTCATGTACATTCATATGCCGCTTTTCGGATTTTAAGCGCGCTAACAGGACGATCGGGATGCAAAAAACAGTACTTATGAGGGAGATGATAGATGTATGTCAGGATATCATCGATAACCATGCGGATCCCTCTGTCGAGTTACCCCCTTCCGTCAGCTCGGAACACCTGAGCTGGATGTGCAGGCGGCTGAACAAACATATCGAAGAGTGGTCGATAGCCAAAATGAACCGTTGGATCGGCTTCATCCAGTGCGCCATGATCGCCAATCGGATGATCGATCTCGACGGGGTGAAGGCGATGTTCGACAAGGCGAAGTTTGCCTTCGGCGAGCCCAGCCAGGAGCTGTTGGACCATCTCGACCCCGACAGCGCGTTCCGCTTCGATCTGGGCGGGCAGGGCTAGGAGACTGCCCATTGTCCACTAGTAGTCCTTAGCAAGCTTGGCGGCTCTGTGGGTTCAGGGGCGTTCCCCAGCCGTGGCTTCAGGCCTCCGGCTTCAGACTTCAGCCTGCCTGCTGGCACACCCGGAGTTTCCGGTGGTCTCTATTCATGACGAGTCCCTTGGCAGAAGCCCGGAGCCCGTAGGCAGGAGACCGGACAAGCCAAACGCAGGGCTCGCGCCAACCTGTCCGGACAGACTTGTGGGCTGGGCAGCACTAGCAGCCTGGAGCGCATAGAACACAATCAGGCCTGCGGCGGAGACGCTGGACCTCGCCAGGCTCCTCGCTCCAGCTCTCCTACTCGGCTTGAATCGACAGGGGCGGGGGGCTGACGACCACTACCAGTCCACCCCCCAGGAGCGCCGTGCTCGCATGGACAGGGCCGTGCGCATGCAGCGCTTTACAGGATGGCCAAGAGTGCAGGCTTTTTCTCGCCAGCGACGAAAGTCTGCACCTCCGTCAAGCCACGGCGTTCCTGCGCTGGCTGGTAGCTGCGGTGCGCGGATGGAAACGACCTGTGCCGCTCGACAACCCCAACCACTTCCCTAAGTGCCTGTTGCCATTGTAGGTGGATCGGCTCTTGACGGAGCTCAACTCGCCGAACAAGCACCCAGCGGGAAACGGATTCCCGAGCGACGGCTCTGCGTCCGGTCGGCAATCCAGCGCTGGGCTGTTCAAGCTCGTCTCTGGCTGGTGTCCCCGCCAGTGCCGCCCCTGACAGCTTCCTGCGTCGCGCGTCTCAGCTCGCGGAACCCCGCTGCCCGCAGCTTACCGGAGTCGTCATTGCACCGGACAAGCTCGGGTTCTGCACCAGACTCCCGACCTACTGAACGCAGGGCGAGGATGGCACGCCACGTGCAATGAAACCGCTAGCTGGCGAGCGCTGTCTGTTTCTGATCGAGCTGACCGGCCACCTCGTGATCCGCCAACTGTAGAGAATTCCCAAGATCCGAGAGTGAGGTGTTTTGTCTCCGCAAGGGAAGCTCAGATGACCTTACACAGCCCCAGGAGCCGGGACTCCAGCCTCGAGCGCTTGACGACAGCTTGGGACGCGTTCGACCGCCTCCTTGGGGGCGGCCTTCCGGTCCGCTCCGCCAACAAGATCTCAGGCGAGACCGGAGCCGGCAGGACCCTGTGCGCGCTCCAGCTGATCTTCCAACGCACGCAGCATGGGAAGAGAGCCCTCTATTGCACCGCGCTGTCCGAGCCGTCGTTGAAACTCGTGGGCTACATGCAGCAGTTCGCCTTCCCCGACGAAGACACGCTCGGCGAGGTCCCTCCCCAGATACATGAGCCCTCGCCGTGACGTCAGCGGCGCGGAACGACCGGGTTCGGAAGCCAGGTGTTCAGGCCTTGCTTGACATTTCGCAAATCCTCGGGTCGGCGGAGAGCTCCGACGAGCGGGTGCACCACGCGCTCGAGATGCTCCGCAAGGTCGTGCCCTACGAGCGTTGCGCACTGCTGCATGTGCCTCTCGGGCGGGAGCCGACGTTGCTCGTGCTGCCAGCGGCAGATCCGGAGCGGATGGCTTTCCTGTTGGACACGCTCACGAGCCTCTTCAATACCGTCGTCGGTGCACCCCACAGGGGGCCGCCTGACGAGGTCCCGGAGCGGACGGCGGTGTCGCTGGCCGTGCCAATCATCGGGCTCGACGAGCGGATCGGGATGCTATTTGTCCAATCACCCGGGCGCCCCTACACGCTGCGCCATCTGCGCAACCTGTCTTTGGTCGCGACGCAGCTCGGCGCCTACCTCTCCCTGCTGCAAGCTCGGGGCGACGAAGCGCAACGAGCCCGCGAGCTCGAGAAGGCCAGGGACGCTTCGGAGGCTGCGAATCGGGCGAAGGACGCGGTTCACTCCCTGGTCACGCGCGAGCTGAAGGCGCCGCTGTATGCTGCGCTCGAGGGGGTTCGTGTCCTGGGCGGCGGTGGTCTGTCCGAAGCGCAACGTGCCCGCACGGTCGGGCTGATCGAGGACACGCTCCGCGGGCAGACGAAGCTGATCGACGATCTCATCGACCTCTCGCGCCTCGCAGCCGCCGGGCTCAAGCTCGATCCACAGGCGATCGAGCCCGCGCGCTGGATCCGGACCGCGATCGCAGAGCACCAGCCCCAGGCGGAGCGGAGGTCGATCTCTCTCGAGGCCATCCTGGACCCATCGCTGCATCCGCTCTTTGTCGACCCCGAGCGTTTCGAACAGATCGTCTCCAACCTCGTCGCCAACGCCATCCAGTTCACGCCGGACGGGGGACGCATCGAGGTGCGCCTCGAGCGCGCTGGCGCCTTTGCGCGGCTGCGGGTGATCGATAACGGAGACGGCATCCGCGCGGCATTCCTTCCGCAGGCTTTCGAATGCTTCTCCACGAACGGCCTGACCAAGCGCCCCCACACCGGTCTGGGGGCGGGGCTCGCGATCGTGAAGAGCCTGGCTGAGCTTCACGGCGGGCGCGTCTTTGCCACGAGCGAAGGCCCAGGCACGGGCGCGACGTTCACGGTCGAGCTCCCGCTTCCCTGAGTTGCGCAGCGGCCATCAGCCACGGCCCCCCTGCAGAGCGAGGGCCTTGCTGACCTCAGCTTAAGTTCTGGCCTGTCCCTGCAGGGGCGGGGTTCACACCCCGAGTCCTCGGACGCTTCGCTCTCGAGTCCTCGGACGCTTCGCTCTCGAGGACTCGGACGCTTCGCTTGCGCGAGGGGGTGAACCCCACCCCTACAACTTGCGGGAGGGGGTGAACCCCTCCCCTACAAAAGGACCGCGAACTTGTGCTGACCTCCTTAACTGCGCACGCCTCGCTCACGCGAGGCGCCTGGCACTGTCATCCCCAAATGGGTTCAGGGCAGCGTGATGGTGTTCTGCAGCAGAGTGATCTGACCCGTCCGGCACAGCATCCTGCCCTCAACGGTCGAGTTGGTCCCCAATGAGTTCGAGGCACCCGCCAGCACGTTGCCCTTGAAGCTGACGTCCGTTCCCATGGTCGATGAAGCGAAGATCGCCCAGAAGACGTTGCCGGCGTTCGCGCCATTGAGCAGGATCACCTGGGCGTTGTTGTTGACGGTGAGTGAAGAGCCGACCTGGAAGATCCAGACGGCGTTCGCATCTCCCTGGCCATCGAGGGTGACCACGCCCCCGACCGCAATGCTCATCGTCGATCCGGACGTGTAGACTCCCGGCGTCAGGATCATGCCAGACAGATCGTTGACCACGATCCCGGGGGGGCGCGCCGCGCCGTCGACGTAGGCGGCTGTCAGGTCGGTCTTGGCCTGTGCCGCGACCCCGCCAGGATCATTCGCGTAGAGCGTCCCGTTGATGATGGGCTGGCCAGCAGGAGTTCCCACGAACGTGGCGCTGGGGCTCAACCCGACGTCCCCGTTGAGGGTGGTGTTGCCATCGCTTGTGAGCCCGGCGCCCGCGACGGCCACGAAGGTGGAGAGCGATTGCAGGTCGATCGGCTCTTGAGCCTCCTGCGTCCCCGTCATGAAGCTCCAGACAAAGTCACTGAGCAAGGCGTTGCCCGTCAGGTCTTCAACTCCGGTCGTGATGGTGCCGGTATAGCTGGTGTTGGGAGCGAGATTGCTGACAGGCGCAAAAGTCGCGATCTGGCTCGGCGCGTCGTAGGAGATCGTCCCCATCACACTCGCCATGGCGGGTCCGGTCAGCGTGAAAGTGCCCGTGCCGATGGTCGTAGCATCCATGGGCTTGTCAAAGGTCACGTTGACGTTCTTGTTGATGAACACGTTCATAGCATTGTCCAAAGGACTCGTGCTCATCACCGTGGGACGGGTCGTGTCGGCCGCCAGCGCGGTCGTGAAAGACCACGTGTAGGGGGCCGCCAGGGGATTGCCGGCCAGGTCCTTCACCCCGGTCGTCAGGTTGGCCTGATACAAGGTGTTGGCCATCAGCAACTGATTCGGCGTGAACGTGGCGGTCTTGCCCACATCGGCGTAGGTCACCTGGCCCATCGTCGCGGCCCCGTCTACGACGGTGAAGGTCGCCTGGCTGAGGGTCATCGGATCCATCGACTCGCTGAAGGTCGCCGTGATCTTGCTGTTCGTGGCGACTCCGGTCGAATCGTTGTCCGGCACGGTGAATATGACCACCGGCGGCGTGGTATCAGCTGCTAGCGAGGTCGTAAAGGTCCAGGTGAAGGGGCTCGCCAGAGCGTTGCCGGCCAGGTCCTGCACCCCGGTCGTCAGCGTGGCGGTGAAGAGGGTGTTGCTGGGGAGGGGGTTGGTCGGCGAGAAGGTCGCGACGCCCGTAACATCGACGAACGCGATGGTGCCGACCACCAGAGTCGTACCGGGGCCCTTCAGGTTGAAGGTGCCCGTGCCGATCGTGTTGGCGTCGATCGGCTCGCTGAAGGTCGCGTTGACGTTCTGGTTTATGGGCACGCCTGTGGCGCCATTGCTGGGCGTCACCGTGCTCACCGTGGGCGGCGTCGTATCCGGCGCCGGACCCGTCGTGAAGGTCCAGGAGTGGGTGGCGGCCAGGGCATTGCCGGCCAGGTCCTCCGCGCTCGTCGTCACGTTGACCGTGTACGTCGAGTTGGCCATCAGCAGCTGATTCGGAATGAGGGTCGCCGTTCTGGCCGCATCCGCATAGGTCACCGAGCCGACGACCATCGGACCGCTGACGACGATGAGCGCCGACTGGTCGATCGTCGAGGGATCCATCGCTTCGCTGAAGGTCGCCGTGATCTTGCTATTGGTGGGGACGTTGCTGGCTCCGTCTGCCGGATTGGTGGAAATCACGGTAGGTGGCGTGCTGTCCGACGATGCGGCGGTCGTGAACGTCCAGCTGAAGGCATTCCCCAGAGGGTTGCCGGCAAGGTCCTTGATGTCGGTCGTCAGCGTGCCTGTGAATGTGGTGTTGTTGGCAAGCGGGTTGGTCGGCGAGAAGGTCGCGATGCCGGTGAGACCGACATACGCGATGGTCCCGGTGACCGGGGTCGAGCCGGGGCCCTCGAGGGTGAAGCTGGCCGTCGTGATCGTGGCGGGGTCGACCGTCTCGCTGAACGTCGCGTTGACCTTCTGGTTGGTGGCGACGCCCGTGGCGCCGGAGTTTGGGGTCAGCGCGCTCACCGTGGGCGGCGTGTTGTCCGGCGTCGCCGCTGTCGTGAAGGTCCAGGAATGGCTGGCCGCCAAGGGGTTGCCGGCCAGGTCCTTGACACCGGTGGTCAGCTGGATGGTATAGGTCATTCCCGGCAACAGATCCTGGTCCGGTTTGTAGCTCGCGGTTCTGCTGGGATCGTCGTAGGTGACCGTGCCCGTGACCGACGGTCCGCTCACGAACGTAAACGTCGACGGGTCGAGCGTGGCAGGATCCATCGCTTCGTTGAAGCTCGCTACCAACTTGCTGTTGATGGCGACGCCGCTCGCCCCGTCCGCCGGAATGGTGGTGCCGACGGTAGGGGGTGTGGTGTCCCCAGTCTGCGCGGTGGTGAACGACCAGATGAAGTCGCTCGCCAGGGCATTGCCGGCGAGGTCTTCGACCGTGTCGTGCACCGTGGCCGTGATCATCGTGTTGTTGGCGAACGCGGACGCGCTGGACAACGTCGCGATGCGGCTGGCCGCATCGTACGAGACGGTGAGCGAGGTGGCGCCCGAGACCGTGAAGTGGGCCGCCGTGATCGTCGACGCCTTCATGGCCTCGCTGAAGGTCACATTGATGCTGGTGTTGATGGCGACGTTGGTTGCGCCATTTGCAGGGCTTGTCGAGCTCACCGTCGGCGCGGTCATGTCGGAGCTTGACGTGTTGTTGGAAGATCTACTCGAGTTGCTGCAGCCCACCAGACAGAGAACAATCGCGAGCGGTATGCCGACGCGGAGTCTCGATGGGGGCCTTTGTGGGTTGTTGGACATTGCTGCACCTCATGGCTGTCACTATCAACGCGAACTGCTTTGACGATGGGGCGGAGGTGCAAATGCCGATCCGCCGCGCGGCCTCGGGCGAAGCCGGGCCTTCGCCCATGGCTCATGGAAGCAGGAGTGGGATCGTGGGGGCGCTCTTGCGGACTTTTCACACGCGAACGAACGAAAGTCCGCATCCAGAGCTCCTGACCTGGATTCGATGCAACCGGCCTGGAGGGGTTCTTGCGGCTACTATCCGTTGCGACTGCCGTCAGCTGTGTGAACGCGGGCATCGAAGCCGTCTTCTGTAGCGGAGTTCTGTGGGAGACTGTCTCACGGAACGTTTGGAGGCATGCGATTGCTTTGGGTTGCCATGTAGGGGCGAGGTTTACCCTCGCCCGCGGGCGGGGATAAACCCCGCCCCTACAAGAAGAACGGTCGGTAGCCAGACGATTCCCAGCCTTGTCCCAGTTGACATCGTATGACGACTCCAGACATCTCGAACCTTCCCTGAGACAGACTCTGTGAGAGGCTGTCTCAGGGAACGAGAGTTCGCCGTCGAATTGCTTTGGCCTGTCATGTAGGGGCGGGGTTTACCCCTCGAAGACTCGGACGCTTCGCTCCTCCCGCAAGCGAAGCGTCCAAGTCAGCGAGGAGGGAGTGGGTAGGGAGGAGGCCGACAGAGCGCCGCAGTCTGCATAGCCCGACGCTTCAGGCGGTTCTCAGCCGCTCGAAGGAATGGACCATGCCTGAGCGATGACTCCGGAGCGAAGTCTCGATGAAAAGGTGCCCATGTCAGGAGCTCTAGCATCAGACCTGGGGACGGGGCCGATGCTTGCGGGGGGCCGCCGACCGACGGGCCCAGGCGCTGCCGGACAACGCCTGGGCGAAGATCACGCCGATCAAGTCACTCTCTTGGCGACTTCGTCCTTATCCTGCGTGATCTTCTTTTCGTCGACCGAGAAGGAGACGCTGTTCTTGCCCTTGCCCGAAGACAGCTTGAACCACCCGCGGTAGAAGGCCAGGCCCACGGTGCTGGCAATGATCAGGAAAATCACGACAAGGAGAACCGTCAGGAAATTCATAGCGACCTCTTTCCCGTTGACGAGAGTTCAAGTCCATTAGTCCGCGCGCGGACTCGACTGCTTAGAGCCCACGGGGTGGAGCTCGAAGCAGACATGCGAGTCGTGATCCCGCAGCGCAACGCCTTGCCGGGAAGCATGGTCAGCCGCGATGCGCGAGCCGGTCACGCGATCTTCCCCAGGCAAATGCAGATCCACGCCCGGGAGATCCCCCGCAAAGCCGGCAATTTGACGCGATGGGCACGGGCTGCCAGCACTTCCGGTCAACGGAGATGTGCGGAATTTTGCGTATCGACCGAAGAGTTTTGCAGCCAGACCCCCGCGGAAGCCTGCAGAGAACCCGAAGGTCGCCGATGGGCAGGCCCGCGAACCTGGTGGCTGGCAATGTCGATGGTTGGTCCAGGAGTAGCTGGGCTGCTACACTACTCGCAAAGCCCTCTTCGGTAGCTCCGAAACCTCACTCTGCGCGAAGGCACACATCGAGGTCTGTTGAGACTTGAAAATCCTCGTTGTAGACGAAGACTACCCGATCCGCGGTCCCGTCAAGGACCTGCTGGCGCGCGAGGGTTATGGCGTCGTCGAGGCGGTGGACGGCAAGTCTGCCAAGGCCATCCTGGAGCGGGAGGTACCCGACCTCGTCTTGCTCAACGTCCGCCTGCCCGACGGCGATTCCATGGGGACGTTGAAGGGCATCCAGGATAGCGTCCCCGACATTCCCGTGATCATCATCACCGCCGCACACACGGTCAAGAGGGCCGTCGAGGCCATGAAACTCGGCGCGTTCGACTACATCGAAAAGCCCTTCGACCTGGACAAACTCGCCCTCACCGTCAAGCGCGCGCTCGAGGCGGCGCGCTATCGACGTGTCGTGGGCTTGCACGTTCGAGAGCAGAAGTCCAGATACGGACTGCACAAACTCCGGGGCCAATCGAAAGCGATGCAGCAGGTCCGAGAGCTCATCAGCAAGGTCGCCCTGGGTGAGACGACCACCGTGCTCGTCCGCGGCGAGAGCGGGACGGGCAAAGATCTGGTCGTGAAGTCGATCCACACCGAGTCTGTGCGTGGCGACAAGCCGTTTGTGAACATCACCTGCACGGCACTGCAAGATGCGCTGTTGGAGAGCGAGCTTTTCGGCCATGAGCGAGGCTCCTTCACTGATGCGAAGACGCTGAAGAAAGGGCTTCTCGAGCTGGCCAACGGCGGGACAGTCTTCTTCGACGAAATCGGGGACATGTCACCGGCGCTTCAAGGAAAGCTCCTCCGCATGCTTGAGGACAAATCGTTTAGAAGAATCGGGGGGATGCGGGAAATCAGGGTTGATGTCCGGGTGATCGCCGCGACGAACGTTGACCTCGAGCGGCAGATCGAGGCGAACAAGTTCAGGGTGGACCTCTACTACCGTTTGAACGCGATCACGATCGACGTCCCGCCTTTGAGAGAGCGCCGCAGCGACGTCTCCGAGCTGGTGGAGCATTTCCTTGGGCAGTTTGCGCGCGAGTTCAAGAAGCGGTGCCCGACAGTCGCCCCGGCAGCGCTTCGGAAGCTTGAGAACCATGATTGGCCCGGCAACGTTCGAGAGCTGAGGAATGTCATCGAGCGCGCCGTCCTGCTCGGGCGTGGGCCCATCATCTCCGAAAGTGACGTCTACTTCGGACGGCCTTCGGCCTCCATCGGGCGCGAAAGAGGAGAGCGCGCACTCTCTCTGCCGGCGGGAGGCATCAACTTGCGGGAGCTCGATCGAGACCTCGTCGTTCAGGCCCTCAAACGCTCGGGCGGCAACCAGACCAAAGCGGCCGGGCTGCTGGGATTGACGCGCGCCAAGATCAACTATCGCATGAAGAAGTACGGCATCAGTGAGACCCCTCCGGGAACGGAGTAGCGTGCGTCTGCTTGACAGGCCTGCAATCCGATAACATCATGTCATCGATGTGATTAAGTGCGGGCAGGAGGTGCCGTGTGATCAGGACTCAGATCCAACTCGAAGAAGGACAGTACAGACGCTTGAAGTCTCTCGCGTTGAAACGTCACACCTCGCTCGCCAGTCTGATCAGGGACGGTGTCGAGCGCGTGCTCTCGGAAGCCGAGCATGCGCAGAGGATGGAGCGCTTTGCAGAGCTGGCGGGAGCCTTCGCGGACTTCGAGGGGGCCACGGACCTGGCGGAAAGACACGATGCCTACCTGGCGGACGTAGGGGACGATGCCGACGATCTTCGTTGACACGTCCGCCATCCTCGCCTTCTTGGTCAGGACTGATCGATACCATGAAGCCGCACGACAGGCGTTCCTGACTGATGAAGTCCAGGCTGCTGAGCTCGTGACCTCCTCTTGCGTTGTTTATGAAACCATTTCCTTGCTCCAGGCCCGCGTCGGCATCGAGGCTGTCCGAAGCTTCCAGGCGGGCGTTGCTCCCTTGTTCCGTACGGTTTGGGTCGACCTCGACCTCTACAGCCGGGCGATGGCGGCGCTCCTGGCGGCGCGATCGCGTGGAGTCAGCCTGACCGACTGGACCAGCTTTGAGATCATGCGTCAGGGCGGGATCGCGACGGCCTTGACTTTCGATAGCGATTTTTCGCTGCAGGGCTTCAAACGGATGCCCAGCTGACCTGGAGCTCTGCCAACCCCCACAGCGGGGTTCTCCCGTGCGGGCCAGATGGTAGAATGCCGCCTCCCCGTTTCCACCCCGCGGAGGCACCAGGCATGCGCTACGTCGAGCCGCTCTACCGCCCACCGTCCGAGGCACGCTCCGCCATCCTGCAGGCCACCCTGGGTTGCTCATGGAACAAGTGCACCTACTGCGACATGTACCGCTCGAAGAAGTTCCAGGTCCGGCCGCTTCCCGAGCTTCGCCAAGACCTGGCCGTCCTTCGGGCGGTGCATGGTGAAGCCTGCGACAAGCTGTTCCTCGCCGACGGCGATGCCCTGGCCATGGACATGCAGACCTGGCAGCCGCTGCTGCTCGCCTGCCGCCAGGCCTTCCCCCGCCTCCGGCGTATCAGCTGCTACGCCACAGCCCTGAACCTGCTCGCCAAGACCCCCGACGAGCTGCAGCGGCTGCGCGAATTGGGCCTGGACCTGCTCTACATCGGTCCGGAGTCGGGAGACGGCCCGACCCTCAAACGCATCGCCAAAGGCGCGGACTTCGACGCCCACGTCGAGGCCGCGCACAAGGCACACGAAGCTGGTATGCGTCTGTCGGCGATCTTCCTGCTCGGTGCGGGCGGTACGGCCCGCTCCCAAGAGCACGCCGAGGCCTCCGCCCGGCTTGCGACCGCGATGGACCCTGAATTCCTGGCGGCACTGACGCTGACGGTCATCCCCGGCACACCGCTCGCACGCCAGCAGCAGAAGGGGCTCTTCGAGTTGCCAGACATCACGAGCCTGCTGCAAGAGCTGCGCAGCTTCGTGGCGGGCGCCCAGCCGCGGGATGCGTTGTTCCGCACCAACCATGCCAGCAATCACCTGGTGCTTGGCGGACGGCTTCCCCATGATCGCGCGCGCATCGTGGCCGCCATCGACGGCGCCCTGGCTGGGGAAGTCGGGCTGCGGCCGGACTGGGTCCGCGGGCTCTGATGCAAAAAGGAGGGGCCGGCCCCTCCTCATCCGTCACTTTGCACCGCTGCAGGCTCAGGAACCTGTGGGAATAGGATCCTCACGCTTCTCGGGCGTGAACTTCAGCACCTTGTCGTCCACGGTCACCACAATCCAGTTGTGGTCTACGAACGTGCCCTTGAGGATCTCTTCGGACAAGGGGTCTTCGACGTTCTGCTCGATGGCTCTGCGCAGCGGCCGCGCGCCAAAGTCGGGGTTGAAACCCTTGTCGATCAGCCACTGCTTGGCGTTGTAGCTGAGCTCGAGGTAGATGTTCTTCGACTTCAAGCGGTCGCGCACATGGCTGATCTCGATCTCGACGATCTTCTCGAGGTCTTCCCGGGTCAGCAGGTCGAACATGATGATCTCGTCGAGCCGGTTGATGAACTCAGGCCGGAACTCCTTCTCGACCTCTTCCATCAGCTGTTTGAGCATCACTTCGCGGTCTCGGGTCTCGGACTGCTCGACGAAGCCCAGCGAGACCTGGTTCTTGATGATATGGCTGCCCAGGTTCGAGGTCAGGATCAGGATCACGTTGGCGAAGTTCACATGGCGGCCGAAGCTGTCCGTCAAGCGGCCTTCTTCCATGATCTGCAGCAACATGTTGAAGATGTCGCCGTGCGCCTTCTCGATCTCGTCGAACAAGACCACAGCATAGGGCCGGCGGCGGATCTTTTCGGTCAGCTGTCCGCCTTCTTCAAAGCCGACATAACCTGGAGGCGCTCCGACCAGTCGGGAGACGTTGTGCTTCTCCATGTACTCAGACATGTCGATCTGGATCAGCGCGGATTCCTCGCCAAACATGAACTTTGCCAGCGCTTTGGCGAGCAGCGTCTTACCCACGCCTGTCGGGCCGAGGAACATGAACGAGCCCATCGGCCGATTCGGGTTCTTCAGGCCTGAACGGCTGCGCCGGATCGCACGTGAGATCGAACGCACCGCGCTGGCCTGGCCGATGACGGTCTTGTGCAGCTCACCTTCCATAGCGAGCAAGCGCTCTGCTTCGCCCTTCTCAAGCCGCGTCAGCGGAATGCCGGTCATTTTTGAGACGGTCTCTGCGATCAGGTCTTCGTCGACTTCACCGCCGGATTCTTTGGAGGTGTCGCGCCATTCCTTGCGGATGTTCTCGCGCTTCTTCTTCAGCTTGGTGGCTTTGTCGCGCAGGCTGGCCGCGCGCTCGAAGTCCTGGCCGGCGACGGCTTCTTCTTTGTCCTTCTCGAGCTTCTTGATGTCTTTCTCGAGCTCTTTCAGGTCGGGAGGGCTGGTCATCGTCTTCATGCGCAGCCGCGCCCCGGCCTCGTCGATCACGTCGATCGCCTTGTCGGGCAGGAAGCGGCCCGAGATGTAGCGGTTCGAGAGCTCGACAGCGAACGCGAGCGCGCTGTCGGTGTAGCGCACCCGATGGTGGGCCTCGTAGCGCTCGCGCAGCCCCAACAGGATCTCGACAGCCTCTTCCTTCGAGGGCGGCTCGACCATGATCGTCTGGAAGCGGCGCTCGAGGGCACCGTCTTTCTCGATGTATTTGCGGTACTCGTCGAGCGTGGTCGCGCCGATACACTGCACCTCGCCACGCGACAGCGCGGGCTTGAGCACGTTCGACGCGTCGATCGCGCCCTCAGCGCCGCCGGCACCGACCAGAGTGTGCAGCTCATCGATGAACAGGATCACATTCGAAACCCGACGCACCTCAGTCATCACGGCCTTGATGCGTTCTTCGAACTGGCCACGGTATTTCGTGCCGGCGACCATCATCGCCAGGTCGAGCACCACGATACGGCGGTCGCGCAGGATCTCGGGCACGTTGCCCTTGAAAATGTCCTGAGCGAGACCTTCGACAATGGCCGTCTTCCCCACGCCCGGCTCGCCGAGCAGCACGGGGTTGTTCTTGGTGCGACGGCACAGGATCTGGATCACACGCTCGATTTCGTTCGCGCGTCCGATCACCGGATCGAGCTTGTTCTCTTTGGCCAGCTCCGTCAGATCACGCCCGAAGGCGTCGAGAGCAGGGGTTTTGGATTTGGACTTCTTTTGCGATTCTGGCGTGGGGGACGAGTCGGTAGGCATATCTGCACCCAAGAGTTCAAGGACTTCCTCGCGGACGTCGTCCAATCGAAGGTTGAGGTTCTGTAGCACCTGGGCGGCGACGCCGTCATTCTCATGAATCAGCCCCAGCAACAAATGCTCGGTACCGATGTAGTTGTGTCCCAGGTTTTGAGCTTCTTCTACAGACAGCTCGAGGACTTTCTTTGCTCGCGGAGTGAAGGGCAGCTGACCCATCGTGACCATCGATGGCCCGTGCTTGACGATCTTCTCGACTTCTCTGCGGATCTTCTCGAGATCAACGTCGAGGTTCTTCAATACACTGGCGGCAACGCCCGAGCCCTCTTGGATCAAACCCAAGAGGATATGCTCGGTACCGATGTATTCGTGATTCAGCCGTTGCGCTTCCTGTCGCGCGATGCTCATCACTTTGCGGGCGCGGTCAGTAAAACGGTCAAACATCGAATTTCACGCTTCTCTCATTACTGGTGATTGAAGGCCGCCTGTGTGGCGGTGTGCTACACGACCGACGCAAGCCGTTCGCGGATCAGATTAGCCCTGACGATGTCGCGCTCAGGCGTGTCGAGCTTTCTGCCTTCCAGCTTCTGCAAATGGCCGGGCTGAATCAAGACAAAAAGCTCGTTGACCAGAGCCGTATCGATATCGGGCAAGAGTCCGGTGTGGATGCCGAGTCGCACGGCGCTGAGCAGGTCCATGGTCTCCTCAGAATCGATCACTCTCGCGGCCTTGAGAATGCCCAGCGCGCGCCAGACACGATCGGCCAGCGTCATGGGCTTCTCTTTGATCAGATTCTTGCGGACATCGCGCTCGTAGCCGATCACTTGCGACACCAGGTCGCGCACGATCTTGAGGATCTGCGGCTCGGAGCGTCCCAAAGTGACCTGGTTGGATATCTGGTAAAAATCGCCCAGCGGATGGGTTCCTTCGCCGTAGAGTCCCCGCACTGCGTGTTGCGTGCGTTGCATCGAGACGAACACCTTTTCGATCTGCTTGGTCATGGCCAATCCGGGCAGGTGCAGCATGACAGAGACGCGCACGCCGGTGCCCACATTGCTCGGGCAGGCCGTCAGGTAACCAAACTCCTGGGAAAAAGCGAAACCGATATCCTGTTCGAGCTCGTCGTCGATGCGGTCGATCTCTTGCCAGCTTTCGTCGAAGCTGAAGCCTGACCGGATCACCTGGATGCGCAGGTGGTCTTCTTCGTTGACAAGAATGCTGACGCGCCCGCGTTCGTCGAAGGCCACGCCCCGATCACCATCGGAATTTGCATGGTCTTTGCTGATCAGGTGCTTCTCGACCATGCACAGACGATCGACAGGGCTGAGTTGGCAGAGATTCTGGTACTCGAGCGAGTCGGGGAAGCGGCGCTGGATCGCGAGGGCAAGGTTGCGCTCGATCGCGCTGCGTTGCTCGGGGCTCGACTTGGAGAGAAAGGGCTGGTCCTCGATGTTGCGAGCAAGCCTGATGCGCGTACTGATGACGATGTCCGATTCAGGACCCTTGCCAGACAGCCACTCGCCGCATCGGTCAAGATCGCTCATCGCCCCCCCGTTCAGGCCTCAGCGCCTGCTTCGAGTGCTTTGATCTGGTCGCGGATCTCGGCCGCGCGCTCGTACTCTTCCAATTCCACGGCCTTCTGCAGCTCGCTCTTGAGCGTGTCGACCTGCTTGCGACGCTGCAGGCGCTCGCCGCGGTGGCGAGGCACTTTGCCCACGTGCTTGGATTTCTCGTGCAGCTTCTCGAGCAAGGCGATCAACTTGGGCTTGAAGTGCTCGTAGTCGCGCGCGCATCCCAGACGGGCCTGTGAGCGAAACTCTTCGTAGGACATTCCACAGTTCGGGCAATCACCGGGAATGTCCTCGTAGTCGCCCTTCAGACTGACCAACCCACCGAGCGCCTCCGCGATGCTGACCTCCTGGGTCTTGAGCGCGATGTTCTCTTTGAGCTTATAGCATCCATCGCACAGATGGGTTTCGCGCTTCTTGGAGTTGACGATATTTGTGACGTGCACCGTCGCTGCGTTTTGTCCGCAAGCCTCACACAGCATGCCTTCTCGCCCTCTGCGCTCCACAGACCGGCTGGCCACTCTAGCAGCCGGTCTGCACCCTGTCAACGCCGGCAGTGGCTGGTAGAGATTGCATGCGCGCGGGCTGTCTCTACAATGTGCTCGACCGCCGGGCATGTCGATCGCGCGGGAAAGGATGCCATGAGCACCGAAGCAGACGCACCTGGACACATCGCGTCGACGGCTCCCGATTCCGTTCCCAAGCCGGCCCCGGCTGCCCGGGTCGCGGGGCTGGACGCGGGCGACCTGCCGCGTCACGTGGCGGTCATTATGGATGGCAATGGGCGCTGGGCCCGGCAGCGGGGGCTCTCCCGTCTCGAGGGCCATAGACGGGGCGCCGATGTGGTGCGTGACATCACCACCCATGCTCGCGAGCTCGGCCTCGGCTACCTGACGATGTATTCCTTCTCCGCGCAGAACTGGAGCCGTCCCGCTGCCGAAGTCGCGGGCCTGATGCAGCTGCTGGAAGACTACTGCGAGCGTGAGCTGCCGACGCTGGTCGACAATCAGATCCGGCTCGAGGTGATCGGGGGGCTGGAACGTCTGCCCGCCACGACGCAACGGGCCGTCCGCAAGACCATGCACGCCACCCGCGAGCATCAAGCAATGGTGCTCACTCTAGCTCTCGATTATGGCGGCCGGGAAGAGCTGCTCAAGGCCTTCCGCGCCCTCGCCACGGAAGTGCAGGCCGGGCGCCTCGACCCTGCGGCCATCGATCAAGAGCGCATCTCCCAGACGCTCGACACCGGCGCGATGCCTGACCCCGACCTGGTGATCAGGACCTCGGGCGAGATGCGCGTGTCGAATTTCCTGCTCTGGCAGATCGCCTACGCGGAGCTGCACTTCACCTCGATCTGTTGGCCCGATTTCGGGCGCAACGACTTCGATGATGCGCTCCGCGAATACAGTCGCCGTGAGCGGCGCTTCGGCGCGACCGAAGCCTTGCCCGGAGACGTGCGATGACTCGTCGGCGCGCGCTGATCTGTGGCCTGTTGCTGGCACTGTGCGGCCTGGCGCTGACTCCGTACGGGTGCTCGGACGCGATCAACAGCAACGGCAACGGCAACGGGCCCCAACCCCGGCCGCCCCAGCGCCCCAAGTTGCTGCCCCGCGAGGGGATGGCCTTCCGCATGGATGCGGCCTTCGAGCACGTCGTGGCGCTGGTCTCCGACGGGGCGCGTACCACGGGCAGCCCGGCCTTGCACCGCGCCCGCAGCTACATCATCGATGAGCTCGATTCGTGCGGAGTGCAGGTCGATCTCGACTTCTTTGATGCGAACTATCCGCGCGGTACGCGTCCGGGCATCAACATCATCGCGACGTTGCCGGGGGCGCGCCCGGAAGTGCTGGTCATCGGCGCCCACTACGACACCAAGGATATGCCCGATTTTGTCGGTGCGAACGACGGCGCCACCGCGCCCGCGCTGTTGATCGAGCTGGCCTATCAGCTGTCCCTGCGCAGTCTGCCGATGACCGTCAAGCTGGTGTTTTTCGATGCCGAGGAAGCCGAGGTCGGCTGGGATCCTCCGCGCGACGGCCTGCTGGGTAGCACGCATCTCGCAGAGTTGTGGAGGAAGACCGGAGAGCTCGAGAATGTTCGGGCGCTGGTGCTGGTCGATCTGATCGGCGACCGAGACCTGAATCTGAAGACCGAATTGAATTCCACCGGCTGGCTGCGCCGTTTCTTCGAGCAGCGCGCCGACGAGATGGGCTACTTGGGTTTGTTCTCCGATGGAGAGACCCGGGTCGACGACGACCACATCCCTTTCCTGAAACGGGGGGTGGCAGCTGTGGACTTGATCGACTTCAACTACGGCCCTGAGAACCGCTACTGGCATAGCGTCGAGGACAACCTCACCAACGTCTGCAAGGAGAGCGTCGGGATCATCGGCGACCTGGTGCTCGAGTCGATCGATCCTCTAGCGGAGAAGTTGTTGCGCTGAGCAGCCTCAGCGCAGCAGCGTCAACCACACCAACAGGCCAGACAGCCCCACAAACCCCAAGCCGACCCCCAGCAGCCAGCGGCGTCCGCTGGCCGGCTCGCGAAGGTCGGCCGATGTAACTGCGCGCTTTCTTCTGTCCGCAACAGGCATGGGATCGTCGATGCGTAGCGGCTGCAGCTGCGGCCCGTCGGGCAGCTCATTCAGCCGTTTGGAGCTGCGCAGGGTGTGCTCGAGTCGTGAGAGGTCTTGCAGCAGAGCGGTAGGATCGCAGTAGCGCTGGCTGGGACTCTTGGCGAGCATGCGCCGCAGCAGCTTGCCAAAGCCGCGCGGCATGCGCGGCATCTCCTTGCAGACATCGAGCGGCTCGCGATCATGGTGCAGGCGCATCATCTCGACCGTCTCCCCCGCAAAGGGGAGCGAGCCGGTCAACATGCGGTAGAGAATCACTCCCAGCGAGTACAGGTCGCTGCGCACGTCGACTGTGCCGCCCACCGCCTGTTCGGGAGACATGTATTCCGGCGTGCCGACAGTGGTTCCCATCACAGTGAGCTGCGCGTTGATATTCAGACACTTGGCGAGCCCGAAGTCGAGCAGGGTCACCCGCTTGTCCGCGCCGAGCATGATGTTTGCGGGCTTGACATCGCGGTGCACGATCGCGTGTTGGGCGGCATGCTCCAGTGCGCGCGCGACACCTTTGCAGACCTTGATGATCGAACCGAAGTTGAGGCGCTTGTTGAGGTAGCTGTCCAAAGGCTTGCCTTCGAGCAGCTCCATCGCCATGAAGAGGGTGTTGGAAGGGTCGTGCCGCCCGACGCCGAGCACGCGGATCACATTGGGGTGCTTGAGAGTCATGCAGGCACGTGCCTCGATCAAGAAGCGGCGCGTGAACTGGCTGTCCTGGCTCAACTGGGCATGCAAAACCTTGATCGCCACGCGGTGCCCGTCGTTGATCGACGTGGCCTCATACACATCCCCCATGCCCCCGCTGCCGAGCTGTTTGCCCAGGCGGTACTTGCCCAGCTGGCGGGGGACGCCTCTCCCCTGTGGAACGGAGGGCGCCGCAGGACGCGCTCCCCGCCTCGTCTCGCCGCGGCCCCTGACCGTCGAGCTCCGCCGGGTCGCCGAGCGCGGGCGCCGTGGGCGGCGGCTGTCTCCCTGAGGCTGCGGTGTTCGCGGGGCTCGCTGCGAGCGGGGCGCCGGCGCGTCTGCCTCCGGTCTCTCTGCCCAACGACTGCGCGACGGGGTGGGGGTCTTCAGCTCCGGTGTCATACTCGTCTCCAGTGCCCGGGTCTCTTGCATCGGCGGTGCAGGATTCTCGTCAGGTTCTCAAGCAAGATGCATGCCGGCTGCAAGGGGCCAGAAAGTACAAGGCTATGCGTATCAAAACGATAGCGTGTCTCAATTCGGAACCTCCATGCGAGATTCGTGGCAGCCACGCTTCCCCAGATCCCGCCTGGTGAAGTCGTCCAAGCCTGGCACGTGCTTTGCGCCGCAGTTCAGCGGCGAACAGGGTCGTGTATCCGGGAGGAGTGAGCATGCATCTTCGAATCCACAAGGGCGTCCCCCAACCCTGCACGATCTCCCTGGGCAAGGGCTTGCTGGTCGGCCGTAGGCCCGACTGCGGCCTGGTCGTCGATGACCCCGGTGTCTCGTGGCAACACGCACGGTTTGCCCGCAAGGGCAACGGGTATTGGCTGGCCGACCTGGGTAGCGCCAACGGCACCGAGCTCGATGGCGTGCGGTTGGAACCACGCCAATGGGCCAAGCTCCCTGGCGAGGCCGTGCTGCACTTTGGCCGCATCGCCGCCGAGATCACGCGGCCGGTTCCTCAGGGAGTCCGCGACTATTCCCAGGCCTGCTCGAGCCTGCTACCGACGGTGGAGGGCGGTCGCGCTTGCGGCGTCATCGACCTGCGCGCACGCCGCTGGCTGGCCCTGAGGCACGTGCTCTCCGAGCTGGGCCGCGACGAGCGCAAGGTCATGGCCACGACCTGCATCGAGCTGTTTTGCGGCGCAGGGCTGCGCCAACTCGACCGGACACTGAGTGGCCGCCCCTTCGGCTGCCCTGAGGCCCTGCTGCTGCACTCTGCGCATCTGAGTTATTTCTTGAAGTCTTTGCCACAGAGGGCGTTGCTCGTGGTCCTGGTCGTGGAGCGTACCACCAACAGCGGCCGAGCCCAACTGAAGCTTGGCGAGCTGGTCCGCAGAATCGAACGGGCTCATGCTTCAGATGGGTCGGTGGCCCCCCCTTCGATCCCGCGCCAGCAGACTCTGGCACGCGTGCTCGAGCAGAGACCCCGGTCGATTTCCCCTGCACGCTCGAGCTTTCATGGACGGGGCGGGACCACGTCGGTGACCGGGGTTTTGCAGCTCTTGTCCCAACAGCGAAAAACCGGCGTGCTCGAGCTCTGCCACGCTGCGCTGCGCTTGAAGGTCGCGTTCGAGTCAGGCAGTATCGCGGCTGCCTGGTCGCCGGGGAACGACCCCGAGGAGGGGTTGGTCGACCTGCTGCTGCGACGCCGTGAGGTCAGCAAGAGCGACGTCCGCCTCGCGAAAGCCGAGCAACGCAGGACGGGCGTGCCCGTGGTGCGCTGCCTGCAGGCGAGCGGGCGGTTGAACCGTGGTCAGTTGGAGAATGCCCTCGACGACCTGGTCAGCGAGCGCATTCTCACGGCCCTGACCTGGAGCGACATGCGCTACACCTTCTCCGAGCAGCTACCGCCGGCGCTCGAGCTCGAGACTCGGCTGGAAGTCGGGCCGTTGATGATGAAGGCTGCGATGGAGGCCGACGAGCTGCCGCGGCTTCGCAAGACCTTCCCCAACGACAACCTCGAGGTCTCACCCCGGGCCCCAGCTGACGGCGCGAGCGCGCACGGGCTTCCCACTCCGCAATCCAGGCTCCTGCAGCGCCTGCCCGTGTCCGCGACCCCGCTGCATCAGATCTTTCAGCTCTCCCCCTGGGATGCCTTCACCAGCTTGAAATTGCTACACGCTCTCCATGCGGCCGGCCGCCTCGATCTACACGTTTCCAAAGCTCTCTGAGAAGGCAGGCGCTGCGCTGGTGTGTGCCGCGACTGCTGTTATACTGCTGCGAACACCTCCTACCCGCTGGGAAGGATTGTTGGGGGCCGGGCTTGATTCCGGGACTGGTCGTCGACGACCTGCGACGCAGTATCCTCTCTGCCGTCGAGGCATCCCTCGCGCTCGATGACGGGCACGCGGCGGCTGCTCTGCGTCAGTTGTTGGCCGACCCGGAGCACGGCTTGTTCCGCGGTCCTTTTCTATCTTTGAGCCTGCCCCTGGGCCGGGCTCTCCCCGACGCAGCTAGCGACGTGCTCCAATTCTGCCCGGGTTTCGTCCCCTACCTGCACCAGCTCGAGACCTTCAAACGCCTGGCGAGTCGTCAGGACTCGCCGCGTTCCACGCTGATCACTGGCGGGCGCGGGGCTGGAGCCGGCGAAGCGATCTTGTTTCCGCTGCTCGACCACTGTCTGCGCCAGATCGAGTCGCCAGGCATCAAGGCCATCGTGGTCTATCCAAGCCGCGACGTCGCCTGCGACCATGGGCGACGCCTGGCAGGCATGATCTGGAATGACCCGCGGCTGCGCGGCAAAGTGCGCGCGGGGCTGTACACCGGCAGCACCAATGAGAGCCGCGACATGGGGCCGGAGCACTTGATCAGCTCGCGCGACAGCCTGCGGAAGTTCCGGCCGGACATTCTGCTCGCCCACGCGGCCGAGCTGGGTCTACTGTTGCGCAGGGCCGAGGACGCGCGCATCTGGCGCGACACCGGCCCGGACAGCTTGCGTTACCTGGTGCTGCCCGAGCTGCAGCGCTACGACCCCGTGCAGGCGCTCGAGTTGGCGTGCCTGCTGCGCCGCTTGAAGGCGCGGCTGGGAATCGAGCGGGGCACGCTTTGTTGCGTGGGAACCTGCGCGCCCCTGGTCGATGATGCACAGGCACCCGCCGATTTGATCGCGCTCGCCGAGAGCCTGTTCGGTGAGCCGTTCGCGTCCGATTGCCTGGTGCAGGCGTCAGACACCGACCTGGAGGCCGCGTTCTCGGACCCAGCTGTTGAGGACGCGCGTCCCGGCCCCGAGGCAGACCTGCGGCCGGGTTCGGATGCGCAGGCCGAGTACCTGCGCCGCCTGCGAGGCTTTTGGTTTCCTGAGCTCGAGGGGAGCTTTGACGCGCTGGCACTGGGCAGTCTGGTGCTGCGCCATCCTGTCTCCCGCACCCTGCAGCGCTGCCTCGCGGCGGCCCCCGCTGAGCCGATACCCCTGGCGGATGTGTGCGCTCGCCTGGCGGCCGTTGATTCTGGTTTCGCGTCGCTGGCTCCCGAGCGCCAGCCTGAGGAGCTGCTCGCCTTCCTCACCCTGGCGGCGGCCGCACGGACCGGGCCGGTCAAGGCTCCGCGCCCCCTCACGGTCTGTCAGCTGCATCTGTGGGTCCGTGAGCTGCACGGCTTGTTGCGAGGTCTCGGCGAGCCGCCAGAATTCTCCTGGAACGGTCCTGGCAAGACAGCGGGCTTGCCTCCGATTGTTTGTACCGAATGCGGGGCCAGTGGCTGGGCTGGTTGGCTCGAGGAAGGCCGGCTGCAGGGGACGCCGACGGCTGTTGAGCGCGCCCTGACTGAGCGCGATGCCAGCCTGCTCTGCTTGTTTCCCACGGCGGAACATGGTCCGGACACGCAGTCGTTCTGCAGCGGCTGTTTGAAGGCGGTCGAGGGCCCGATCTGTGAGAGCTGCGGCGCGCCTGCTCGGCTATTGCAGGCCCACCGGGTGCTCTCTGCAGAGGACCCCGCGCGCCATCTCCTGCACTGCCCGAGTTGCTTCGGCCATCGTTGCTTACAGCTGCTCGCGCTGCGTGCGGCAGAGTTGGGCGCGCTGGTCATCGAAGCTCTGCGCAAGAGCGATCCGCGAGACCGACTTCTGGCCCTGGCTGAGACTGCGCAGCAAGCGAGTCACCGTGCGAGCTTCTTCGCCGCGCGAAGCTTCCGCAGCCATCTCCGCAGCGCGCTCCACGCGGTGCTCGCCGAGATCGAAGGCCAGACGATCCGGCTGGACTGCCTGGCCTCGCGGCTGTTCAAGTTCTGGCGCGAGCGCCACACGCTCAAGACGCTGGTCGCTTGCCTGACCCCACCGGATATGCGTGACCTCGCCCAGTACCGCGCCTTGATGGGGACCATCGGGCGCGACGACGGCTTCGAAGATCTGTTGACGATGCGGCTCGAGCTCGAGGTTTGCTTGGAGCTCGGCTTCGACGCCCGTGCCGAGCAGAGCCTGGAGAAGCTCGGGCACGCCTCCGTCTGCGTCGACCCCGAGGCGCTCGATGTCGCCAGCGCCAGCCTGACCGACCTTCTGCGCGCCGAGATCGATGGCCTCGAACAGGTCCCGATGACGAAGGTGCGCCACTTCCTCAATGGCCTGCTGACGTGGGCCCGCTGGCGCGGCGCCATCGCCCATCCGCTGCTGTGCGTCTACGCCGACCAGCGCTCGCCAGAGATGCTCACCCACAAGCTCAGCCCGCTTTTGCCGCTGTTTTCCGGGCGGCTCCCGCGGTTTCTGAGCCTGAGCCGTGACGATCCCGTCTTTGACAGCCTGTTGAGCGGTGAGACGGAGTGCTGGCCGCTCGACTGGGCGCAACGCGTGTTGTATGGCCGCCTGGGGCGGGAACAGGTCGACCTGATCTACCGTGGTGCGGTCGAAGAGCTGGTCGACAGTGGCCTGCTCCAGCTGTTTGGCAGCCGCTCCAGCCAGGTCTACGCCCTGCCGTCGCGGAGCCTTTTCGTCGAGCGGGCAAGCGCCGAGCTGGTCAGCAACCCGGATGGACATCACATCCGCGTGACCCGTACCGAGCTCGAAACCTGGTGGGGAATGCCGACCTTGCGGTTTGGTGGCAAGGGGGAATACGCACCGCTCGAAGGGGGCACGGCGACCCCTCCGGAGGCCGACGAGGAGCTGCGTCCGTTCCTGTGTGCCGAGCACACATCACTGCTCGACCCAAAACTGCGCGAGCGCCTCGAGGAGAGCTTCCTCGGCAGCGTCCGCAGCGACACTCCGCAGATGCTGGTGTGTGAGCCCACGCCGCAGCTCGCCCTCGATCTGGGCTCGCTGTCCGTATTGTTGCTCTGTTCCTTGCCCGCCAATCCGGAGATCTATCGGCAGCGGCAGGGCAGGCTTGGTAGCCGGACGGGCATGGCTCTGGTGGTGTCGGTGGTCCGCGCACGGCCTGCCGAGCTGGCTTGGTTCGGGCGTCCGGCAGCCATGCTCGCGGGCACCTTCCAGCCGGGGCGCATCGATCTGGATGCGCCGGTGTTGCTGCGTCGGCACCTGCTCGCCTACCTGTTTGACTGCTGGGCGCGCGACGACAAGAAGGCTCTGCAGACCCCCAGAAACACTGCGCAGTTGCTGGCGATGTTCCGTTCGAAGAGTTTCCCACAGCCCTTCCTGACCTATCTCAGGCCACGAACCGAAGAGCTGCTGGCTGCCTTCCTCGAACATTTTGAGGGGCGCCTGTCCGAGACCAGCCGCGCGCAATTGCAGGCCGGCTCGCAACCCGCAGCCGTCGAACGGTTGCTCGAGTCGGCGCTCGAGCGCGCCCAGGACACCATCGACTCTCAGCGCCGCCTGGTTGGCCGCCTGGCCAAGCGTTGCAAAGCTGTTGAGCGACGTGCGGCCGAAGAGAGGCGGGATAAGAGCGCTCAGGTCCTCGAGCTCAAGAACGAGATGCGGCAGCTGCGCAGCCACGTGCATCAAATGAGCCAGCGCTATCCCCTCGAGATCTTCGCCGAATCCGGGGTGTTGCCGAACCACGGCTTCCCCGAGACGGTGGTGGCCCTGACCTCGATGCTGTACGGCGTGCCGCGCCCGGGCAAGGCGGGCGAGACCAGCGTCGAGGCCCGCCAATACACCGTGCGCAGTGGCAGCGGCTTCCGCCGTCTCGCACCCCACAGCCCCTTCTATGCAGAGACGCGGCGGGTGTCCATCGACCAGGTCGAGACCGGGGGCAAGCACAACTGCCGCATCGAGGCGGCGAGTGGCTGCCCAGCCTGCGGGCGTGAGCTCGGGGGCACGGCTGGATGCCCCTGTTGCGGCCAGGCAGATGCGGTTCCGGAGGGCTGCAGCCTGCTCCGGCTCGACAGTGTCTCAGCCCACTCTGACTTCGTCCGCAGCCTGGTGACCGACTCTGAGCCTGTGCGGCGGCGGCAGCGCTACCGGATGGTCGAATTCCTGATCGTCGGCGAGTCTCTCGGCACGCGCAAGCAAGCTGGGGGGGTTGCGCTACAGTTCCTGCCGATGGTCACCGTGCGCCAGGTGAACACGGGCTTCGCCTGCAACGCGGGTGTTGGCGAGCAGGGTGTGGTGGGAGCAGGTTTTGAGGTCTGCCGCGACTGCGGTGTGGTCAAGCCTCCCCAGGAGGGGCAACGTGCGCGCCACCGCAGCTGGTGTTTGCTGGCCCAGAAGCAGGGGTTGACCCTGACCGGACGCACGGTTGTTGACGATTGGGTGCGGCTCTACCTGTATCGCGAGCAGGTCAGTCAAGCGCTGTCCTGGAAACCCGCCGGGGGAGCAGGCCAGCTGCCCCTGCTGCGGGCCGTTCTCGCGCTGGGTTTGTGGCGCAGGAACGTCGGCAAGCGGGTGCGGCTGCTGAGCCAGGCCGACGCCTTGTACCTGGTCGACCGCGTGCCTGGTGGCTGCGGAATGCTGGAGCAGGCCATTGAGCACCCTGATCAGCTCGCTGACGTGTTGCGTGCAGCCCTCGAGGCACTCGAAGCGTGTTCCTGCCGGAGCGGGTGCTATGGCTGCCTGTATGCTTCGCGCGGCGCCGAGGTGGAAGGTTTCGGGCTCGATTCGGAGGCCGCCTGTCAGCTTATCAAGGACCACCTCGAGCTCTGGCCGACGCTCGAGGTCCGCGTCGATGGTGAGGCCCAGCAGGTCCCGCAAGCCTGATCACAGCTGACAGACAGCGATCTTCAAAGGATGTCTGCCATCGGGGGAGGGGAAGTCTGCCTCGGGTTGCAGCCACTCGACTCCCTGGAGCGGCCGTCCCGCCTTGCGCGCGCACCGTTCCAGAGTCTCAAGCCAATGCGCGGCGTCGACGCTGGCGACATTGTTGGTGGCAACCAGGCACCCCCCGGTGCTGGTGGCGAGCAACGCCGGCTTGAAGAGCCCCTGGTAGTCGCGTACCAGGTCGACAGCTCCGAAGGGGCTGCGCGCCCAACGCGGTGGGTCGAGGAATACCAGCTCGAAGCTTCGCGGCTCGAATCGTTGGAAGCGCCGCCGCGCCGCGCGCCCCTTGATCTTCAGGCCTGCCAGTTGCCGCAGGACGGGGAACACATCTTCCCGCACCAAGCGGAAGTCCTGGCCCAGACACCGATTGAGCCCGGCATTGCGGGCGCCGACCTCGAGTGCTGAGCGTGCGAAGTCGACATTCCACACCTCCCGCGCTCCGGCCGCTGCGGCGGCCACGCCGATTCCGCAGGTGTACGCGAACAGATTCAGGACGCTCCGGCCCCGGGCATGCTGACGGACGAAGCGGCGGCCCACACGCATGTCGAGGAAGAGCAGAGGGTCGCGGCCGCGGTGGCGCGCCTGGACCTCGAAGCACAGCCCGGCCTCGCGGCAGGTCGTCGGTTGCAATGCGGCAGCAGGGGGCTGGTGCCAGAGCTCGAAGGGCAGGCCCTTGGGGGTCCGGTGGTTGTAGATCAAGGGCAGGGGCTTGGGAAGCAGCCCGGCCAGGGTCGCCTCCAACGTGCTCAACTCGGTCTCGGTGAGGGGCTCGCGGAAGGTCTGCGCCAGCACATGCGGTCCATAGCGGTCGATGCACAAGCCCGGATGGCCTTCGACGGCGCCGTGGAACAGCCGGTAGGCGTCGGTCCCTTCAGCAGAGAGCTGTTCGAGCAGGGGCTGTCGCGCCAGGAAGGCGTCTTCGAGCAAAGAGCTGAGAGCGGGCATGGCGCAACCTTGGGGGACGGGGAGACTGCTAGACGGGCAGGGCGTCCATCTTCGCCCACCACAGCCCGAGAATCAAGATGGCGTACAGGGGGCCCGCGGCATCGGCTTCGCGGCGCAGGAAGCGCTGCCACAATCCTTGCAACGCAGCGGCAGGCAAACCCAGCGGGGGGGCGAGCAGGAGCTCTTGCAAGGGCTCGCGCAGAGGGCCGCGCAACCACGCGGCCAGGGGGGCCGCGAAACCATGCTTGGGGCGGCGCACGACCGCAGCGGGCAGGCGTCGTCGCGCGACCTGCCGCAGGCAGCGCTTGCCTTGGAAGAAGCCGACCTTGTCGGAACTGGGCATACCGAGAGCCAGGCTTGCCACGTAGTGGTCGAGGAAGGGACAGCGCACTTCGAGTCCGTGCGCCATGCTCATCCGATCGACCTTGGTGAGGATGTCGCCGGGAAGCAGAAAAAAGGCATCTGCCTGCAGCAGTCGTTCGAGCAGGCCCGCTTCGGGCAGGTCAGCCAGCAAGGGCGCAGGGGTCAGCTCTACGGGTACCTCGAGTCCGAAGTCTGCGTGCAGCTCGGCAAAGCTGAAGAATTCGGGCTGCAGGTCGGGCTCTTGCGCAACCCGCCCCGCCAGGTGGTCGAGCCGCTCGGTCAGGCCCCGCAGGCTCGCGCCGTAGTATCCGTCCGTGCTCTTGGACGCCCGGCGTAGCTGGCGCAACAGGCCGCCGCGCAGGAAGAGGGGCAAGCGGGCCCAGGCTTGTATCAAGCCAGCGAAGGCGTGGCGCCGGTAACCGCCAAACAGCTCGTCGGCCCCGTCGCCGGACAAGGCCACCCGCACCTCGCCAGAGACCGCGCGGCACAGAGCGTAGCTCGGCAGGCAAGAGCTGTCGGCCAGCGGCTCGTCCAGCGCCTGCACGACCCCGTTGAGCAGAGCCAGCGGCGGACCCGCGTCGAGCTGCGTGTGTTCGAGGCGCAGCGCGCGTGCGCTGGCGAGTGCCTCGGAGGACTCGTCATGGCCGGAGTCCGCAAAACCGACGCAGAAACTACGGCTGCCTGCGGGTAGAAAGCTCGCGATCAGTGCCGAGTCGAGCCCGCCCGAGAGAAAGCTGCCCAGCGGCACATCACTGCGCAGACGCAAGCGCACGGCGGTCTGCAGCTCGGCTTCCAGCTCTTCGGACGAGACGTGCAAGCTGCCGGGCAGAGGCGGCAACCAGTAGCGTTCGAGGCGCTGCCAGCCCGCGCCGACTTCGAGCAGGTGGGCGGGAGGGAGCTTGTGGATGCCCTCGAAGATGCTCGCGGGGGCCGGCACCACGCCGTACTTCAGGTAGGCAGCCAGAGCACCCTGGTTGATTCTCGGACGCTCACCGAGCACCAGTAGCAGCGCGCTCAGTTCTGAGGCGAACGCGAGGCAGTCGTGGCGGCGTGCGTAGTACAGCGGCTTTTGTCCGAGCCGGTCGCGCGCCAGAATCCAGCGGCGGCGCGGCGCGTCGAAGAGCGCCAGGGCGAACATGCCGCGCAGCTCAGCGAGGAAGTCGTCCCCCCGCGCGCGGTAGAGGGCCAGAATGCTCTCGGAATCGCCTTCTGTGCGGTAGGGGAAGTCTGGATGGGCGGCGCGTAGCTCGCGGTAGTTGTAGATCTCTCCATTGACGACCAGCTGCAGGCCCTCGCTCTCGAGCGGCTGGGAGGATCCGCTCGGGTCGAGCACCTGCAGGCGGCGGAAACCGAGGGCGTGGCTCGGGCCAAACAGCAGGCGCTCTTCGTCGGGACCGCGATGCGCCAGACTGCGCACAGCACGCTGCATGCGTGCCTTGGAGGGGCCGCCGCCGTGCGGGAACCAGATTCCGACGAAACCGCACATGCAGACTCCCTGTGCCGGGCCTGGGGCTCTTGTACCACGGGGGGAGGGTCTGGTACAGTGCGCCGCTAGGAGGCTGGGCCGATGCGTGTGCAGGCATTGACGGACCAGCGCTGGGACTCCCAACTCGCTGAGCTTCTCGAGATGGGGGTGTTCCCGTTCGGTCAAGACCGCTTCCGGATGCAGCTGGGGAGCCGCCCGCTGGCACACCTCGAGCATCTAGGCACGCCCTACCATTACACCGTCGAAGACCAGCAGCGCCTGCTGGCCATCGCCAGCATCTCGTTGCGTAAGCTCCCCCGCAGCGCCCAGGCCCGCCCGCAAAAAGTCTGGTATTGCGCACGCATCAAGATCCACCCTGACGCCGATCGTGTGGCGGTGGCCGTGCAGTTGGGCTTGAAAGCGCTGCCGCGCCGCTATCTGCAGTGCAGGCAGGGCTACGGCATCACCGTCTGCCGGCCCGACCGGCCTGCGGGAAGGGTGCAGGGGCTGTTCGCCAAGCTGCCTTTCTTGCCGGTGGGGCGTGGTCCCCGGCTGCAGGTCTTCGGCCTTGACGCAGCTGCAATGCGGGCTTTCGAGCCGCGGCTGCGCAGGCTGCGTGGCTCGCTGGAGTATCTGAGTCTGGCAGGCCGCAAAGATCTGGTGCTCGAGAGCAGCGGGCAGCCGGCTCCGCTGTTGCACGCGCAGTTCGGGCCCTGTGCTGTGCCCGGCAGGGCTGAGCCGCGGGAGGGTTTCCTGCACTTGTTCTGTGCACCGGAGCAGGATCCGCTGGCCGAGGCTGCCCGCGACGCCGGCCACGCCCCCCTGGTCGAGGCTGAGCTGTTCCATCATCGCATGTCCGGCTGGGACTGGAGCTTTGTACTGAGCAGCGATTTTTGACGACTGCTCGGTCACCGCTCTGCATGGCGGATCTGATCGAGGTCACTCCTCGAGCCGGAAGTCGGCGCGCATGAGGTGTCCCGGGCGGAGATCGAGGTCGACGCTCGGGCGCCGGGCATCGTCGAGGCCCGGTCCGAGCAGCCGCACCCGGTACAGGCCGGACGACAGGCTGGTCAGCTCGAAGCTCCCGTCCTGCAGGACCCGTACCTTGCGCGGGCCCCCTCCGTGGGGCAGCTGCACGGCTTCCACCTGATAGGCTTCGGGAATGTCCTGCAGCTGCCCGCTCAGGCTGCCCGGGAGCTTGAGCTCGGGCTGAAGGTGCAGGTCGATGGCGAGCTCCTGCACGCCATCGACGCGTACCGCCTGGCGCAGCTGCTCGAGCCTGTCGCGGGAGGTCGCCCAGAGCTCGTAGTCGCCGGGCGGAAGCCCCTCGAAACGGTAGCCCCCGTCGCTCTTCGTTTCTCGGGAGGTCCACAGCAGGCGCTCGGTGTCGGGGTTGTCGCCGTGCGGATACAGCGACACCCGCGCTTTGTCTGCTGCCGACCCCGACGCGAAGACTGTGCCCTGGACCCGTGCCCCGCGCGACACGCTGAGCGTGATGCCGCCGACCTGGTTCTGGTTCCGGATCTGGATCTCCGCCTGGGGGCTCGGCAAGAAGCCATCTCCGTAGGCCCAGAGCCGGAAGTCGTCGTCGTACAGGCGGCCGATCTCGAACGTCCCGTCGTCCTGGGTCTCCGCCTCGCGGATGACCTGGCCGCGTAGGCTCTCGAGGCGCACGTGGATCTTCCGGACCGGCTCGCCGCTGCTGTCGAGCACCCGCCCGGCGACCTGCCCGTCTGGCAACAGCTGGAAGATCTGTTGGTTTGCGCCGAGCTCGAGGCGCAGGTTGGTGGTGTGCAGTTGGGAGAAGTCGTCTGCCCGCGCGAAGAAGCTGTAGTCGCCCGGCGGCAGTGTCTTCGTCGTGAACACCCCGGCGGTGTCGCATTGCTCCCGCACCTTGTAATCATCGCCGACCAGCAGGAACACCCGGGCGAGCGGAAAGGGCTCTCCGTCCGGGCCGAGGATCGTGCCGGTCAGCCACGCGCCGCTCGGCATGGTCACCTCGATCGGCTGCGGGGGGGTGGCCTCGATGCGCACGACCCGTGTCGCCCCGAGGTGCCCATGCAGCGAGGCGGACAGATGCCACAGCCCCTCAAAGAGGCCGCTGGCCTCGAACCATCCCTCCTCATCGCTGGTCACGGTCTGGCGGTTCCCGCGGCGCCTGCCGTCAGGACGCAGCTCGACCCGCACGCCGGGCAGGGGGTCGCCGCTCGACTCGTCGATGACAAGGCCGCTCAGGGTCTGGCCGACGGCGAGGAAAAACTGCGGCAGCTGGTGGGTCTTGCCGGCCTCGACAGTCACGGTGATGGGCTTCGCCGTGATGTAGCCCGCGTGGCCGACGCTGACCTTCCACTTTCCGGGCTTGAGAGGGCCGAGCTCGAAGCTGCCGTCCGCTGCGCTTTCGGCCCGGACCCGATCCTTCTTGCGGCGTGCGTCGACCCAGGCCCCCTGCAGCCCGGCCCCAGCTTCGTCGCGCACCCAGCCGGCCAGCGCGCCGTGCGTGGGCTTCGGGGGCTCTTCTTCCTCCGCAGCCTCAGTGTCCGAGGCGTCCTTATCGGCTGGGGGTGCGCGGGCTTCTGGCTCGCTGGGGGCAGCCGCGGGCGCGACCGGCTTGGCGGAGGCGACCAGGGACCCGACCGGTGCCTGGCTGGAGGAGGTCGCGTCATCTCCGGGCGTCGGCGCGCCCTCGTTCGGTGCGCCTCCAGTCGATGTGTGGCCGTCTTGCGCGTGTTCGTCCGCGGCGGCCCCGTTTGGGCCGGCCCCGTCCGGGCCATGCGCCGGTTCGACGGCCGCTGCGTCGTCCGGATCCTGCGCGGGCAGGGGGTAGAAGGACAGGGAGTGCGCGATGTCGCCGAGTGCGAGGTGTGAGCGCCAGGCGCCGCCGCCGGGCTCTTCGAGGGCGCACAGCCCGAACACCAGGCCGGTGAGTGCCAGGCCGAGGACGACGCCGAGCCAGGTCGCGCGATCCATCGCAAAATCCTCGTATGCACCCATCTCCAGCGTACGGGAGCGCTCCGCGCGTGCAAGTTGCGCGTCCCATCGACCGGTGCAAGCTCGTGCGGCCAGGGACCCGGCGGCTGCCGCCGGCCGCGTGAGATCCCGAAGACCCTGAACGGAAGCCGCTGTCTGACCAGCCCCCGTCCATCTGCTAGACTACGCAGGGGAGGGTCCCGCATTGCCGACGACCACGCATCTAGCTGGCCAGGCCGCGGGCGGCGGCGGACTTTCCCTGCGTTCGCGGCTCTTTGAGCGCGTCATGGGGCGCATCCACAACTACTTCCGCAAACTGGTCTGGGATCCACACGCCGTCGACGATTGCCTGCAGCGAACATTGATCCGTCTCGACGCGTCCCTGCAGGACGGCAGCTATGATCCCAACCGCTCGTTCAATGCCTGGATCTGGCTGAAGGCCCACTCGGTGTTCGTCGAGTATTGCCGCGAGCACGCGCGCAGGCCGGCGCCGATGCCGCGCCCACACGGACCCGCGGTGCCGCCTCAGACCGAGGCCATCGATCGCCGCCTCGACGCCGCCTGGTTGTTGGGCAAACTGCGGGTTGAGCTGGATCCCGCGTGCTTCGAGGCCTTTGTGCTCTACTACGGCGAGGGGCAGAGCTTGAGCCGGGTCGCCGCGCTCCAGGGCCATGACCGGAAGACAGTGCGCAAGCGTCTGCTGGCCGCCAAACAGCGGGCTCTGCAGCTGTACCAGCCTCGGGCCGACGGATTTTCTTGATTTTTCCTCCCCAGGTGCAGGCTCGCTGGTCGGAACCAGGGCACAAATGTCGACGCGCGGGCGTCGGCTGTACGGGAGGATGCTCGATGCTGGGTTCATTTGTCGTCGCTGCCCTAGCGCCCACGGTTTGGGGCGACAGCTTAGTCTTGATCTTCATCGCAGCCCTCGCTTGCGCCATCTGCGTTTTTCTGCTCCGTGCCATCGTGAACAGGCGCGCTCGCGCGACCGGGCAGCCGCTGCCGCCGGAGGCCCCTGGCGCACAGATCGAGGCCCTCAGCGGCCGCGCGAAGGGCACAGTGCATACGCTGCGCAACTCCCCGACGGTGATGGGCAACCGGCGCTCGGCGGACATCCCGCTGCGTGACCCCTGGATCTCCTGGGATCACGCCAAAATCACATTCCGCGACGGGCGCTACTGGTGCGACGACCTGAAAAGCGCCAACGGTCTCTGGGTCGATGGGGACAGGGTCAGTGAGACCCAACTCGAGCATGGGACGACCTTCTCTTTGGGCAAAACACAGCTGCGATTCAAGATGCTGACCCCGACGCCGCTCCGGCAGCCAAGCCTGGAGCCCATCGCCCTGGCAGCGGGCGCAAGCCACGACAGCGGCGATCCCGACTCGAAAGCGCTCCAGGGCCTGCTGGCCTCGCTCGATCAGCCACCGGGTCCAGAGCTGCAGGAGCGTCTGCGCAGCTTTGCCAGCAAACACTTCGACACAACGGACAGCGCGGCTGGCGAGCTTCTTCCCGAAGGCAGCGAGCTGGGAAACTATCGCCTCGAAGGCATCCTGGGCTCCGGCGGACAGGCGGTCGTGTACCGCGCCCGCCACCTCCAGCTCGAGGAAAGGACCGTCGCCATCAAGGTGCCGCGCCGTGACGGTGCCGCCCGCATGCTCGATGAAGCGCGAGCCCTGGCGCGGCTGAGTCACGGAGGGATCGTCGGACTGGTCGACATCTTCCCGCTCGCAGACCCTCCCTACCTGGTGCTCGAGTACTGTCCGGGGGGCAGCCTGGCCGACCGCATCGCGCTGACCGGGCGACTGCCCGAAGCCGAAGTCCGGCGCATCGCGAGCGCCATCCTGGAGGCCCTGGCGTTTGCCCACGAGCACGACATGGTCCAGCGCGACCTCAAGCCCGCCAACATCCTGTTCGACCATCACGACCAACCGCGCATCGCGGACTTTGGCCTGGGCAAAGTCGTCGCCGAGCAGATGTCCCTGGCCATGTCTCTGGCCACCAAGACCGGTCTCGCAGGTACACCGCTCTATCTGGCGCCCGAGCAGGAGCGGCCCGGGGCGCCGGTCGACGGGCGCACCGACCTGTTTGCATTCGGGAAGCTGCTGTATGAGATGCTGACCGGCAAGAGCCCCCGGACCCTGCGGCCCGTCGAGCAGGAACACGCCGATCTGGACCCCAGGTGGTCGCAGTTGATCTTCCACCTGACCGAGTCCCGGCCCGCCGACCGGCCACCGGACGCACGAGCCGTGCTGCGGGATATCCAGCGGCTCGGGCGACCCGGCCTTCCCCCAGCGCCCCGCGTGCTCGACGGCGGCCCGCCTTTGAGCAACGAGGTCACTCCTGCCCGGCGGGTAAGGACTGTCATCGCGGTCTTCATCGCTGCCGGCGCTGTGGCTGTTGTTGCGTTCTGGCTCTTGCGGGCGGTCGGCCCCTGACGGGAGCAATTGCCGCCGCGATGATTGCGCCGCCCTTGCCAAGAAGCACGGCCTGTTTTGTCACGCAGCAGCTGCTGCAGGGGATTGGTTGCAGCGCTGCATGTTCTTCCTGGCTGATCTGGCTCAAAGGGCTGGCTGCGGTGGGCTACACTGGGGCTACGAGCCTGGCAGAAGGCTGCGGACCTGGGCTGCGGCGGGCGTTGTCCCTACAGCGAAAGAGAACTTCGGTTCTTTTCCCGATGCGCCGCCGGGGTTTCGGAGAAGCGGTGGAGGAAGGATGCGGACGACCGAGTTGGCGGGTAGGGCGGGGCAGCCATTGCGGGCGGCGCTGTTCGAGCGCGTGATGCACCGCATCCACGGCTACTTCCTGCGCCTGCTCGGGGACCGGCATGCGGCGGAGGACTGCGCGCAGGAGACGCTGTTGCGGCTGGCGAGTACTGTTACGTTGCACGCAGGTCTTCAGGAGACGGGTTCAGCACGGTGTCGGGCAGGCGCGACCTTGAAATTTCGCAAAATTGCGAAGATACTACTTAGAGGAGACCAAGGTGTCGGACATCCGTGTCGTTTTCTACTGCGAGAAGGAAGGGACCGCGCCGGCCCTCGAGTGGATCGCGGCGCAGACAGCAAAGGTACAGGATAAGTGCCGGGTGCGTATCGAGCAGCTTGAGAAGCAAGGGCACAAGCTACGCCGTCCGGCGGCGGATTTCTTGCGGGACGGGATTTACGAGCTTCGGATGCGGCATGGCCGCGTGCAGTATCGGCTTTTGTATTTCTTCCACAGCAACGTCGCCGCGGTGCTGGCACACGGGTTGGTCAAGGAGAAGAAGGTGCCGCCCGCGGAGATCAACAAGGCTGTCGTTCGGAAGAAGCGCTTCGAGGCGAACCCGGAACCCCACACCTACTCGGAGGACTGATCATGACTAGCCAAAAGACCAGTGATGCCGGGGCGATCCTGCACCGGCGACTCTATGAAGGCAAGCCCGAGCGACTGGCGGGGCTGGAAGATGAGCGTGCCAACGCCGAGGTTGCACAGGCGATCTACGACCTACGGAAGGAAGCTGGGCTCACCCAGAAGCAGCTTGCGGACCTGGTCGGCACTACCGGGTCCGTCATTAGCCGGCTCGAGGACGCCGATTACTCAGGGCACTCGTTGTCGATGCTGAGGAGGATCGCGGCGGCGCTCGGACGGCGCGTGGAAATTCGGTTCGTGCCGGTTGGGGGGAGCGCTCAGCCGGTGTGATCGATTTCGCGTTTTCGCTTCGGTCTCTGCGCTGTAGTCAGGCGGAGAATCAGGGGATCGGTCGGGTGGGCAGGGGTCTTGAGCCGTCGTAGAGCACCACCGAACGCTCGAATAGCGTGATGTCGCAACAAGACTCCGATTGGCTCTTGCGAGCGCTCAAGAAGGCACGAACTCGAGACCATCTCTGTGACGCCCCAAAAAGCCGATGTGTGTTGACCCTGCGCCAGCTGACCACAAAGTCGACGGGACGATTGTACAGCGTGACAGCGCGTCGAGACTCCGGGATGCACCAGCATGCGCTGAAGTCGACACGAACGTCCCCTCAGCCGACCGACGCACCAAGACACCGATGTGTCCATGCGCCAGCTGACATGAAAGACAGGGTGAACGTTTGTACAGCGTGACAATGCTCAGAGCCTACGAATCCGCCTTGTGGGCCTACATCCGGGTAAAGGTTGGACCTCGTCTCGAGTATGCCCTCTTGCTCTGATCTCATGAGAGGTTGGGACAAACTCGGTGAGAGCTGAAAGCCACGGCGAGCGTGGCTTCATATACATCGACAATCTAACAAGGCGTTCCACCCGACAGCCACCGCCGTCACGCCGCTTGCTGGGCCGTCTTAGCGTGAGTTAGACAGATGCGGGTGAGAGTCGGCATGAACAGCGGGTCTAGCCACATCAAATGTAGGCTCGTTGGTGCCGAAAAGTAGGGGCGGGGTTTACCCCCGCCCGTTCGCTCGGGAGGGGATAAACCCCTCCCCTA
>JAJDCP010000086.1 GCA_029260765.1 Planctomycetota bacterium
CAGGGCGCGCGCTGTCGCCCGGGTCCCCGCACAGACAGCCAAGGGCTTTCCCACAACCTGGCACTGCTTGCAGACCAGGCCCCCTTGCCGGGTGTCGAAGGTGGCATCCCGGCTGAAGTCAACGGCGCCGCCACACTGCACACACGACTCGAGGTTGGGCACGATCCCGAGGATCTGCAGAGCGAGCAACTCGAAGACCAGCACCTCTTCGGCGAGGTCGACCTTCGCGCCCGCAAGCCTGCGCAGCGTAGCCAAGGCCAGCTCGAACAGCGGTTCGTGGGGCACAGCTTCGGGCAACAATTCGGCCAGGAAGTCGAGCAGGTAGCAGCCCGCAGCCAGAGAGGGCAGACGACGCCGAACATAGAAGAAACCGTCGAGCACATCGGTCTCGCGCAGGGTCAGCAGGCCGTCCCGCGTTTTCTTGCCGCCGATGTCGGCCGACAAGAGGGTCAAAGGCTCGAGCGCCCCGGCGAAACGCTTGACGCTGTTCTTCGCGCCCCGCGCCATGCAGCGCAGCTTGCCCTTGCTGCGCGCGAACAGCACCACGATCTGGCTCGAATCCCCAAAGTCGTAGGTGCGCAGGCAGAGTGCCGGCTGGCGCTCTCCCATCAACCCGCCCGGCTCTTGCTCTGCTTCCCTTCGAGAAGCTCGATCCGGACGCGGTTGATGCGGCGCTCGTCGGCATCGACCACCTCGATGGAGACGTTGTTGCGCACGAAGCTCTCGCCGGTGCTGGGAACCTTGCCCATCTCCGAGAACACATAGCCTGCGATCGTCTCATAGTCGTCGTCTTCGGGCAGCTCGACGCTCAAAGCCTCATTGATCTCGTCGATATGCACTTTGCCGTCGACGACCAGTGTGTGCGAATCGAGCTTTTGCACGGCGGCGCTTTCAGGCTTGTCGAACTCGTCGTCGATCTCCCCGACGATCTCTTCGAGGATGTCCTCCGCAGTCACCAATCCGGCGGTGCCCCCGTACTCGTCGAGCACGATGGCGATATGCACCTTATTGGCCCTGAACTCGCGCAGCAGCTCAAAACTGCGTTTGGTCTCGGGCACGAAGAAGGGCTTGCGCATCAACTTGCGGACACTCGCCTCTTGCCCGTCGAGCTGGGCCATCAGCAAGTCGCGCGCGTACAGAATCCCCACCACCTGGTCACGGGTGTCTTCGAAGACAGGAATGCGCGAAGGTCCCCCGTCCGCGACGACCTGGATCGCCTCTTCGACGCTGGCCTCGACCGGCAGCATGATCATGTCTGTGCGCGGCGTCATGATGTCGTCGACGGCCCCGTCCCGAAACGACAGGATCGACTCGATCATCTCGGTCTCATCCTCGTCCAGCACCCCCTCGCGCTCTGCCTGGCGGGCAGTATCCATGATGTCGACCAGCAGCTGGGAGTTGTCAATGGACTTCCGCTCACCAACCATTCGTGCCACCAGGTTGTCGACGAAGCGCAGGGAAACCGTTAGCGGAAACACCAGGTTCGCGAGCAACTGGATCAAGCGCCAACAACGGAACAAGACGGCATCGGCGTTGCGCGCCCCCCATGAGCGGGGAATGGCTTCAGCAAAGACCGCGATGCCGATCAGAGCCTCGGCGAGCACCTGCGGCAACAACCACGCGCTGAACTGGCCGTTCTGGTAGTGCTCAGGCAGGTTGAGCAGGACGATCACGATCACCAGACCGGCGTCGAAGATGGCGTCGAGCGTCCAAACGGCGAGTTTGTATTGGCTGAGGAGAGGGAGGAAGCCCAACAGCCGCTCACGAGAACCGGCGGCCTCAAAGCGCTCTTCGAGTCGACCGCGGTGGAAATGCCCTAGCGCGCCACCGAGAATGGACAGCACGACTGAACAGACGAAAGCTGCCCCGGCGCCGAGCCAGTACCACATTCCACCCAAGGAAGTCAGACCTCTGTAGAGACTGGCGGGCAATCCAGATCAAGGATCGAGAGCCAAGGCGCGGCGGCACAGCCCCCCGCGAAGCCGGGCACCCCGGCTTCCAAAAGAAGTATACGTCGAGGCTCAGACGGCTTCAAGCTTCAGCCCCGCCGCGCAAGCAGCGTTGTGCTCCCTTCCCGCGCGGCGACTCAACGAGCACTGTTTCGGATCCACTGTCCGTAGAAGGCGATACATTCCGGATAGTTGTCCAGACGCAAACGTTCGTTGCTGCCATGGATGCGCGGGCGGTCCTCGGGGCGCACTCTCTGCGGGGTGAAACGGTAGATGTTGGAGCACAATGCCTCATAGTGGCGGCTGTCGGTGGCGGCGATCATCATCGACGGCGCGACCAGAGCCTCAGGAAAGACCTCGCGGATGCTGCGCACCAGCCGCTCAAAGCTGGCGGCCGAGGTCGGCGAGACCTGCGACGCTCCCCCACTGAAACCGCCGCCCATCCGGTTGATCGCGACGCGCTCGTCTGCCACCGCGTTGCGCACATGTTCGATCACTTCCTCCACCGAGTCTCTGGGATGCACGCGGAAGTTGACCAACGCCCGCGCCTGTTGCGGCAACACGTTCTCTTTGACGCCCCCTTCGATCACCGTGACCGCGGTGGTCGTGCGGATCAACGCATTGGTCGCAGGCTTGGCGGCCAGCTGCCCCTCAACCAACCAGCCGAGGCACCACAGATTCGCGAAGGCCAGGCGTTGCCCGAACGGCATCTCCGGAGCGAGTTTCTGGAACATCGCGCCGGCCGGCCCGTCCAGGCCTGAAGGCATCGGCTGTGCTTCGAGCTTTGCCACGGCTGCTGCCAGAATGCCTACCGCGCTCTGCGGCGGCGGCGCCGAGCTGTGTCCCCCTTCGGCAGTCACCAGGAGCTCGAGCGTCAGGTAACCCTTCTCGGCGATCCCGACCAGAGCTACGGGTGTCTCAAAGCCCGGAAGAATCGACTCGGTGACCACCAGACCCTCGTCGAGCAGAGACTCGAGCTGCACGCCTCGAGACGTGAGCAGGCTTGCGATCGCGGCCGCTCCCTCACGCCCGCCGATCTCTTCGTCATGGCCAAAGGCCAGCAGCACGCTGCGGCGGGGCACAAAACCCTGTTCGAGCAGGACCTCGACAGCCTCGAGAATCCCGAGCACGGCGAGCTTGTCGTCCATGGCCCCCCGACCCCAGATAAAACCATCGGCGACCACTCCCGCGAAGGGTGGATGCTCCCAGTCACCTTCGGTACCGGGCTCTACGGGAACCACATCGAGGTGCGCAGCGAGCAGCGTCGGCGCTAGAGTTGGATCGCTGCCCGGCCAGGTGTAGAGCAGGCTGTGTGCAGCCACCCGCTCACACTGGAGCGTGGCATGGACGCGAGGGAAGCTGGCGCGCAGGAAAGCCTCGAGCTGCTCGAAGGGCAGCCGCGCACTGTCTGCAGAGATGGTCTGGAAGCGCAGTGCCTCTGCCAGACGAGCGCTGGCAGCCGCGCCATCCAGCTCCCAGACTGCCGGAGTGACCTCCAGCTGGCTCGTGCGCAAGAGCACGGTGCGCAACAACAGCGTACCGACGAAGATGAGCAGCCCGAGGCCGAGCAGCCCGATGAGCCTCTTTTTCATGGTGCTACCTCGAGAACAGAGCGCAGTCCTACCCACCCTGCAGCGTACCATCCATGGGCATGGAATGCTCCTGCCAGGCTGCTTGAGCCGTACTACGAGCGCCCGCGTGGATTCTGCTTGCGCGTGGGGAGTGAATCATTACCGTATAACGACTAAAGCTCAGAGTGTTTTCGGGGACTGAACGGCTAGCCGTCCGGTCCGGTTTCGAGGGAATCCCTTGGCAACAGCGGGCTGTGTCCTCGGTTTGCTGGTGATCTTCTACTCGCTCTACAAGGCAAGCGAGAAGGTCGAAGAAGCATCCAACTGTATAGCGTATCGCTTGCGGATGCCCGCTTCGGTAGCAGGGGCCACGTTGTTGGCCGTCGCTTCCAGCGCGCCAGAATTCTTCACCTCGGCGAGTGGCGCCATCTTGCACGGCGTGTTTGAGATCGGCTTGATGACCATCGTCTGGTCGGCGATCTTCAACATCCTCGTCATCCCCGGTATCGCAGGATTGGTGGCTCCCAAGCCCCTGCGCATCTCCAAAGAGGTAGTACACCGCGACGGTATCGGCTACATGGCCACCGTCTTCATTCTGCTGCTGGTGGTCTGGGATGGCAATCTGACACGGGCCGACGCCGTCATCCTGCTGATCTTGTACACCTTGTACATCCACACCATCCGGTTGATGGCGCGCGCACACCAGGAAGCGCATCCCGACGATCAACGCGAGGCCCCCGAAGATCTCTGGGGCTGGCGCAAGATCATCCTCTGGTTTTCCGCCGGCATCGCGGTCATCGGCATCGGCGCCCACTTCATGATCGAGCTGGGGAAGTTCCTTTCGGAGACGTACGCCGCAGACCTCGGCTTCACCAAGAAAGAATCCATCGTGGTGATGTCGGCGATGGTGTTCGCCCCGGGAACTTCGCTGGCGGACTTGTTCGTGTCCTATTTCTGCGCCAAACGCGGCGAGGGCTCGGCGGCGATCTCCAACGTGTTCGGCTCGAACGTCTTCGACCTGACCATCTGCCTGGCGGTGCCCGTGCTGATCGTCGGGGACGTCCCGATCGATCTCGGTCCGGTATGGCCCTCGATCATCATGCTGGTCCTGCTCCAATGCATGGTGCTCGGCTTCGTCCGGACGAGTTGGCAGATCGAGCGCTGGGAAGGGCTGGTCATGCTGGTGGCCTTCATCATCTGCTGCGTGCTCTTCTTCTACTTCATGCCCGAGACGACCGGCATGCCGATGGATGGCATTCCCAGCGACACCCTCGGCATTCCTGCCGACAGCCTGGCGCCCGGTTGAGCTTCTGACAGGACCGTCCGCCGGACCCGCACGAGCGTGTGGTGCGCCCGGGCCAGCAACGCTTGCCCGGGCTGTCAATTCTGCGACACATCTGGAGACTGCTGATGGCGGGTTTCGAAGGCAAGCGCGTGCTGATCACCGGCGCAGCCAGCGGCATCGGACTGGCGACGGCGAAGGCCTTTGCGCTCGCCGGCGCCGACCTGGCACTGTGTGACCTCGACATCGAGCAGTTGCGCGCGGTGTCGCGCACGATTCCCAGCCGCGGTGCGCTGCTTTGCGAACAAACGGATGTATCCCAACGGCAGTCGATGGAGGCCCTGGCTGAGCGTGTCCACGCGCGCTTCGGTTGCCTCGACGTGCTGGTCAACAACGCGGGCGTGGCAGTCTCTGGTGGGCTTCTCGACACGACTCTGGAAGACTGGGAGTGGATTCTGGGCGTCAACCTCTGGGGAGTCATCTACGGCTGCAAGCTGTTCATACCCAAGATGGTCGAGAGGGGCACCGGCGGACATGTGATCAACGTCGCCTCAGCGGCGGGCTTTCTGACCTCGAAGATGCTCTCCGCCTACGGCACCACCAAGTTCGGTGTCTTCGGACTCTCGGAGTCGCTGCGCGACGAGCTGGAGGAGCATCGCATCGGGGTCTCGACCATCTGCCCGGGCATCATCGACACCAACATCGTCAACAACATGCGCCTGCGAGGTGTGAGCTGTGAAGAGGGAGCCCACGAAGCCGTGAAGGGACTCTACAAGAAGCGCGGCTACGGACCCGAACACGTCGCAGATGCCATCCTCGACGCGGTCCGCAAGAACAAGGCGGTGGTCCCCGTCTCGCCGGAGGCCTGGTTTTTGTGGGGCTTGAAGCGGGTCTTTCCGCAGTCAGCCCCCACCCTGCTGCGCAAGACGATGGCCTGGGGCCTGGGGCGTAAGGTGTAGACGCGGCCTCAGCCTGCTCAGTCGATGATCAAGCCGTGCACCTCGACCCGCGTCGCGAGCCTCAGCTCTCTGCCGTCCTGTTCGTAGATGCTCTCCGCAAAGAAGGCGACATGCGAGCCCGGCTCTTCGGGCCGCGCGACCCGGCCACTGTAGAAGCCCTTGCCATCAGCCTCCAGAACCTCACTGCTCCATTGGGCATCCCGGAAGTCCCGGGTTTCCGAGTGGGCCGTCCACAGCCGAACTTCCTGGGGAGAATCCTGGCAGATCAGGTTGAGCTGCAGGTCGCTGCCTCCCTCACGCACCTGCCAGGCGAAGCGTGGCCTGGGCTCGTGGCCGAGCACCTGGTTGAAGAAGCAGGCGATGGTGTCGACCACCGCCCTCTCGAGCCCATGGCCGGCGTTCGGCAGATAGTGCAGATAGCTCTCGCCGATCAGCTCATCGAAGTAGAATCGGGCTGCATCGACGGGCCAGTAGCGGTCATTGGTGCCGATGATGATGTATTTGGGCACCTCGATGTTCTGGAGGTGTGCAAACGGATCGACCAACGCCCGCAACTCGTCTGCTCGCGGCTCATCGCTCATGCGTTGGGGAAGGTTGCGGTTGGTGTAGTCTTCGATCTGCTTCGAGAAGTCGCCCCAGGACTCGATCTGGTGACGCATCTGCGGTTGCATATTGAGGGTGTCGAAGACCATCGGCGCGATGGCGACCACACGCTTGTCGCACGCCGCCGTCAACCAGGTAGTCCAACCCCGCTTCGAACCGCCCGTGACACAAAAGCGCTGGGGCTCTTCGCCAAAGCGTTCGCCCAGCAGCTCTTGCAGCATATCCATGCTGCGCACTGCGCTCTTGGTCATCGGCAACAGCAAAGGCCAGTCTTCTTCCCCCGACTTCAGAAACTCGTCGAAGGTGAGGGCGATCAACGCATCCTCGCGCAGGTTGTCGAACATCGGTTGGTTGGGAACCTGGCTGAGCAGCGCAACCGCACACCCGAGCTTGTCGGCCATGATGCTGAGCAGGAAACCGGTCTCACCCTTGAGATTCGGCGCCCCACGGCCGTTGCGCCCCCCATTGATGACCAGGGCGACCGCATCTGGAAACCGGGGCTCTTTGGGTCGCATCACGCTGACCCAGTGCTTCCATTCGTGGTCTCGCCATGTCTGGCTGATCAACTCGACGTTGAATGCCGTTCCGGCGGGCAGCTCCACTTCATCAACGACAGTGTAGGCATAGCTGCTGTCTGGGGTCTGGACATAACTGTAGAGATCGGCCTGGGCGCAGCTCAGCGCAGCCAGGAGCAAAACCATGGTACGGCGCGGTGACAAAGTGGTGCCTCCAGTGGACGGTCCCGGCATTGTACCAGACCTGCCACCGGCGTCGAGACCGACACCCCGTTGGGGGTTCGGACTGCGCCTGGCTGGCTGCTTGGTGTACAATCCAAGCGCTTGTTACGCAAGGGACGGGTGCCGAGATGGAAGACACTTCTGAACATTACGATGCGTTGCCCTACCCCGAGGTGTCGTTTCCCCATACCCATCCCAACAGGCTCGCGGTCGTGGCGCGCCTGCACGGCCTGCAGACTCCAGCCCTGGAGACCTGCCGCGTGCTCGAGCTGGGTTGTGCTGCTGGGGCCAACCTGATCTCCATCGCGCTGGGCCTGCCGCGCAGCACCTGCGTCGGAGTCGACATCTCCGCGGGCCAGATCGCTACCGGCCGGGCACACATCGAGCGCCTGGAATTGACGAACATCGAGCTGCAAGCCTTCGACCTGATGGAGATCGACGAGGACTTCGGCAGCTTCGACTTCATCGTGGCCAACGGCCTGTATTCCTGGGTCCCCGCCAACGTGGGCAGCAAGGTCCTCGAGATCTGCCGGCAGAACCTCACGCCCCACGGAATCGCCTTTGTCAGCTTCAACACCTTCCCGGGCTGCCACAGCCGCATGATGGCGCGCGGAATGATGCTCTACCATACGCAGGACCTCGACGACCCCGTCGAGCGCGCCCGCGAGGGCCGCGATCTGCTTCGGCGGGTAGCCGAGGCGGCGCCGGAGCTCGACGACGGCTACCGGCAAGCCCTGCAGGGTATCCACGCCTCTCTCTCCGGCTACGCCGATGCCTTCGTCGCGCACTCGCTGATGGAAGCGAACAACCTGCCCTGCTATTTCCATCAGTTCGCGGACCGCGCCGCCCATCATGGCCTGCAGTACGTCGCGGACACGACCCTTCCCCACGCGCTCGACACCCTGCTCACCGAACAGGCTCGCGCGTTTTTGCGTGGACTGGACAAAGACCGGCTCACGAGGGAGCAATACCTCGACTTCCTGACGGCGCGCAAAATCCGCGACAGTCTGCTCTGCCATGCGGACAGAGAGGTTGCCGAGCAGCCATTGACGCGCCACCTGCGCGGCCTGCGCTTTGGCAGTCAGTCGGAGTGCCTCGACCCCTCAGCAGATCTCCACAGCGACCAACAGCTGTCGTTCCGAGCCACCAACGGGCTGCGTTTCAGCACCGACAAACCGCTGACCAAGGCGCTGCTGTGCGTGCTGCGAGAGCGCTGGCCTGAGCACCTCGAACATTCGGACGCTTTGCTGGCCGCAGCCGAGCGGCTGGGCCTGCGCTCCCTGAGCCGGCAGCAACGCAAAGCCAGCGCCGAAGAGTTGCTGCACGCCCTGGCTGTCGATGTGGTCGACGCTCAGCTGCTCACGCCACGCCACGCGGCACGCGTCAGCGCCAAGCCTCAGGCCAGCCCGCTCGCACGCCTGCAAGCCGTCAGCAGCGAGCGCATCAGCAACCTCTTCCACCAGACCGTCGTGCTCGACCCGGCGAGTTGTTTCCTGCTCACCAAACTCGATGGCTCGCGCGACCTGGAAGCGCTGAGCGAAGCGCTGCGGCAAGAGGTCGAGGCTGCGGGTCTGCCGCTGCCTGCGGGCCTCGGACCTCGGCCCGCCGCTGCGGACGCGAGACGGTACTTCCAGGCGGCGAGCCAGGCACTGCTGCAGCACCTGGTCCACTGCGTGGTGTTGGTGGGCTGACGGCGGCTAGCTACCCCTGCCAGGGAAACGGATCGCCACGCACCGTCTCGCTGTCTTTGGCGGCGGCGAAGCGCAGACCGATGCCCTGCGGCCCCAGCTCATACCAGCAGTCACGCTCGTCGCCGCGATGGGCGAGCAGAATGCGGCTGCCATCGATCTCTTCGACGGGTACCCGTTCGGTCTCGACGCGGTAGGCCAGCGCAGTCAGGAAGTTGCCTACCAACACTACATCCCGCCGCGGAAACAGACCCGCCCGCAGCGCACGGATGTTGATGTCCTCGTAGCACGCGCTCTTGGTAGTGAAGTCGTAGGGGCAGTCGTGCGGGCCATCGAAGTCGGGGTTGAGACGAGGCTCACTGAGCGGATCAACCGGCTCGCCGGGGCTCTCGAGCAGCTCTTGCGGACACCAGGGAGAGGTGGCGCAGCGGGGCTGCAGCGGAGCCTTGATGTCGCGGGAGACCTCGAAGTAGTCGCGGTACGGCGGTCGAGCCGCCCAGAGCAGATACAACGAGGGGTCCAGGCGCAGAATCTTCACGGGCCATCCGGCTCAGCGCAGGGTTTGCAACCATGAGCCCAGCAACACCCATTTGGGCTCGCTGGAGTCCAGCATGCCTTGTTCGACCGGCAACTCGATGCGCTGCCGATCGAAGCTCAAAACAATCGAGCGCGGCTCGGGCAATGGCTGTCCATCCAACGTCTCGAGGAAGATCGCCTCGACCTTGCTGAGTTGGGCGCGGGTGTAGTTGGGGTGCCGCTCGAGCACCCTGAAATCGCGCAATCCTGCCGGCAATTCGAGCTCGAGCAAGGGACCCTGACTGAGGTTCAGCTTCAGACGACAAGGCACCATAGCGCCCCCGTCAAGCTGGATCTCAGCGCCGAAGAAGCCGACGTAGCGCTCTAGCTCTGCGACCTGATTGAGGGCAGTCTGTGCACCCGCGACCTGCTCTTGCAACGCATCCCGTTCGAGCCGCAGATCGCGCGCCCGGAAGTGCTCGGTCTCGGCATCGGAGGTCTTCTGTGTGTACAGGAAGAACACCAGAATGGCCGCAGCCACAGCGACCACCTTGCGGAAAGTGCTCGGCGTGATCCCTCCGGGCAGCGTGGAAGCCGCGGCCGGCGCGGAAGCCGCCGCGCTCGCAACCGCTGCTGCCGGGGCCCGTGCTTTCGCGACCTTGTCGGCGGCAGCGGACTTGCTCGTCCCGGCGCTTTTTACGGTCTTTGCGGCCTTGTCGGCCTTGCTTGCCTTGGCCGTTTTCCCAGACGCGCTCGCCTTGCTTTTCGCTTGCGACTTGAGTTTGGCTGACTGCGCGGCCTGGCTGGCCCGCTGCTTGGCTTTGGCTTTCGCCTCGCGACGCCGCTGCTCTTCACGATCTTTGCGTTTCTCGGTCTCTTTGGCCTCGCGTTCTGCTGCTTCTTTGCGGGCGAGGGCCACCTTGGCTTCCAGCTCCGCTTCGAGACGGGCCTGCTCTTCGGCTTCCTTCTTTTTCTGCTCGGCTTCGGCTTCGGCTTCGGCCTCACGACGCTGCGCGTCAGCTTTCTCGGCGGCCTCAGCGTCCGCTTTTTCCTGCGCTGCGGTTTCTGCCTTGGCCTGCTCGACGGCATCGGCTGCAATGGAGACGGCCTTGTCGCCGAATTCAGCGCTGTCGCTGTCGGGTGTCTGCTCGTCGCTGGCAGACTCCTGGCTGCTGGCCGCCGTCGCCGGCTTCTTTCCCTTGGCTTTCCGGTTCTTCTCTTCACGCTTGCGACGGCGCTCTTCCTGCTCTTGTTTGCGTTGGTGCTCTTCGCGCACCTTGCGCTCGGCGGCGTCCATCTTCGCCTGGAGCTCCGCCTTGGCCTGCTCTTCGGCCTTCTGGCGGTCTTCTTCTTCTTTGCGCCTGCGGATCTCTTCGGCTTTTTTCGCCTCGATGCGGGCGGTCAAGGCCTTGGGATCCTCGCCTTCAACGATCTGTTTCGCGGCCGCGTGGATGGTCTCGAGCAGCTTGAGGTCGACCTTCCATTTGGTGACCCAGGCTTCCATCGGCTTGGTCGGGATTCTGTCGAGCAGGTCGCCGACAGTTGCAACGCCGGTGCTTTTCAAGCGTTTGTGCAGGCTCGGACCAACGCCTGGAACCTTGCGTACGCTCTTGTCTCTGGGTTCCACTCTCACTCTCCGGAAAATCAGATGGCTAGGGAATTTCGGGAAGGTGATTCTACCGGGGCGGCCGCAAAGTGCAAGCCATTGCGCGCCGTCAGGGGCCTGTGGTACGGTGGGCGGCCCCCCTGGAGTGCCTCCACGAGACCGGACAGGAGCCGATGCGAAGACTGCCCCGTTATGCTGTGTTTCTGCTCGCTGCGGCCGCCATGATCGGCTGCCAGCCGATCTCGCAGCGCTCCGGACGCCAGTTCCCCGACGCCAGCTACACCCGCCTCTGGCTGGCAGCTTCGGCTGTCGCCCATCGCCAGTGGACCGTGGTCAGCGAAGACTCCACCAGCGGACATCTGATCGCCGTGGCCGGCGACGGCGGCCGTGACAACCTGCGTCCCTTCGAATACCGCGTGCATGTCGCCCCCAATGAGACCGGAGTGCGGGTCGACGTGCGTTGTTGGTCGAGCATGTTCGGCCGGCAGGTCAACCTCGAGAAGCTCTACCTGCACGAGGTCAACGAGAAGTACGACTTCCTGTCCCCCGAAGGAGGCATGCGATGAGCGCAGCTGCAATGGCGCCTACCTGGACGGCCATCCAGGCTGAGGCCCTGGATCGCTTTCGGCAGCTGTTGCGTATCGACACCACCAATCCGCCCGGCAACGAGATCGAAGCCGTGCGCTTTGTGGCCGAGCTCCTCAAAGCCCACGGGATCGAGTACGAGATCATCGAGACCGCACCGGGCAGAGCCAATCTGATCGCGCGTCTCAAAGGCACGGGCAAAGCCGGCGGACCCCTGCTGCTGAGCTCCCATCTCGACGTGGTGCCCGCCGACGCCGAGACCTGGACCTGTCCGCCCTTCGCTGCAGAGATCCGAGACGGCTTCGTCTGGGGCCGCGGCGCGATCGACATGAAGCACATGAGCATCTACGGCCTGACCGCGATGCTGCTGCTGAAGCAACTCGGCGCACCCCTGCAACGCGACCTGATCCTCGCAGCCGTCGCTGACGAGGAGGCCGGATGTGACTTCGGCATGCGCTGGCTGGTCGAGAACCGCCCCGAGCTGGTGCGCGCCGAGTACGCGCTCAACGAAGTCGGGGGATTCACACTGCACGCGGGGCAACGACGGCTCTACCCGGTGCAGGTGGCCGAGAAGGGCTTTGTCTGGGTGCGGATGACCATGCGCGGGCGGGCCGGCCACGGCTCTATGCCGCACAAGGACAATCCCGTCGTCAAGCTGGCCAGTGTGCTGAACAAGCTCGCCAACACCCGCCTGCCGGTGCGTCCGACCGCGGTGGTCGACAACTTCCTCAAGAAGGTCGGCCAGAGCATGGGAGGCCTGGCGAGCTTCGCCCTGGCGGGTGTGCGCTTCGCGCCTCTGACAGACCTGCTCATCGACCGCTTGCCCGACCAGGAGCAGCGCAACGTCTTCAACGCCTGCCTGCACAACACGGTCTGCCCCACGGTGTTCGAGGGCGGCGGCAAAATCAACGTCATCCCGGGCTCGGCGTCAGTGCTGATGGACTGCCGCACGATTCCGGGCGCGAGCGAAGCCGACCTGATCGCTGAGATCCGCGCAATTGTCGGCGACAGTGTCGATCTTGAGATCTTGAAGTCAGGTCCCCCGGCGGTCGTAGACCCCGACACGCCGCTGTTCCGCACCATCGAGAGCGCCATCCGGCGTCACGACCCGGGAGCTGAAGTCGTGCCCTACATGGTGGTAGGCTTCACTGATAGCAAGTGGTTGGCGCAGCTGGGAGTGACGGCCTACGGCTTCGCCCCGATCCGCTGGCCGCGCGAGGTGAAGTTCAGCGAGCTGTTCCATGGCCGCGACGAGCGCATCCCCGTCGAGGGCTTCCAGTGGGGACTGCGCACCTTCTTCGAGGTGGTGGCCGAGACCTGCGGCGTGTCGGTCCAGCCGGGCGAGCGCGTGCGGCTGGGTTGAGCCTCAGCTTTCGCTGCGCGCCAGGTAGATCCCCAGCTCCTCACCGTCGATGCTCACCTCACGGAAGGTGGCATCGGCCAGCTCGCTGAAATGCAGGCCATTGCACAGGGTCTCGCGCTGCAGGTACTCGCTGTGGCTGCGCACGACATCCTGCAAGGTCGCCGATCCCACGAAGCCGAGCGTGATGCGGTCGGTGTACTCGAGCCCCAGCTTCTTGCGCTGCGTCTGCACGCGGTTGACGATCTCCCGCGCCCGCCCCTCGCAGATCAAGGCATCGTCGAGCTCGGTGTCGAGCACCACCACGCCGAGGGCGCTGGTCGCGGCGATGTAGCCCGGGCGGGCCTTGACCGCGATCTCCACCTCGTCGCGGGTCAGCTCGAGGCTCTGGTCGGGCAGGGGGACCTGGCAGCTGCCACGGGCGTCGAGCTGCGCCTTGAGCTCCGCGGCGTCCGCGCTCTGGAGCGCCTTCTTCAGCGCCGGCACCAGCGCGCGGAACTTCCTGCCCACCGCCTTGAAGTTGAGCTTGACCTCGTAGCTGACGTAGGTGTCGGCCTGCTCAGCGAAACGCAGCTGCTTGATGTTCAGCTCGTCCTCGACCAGGTGCGCCAGACCCCGAGGCGTCTTCTCGGGATCGGCCAGGATGACCAGCACCTCCCGCAACGGTTGGCGCACCTTGATCTTCTGGCTGGCGCGCGCGGCCAGACCGAGCCGCACGATCTCGCGCACCGCCCCCATCTGCCAGGCCAGCTCCTCGTCGATCAGGCTCGCGTCCGGCTGTGGCCAGGCGGTCAGATGCACCGATTCCGGCTGGCTGTCTGGCCAGGGTCCCACGACCAGGTTCTGGTACATCTCCTCGCTGAGGAAGGGCACGAACGGCGCCGCCAGCCGACAGATCGTGACCAGGCACTCGTACAGTGTCCAATAGGCCGCCTGTTTGTCCGCTTCCGCGTCGCCCGCCCCGCCGCTCCAGAAACGCTTGCGGCTGCGCCGCACGTACCAGTTGGACAAGCTCTCGACCAGGCTCTGCAGGCGGCGTGCCGCCTCATACAGATCATAGGCATCGAGGCGCTCGGTCATTTCGCGGATGGTCAGATGCAGCTCGCAGAGCATCCAGCGGTCCAGCTCCGAGCGCTCGCTCGGATAGCGCTCGCTGCCAGCCAGATCGGCCGCCGAGCAACCCGTCGCGCCCCCATTGCCGGCCGCCGGATCAAAGCCGTCGATGCGCGCGTAGATGTTGAAGAAGCTGTAGACGTTGTACAGCTTGATCAAGAACTCGCGCAGGCCCTCGCGCACGTTCCGCAAGCTGTGCCGGGTGTTGTTCCAGGGCGGATTGGTGGCATAGAAGAACCAGCGGAAAGCATCCGCCCCGGGGCCGGCGACCTTCAGCTGGATCGATCCGCCGATCTCAACACCCAACGCCGCCCGGTCTTCTGCGTTCAACACGATCTCGCTGAGAGCCTTCTTGGTGTCTTTGACCTTGTGTTTCGCGAGCAGCCCGCGGGTCTGGCTGGCGTCGCCCGCGCAGAGCTCTACGGTCGACTGCTTGCCAAGGTCGAGACATTGGTAGAGAGCGTTGGAGACATGGGCTTTGCCTGCTGGCGGCTCCTTGCCCTCCACCACCAGCAACTTCATGCTGCCGTCGAGGATCAGGTCCGGGGGCGTGTAGTTGCCGCTCGACTTGCTCTCTTTCTTGCCGTGGGTGTCGCAGACGTGGCCGAGGACGATGCAGTTGCGGAACGGATGCGGAAAGCCCGTCGGCCGCATCCCTGGCCGCTGGTCCTCTTCATCGGTCTCGCTGAAGAGCAGGCTCGAGATCATGATCAGGCTGTAGAACCAGCCGCGGGTCTGGTCGATGGCCTCCGAGATGAAGTCTGCCGGGAAGCTCTGCTCGAATCGCTCGCGGTTCTGGTGCGGGTAGCCCCATTGCGCAAAGGGCATGCAGCCGGAGTCGAACCAACAGTCGATCACCTCGGTCACCCGCCGGTAGACCCCCTCTTCGCCGGGCACGCTGAAGGTCACCTCGTCGATCCAGGGTTTGTGCACTTTGAGGTGCGGGCTCAGCGTCGGGTTCTCCTCCCGCGCGGCCTCGAAGGCGGCGAAGGCCTCAGGGTTGAGCTCGAGCAACTCGGCGACGGAGCCCACAGCGCGGCGCTCGCCACTGACATCGTTCACCCAGATCGGCAGGGGCGTACCCCAGAAACGCTCGCGCGACAGGGCCCAGTCGACATTGTTGGCCAAAAAGTCGCCGAACCGGCCGTCTTTGATATGGCCTGGGTACCAGTTGACGTTCTGGTTGTTCTCCATCGCCTGGCTCTGAAAATCCGTAGTCTTGATGAACCAGGAGTCGCGAGCGTACTGGATCAGAGGATCGTTCTTGGCCCGCCAGCAGAACGGATAGGGGTGGCGCATCACCTCTTCGTGGAAGAGCAGGTTCCTGTCTTTCAGCAGCTTGATGATCTTCGGGTCGGCCTTCTTGCAGAACATGCCCGCAAAGTCGCTGACCCGCTCGTCAAAGGTGCCGTCAGGCTTGACCAACTGCAGGAAGCCCAGGTTCTCGGCCCGGGCGATCCGGTAGTCGTCTTCACCGAAGGCGGGCGCCATGTGTACGACCGCCGAGCCCTTGCTCAGCTCGACGAAGTCCGCCGCGACCACCCGGAAGGGATCGCCGGATTCCGGCACGACATACGGCAGCAGCTGCTCGTAGCGCATCCCGACCAGGTCTGCACCCGTGCAGGTCGCCGCCACGCGGCGCGGGCGCTCTCCGAACATCGCATCGGCCAGCGCCTCTGCGCAGATCACCCGTTCGATCACGAGGCCTTCGTCATCGAGCAGCTCGTAGGTCGCATAGCTCGCGCTGGGCTTGACCGCCAGGCCGACGTTGCTCGGCAGGGTCCAGGGAGTGGTCGTCCAACCCAGCAGGTAGGTGTTCGCCTGACCGACGACCTTGAAACGGACCGTGATCGAGGGGTCGTCGACATCGCGGTAGCCCAGGCCCACCTCGCCTGCCGACAGAGCCGTGCCACCCTGCGCCCACCACCAGACGACCTTGTGGCCGCGGTAGAGTAGACCACGGTCGTAGAGGGTCTTGAGCGCCCACCAGACCGATTCCACATACGACTGATGGAAGGTCACATACGCATCTTCCATGTCGACCCAGAAGCCGATCTTCTCGGTCAGCTCTTCCCACTCACCCGTGTAGCGGAACACCGAGTCGATGCACTGCTTGGTGAAAGCCTCCAGCCCATAGGCTTCAATCGACTCCTTGCCGTGGATGCCCAGGGACTTCTCGACTTCGACCTCGACGGGCAGCCCGTGCGTGTCCCAGCCGGCTTTGCGCAGCACGTGGTAGCCCCGCATGCTCTTATAACGCGGGAACAGATCCTTGATCGCGCGCGTCAAAACATGCCCGTTGTGGGGCATACCATTAGCCGTCGGCGGACCTTCATAGAACAGGTAGGTCGGCTTGTCGGCGTTCTGCGCGAGGCTCTTCGCGAAGATGCCGCGGTCTTTCCAGAAACGGCGCACCGCCGCTTCTGCCGAGGGGATATCTCGGTGGGCTTGGACTTCCCGGAACATCGCAGTGTCCTTGTCTGGTGGTGTGGAAGCTGGGTCAGGGCGTTCTGAAGCAGGCTTTGAAGGTCTTCAAAAGGAAGGGATCGTTCGACTTCACCTTGCCGGACATGAAGTCCATCACGCCGGGTTCGTAGCCATCGATGACCATCTTCTGGAACATGGCGGGATCGGTCTTAAGCACGCAGTCGGCCTGGTCGGTCGTTCTGCCTTGCTGGACGTCGACCTGCTGAGGGTCGACGACCACGGTGTATTTTGCGCCCTCGCCGAGGCTGAAATAGAACGACAAGCGCTTGTCCGCCACTCCGGGCTTGAAGCGCCCGCGCATCGCAGCAAAAATCTCATCGAGGGTCATGGCGGGCTCTCCGGCAAGTGCGGCAGCACCCTACCATATGGCGAGGGGCATTTCACCTCCTGGCCGGCGTCGGCCCGGAGTCGAACCGGCGTGGACCTTTGGGTATAATGGGGAGGTCTGTGCAAGGGAGACATCCGTGAGCATCCTCGATACCGTCGGTTCCCAGAAAGGTGGCAAGATCGCGGGCGCGTTTACCGCCGTGATCAGCAACAACCAGGATCCGCTCAAGCTGGGCCGCGTCAAGGTCAAGATGGACTGGATCGGCGAAGACCAGGAGAGCAACTGGGCCCGTCTTGTGCGGTGCATGGGTGGCAAGGGCATGGGCATGTTCTTCCTCCCGGATGTCGGCGACGAGGTGCTGGTCGCCTTCGAGCAGGGCGACATCGGCCGACCCTTCGTGTTGGGCATGCTCTGGAACGAGAAAGATCGACCGCCCAGCATCGCCAAGGTGTTCTGTGCTGACCCGTCCAAGGCCAGCGCGGCGACCTATGAGCAGAATGCTGACGGCCGCAATACCAAGCGTTTCATCATGTCGAAGAAGGGCAACCTGCTCTGCTTCAGCGAAAACGACTCGGGAGTGACAGCCGCAGACGGGACCGGGGGGCAGCGCTTCGAGCTGAAGACCTCTGAGGGCGCGATCAAGATCACCTCGCAGGAGGGGGATGTTGAGATCCACGCGCCGAAGGGCAAGCTGGCGCTGAATGGCTCGAGCGTCAGCATCTCGGGCAGCGCCTCGGTCAAAATCGGCGCGATGGGGAAGATGACGATCAACGGCACCACAGGCGTCAAGATCGATGCTGGTGCCGACCTGAAGATCAAGGCGTCTACCGACGCAATCGTGACATCGGGTGGCGCAGTCAACTTCGAGGGCGCGACTTACGAGTGCAAGGCGGCAGGCAGCCTGGTGCTGACTGGTTTCGGGGCGATGAGCCACAAGGGTGGTGGGCCTGTCCTGGTCAAGGGCGCTCCGGTCAACATCAACGCGGGGGGCGGTCCGGGCTCGGGATCATCGCCGAGCATCGACGATATCGTCGACGCGGTGGCGGCCTGTGAGGCCGATGCGAAGGAGAAGGAAGCCGAGGCTGCGAAGAAGAAAGCGGAAGGCGAGGCCAAGGGCGACGGCAAAGACGGCGCGCCCAGCGAGCAGCAAGCTGGAGCACCGAGCCAGCAGCAGTCGGGCGCTCCTTCCGGCGCTCCTTCCGGTGCTCCTTCCGATACTGGAAGGTCCAGTGGCGCGCCTTCGGGTGGCGCCCCCTCCGGTGGCGCCCCCTCCGGTGGCGCTCCTTCCGGTGGTGCCCCCTCCGGTGGCGCTCCCTCCGGTGGCGCCCCCTCCGGTGGTGCCCCCTCCGGTGGTGCTCCCTCTGGTGGCGCTCCTTCCGGTGGTGCTCCCTCTGGTGGTGCTCCCTCTGGTGGCGCTCCCTCTGGTGGCGCTCCTTCCGGTGGCGCTCCTTCCGGTGGCGCTCCTTCGGGTGCCACTCCTCAACAACAGGATGGTCCGCCGGCCGGGGCGACGCCCCAGACGCAGCAGCCGCCGGTGCCGGCGGGTCCCAGCCAGGCGTCGAAGCCGCCCCCACCGGCGATTCCCAACCACGCAGAGCCGCGCCAGAAAGAAAACACACCTTTCGCCCAGGGGGCAGGCATCTACTGGCCTGTGCGCACGGGCAACCGCAACGGACGCAAAGTTGCCCTCTCCGGCGGCCGAGGATTCTTGGCCAAGCGCAGTAGCGGTGCTCGCTACCACGTCGGCATCGACTGCTATGGAGACCACCACGATGAGGTGATCGCCTGCGAGGATGGCGTCATCGTCAACTTCTACCACTTCTACCGCAGCACCTATGCGCTGTTGGTCGAATGTGACAGCGGGATCGTGATCAATTACAGTGAGGTGATGGCCGACTCGTTGCGCAAAGCAGGACTGAGCAAGGGTTCACGCGTCCGGGCCGGACAGACCATCGGCACCGTGGGAAAGATGAACACCTCATCGATGTGCCACTTCGAGACCTACACCAAGGGCACCAAGTCGAACAAACGCTGGATGGTCGGCGGCACCCGCCCCAGAGAGCTGCTCGATCCCACCCAGTATCTGGTCAATCTTGCCAAGAACGGGAAATAGGTGGACCCCAAACAAGCCTACCCAGACCTGTTCGCCTACGACGAGCTCGTGCTGCGACCTGGTATCGGCCAGATCGAAGGCGGGGTCCGGCTACCGCAGGCCATCGAGCAGCTACAGGAGCTGCTGACCCACTGGACCTTCCTGCCCGAAGAGGCTGAGGTCGAGGTCGGGGTCTTCGATGACGCTACGCTCCGTGCGGTCCAGGCCTTCCAGAACGTCGCCTCCAGCCACAAGCGCCGTATTCCCGAGGCCAGCACAGACCCGGGCCTGTTCGTTGAAGCCCCGGCGATCACGCTGCACGACTACCTGCCCGGAGCCTGCTGCCCCGCCACATTGCGTGAGCTCGCCCTCTGGCTGCAGAACGACTGGTGCTGGATGGGGCCACGCTATATCGAGGAGGCGACCTCGCGCTGGGCATCACCGGGCCCCTACACCGCCAGCCGCGGAGCACAGACCGACCTCAAGCTCGGCTCGCTCGACAACGAGGGCGAGGCGGCCCTGCGGGCTCAGGGCAAAGCAGCCCACCAGAACACCTACCACGAATACGTCTACGGCCTGCAATGCGATCTGCACGAGCTCGGCTTCGGCTTTTGCGGCAACGACGGTTGGTTCGGGCCAGAGACCGAGCGCGCGGTGCGGGCCTTCCAACGCTTCGCAGCGACCAACACCGTGCGGGAGCAGGCTGGGAATATCATCCAGGTCGAAACCAGCTACCACGGTGCAAGCGATGGCGTCGTGGGCGACTTGAGCAAAGCCGAGCTCACCCTCTGGCTCGATCTTGAGTACCGTCTCCCACGCGCGCCGGAGACTGACGACGTTGAGCTGAGCGGCGACCTCGAGGGGCTGCTTAAAGGCGTGCGTGAGCGCCTCGATCCGCAGGGCCGGCAGGCACTGGTCGCCTTGACACGTAAGCTCCAGGACGGCACACCGATCCTCGCATTGGGAGACGAGCAGAACACACTGCTGGCGAAGCTCTACACATTTGCCCAGCGCTCTGAGCTGCATCCCTTCCTGGCGCGTGCCGGTTGGACCTCCGGCCAGGCTCTGCGCGATCTGGTCTGCGTCCTGGCCGACCCCCAGATCCATATCCACGAGAGCGAGCTCAGCCCGCCCGAGATCGTGCGCATTTGCCGCGAGCTGGCACAACTCGCTCCCAACCTCTACTGCCGCCTGGTCTGCAGCTTGGCGACCCAAGGCAGGGCCGAGGTCGAGGGCGGCGTGGTGCCCGATACCGACGAAGCCGCAGCACGCCGCTCGACACAGATCATCGACGTCCCGTTGCATGCCTATCGGGAAGACTTCAGCTGCCGTTGTTTGATGGACCGCCTGCTGCAAGAGACCCTGCGCGAGCTGCCGGGCGTCATGATCGCCCTGCAATGGTTGGCACGGGGAGTTCCTTCATGACTGCGCGCAAGCTTCCCAACACCCTGCGCTACGGCGAACGCGAGATGGTGCTGGTGCCCGCGGGCCCTTTCAGCCAGGGTCTGGCCGACAATTCCCGCGAGCGCTTGCAGGCTGCCTGGCTGGACCACAACCTCGGTCTGGAGAGCAGCGCACCCTTTGACCGCGAGACCCCTTTGCAGAATCGCTACCTGCCGGCTTTCTACATAGACCGTTTTCCGATCACGAATGAGGACTACTGGCACTTCCTCAATGCCGAGGGCTACAACCAGGAACAGTTCTGGAACGACCTGATCTACCTCGAACGCAACGCGTTCTTCACCAGTTTTGGCGACGTCGCCGATCTGGTGGACCAGAGCGGCCGGCCGGGCCCGTTGGGCTGGGAAAACGGCAGCTACTCCAAAGACCAGGCCCGACACCCGGTCACAGGCGTCAGCTGGTTCGAGGCTGCAGCCTACGCCCGCTGGGCCGAGAAGCGCCTGCCCAGTGAGGCTGAATGGGAAAAAGCCGCGCGTGGCAGCCTCGACGTCCGCGACTACCCGTGGGGCAGCGCCTTCGAGCGCGAGCGCTGCAACAGTCGCGAGAGCTGGCCGCAGAAGGTGCCATGGCTCGAGCCCGTCGACGTCCACGCCGACGACGCCAGCCCCTGGGGTGTGCGTAACCTGGTGGGGAATGCCGCCGAGTGGGTCTGGGATCGGTACCGGCCCCATCCCGGCGCGTCGGCGCCGCGCAATGAGTACTGGTTGCAAAGTCACGTCGTCAAGGGCGGCGCCTGTTTCTCGCCCTGGGTGCACTGCCGAGTGAGCTTCAGGGCTGTCGTCGAGCCGCGTCAACGCTCCGACGGCATCGGGTTTCGCTGCGCTGTGGGTGTCGACGACCTGATGCGGGAGGGAATCCTGTGAGCGATCCTGCCATCGAGGCTCAAGCCATCGAACAATCGCAGAAGATGGCCGAGCAGAAGCTCAAGGCCGTCGGAATCCTTCCCGATAGCGCCCTGCAAGTGCGCGCCGAAGACGTTGACAAGAGTGTGCCCGACATCCTGGCCGAGGGTTTGCAGACCGGGTTGGAAGAGCTGTGCAACAGCGCGGACTCGCTCACTGATCAGGGTGTGTCCTACATCGACCCCGACATGGCTGAAGGCGAGGAGAAACCGGAGCTCAACGAGCCCGACAACTCTGTCGCCGGCGCCTACGCCAGCTCAGAAGCGTGCAAAGAAACCATGGAGGCATGGGTCGGCAAGTTGGTACCCGCCGTCCGCGCGCTCGGCGCAGAGCTGGGCACGGCGAGTCAGGAGCTCGAGCAGAACCGCTTCGCGCTGGCCGAAGAGATCGCAGCGGGACGCACGGAGCTCAGCAACCGTATCGTCCGCGATCTCGAAGCAAGCCTCGCTCCCCTGCGGGCGACTGCGATCCAGGCGACCCACGGATTCGAGGCGGGAGCCAACAAACTGCTCTATCGTCTGTGCAGTGACAACAAGCAGATGCTGCGGCTGTGTCTCGACCCCGAGGCACTCGTCAGCGCCGCGATCGACGCCAACGGCCAGGAAGACGTGCGGCTTGAGGCTGAGGCACTCGCGATGGGCGACGGCCTGATCGAGGCAGCCAAACAGAGTGATGCGGCGGGAGCCAGGACAGTTGTCGCAGAATACCAGTCAGGCAAGCTGAACGCAGGCTCCAACAAGAAGCTCGGCAGCTTCTCCACTGCGGGACCCGAGCTGGACGAGCTGCTCCAGACGGGTGTGGAGTCGGTACGCGAGACGATGCAAGAGACCCGAAATCGGCTGGAGGCCATGCTTGACCGCCTCGACCACACGGTCGCTTCGCTGGACAAGAACTTCCAGACCGCAGCGGGACAGATGGCGGCAGCCCGCCAGGCCCGGCTCGAGAACGTGGGTGCACCCGACTATGCGATCAAGCGCGCGATGCTCGAGTCTCTGCGGAGCGACATCAAGGGCCGCATCAACCCCGAGGCCCGAACACGCGCAATGGCCAAGAAGGCCGAGCTGCGTGCCCACATGGCAGAACCCGAGAAGCAGGGCGCGTTCATTTTGAACGATCGTGGTTTCTGGGTGCAACGCGAAGAGACCGATACGCGGCCGAATTTGCCGAAGGCTGACTGATCGCACACCTTTGCAACCGAGCAAGACCACAGGTAGACTGCGGTCAGTCCGTCGGTGCGGGAGGCACGAGCAGTCATGGCTGAGATCTCGAGCGATATCGTTATCGCGGCCTCCGCCATCAAGGTCTGGCAGGCGGTGGTCGATTTCTCCCGCTACCCCGAGTGGAACCCCCTGATTCCGAAGATCAAGGGACGTGCACGCATCGACAGTGAGCTGGAGATGCACTTCCGGCTCGACAATGGCAAGACCAAGATCCTCAAACGGACCGTCAAAACCGTGGCCAAATACCGCGAGCTCCTGCTCGAGGGCAGCTACCTGTTCCCCGGCTTGTGCGACGGCGAGTACGCCCTGATCTTGCAAGAGACCGCGACTGACGAGACCCGCGTGATCCAGCGCGAGCGCTTCACGGGCCTGTTCAGCTTTCTGGCAGGGATGCTAAGCCCGGTGAGCAAACGCGGGCTCAGGCGCATGAACGAAGCGCTACGCGAGTTCATCGAGGGCGAAGAGGAAAGCGAAGGCGAGCACGCGGACGAGCTCTGAGATCGCTGCGACTAGCCCGAACCCGTCTCCAGTTTCTGCTGCGGCCCCGCCTGACCGTCGCATTCGACCTCTCGCTGCTCGAAGATACCTCTGCGCTGCTCATGCCCGAATTCTCTCGGCCATCCGGGTCCTCGCTACGATCCTCGTGACGGATCCGGGCCAGGGCCACGGGCGGTCAGCGCGCGGTGCAAGGACTCGACGACGGCCACTGGGCGGAAGCGCAGCTCAAAGGCTGCCCGGCCGCGCTCAGCCAGCTTCTGCAAGCGCGCAGGTTGCGCAAACAGCTCTTCCACAGCCCGCGCCAACGCCTGGGGATCTTCGGGTGGAACGCAGTGCACCGCTCCTTGGGGAAGCAGCTCGCGTTGGGCCGGCCCCGCTGCGGTGATGACGGGCCGCCCGGCCGCCAACGCTTCGTACACTTTGTTGGGTACCACGGCAGCCGCTTTGGGCGTCGCACCGAAGATGCCGAGCACCAGCTCTGCCGCTCGGATCGACTCGATCAGTCGCGGATAGGACTGCACCGGCAGGAAACGGATATGGCCCAGGCCGGCTGCCAGCTTCCGGCATTCGGCCTCTTCGTCGCCCGCCCCGATGCACAGCAAGCGGATTTCCGGCGGCCATAGCGAGGCCGCCCGCACGATGCACGGCGCTCCCTGCAAGCGCAGGTAGTGTCCGTAGAACAGCACCCCGCCAGCCGCAGCCGAGGGACCCGGCGTCGAGGGAAATGCCCGGTCGCTGGCCCCAACGGGGACGACCAGCCAGCGGCGGCGGGGCCAGCGGTAGCGCCGGCACAGCTGCGCGCAGTGCACCGCGCTGTCACCCAGCACCCGATGGCTCAGCCGCACGCACAGCCCGTCGAGCACAGCCAGGAGACGCGCTGTCCAGGAGCCCTCGCGCACCAGGCCCCGGTCGAGCGCGGCCTCTGCCAGAGGCACGCTGAGATCTGAGTACAGGCGCACGCCACGCAGACGTGCGAGAAGCGCCGCAAAAGGCGCATCGACAGGACCGAGATGGGCGACGAGTACGGCCCGGTGGGCGGGTGCCCGAAGATAGCGCGAGGCGAGCCCCAGCCACGCCCAGAGGTGTCCCAGGGCGGCAACAAGCACCCGCCAACGACGCAACTGACCGCGGTCGGTGCCGGCAAACGCGCTAGCGTTGAGCTCGAGCACTTCCCAGCCGCGGTCGCGCAGCCCTTCGAGCAGCACCCGGTTGCGGTTGCGCCACGCGTCATAGGTCCCCAGCAGGATCAAACGACGGCTGGCTGGCAAGAGAGAGACTCAGGCTTCCGCAGGAGCCGCAGGCCCGCCAGCAAACGCCGCCACCAGCGCGCTCACCATGGCCAACAGCGCCAGCAACGAAGGCAGGCAGGCCAGCAGTGGATAGCCGGGACTGATCGCCCGCACGACGGAGGGGACGACGTACAACGTCAACACGTAAGCAGCGCCCAAAGCCAGAAATGGCGCAAAGAAGCGCTGACTCAGAACGATCAGAAAGACCAGCAACGCCACCACCGGCAGCACTGCCTGGACCAACCCACCCAGCTCAAGACCCGCCAGCCAGGGGAGGCCCAGACAAACCAGCGCGCTGAGCAGGACGAGCAGGTTGTAGCTCTCGCGCAACACCAAGCCCGCCGCCTTGTCTTTCAGCAATCCGGCCACCGCGAGGATGGCCGTCAGCGCAAGCGCGATCTTGCCGATCAATGGAGCTTCGCCGCGCAAGAATGCCAGCATATGCTCTTCGGGAAGTCGCACACTTTGTAACCAGAAAAGGCCCAGACCCAATGCCAGTAGCGCCGCAGCCAACTTGGTCAACAGGTTTTCCTGCACGTTCATCAGTCCCTCAGCGTTGCAACGAAAAATAGCTCAACACACGCCCCTCGCCACGCAGGTCGACGAGCATCGCACCGAGATAGAGGCCCGCCCCTACTGCGCGCAACTCGTCCCGAACGCTCATCCAGAGGCCACCTCGACCCGTACCATAGTCTACCGTCAGAACTTGCTGGCCGTCGATGCGCGAGGCTTCGAGCCGGGTCACAAAGGGCAGGCCGGGAACCGGCAGGCTCCAGCTCAATTGGAGGTTGTAGCCTCGTCCGTCTCCGCCCGGATGGCGCGGGCGCTGGAACGCCTTCCCCTTCCACAGGCCCCCCCAGGCGAGGCTTGTCAGAGGCCGCAAACTGTCCGGCACGCCCGCCATCCAAAGCAGCTTCCCGCGGTAGCAGCCCTCGAGCTCATCAGCGCTCGGGCTGGCCCCCCTGCACCACTGCGATTCGAGGCCGGCACGGTCAGCAGCGCGGAGAGGTGCAAGGCGATCGACCAGGGCTCTCAACTGCGTCGCGGCCTCCGTTCCGGTACCGCCGAACATTCAGCTCGGCACGACCCCGGATGTGCACCCATGATACAACTGGCAAGCCCTGGGTTTCCACATCTTCTGAGCTGAGGCTGGTGGCGCACGACAATAACGCCGGCAGCTGCTTGCCTGCACGCCAGCCCGAGATGACGTGCCCGATCATGCAAGACCCAGGACGCGTCCGCGCACGATGCGCACAGCATACGCACTTGATCAAAAATGTTGGAGAGTTGAGTGCCCTACTCGGGCGGCGTCCCGTTGAGGCGCTGTAGAATCAAGCGCCCAGGCTTGAAGCGCACCCGCTTGCGGCGCGGGACGGTGACCGGTTGGTCGGTTCGTGGGTTGCGGGCCTTGCGTTCTTTGCGCACGACAACTTCGAACACGCCGAAGTTGCGCAGCTCAAGGCGCTCTTGCTCGACGAGCACATCGACGATCGCGTCCAGGACCCCTTGAATCACCTGCTTGGCTTTCACCTGCGTGATCTTGTATTCCTGGGCGATGGCACGTGCGATGTCTTTCTTGGTCCGCGACGCTTTTCCACGCCTGGCCCTGGATACAGTCTCTCTCGAGGCCATGGCCCGACCACCTCCTGGAAAGCCAGGGAATTCGACAGAAAAATATGTTCAGAGAACTCCGCCAGACTATCTGAGTTCGTGACGGAATTCAAGGGGGAATTTGAAGTTCTGTCGATTCCTTGCGATCCGATGCAAAGTTCGGACCAACCCAATTACCTGAACCACCCGATCGACTTATCATTGTGAAAGTAGATCTGACCCAACAGATAGCCGTTGAACATGAACAGGTACGCTTGAGCAGCGAAAATCACCAGGCTGAGCAGCACAGTCACCGCAAATCCCAGCGTTGCCCCGAGAATAGTCAACGCGAAGCCCGCCCCAAAATACAACCCCGTAGTCACGACCATGACCACGTAGTAGGCCATGTAGTGCCCAATGCAGCGCCCAATGCTCGAGAAGGTCAGCTTGTAGTCAGCGGCCACGGTGACCGTGTTGTGCATGATCGAGCTCAGCAGGGCCATCGGCATGACGAACATTACGGCTGGTGTCAAGATCCCGAACAGGATCCAGAAATACCCGGAGACGAAGCAGCTCAACGAGGCAGCGACCAGGAGCGGCCAGGCCACGACCAGGAAGTAGAGCACCATATGACGCGAATACGAGAGCCAGTCGCCGGCCTCGGGCCAATCAGGAGCTTCGTGCTTGCCCAGGCCGGAGGATTTGACAATCGAGAAGAAGTACGCGCAGAAGTAGCCCATCACGAAGGGCAGGAAGAATGCCAGCGCGAGAATGCCCCCCCAGGACAAGGCCAACTGCGCGACGATCAGCAAGACCGTGCCGATCACCAGAGAGATCAGACCGTTGCCGTGCAGCGGGTAGGCAAACGCCTTCCCGAACGACGACATGAACCCCGTGCTGGTCTGACTCAAACCGACCGTGCCCTGGGATCCATCCGGCAGGAGCCTCTCGAGTTGTTGCCGTGGATACGGATCGTTGGGGTCGAGCTCGGCCGCCGTCGTGTAATACTTGATCGCTTCATCCAGCCGCAGCAGGTCTTCGCAAACCTGGCCCAACTGTACAAAGACCTCGGGGTCATCGGGGAATGAGTTGCGCCGCTCCTGCAGCTGCTCGTAGCGGTCGAGCAACACGGCATTGGTCACGCCACCGCTAGCCTCGCCCGCCGCCTGCGCAAACGCATCGGAAGGACCTGTGATGACGTCGTGCTCGATGGCACTCTGCTCAGCACTGCTGGGCAGCGGACCGGTCTCTTCCTCTTCCTGGCCCCCGGAGTCGTAGGGGTCTGCCGCCTTGCCGCCTCCGTCACGCTTCCCGAAGGTTCCCCCTTCGGTCCAGGCGTCGCCTTCCGGAGCGCTGGCGGCCTTGCCGCTGGTTTCGCCCCAAGAACCCGACGCGGCGGCTCCTTCGGAGGTACCAAACGCCGAGCTCTCATTCCAGCTCTGCTGCGACGCTGCGCTGCCACCACTCTCATCCCAGTCCGACTGCGTCCCTGCACCCGAAGACTGCCAGCCATCACTGGCAGACCCGGAGCTCGCGCCCCAGGACGACGGACCCGAGCCGGTATCCTCGCCTGCGGCCCCGGACCAGCTCGACCCCTGTCCGTAGCCGTCCGAGTCACCGTAGCCGCTGCTTTGCGCCCACGACTCCTCCTCCGCGCCCACAGGACCGGAGCTGCCGTAGTCTGGCTGGCGGTCGCTGACGTCCATGGCCAAGGGCTTGGAAATACCCAACGAACCGCTCTGTCCCGCGGCTCCGGGCAGCGGACCGGAGATATTGAACCCCCCGTCGCCCCGAATGCGCGGCGAGCCCCCCTTGGTATGCTCGCCTGTGAGCCAGCGTCCGGCGTGCAACTCAGAGAAGGGCATGTCGGCGGAGACCACATCGGGCCTCCGGCCGCCGTGCTTCTGGATTCCACGCCTGCGGATCGAGAAGTAGGACATCGCGATGATGGTGGCCAATACGGCACCGATCAGTGGAATGAAGCCCACATACTGCTTGAGCAGGCAGAACTTCTGGTAATAGAGAGCGACCGGGTCGCCTTCGTGTTGTGCGAGCGCCTGTTCAAAGACGTCACTGGCCTCGGACCAGTTTCCGTCGATGAACAGCTGCTCGCCCTTGGCGGAGATCAAGGCCGCGCGCCGAACGGCCGCAAGCCGTGCAAAGCTCGACTTCGTTTGCAAAACCGCGTTGAAACTCGCCTCGATCGTGGGTGGCAAGAAGGAGTCTCGCTTGATTCCCACGCCCGCGACCTCGGGCACGCGGCTGACGCACTCTTCCGCGAGCCATCCCAGACTGTCTGCGCCGACCCACACCGGCACCCAACCCGCGATATGCGGTTCGGGGAAGTCGGTCTTGACGACGTCAAAAGTTCGTATGTCGCGCAGCACGCGCGTGGCCGCGAGCCCTGCCAGACCCGGCTCACTGTGGACCCAGACCCCCATGTCCATTTCGGTGGCGACCAGATACAGCAGTTGCCCGTAGAGCTCGTCCGCACCGGTGTTGCCCAGCTCGCGTGCCTCCTCCAGCAGCTCAAACGCCTCGAGGCGGCGGCTCTCGACGCGTTTCTCCGCCAACAGGACCAGCGCTTCGGCCAGCCCATTGCGGGCGTCTTTGGAACCGCCGCTCAGGCTGCAGGCGTCACGGAAGACCGAGACGGCATCTTCCAGGCTACCAGAAGACAACTGTGTACGCGCATGGGCGACCGTGGGCTGCAGGAGCACTGCCGTCGCTCTGTCGCGCAGCGTCTTGACCAACGCCTCGCGCAGAATGCGCACGACCTCTTCCGGTTCGGCTCCGGCCGGGACAGGTTGCACCTCATCGGAGTTGAACTTGGCGAACAGCTCGCGCAGAGCCCCTTCGGACCGTGCTCCGAGGTGGTCGAGCACCGCCGTTGCGGCCTCACCGACGCGGTAGCCTTCGGTACGGAAGGCGCAGAACTTGGTCGATCGGAACTCGTCAGCCTCAAAGTAGCTGAGAATGGTGGTGCGGAATGCCTCCAGTGGATAGGTCCTGGGATGGAGACCCGCCAGGATCTCAAGACCCAACAAGCGCCCCTTGGCAGGGTCGATATTCGCGAGCAGCTGCCAGAGACGCTTGCGCACGAGCGTCGGATGGGCTGTCAGCTTCCAGACCATCCCCTGCTCTGTCAGCTCGGGGAAACGGAAGATCGGGTCGGTGTCGCTCAGCAGCCGGTAGATCGGCTCGACGACCTGGCTCTTCTCGCCGAGGATCTCTCCGACCGCGCCCTCTCCCTCAGACGGCTGACGCCGGGCTATGCGTTCCAATCCTTCCAGGCAGATGCTGACGATCTCTTCGTCTTCCTCGCTCGAACGGTCCAGGAAACTGACGAAGGTCTCGATCCCGACCGGATACTCACATGCAAGCAGTGTCCGGAGCGCCAGGATGACGCGCTGGCGCGGCATCGACGCATGTCTCCGCAGCAGATTGACGATCGCCCGCCCCGCCTCGAGGTCGCGTGGCCGCCACTTACCGTTGCCGCTGGAGTCTTTCTCAGCGAGGATGACACTCTTGTCGACGATCTGCAGCTCCGCGAGCTTGGTCTCGGAAGCATCCGCTTCCCAAGTCACGACATCGCCGGGCAGTAGAATCTCGAGTGGAATGCTGACGATCGCGTCGCCTTCTGCCGGCACGTCCTCGAGATTCCACGCCAGCACCAGCCCGCCCTCACCGTCTTCCCAGACGCGATAGCGCTGCAGCTGCGGCTCGGAGGTGACCGCTTCACGTTCTTCTTCAGGGCTGAGCAGGCTACCCGTGCCGCTGAGCTTCAGCGTGACGCGAGCGCCCACGGCGACGAATTGGTTCGCGCCCGGCTCGAATCGGACCCGACCCGCAAGCCGCCAGGTGTTGTTCTCGTAATCGAGCTCCAGGTTGTCGGCGAGAACCTCCAGCACCTGGCTGGGCTCACCCGACTCCGGCAATGTGTCCGACGGTCTGGTGGTCGCGATGAGCTCAGCGCTCGGCTTGTCCAGCGCGTGTACCATCTCCCACTCGATGCGCGCATCGACATTCAAGGCGCTGTCTTCGAAATGCACGGTCAAGTAGGCACTGTCCGCCGCGGTGATCGTGGCGAGGTGATCGTTGACCATCACCTTGTCGTTGACCTGCAGCCCCCTCGCGGCGAGACTGTCCAGGTTGTACGTGCCGGCGACGCTCGGCACCGGGGGCAGGGGTACGTCAATCCTCAGCAAACTGCTGATTTCTTCGATCAAGAAGGTGCGGAACGGAGCCTCGTCCTTGAGGATCTTGACCCACAGCTCCTCCGGTCCGATGTGCACCACAACGCCCTGAACCCCGTTGATGAGAACCCTGTCTTGCAGCCGCAAGGACTTGAGGGCCGCCGCGACCTCGTCGGATAGGGGATTCCCATCGGGGTTGACATCGGTCGGATTCTGGCTGCCCGTACCGGACGTATCACTGACACGCCGGAAGGTCAGCACCTGTCCTTGCTCATTGAAGGTCAGCTCGAGCAGATCGCCCGGCCGGATCTGTAGATCGAACAGCCGCTTGAAATTGTCGGCCTGCGCCTCGGGCGAGACTTCTTTGATGGTTTGTAGCCCGTCGATCACCAGCACAAGGTCGTCGTTGAACGGCCCTATGTAGGTGGCGTAGGTCTTTTCGCCGCCCTCGGCCAGCAGCGGAGCGAGAGTGCCTAGCAGCAGGAGGGCCGCAGTAGTCCAGGTGCGCATGGAACGGGCTCCGTGATGATGGGGCGCGGAAAGAGGCTGCCGGAACAACTTCGTCGTATGCACGAGCTGCACTGCACCGCTACCTCTGCCATTCTCTTGGATCATAACCGGGTTGCCAAGTCGCTTCAAACCTAGTTCTCGCGTGTTGTTGGGTTGAGCGCCTCGGGCCCGGCTGGCGGGCGTTGCGTGCTTGCCACCCGGCAGGTGGCAAGATATACTTGTCGATTCGTCAGCGCGAACGGGTCTTCCGGCCCGACGACCCGACCCGCGGGGGAACACTGAGTGGGAGCGCCCTGGTACCTGAAGTACGAGCTGGCTGGCAGCTGGATGCTGCTGGTGCCGTACGCACTGGCGCTGGCATTCGGCCTGCTGCACGGGCTGGTGTTCGACATCGCCGTCGGCAAGCAACGCCGCTTCTTGTTCGACCGTATCGCCCGCTACAGTCTGCTTTGCGCCCTGATTCTCCATACGCTCCTTTTGCTCGGACGCCTCGGCCTCGAGCAACATCGTCTAGGTTGGGGACAGCTCCAGAACATAGCCCAGCTCGGCCGTTTCCATTTGTTGTCCTTACTCTCCTGCTTAACGGGCTGGACCGCTTTCACTACACAGCGACGGCATCGCGGCACGCCTGGCCTGTTTCTGCCCGGCCTGGTTGTTGCCTTCGCGCTGCTTGCCTGGCTGCACCTCGACGGCCGCCTGGTGCCTGCGGACGGTCTGGGTCCAGGGCTGGCGCTGCAGCTCGCCGCACAGCTCTTCCTGACAGTCGGCGACGCGCTTCTGTTCGGCGTCTGCTGCGCGCTGTTGTCCCGCAAGCTTGCCGGCTGGAGTGCGCGCATCGGAGTACGCAGCCAGCACAACAGTGCACTCAGCGCCGACCGGGCCTTGGCCGACGAGCCTCGGCGTGGACTGCACACGGGCTTCGCGGCGCTGCTGCAGGGGACGTTTCTCGCTTTGCTGCTGGCCGCGTCGGGTACGCCCGTGCCGACCCTGGGGGCTCGGGTCGTGGTCCTGGGCCTGGTGGGACTCGCGCTGGTCAACCGCCTCGGGAAGGGCTTTCGGCAGAGCGTCGGGCGTTTGTGCGCGGCAGGCGCGGCCGTGACCGTCGCACTCATCCACCTCGACCTCATCGGGATTTGAGCCATGGACACAGCTAGCGACGCCAGCTCTGCACCCGACGACGACCGCGACCGACGCCGCGAGGACATCAAACGCAAGCTCTTGGCTCGCGCCCAGCAGATGCCCGAAGGCAAGCCGACCGACCCGCTTCCTGACAGCTCTCCGAAAACCAGACCGGCGCCTGCGGAGCAAGCGGCAACCGGACGGCGCGAACGCCGTCCGCGCGCTCAAGCTGCGCCCGCTGGCGCGGCCAACAGTCTCGCGGCGCGCGCGCGGCGCAGCGCCCGGACACGGGCTGGAGACGAAGCAGAGCCGGAGCCGGACAGCTCGACCATCGAAGCGAGCCCGCGGCCCCTCAAGCCGGCGTCCGCCAAACCGCCTTCCCGCCCCAGAGAGCGCGCGGGCCTGCTGATTGCTGGGCTGGGGAAGCTGGCCGTGCAGCTGTTCGCCTTCCATCGCCCAGCCACCTGGACACTCTATTCTCTGTTGAGCCTCGCCTGGCTGGTCCTGTTCCTCGTACAACCGCTCCCCCCCGTCTGGGCCCAGGCCGGCGCGGGAGCTCTGGTGTGGCGAGCGCTGGCTTTGCAGACCCCCGCCCTGTCGGGGGTCCTGCTGGTGCTGTTGGGGCTGCTCGCGATGTGTGGGGTCGGAGCCTTGATCGGAGGACTCATCGACGGCCTGCGCCGACGCCCTGTCGATCTCGACCTCGACGCCATCGTGCACCACCCCTCGACACGCAAGCTGCGCATCATGCGCCGGAGGCTGGGCGCAGAGCAAGAGGTCAAAGAGATCCTCGCGCGCGCCGGCTTCAAGAAACCGCAGCTGAAGACAGTCGCTGCGGGCATCGTCGGGCGCGTGCGCAAAGGTTCCGCACGAGCCCTGCTCCGAGCATTGGCTCAGCTGGGTTTCATCGGGGGGATCGGATTGGTGCTCGGCTGGGCTTGCCTGTTCGGCAACGCGCAGCTCGAGTTGGTTCCGGACGTGCAGACCGCCTTGCCTGGGCCTCTTCCTGTCACTTTGCGGCAACTCTGGACCGGCGAGAGGGCGGCATTTCTACGTCGGCTCGAAGGGCTGGTCGCCGAGAATCGAAACCGCCTGCTCCAGCCCGAGTCTGACCTGGCCTCCTTGGAGAGCTCGCTGCGCGCGCTCGATTCGGCCCAGGTCACGATGGCAGAAATGCTGGCGGAACGAGGCGCTACGGACGCACCGGTGCTGGCGATGCTGCTGCGGCTCGGGCCTGATAGCGTGGACGCCGCGGCTCCTGAGCTGCAACTCGGTCTGGGGCGACAGCTGCTGACCACCGCGCGGGGCACTGCCGCGAGCTACCGCCACCTGCTGAAAGTCAAAGAACGTCTCGCGCACAGCTTTCTGCCCAGCCCAGATCCCGGTTGGCTGCTCGGTCCTCGAGCCTCGACTGCGCCGCCGGTGAGCGGGCCACAGGCGCAGCAGCAGTCACAATTCCACCATCGCTTGGTGCAGGCGCTGCGTCAGCTCCATTGGTGGCTGGCGCGGCAGCGAGGAAGCCTCTCGGCCTTCGCGCGTCAGCTTGGTGCCGATGGAGCCGCCAGCCTTTCTCTGGTTCATGTCGAGGGCAGCTTCGACCGCAAAGCCTCGCTCAACTACCCGCGGGATGACAGTCCTTTGGCTTGGCGTGTAGCGCTCGAGCGCTACAAGAGAGTGTTCAGCGACACCACAGACTTGCGCTGGTTGCTCGAACCGGCCCCTGTTGCAGGGACCTTCGAGCCACAGACCTACCGTGCTCAGATCGCATACCGACCAGCAGGTTCCGCCGAGAATGTGCCGGACACACTCAACCTCAGCAGCCAGCAGTTTGTGGTTCGGGGTGGCTGGCTGCTTGCCTTCGAGAATGTGCAGCCCGCGGTGGATCTCGACATCGACGGCACGATCACGCGCTTGCCGACAGGGATCCCCCTCGAAGTGCCTGGGCTGGAGGGCAGCTTCGAGTTGCGCGCGACTCCCTGGGCAGAGGTCTCGGGAAACGAGGGGCCTCAGGTTGTCCTTCCCACAGTGCTGCTGTTCGGCGAGGCAAACGGGCAACCCACGGTCACACCGCTGCAGGCCGCTACCCACATCGACTTCCAGGGGCACGAGCTTCGGGCACAGCCGGTGTTCAGTTTGATGGTACGCGCGGTCGCTCTGCCACCGCTCTCGTGGCTTGCTGGTTGCTTCGGGGTGGGTTTCCTGTTTCTCTGGCTCTGGTCTGTCAGCTCGAGCGCCGACCTGTACTTCGCCGTTGTGCGCGAGGTCGGGCGCGCTGAGCTCTGTTTGCTGCTCGAAGGTGACGGCGGTACAGCCAAAGGACGCGCCCTGCTCGATGCCATCCGGGATATCGCGCGACGGCCTCAGTGAACCAGCCGACTGATCAACATCGCGCTCCGGAGCGCGGACGCAAAAAGGGGAGCCCTTATGGTCTACAGCAAAAGACTCTGCCTGCTTCTGGCATTTGCCATGGGCGGCACTCTGCTCGGAGACATCCTGGTCAGCAAGGATGGTGAAGTTCACATTGGACAGATAGCTGCCGCCAGCAGCCGCGACACACATCTGGCGATCCACAGAACCCAGGACGAGGCGCGCGTCTGGCTCCGCTTCCCGGTTGCAGAAGTGCGCTTCTTCCAGCGCGGCAGCGACACCCTGGGCGAGGATTACTGGCAGGCGCATCTCGGGGCGCCCCTCGAGACGCGTGGCGAGGCGCTGCATTTCTACCGCGAGCAGCAACGGAGACTGGGACACGAAGAGGTACGCGACGGCGACGAGCTTGAAGACCGGCTGGCTGAGCTCGAGCGACGCCTCGCAGCGATGGAGAACCGCCAAGAGCGGTTGATCAACGCCATCCGCGAGCTCAATGAACGGCTCGCCCAGGGACACCGGGAGGGCGTGCAAACCCCTGAGCACGACTTGTTGATGGAGCTCCATGAGCGCCTCATGCAAGATCCCCGCTTCGAGAACCTCGAGCTCGGTCCCTGGCACGACCGGCTCATGGAACAACACCAGCAATGGGGAGCTCCCGAGCAACGCCGCGGCGATTTCCAACGCCAACAGGAGCCGCAGCGTCCCGGTCGCCGCCAGCAACCGCAGCAGCAGCCGCGCTGGGAACAGCAGCAACCCCAGAGGCCGGGCCGCCGTCGCCAACAACAGCCTCGCTGGGAGCAACAACAGCCGCGGCGTCAAGGCCGCCGCCAGCAGCCGCAGTGGGACCAGCAGCCGCAGTGGGACCAGCGGCCGCAGTGGGACCAGCAGCCTCAGTGGGACCAGCAGCCGCAGTGGGACCAGCAGCCGCAGTGGGACCAGCGGCCTCAGCAGCCGCGGTGGGACCAGCGGCCTCAGCAGGACCAGCAACCGCAGTGGGACCAGCGGCCGCGTTTGCCCATGGACCTGGATCTCGAACGGCTCGATGGCCTGCTCGAACGGCTGCAGAACAGAGAATTCTCGTTCGAGCAACTCGAGGATCTGCTCAACGAGATGCCTGAGCTGCAGGAGCGTCTCGAAGGGCTGCGCCGTGGCTTTGAAGAACGCCGGCCGCGCGGCGAACAGGTGCCCGAAGAGCATGCCCCTCAAGAACGCAGCCCTCGCCGCTTGGAACGCCCACGTGAGCCCCGCCAGGGCCGTTTCTGAGTTGAGAGCTCCGAAGCAACGCGTACAGGTCCTTCGGGGCCTGCTTTTTTTTTGCCCGCCGCGCCCCTGCCAGGAGTGTGTCGGAGAGCTCGTGAATCGGAGTGCTGCGTCGGTGGGAAGATCCCACCTTCGGCCGCTTCGCTGACGGCATCAGCGAAGCGCCCGAAGGCCCGCCGCAGGTTCAGCGAAGCGGATCGAGGCCTGAGGGGGCCCAGATGGCCGTCGAGGAGGAGGGCCCGCCGCCCAGGTGCTCTTTGAAGCCCCCGAGAAGCGCGGAAATCGGACGGGCTCCGGGAGCAATCCTGCGGCCCAATTCCGACAAACTTGTTGAAATGCCCGCCATCACTTGCGCGTCTGGCGCGTAGCACCTCTTGAAGAGCCTACTCCAGTTGGTTGGAAAAGAACTTTGACGCAGAACACGACATCCGACGCCGAACTCGTCATCCAATTCCGCGGCGGTGAAGCGAAAGCCTTCCGCGAGCTGGTGGAGCGCTACCAAAAGCGCCTCTACCGATTCGCTCTGCGGATGGTCCGCAATCACGAAGACGCTCTCGACGTCACACAAGAGGCGTTCGCCCGGGTCTACCGCTCACTCGACCGCTACGACACCGAGAAGCGGTTTTCCACCTGGGCGTACCAGATCGTGCAGAATCTCTGCATCGACTGCCTGCGCAAACGCAAGAAGACCCTGGTTCCCCTCGAGGTCAGCTCTCCGGTCAGCCACTCAGACCCGAGCCGCAACCTTCAGAGCGAAGAAACCGCTGCCCAGGTCCACAAGATCCTGGCCCGCATCCCCGAAAAATACCGCAGAGTCCTCGAGCTGCGAGACCTGGAAGGAATGTCCTGCAAAGCGATCGCGGAGATTGTCGAGTGTACGCACTCCACCGCCCGCTGGCGCCTGCACCAGGCGCGCAAGATGTTCCTCGAGCACTGGAAACGCGCCGAAGAGTCCACCCGTCAAGCACAGCTGCGACCCGTCCCCGCGGGCCGCGCAAGCAGGAGTTCGTCATGAGGTGTTCCGCCGTAGAAGAATGGTTGCCACTCGCGGTGAGCCAGGATCTTCCTTCCGATCTGCTGGAAGAGGTCACAGGGCATCTCGACAAATGCGCCTGCTGCCGTGCCTCTGAGGTTTCGCTACGCGACGGCCTGGCCGTGCTGCAGGCCGCCGAAGAGAGTGTCGACGAGCGTATCTTCGCTGGCTTCTATGAGGGTGTCCTCGCTCGGGCAGGTGCTCCAGAACCCGAACCAGCCCCTCCGGCTCAACGCCCGCGACAGCGTGGTGGGTCGCGACGCTGGCTGGGATTGCTGGCAGCTGCGGCGGCGGTGATCCTGTTGGTTGGCGGCCCGTTGCGTGAGCGTGGGCCGGCAGGTCCCGAACAGCCGTTTGCTGTTCAGCCCAACCCCTCGCTCCGGCCTCCTGACAACCTGACCAGGGTCGGCACAGGCAACCCACGGCGTGGCCTGCAAGGGTTCCAGAACGACCCCGAGGTGGTGCGCCGCATGTTCGAGAACTTCAGCGACCTGCCCGAAGTGGAGCGCATGCTGCGCGAGCTCTTCCCGGCCCCTCCCGTCGAGGACAAGCCTGACGGCGACGTAGAGACCCGCAGCTTCTGAGCCAGCTCTGCAGGAGACTCGCTATGCCCTATCGTGCCCTCCCCCTGATCGCCCTGCTGCTGAGCACTGCTCTGGTGGCCCGGGCCCAGGACAGCCTGACCGAACAGCTCGATGCCGAGTTGCGGGGCATCCACCGCAACCTTGCGGAGCAGGTCGTCGAGATTGTCCTGACGGGTGCCTTCCAGCTCGACCCGCGCTTCGATGCCGAGCCGTGGAGTCTGCACCTGTCCGGCGTGGTCCTGGACGCAGAGCGGGGCACGGTGGCATCGTACGGCCGCACCTTCCACGAAGCGGAGCGTATCGAGGTACGTCGGAATGGGCAGCTTTTCGAAGCAGTCGTGGCAGGTGTGGACACGCACACCGGGCTGGTGTTGCTCGAGGTCGAGGGCCTCGCCGGCCAGACCCGAGCTGCGGACTGGACCGAACAGACTGTCGAGCCTGGCTCCTTGCTTGCGGTCTGCGGCGGAAACCCCGATGGTGCCTTCGCCATGGCAACCTTGCGGGGAAGCGTCAGCCTCAACCGCGGCGAACATCGGGTCCGCGATGCTCTGTGCATCAACCTGGGCCTCAGCTCGAGCGATATCGGTGGCCTGGTCGCAGACTGCCATGGGCTGCCACTCGGCATGCTGATCCGCGGCTACGAAGAACGTCCTGGTGAGCAGCTCAGCCCCTCCCAGCTGCTCGGCCAGATGTTCGCGGACGAGGGAGTGCCCGAAGAGCTGCTCCTCGCTCCTGGCTCCGGACGCCATCGCAGCTATGCGCTGCCTGGTAGCGTGATACGCAAAGCTGTCGAGCGCATCCGTTCGCAGCGCACTGTGCGCACAGGCTGGCTCGGCATACAGGTCCAGACTCTCGACGCCGACGCAGGTACGGAGATGGGCATCGACCAGGGATTGATTGTCGTGCGCATCTTCACAAACGGTCCGGCAGAGGCCAGTGAGCTGCAACTCGGCGATGTCATCACGAGCCTGAGCGAGCCGGAGGCCGAGCTCGACGAGCTGGGCGCTTTTGTCCGAGGCAACCCGGGGGGAACCTTGCGCTTGAACGTGCTCCGTGAAACCACACAACACACCATCATCATCACCATCGGGGAGCGCGTCGAACGCGTACCCCATGGACCATCGGAGGACTGAGCATGAAACGCTTGTCATTCCTCGTCCTGCTCGGCGCTCTGGCCCTCACACCGGCCCTGGCGCAAGATGCCGATCCGGACGTCGACAGTTTGATCGAGCAATTGGGCGCTGCCGACTTCCAGGCGCGCGAGGCCGCGACCGAGAAGCTGATCGCCCTGGGTCCCAAGGCGGTTCCGGCTCTCGAGAAGGCCCTGCTGTCCGACGACCCTGAGGTCAACTGGCGGGCTCAGCAGGCCCTCGACAGTATCCGCAACGCGCCGAGCCCCGACCAACCCGACCAGAGGCAAGAAGGCTTCCCCCCAGGGATGCGCGTCGTTCCCCTGGTGCCCGGTGAGGGCTTCGAAGATCTCGAGAAGTTGCTGCAAGAGGGCCTGGGTGAGCAGTTCGGCAAGCTCTTCGAGGACATGCTGGACCAGGGTGATCGGCAGACGTTCAGCTTCCAGCTCGGCAATGGGAACTCCCGAACCAAAGGAAACTTCGGGGATGTGGTCGTTTCGACGGTTCCCGTCGGCGAGCTGCTGCGTCATCAGCTCGGCCTGGAGGATGGAGTCGGCGTTGGACTGAGCAACGACTGCGAAAACATCGAGCGCTTCGGCCTGCAGCCCTGGGATGTCCTTCTGGAGGTCGACGGCCAGCCCGTCAGCAAGTTCGGTGAGCTCGGCGCCCTGTTCAAGCTGCCCGCTGGGGTCGACGCCCAGCTGAGGATCCTGCGTGGGGGTGAGATCCTCGATCTGCAAGTGACCGTGCAGGACACCCCGAAGAAGGAAAACAATACCCGCGAGCGGGACTTCTAGCCCGAATCCGCCCCCAGTTCCTGCCACGACCCACTGCGCCTCGCGAGCCCCCCAAGCAGGGGGCTTTTCGCTTGACGCTCCGTCTCGGGCGCTTATGATGCGGATGGCGCCCATCTCCGTAACAGAGGGGGCAAGCGGCGCCCGGAGGCACCATCGAGAGCCCTTTTTCCGCTGTGGCCAACGGCCCGGTGCAGCTCTCCCTTCAGGCCCCCGCCGCGTTGCCGGTCGCTCCCCTCGGGGTCTTCGACACGGAGCCCAACATGCACACACGCCCACGCATTCTTCCGATTTTGACGACTCTGCTGCTCTGTGCGCTGCTCAGCGAGCGGGCCTTCGCACAGTCCGAGCAGCCGGGCACCGGCGGGATCTGCGTCGTGACTTTCGACGCAGAAGTCGATCCGTCCTCGGTCGCGTCTTTCAAGCGTCGCTTGCAGGAAGCTGTCGACCGGCAAGCCGACGTCATCCTGATCGACCTCAACACCTGGGGGGGACGGATCGACTCGGCCGAGGAAGCGGGCGACGCGATCTACAATCTCGGCCCCGGGGGGGACAAGGACAGCGGTCCTTCGATCCCGACTTTCATCTACGTGCGCAATGGTTTCTCCGCGGGGACCTATTTCATCCTCGCAACACCGAACGAGATCCTGATGGAACGGGGCTCGACCTGGGGCGCCTGTGCTCCCATCCAGCCCGGCGAGATCCTCGACCTCAACATGCGCAAGAAGGCCGAAGCGATCATCCAATCGGCTCTGCTGCGCTACACTTCGGCCCGGCGCGACTACTCGGAGGCCGCGGTCAAGGCGTTGATCACTTCGGAGGTGCGGTTGTTCGAGGTCCGTACCGACCTCGACGAGACACTCTACTGGACAGGGGACGAGCGCGAGAGCAACGCGATCTACTACAACGTGATCTCGGAGAAGGAGATTGTCACTGATCACGACCTGCTGCTGGTCAACGAAGAGCTCGCGCTCCAGCTGGGATTCTGCAAGCAGCCGGCCTTCGACAACCGTGAGGCGGCCATCGAGTACATCAAGCAGGAGGTCGTGATCGGCGACGTGAGTGTGCACGTACTCGAGCCTACGGCTGTCGACACCGTGGTAGGCATCTTCAACATCTGGTGGGTGCGGGTCATCCTGCTCATCATCGGTTTTACGGGCGTGATCATCGAGTTCCAGGTGCCCGGTTTCGGGGCACCGGGCATCACCGGCATCGTCTGCCTGGGCTTGTACTTCGGCAGCAGTTACCTCGCCGGCGTGGCCGACTGGGTGAGCATCATCTTCTTGTTACTGGGATTCGTACTGTTGATGCTGGAGTTCTTCGTCATCCCAGGTTTTGGAGTCGTGGGCGTGTTGGGTTTCCTAAGTGTCTTCGCGGGTTTGTTCACGGCCATCTACGGCACGGGCATCCCCGATATCAGTGATCCCTTTTCAAGCTCCCGCGTGTTCGAAGGACTTGTGGTCGTGTTTGCAGGCTTGGGGGGCTCGATCCTTCTGGGTTGGGCGCTCTCCCGCTTTCTGCCGCGCAGCCCGTACCTCAAACGCCTCGTTCATGACCAGTCCTTGAAGGCCAGCGACGGCTATGTCGCGGGCAATGCCGATGCCGCGGACCTGATCGGCAAGTTCGGGCGGACAGCGACCACGCTGCGGCCCTCGGGGAAGATCCGACTCGAAGGGCGGGTGCTCGACGCCGAATCCGACGGCAGCATCATCGAGGCCGATGTAGAAGTCGAAGTGGTACGCGCCACGCCGATGGCGATCGTGGTGCGCGAACGGACGGGGAATCATGGCGCTTGAGTGGATCTGCGTGCTGTTCGTTGTCGGGCTGGCGTTCATGTTCGCCGAACCGTTCATTCCCGCCGGAGGGGTGCTCGGCGTCATCGGCCTGGTGTGTTTCGGCGCGGCGGTGTTCTTTGGCTTCCGCTTTTCCACCTGGTTGGGTGTCATCCAGCTGGCCGTCGGTGTGATCTTTGGCATCTTTACGGTCAACCTGTTCTTCCGACGGATGGCTCACACCGGGCAGCAACAGGCCAGTCCCCAACTGCATGAGGCCAGCGAAGAAGAGCTGCTGGGGGCTCGGGGTGAGGCCCTGACTCCGCTGCGCCCGACAGGGCAGGCCAGGTTTGGCGACAAGCGCGTCTCGGTGTTGACCCGTGGAGACATGATCGAGCGCGGCACAGCGCTGATCGTCGAGGAAGTACACGGGAACCGGATCTTTGTCTGCGCGGCGCCCGCCGAGGTCGAGGCGCCGGTCGCGGCTGCGGAGACTCCCGAGCAGCCCGAACAACCGTAGAGCTGACGAGACCGGACCGGCCCAGATGATCTCCAGGCGCATTTTCGGCTCCGGTCCGCATCCCTGTGGAGCCGCACGCGCCTGTACTTTGTTGTGTCTTTCCGGTCCGCGCCACGGTATCCTTGAGCCTTCGATTGCAATACACGCAAAGGGTGGAAACCATCATGGTAGATGTGCTCTTCCAAGCCGCTGTCGCGGACGACGAATTGAAATTGATGGTGTTGATCGGCGTAATGGTCGTCGGCCTCATCATCTTCGCCGCCTTCTGGAGGTTCGGATCGTTGTGGCTGCGCGCTGCACTGTCCGGTTGCCGCATCTCTATGGTCCACATCATCACCATGAGCCTGCGGCGGGTCGACCCTCGCATCATCATCGATGCGCGCATCATGGGACACAAAGCGGGCATCCACCTGAGTTACGACCGGCTCGAGACGCACTACATGACGCGCGGCAACGTGCTCGGGGTGACCCGCGCGCTGGTCGGCGCCAGCAAGGCGCACCTCGGATTGACCTTCGAGAAGGCTTGCGCGATCGACCTGGCCGGACGCGAGATCCTCGATGCGGTGCAGATGTGCGTCAACCCGAAGGTCATCGACTGCCCCGATGCCAAGCAAGGTCGTACCACTGTCGATGCTGTCGCACGCGATGGGATCCAACTGAAAGTCAAAGCTCGCGTAACCGTGCGGGCCAACATCGAAAAACTCGTCGGTGGGGCGACCGAAGAGACCATCATCGCGCGGGTTGGCGAAGGCATCGTGACCACCATCGGTAGCGCCGAATCGCACAAAGAGGTGCTGGAGAACCCCGACACCATCTCGAAACAGGTGTTGCAGAGGGGCCTCGACGCAGGAACGGCCTTCGAGATCCTCTCCATCGACATCGCGGATATCGACGTCGGCGACAACATCGGCGCCAAGCTTCAAGCAGACCAGGCAGAGGCCGACATGCGGGTTGCCCAAGCGAAAGCTGAAGAGCGGCGCGCCCTGGCCGTTGCCCACGAACAGGAAATGCGCGCCGACATCAACCACAACCGCGCCAAAGTCGTGCTGGCCGAGGCCGAAGTGCCGCGCGCGATCGCCACAGCATTCAATGAGGGCAGTATGGGCATCCTCGACTACTACTCGTTGAAGAACCTGCAGGCTGACACCAACATGCGCACGGCCATCTCTGGCACGTCGGCAAAGGATGGCGTCTGATGTTTCTGGCGCAGGTCCCCGACCAGCTCGAGATCTGCATCATCATCGCGGGCGTCTCCATCTACGGCTTGGTGATGATGGTCAAGAGGGCCGCGAGCAATCAGAAGCCCTCGGCTCGCAAGGGCGCCCGTTACCCGCGTCTCAACCAGGGTCCGCAGCAGGATCGGCTCGAATCACTGCGCCGCGCCCTGGGCGTCGATCCTGCTCCCACGGCACGGCGCCGTCCGCCGCCGTTGGCTCACTCCAGTGCGCCACGACCAGTCAAGCCCGCCCGAACGCCGCTGGCCCCCGAGATCATCCCGCTGCGGACGTCTTCCGCGGCTCCAACGGCAGGCAAAGACGATACCTTCGAGCTCGCCCGCAGAAAGCGCCAGGCCGAAAACTCCATTGAGGACGAGTTCGAGGCAAGCCGCGAGGCCTACGCGGAGAAAAAGGACGCCCTGAAGTCGGCAGAATACCTGCGTCAGCGGATGGGCGAGCTGAAGCTGAACGCGGCCCAGCAGATGGTGGTCTACTCGGAGATCTTCAGGCCTGTGCACACTCGGAAGATGGCATTGCCCTTCGAGAAAACTGTGCTATAATTCCTGTCGCTCGGCTTCCAGCCTGCCGGAGTGGCGGAATTGGCAGACGCGCTGGATTCAAAATCCAGTGACCATTGGTCGTGTGGGTTCAAGTCCCACCTCCGGTATCAGCTCCCTTCGGGGAGCTTTTTTGCATCTCCCAGGTTTGTGACAAAACGGCGACCTGCCCGTGGCCTGGATATGACAAGAAAAGACAGGCAGATGGTGGACAAGTGATTTCGGCATGACCCGCGGCCGCAAAACTCTTAGGTGTGCGGCGATGTATCGGTGAGAAAGGAGCTGCCGCACACGGTAGCCCGCGGACGGGCAGGTTCACCACCTGCCGACGTCGACCGGGCCGGGAGGTGCGGAATGTTCGACGACGACGACGACACCTATGCCGGATACGAAGCAGACATGCGACACGGCCAGGAGCCGCCGAGTCTGCCGCCCCTGTTTGAACGACCCTATGTGATCGAGCTGATGACCCGGATTGCGACCTGGGAGCAGGACCATCCCGAGCAGGTCGAGCTCGAGCGCCGCGCACTGCAGCGCGAACAAGCCCGCCGGCAACGACGCCGCAGCCGGGCACGCCAATACCCGCAAGCGAGTTGAGCCATGGGCAGTTGCGTGCCTTTGCGCGCGCTGGCAACTCTCAGAGAAGGGGCGCCGAAGCTCTCCCCCTGGCGGGCGCGCCCCTCCTCTGTTCTCGTGCTCGAGACTCCGCTTGGACGGGAAGACACCGCTGTGGATGGGTCATCGTCTGCGTTGCCGGACTGTGGCTCGAGCTCCGACCAGACATCGAGCCCGGCGCCTGCATCGCCGCTGCGCTGTCCGACGATGCTTGCGCAGCTTGTGACAGATCCGGGCAGCTGCTACCTTGAGTCCGGGGCAGCCCCGCCCCCGAGAGGACTCCATGCTCACCGGACGTGTCCCCCGCATCACCCAGCAATCGCTGACCCAGCGGAAACTGGAGTTGGCATTCCTCGGTCTGGTCGCTGTGCTCGCCGGCGGCGCGATGCTGATGTTCATGAAGCAGGAGATCGTGCCCCTGCTGATCGCGATCATGATCTGCGTGTTTGTCAAGTTCATCTGGGACCTGGTTGACGACCCCCTCGGGCGGCTGGTGGTCTTTACGGTGGCGCTGCTGATCTCGTTTTGGCTGGTCAACTTCGTGATCGACAACATCTCCGAGGAATACACCCAGATCTACGAGCTGATTCCCGAGTACCGGAGCAGCATCGAGAACAAGATCGAGAGCGCACACAACTGGATCGAAGAGCTGAGGGCCTCCGACACGCCCGAAGACACGACGGGCCTGGCCAACGCCCAGGCCGCCGAAGAGGCCAAGATGGCCCAGCAGGCCATCGCGACCCTGCTGGAGACCAGCTTCGCCCTGGCAGGGCTGCCGATGATGCCTCCCAGCATCAGCGCTGTCCGCATGGATACGGTCAACGTAGTCAGTCTGACCGATGCTTCTGAAGACACCGTGGCCAGCCCTTTCAAAGACATCACCAGCGGTATGATCACCAAGTTCGCCGACTACCTGCCTGACATGCTGCGCGGGATCCTCGGCGTGCTGACCGACATTCTCTCCAGCCTGGCCGCGGCACTGATCTATGCGGGTTTCATCCTCGGCGAGCTGCGCCTGCTATCCTGGAAGGTCCATCGCGCCTTCCCCGGCCAGGGGGGAGCCCTCTATACCTCCCTGAAGACCGTCGCCCAGGGCATCGCCGACTACTTCGGCATCAAGACCCTGGTCAGCCTGGCGACAGCCGTCGCGACCTACCTGGTGCTGAATACCGCGGACGTCCGCCTGGCCTTCTTCTGGTCCGTGGTGACCTTCTTCCTGAACTTTGTGCCCAACGTCGGCTCGTTGCTGGCACTCGGTGTGGTGGGCGGCGCAGTCTTCCTCGACCCGACCCAGTCCAAGCTGCTGATCATCGCCCTGCTGTTCATCATCCAGTTCGTCTTCGGCAACGTGGTCGAGCCGTTGATCGCCGGCGATACGCTGGACATGTCTGCCCTGGCGATGCTGTTGAGCCTGGCGGTCTGGTACAGGATCTGGGGCGTCTCGGGCGCTCTACTGTCCGTACCGATCACCTTTGCGATGAAGGAGCTGTGCAAGCTGCATCCCTCGCTGCGGTTTGTAACCGTCTTTGTCGAAGGGCAGCGCAATGACGACAAGATCCTGCGCCTCAAGCGACGCTTCTGGAGATATTGGCAGTACCTGAGGCCGACCTACATGGCGACGATGGCCTTCCTGACTCGGCCGATTCTGGGAAGACGCAGTGTCGCGCAGATGGACCGACACCGTTTTCCCGCGCCCGTGCTCCCGGAGATCGGCGACTGCATCGAGCTGAGCGACGGCAGCGTGCGCATCCTGGTAAGACGGCGTCTGCAGGGAGACGAGATCTGCTACGACTACCTGTTTTGCCGTGGGCAGAAGAGCCGCCTCGAGACGTACATCTACCGCTCCGGCCAGCGGCTGTTGCTGCGCACGACCCACTGGGACCAAACGATCGCTTTTGCCTTCCCGATCTTTGCCAAGGGCGAGCAACTTCGCTACGAGGGCGGTGACGGGCATCTCGAGACTTTTGAGGTCGAGAGCGGACCCGGCTATGCACAGTTCGGAGACCGTGATCTACCCGAGGCCTGGCAATGCACGCGGTACATCTTCGAGGGCGAGAGCCTCAACAAGACCCAGATCACGCTCCACGAGAGCGTGCCCTGGCCCCTGCGTGAGATCGAGAACGGCATCGAGACCTATGTGGTCGACGGCATCATCGGCGGCGTACGGCTGTTCGAGCGCCGTCGGCGGATGAATGACCTGTGGGAGAGGCTGCGCCTGCGGGTGGCCTCGATGTTTGGTCTGGTCAGCGGGCGGCCGGCGTTGCCGTTCCCCGATGTCGACATCGCTCGTCCTTTGATCACCAGTGGTGAATGGACCGTCGCGTTCGTGCATGTGCCTCGCCAGTTCAAGACCTTCAAGCAGGGCTATGTGTACCCGGTGGCCGGCAGTGATCCCGAGACCCTGTGGGTGCAGATCGAGAAAGTCGAGGAGCTGCGGGTCCGCGAAGCCACTCGCCACACCCTCGAGCACTCGCCCTACCAATCGGTCGAACAACTGGCGGCCTTCAAGAAGCGCCGCACCCTGCGGGTCAAATTCCTGTTCCTTGGGGAAGTCCCCAACGACGCTATGCAACCGTCCGATACCTCGAGTCCGTAGACGGTGCCCATCAATCAACGCGGCGGAAGATCCGCACACCCGCGGGGCCGTCGCTGGCCTGCAAGCCAGAGCCCTCCCAAAAGGCGCGCGCTTGTGTGGCCTCGGCCCTCCACAGCAGACTGCCCCTGGGACGCAACGCAGCCAGCAGGCGGGGCGCCAGCTCGAGCAGGCGCTCGGGAGTCCACTCTTCCGGAGGATCGACCAGCAGCAGGGCATCGGCTTCGGGAAGCTCTTCGGGAAGCTCGCCAGACAGCTGCAGGTTGCGGATTCCACACAAGGCCCGCTCCAGTTGGGCCAGACACACCGCAGAGACTGCCAGCAACTGCAGTGAACGCTCGAGCGACTGGCCTGCAGCGATGGCTGCCAGCAAACCATCGCGGGCGCCGAGCTGCACGATGGTCCCTCGAAGGGGCAACAATCGGTCGATCTGGCGGCAGAGCGGATCGGCCCGCAGTCGGCGCGCGACCCGGCGGTCCAGAGCCCCGCGGTAGCGGTAGCGGACCGCGAGGTTCCGCCAGAAAGCCTGCGATTGCTGGGCACGCCGCCAGTCGGCGGCCTCGTGGCTGAGCAGCAGACGTTTGACGCTGTCCGCCAGGTGCTTCGAGCCTTGGCTGTAGTCGAAGTTGCTGGCTGTCAGGCGCGGCAGCACCCGCACCTGGCTGTGGAACGCCCCGATCCAGAACGCGCCGCGGGGGATGGCGGCCTGCGTGTCGGTCAGCAACACGGGCACCACATCGGCTTGCAGCTGCACTGCCAGCTCGAACGCCCCTTTGCGGAAGCGCCGCATGCGCCCGTCGGGAGAACGGCTGCCCTCGGGGAAGACCGTCACCGAAAGACCTTGCTCCAGCGCCGTGCGCGCCTGCTCGAGCAGCCGCTCGCTGCCCCCCTCCTCAACCAGCAGGAAGCCTCCGTCGCGCGCCATTGCACCCATCAACGGCAGCTTCCAGACCCACGGCTTGACCAGCATCACCGCATCGACTGGTAGAGTCTGCACCAACACGACATCGAACATCGACAGATGGTTGCAGACGATCACCGCCGGCCGCTCGAACGTCTGCGGCTCGAGGCCATGGAAGACCACCCGCGCATGGGGGTAGGGAAAGCGCAGGATCAGAATGCGGTTCACCCAGCGACTGTAGCGCCGGCAGAAGGCTTGACGATCCGGCAGCTGCCGCCAGCGCAACCAGGCCCAGGGCCGCAGGAAGAGTGCATAGCAGGCCATCACCACGGCAAGGTAGCCGTACGCCCAGATCGCTGCGAGCAGCGAGAGCAGGCGCGGAGCACCAGCCCGCCCCCCCTCGGGGAGCAACAGCCTGCCGAGCACCGGGATCAACCAACTCGCGCTGAGCAGGCTGAACCCCACGCCGAGCAGTCCGGTCAGGCCGATGCTGTGCAACGCGGGATGCTCCGCCAGGCTGAGGCTGGCGAAACCGCACAACGTCGTCAAAGCACAGAAGCTGACCGACCCCCAGGTTGAGGAGCCATCGGCACGCCCTCCGCGGTACCGCCTGAGCTCAGCCCCGACCAGGAAGACCGAGTAGTCGACGCCTACACCGAAAACAAAGACCACGAACAGGCTGCTCATCAAGTTGAGGGGCACGGCGAACAGCCCCAGCAGCCCCAGCGTCAGCAGCCCGCTCAACGCCACGGGCAAGACAGCCAGCAAAGCGAGCTCGATGCGCCGGTAGCTCAGCCACAGACACGCGCACACGGCGAGACAGGCGAACATCCCCAGGCGCACAAGCTGTGTGCGCACCAGCGCGGCGCTGCGCTCGACAAAAGCGCGTTTGTCGACCACCAACACGCCTGGCAGGGCTTGCTCCAAACGGGCGCGCACCGCACGCAGCTGGCTGCGGTCGTGCAGCTGGAAGCTGCTGAGCAGCCAGGTCTCGTCGCTGGAGCGCTGCAGGTTGGCCTCGAGCAGGTTGGCGAAGATGCTGCCGTCGAAATCCTCGGGTTGGAGCACAGGCGGAGGCTCAGCCAGGCTCGCCAGAAAGGGCGCGAAGGCAGACGCAGAAAAGCCACAGGCTGCGGCCTCGCGACGGAAGTCTGCCAGAATCCTGTGGCCGTGAGGTCCCGACCAGAAGCCGGCATAGCGCTGCCAGGCTCTCTGCTGGGCGGCCTGCGAGGGCAGCAGCGCCGCGAGCGAGCGCAGCCCTCGCAGCACTCCCTTGGAGGCCAGCTGCTCGAGCACGACATACAGGCTCTCATTGGCCTGCAACGCCGTCTCGAGATCCGACCCACGAACGACCGCGGAGGTACTCGAGAAGCTGCCCCAGACCTTCAGCAGATGGGCGTTGTCGGCCCGGTTGCGCGGGGAGAGATGGTTGAGCTTGCTGACGTCCCCTTCGAACCGCAGGCTGCCGGTGCCGACCGTGGCGAGCACTGCCAGCACGAGCAGCAGCCCCAATCCTGGCCTCTGCGCCCGCTGCAGCAAGCCGGTGATCGCCCGCACCAACCAGGGCCGCCTCGCTGCCTGTGCGCCCGCCCCCACCAAGCCTGGCAGCAGGAACCAGGCCGCCAGGGCCGCGGCCAGCACCCCGCTGGCAGCGAACAGCCCCATCTGGCGTTGGCCGGGAATCGGCGACAGACACAGACACAGCAGGCCCGCCACCGTGGTCGCTGCCCCCAGAGCCAGCGGCGCTGCCAGCTCGCCCATGCGCGGCACGAGCTCGGACTCGGCGGCGGTGTCGAGCTGGAAGAGGACGTGGATGCCATAGTCGACGGCGATGCCGATCAACGCGGCCCCACAACCCAGGGCCACGGCCGACATCTCGGGCCAGACCAGCCCGCAGACCAGCAGCCCCACAGCACTGCCCAGCGCTGCCGGCAGGAACATGCCCAGAATCGAGCGCCAGCGACGGAAAAAGAACACCCCCAGCAGCGCGATTCCAAGGCTGATCGCGGTCAGGCTGCGCTCGATGTCTGTCCGGATCGTGCCCGCGTTGTCGAGGTTGGCGATGTGTCCGCCTGCGTAGTGGATGCTCAACGCCCCCGGCCGATGCCCGCGCAAGACCGCCGCGCGTGCCGATTCGGCGGCCGCGACCAACAAGGCCCCGCGCGCGGCATCCGAAGCGGGGAAGCCCGGCACCGCCAGCATCAACAGGTCGCGTCCGTCGGCGCTGAACAAGCGCCCCTCACGCACTTCGGCGGCCGCCCCCTCACCCATCGGAGGCGCCAGCCCCCGCAGCATCTCGGCTCCCAACCCGAGCGGATCCCGCCGCAGGCTGTTCTTGAGCAACGGCCCACTCGGCTCGATCAGGGCGCGCCGCACCTGCTCGAGCCGCCGCCGCAGCTCGCCGCTGGACAGGCTGTCCGCCCAAGACTGCAGCTGCCCCGGCCGCACCAACCTGGGCAGCTTGACCTGCAGGCTCTCGAAGCTCTCGAGCCGGTGCGCCGACACAACACGGGCCTGCACGCGCTCGAACTGCCCGCTGCCACGCAGCCGGAATGCCAGGGACTCAGCGGCCTGCCCCACGATCTCTGCAGTCCCCCCCTCCTCGGGGTGCGCTTGCAGGTCGATGGCGAAGGTATCGAGCCGCCCGAAGCGCTGGTTGACCTCGAGCAGCCCCTGCAGCTCGGGGTCGTCGCGCGGCAACAGGCGCGTGATGTCCTGACCCAGCTCGGGCCGCCACAGTGCGAGCCCTGCCCCCAGGACCAGCACCCCCAAGCCCAGGTTGAGCCAGGCCATTGTGCGGCCGAGCGGCTTCATGCGTCCATCCGCCGCCGCGCCAGGCCCACGCCGAGCAGGACTCCCAAGCCGGCCAGCAACCCCGCTGCTCCCGCCAGCACGGCCAGCCCGACAGCTCCCTGAAACAACTGCAGCGGCCAGGCTTGCGCCGGCTGAAGCTGCGTCCCCAGCAGCCAGCTGGCGTAGACCGTCAGCGGCAGCAAGCTCGGCACGGACCACCACAGGCAGGCGTCTTCTGCCAGGTCGGCATCGACCCTCAGCTCTCGCGCCAGGGCGCGGACCGCGCGGCGCCGCACTCCCCAGACAGGGGCGCAGCCCAAGGCGCTTCCGAGTGCCAGGCTGCCGCAGGCCCGGATGCGCCCATGGGAGGCCTCCACCAGTCTCAGCAGCGCCGAGCGTATGCTCGCCCCCAGCCCCGCGCGGCGCTGCAGCAGCCGAACCAACGGCAGTGGCAGCCAGAAGCGCAGAGCCAGCAGGCGCAGATTCAGCGAGGTGACCCGCAGAAAGTCGGGCCCCGCCTGGAAGTGCGAGACGCTGCCTGGTCCGTAGCTCGCCGTCACGGGGACGCTGGTCACGACACCGCGCGCCCACAAGAACTTGACCAGCACCTCGACCTCGAAGTCGTAACGCATGCCTCGCAGCTCAACAGAGCGAAGGGGGCCGAGGGGATACACCCGGAAGCCGCTCTGGGTGTCTGGCACCCAGCAGCCGGTCTCAACCCACACCCAGAAGTTGGAGTTGAAGCGCAGCAGACGGCTCTTGCGCCGGCGGGACTCTCCCCCCTGGCTGAGGTCGCGACAGCCGACGATCAGCGCCTCGGGCCGCGCCTCGACCGCCTGCAACACGGCCGGCAGATCGGCGGCCCGGTGTTGGCCGTCGGCGTCGAAGCTCAGCGCATGGCTGAAGCCCAGCTCGCGCGCACGCCGGAAGCCAGAGCCCAACGCCGCACCTTTGCCTCGATTGGTGCCATGGCGGACCAATACGATGCCTTCGATGGCATCGATGATCCGCGCGCATTCAGGATCACTGCCGTCATCGACGACCAGAATATCGGACAGGTAGGGCCGCAGCTCTGCGACCACCCGCGCGATGGTGCTCGGATTGTTGTAGGTAGGCAACAGGACGCAGACTCGATTCATGAGGGGTCTTCGGGCCGCATCACCAGCGTGGTGCGGCCCACTTCGACGCCCTCGCAGCGCAGGCGAGCGCGGACCCGCAGACGTCCATCGTCCTTGTGCACCAGGCTGGCCTCGATTTCGAGCAGGGTCTCGGGAACCACGGGCTGGCTGAAGCGCGCGTCGACGACCTCTTCGAGTTGCAGCGCGTCCTCCCGAACCTGACCTAGCGCGTAGCGCACGGCGGCAAGCTCGAGCACACCGGGAACCATCGGTCGATCGGGGAAGTGCCCGGCGAACAGGGGAAGTGTCGAAGGAAAGCGGAAGCGCGCGCGCAGGCAGTCTTTTTCGAGCCAGGCCCGCTCCAAGCCCTCACGCAATGCCTGCTGCATCAGCCGGGCACTCCATGGAGCAGCAGGTGGGATACAGGCCCTGCGTGCAGCTCGAGCACGATCAAACGGGCGGTGTAACCCAGCTCGAAATGCTCGGCCCGGTAGCCACTGATCATCGCACCATCGTAGTCGAGCCTCAACTGCCTCCAACAGATCCCTGAGCTCGCATGGTGGACGGCCACGGGCCGCTGGCTCTGGGGATCGAAGGTCAGCTCCTCAAAGTCCTGCTCACCCAGGCGCAGCGACCACTCTCCGCTCTCGAGCTGATACAGCGCCGCCCGACGGCTCGGGCTCTTCAGGAACACGCAACGCACATCTTCGAACAGACCTTCGGTAAGAAAGCTGTCGGGCAGCCCAGAGGTGTTCTGCACCACGTTGACTTTGCCGGGCTGTGTCTGCTGCAGGTCGAACAGCGTGCCGCCAAAATCGGTCATCGCGACCATGCGCAAGGCATGGGGCCGACTGACCATCACATAGGCGGTGAAATCGAGATCGCCCGCAGTGGACTGGACCAGGCCTCGCAAGAGCACGCGAAAGCTCTCGGGAAACTGCGCGCCAGCCCGGGCCCGCAGGGCATCGGCCAGCGGAACATCGTCCACCGGCCGGCCCTCGATACACGGCGGCCCGGCGGTGCAACCGACGAAGCAAAATGCGAACAACAGATACAGGCGCATAGAACGGCTCCCTGGAACCGTGGTCCCGCATTCTACCGCAGCGCCCAGGAATCGTAAACCCCTGGCACTGCGGCCACACCGGGCTTGAAACAAGCGCTCCAACAAACCGACGCGGCCTGCGTATCAGGGGCACAGCTTGGGAGGTACATCATGCGTCGTTGCTTGTCTGTGCTTGGATTGTCGCTGTTGCTGGCGGCCACTTGTGGGGCCGCCGAGGTACAGACGGCTGCCAATGGTTTGACCTATTCGATCCGCGTGCCCAACAACTGGGAAGCCGGTGAACAGCCTCTGATGGTGGTGGGGTTCCACGGTTGGGGGGGCAACCACGCGAATTTCATCCGCTCGATGGAGAGCTTTGCTTTCCTCAACAACGCGATCGTGATCGCCCCCGATGCCCCCAAGGCCGCCGCCTGGGAAGAAGCCGACATCCAACCTGTCGACGAGCTGATCGCCGACCTGCAGAAACGCTACAAGCCCGGGCGCACAGTAGCCTTCGGCTTCTCGCGGGGCGCGTATTTCGCTTTCGGTTTCGGGCTGACCAAGCCGGAACGGGTACAGGCCGTGGTGCCTCACTCCGGCGGCTTGCTCAAACCTGTGCCTGCTGACGAGGCGGCACATCGGCAAGTCTTCTACGTGATCCATGGCGATGCAGACAACGTGGTGCCCGTCGACCAGAGCCGTAGCGCCGTCAAGACCCTACAGGACGCCCGCGTGTCGGTCGAGTACGATGAGATCGCGGGCCTGGCCCATACCGTCGATGCGGCGGCCTGCGCCCGGGCCTTCACCTGGCTGGAGACCCACATGGGGGCTGCGGTTCCCAAGGTCTCCGATGAAGACGCGGCGGCGCACATCGAGGCGATCGAAGACCTGGTGGACGCTGAAGACTATGCCGGGGCCGCCAGCAGGTGGTCCGAGCTCGAGGGAGTCTCGTCGGCGATGACCAGCAAAGTGGCCAAGCTGGCCCGTGCCCACCTCAAGCTGGACGACGATGGGCTCGCCGTCGCTGCCATCGAAGTCTGTGGCAGCCTGGCCGCCGACGGTCTGGCCGTGCTCAAGAAGATCAAGGGCCGCGACGAAACGCGTGCCATCGCAGCCGCGGAAGCCTTGGGACGCTGTGGAGAGCGGAAGGCCGCCAGCGCCTTGGGCAAGCTGCTCGATGCCGACTCCGAAGCCGTCGCGGTGGCAGCAGCCGCGGGTTTGCAAGAGCTGGCTGGAGACGAAGCGCTGAAAGTGCTGATCGATGGCCTGGATGACTTCGAGGACAAGCCCGAGCATGCCGAGCGTTGTGAGGCCATCAGTGAAGCCCTCGCAGCCCTCAGTGGCGAGAGCTGGGAGACGGCCAAAGAATGGAAAGCCTGGGCCCGCCAGCGCTGACCCCGCCTGCGTGAGAAACTATCTTCCCTGCGCAGCCCTGCCCGGCAAAGAAACGGCCCGTGCGCCGTTTTCCATCGCTATACTGTACCATAAGCGTAAGCATTGCCTCGCACAGGCCGCGCATCCAGCCGGAGTTGCGCGAGCATCTATTGGTGTGGTGAGCTTCCACAAATGGTGAATCCGCATGGCAGACTCCGACGAAAAAGTGACTCTCGACCGCACCGAGAAGAAAGACATGCCGCTGCGCATCAAGAGCGGCAGGATGTACCGGATCACAGTCAAGGTCTTCAATGTCAAGATCGAGCTCCACTGCGATCCCGATGATCCGGCCCGCACAGACGACTCCGCGACCCTCGAAAGCACAGATGGCGCGTACAAGAAGACGGTGCAATGGACCGACGGCGAAAAGGTCGAGAACGGAGTGATCCTCAAGTTCTCGGACGTGCAGCCCGAGAAGTTCTACAACCTGCTGATCGACCAGGGTGCAGAGGGTGAGCCCTTCTACGCCTTCAAGAACGTCGAAGCGACCAAAGAGCTTCTCAAGACACACATGAGCGCCTGAAGCACCACTCGCCTGCCGAGCAAAGGAAGAGATTCCATGCCCAATAACAACAATGACCAGGTGAAGAAGAAGAAGAAGGTCGTCCTGTACCCGGGACACTTCGTCAACGCGGACTACGAGGCTCTTAAAGAGACCTACATCTTCTTAGATACGCCAGGCGACAACCGCTTCGAGATGTTGAACCGCTGGAAGACCAGCGCCACCGGCCGCGCCGGGCGGCTGCTGGAGGACACGGAATACAACTTCTGGTACAGCAAGGAAGAACGCGAGAAGTCCTGGGTCGAAAAGAACCTCACCGAGGCGCTCTGCACCAAGGTCAAAACGGGCAAGGTCCAAAACGGCGTGATCGAGGTGAAGCTGCCCAACAAGCCGACCTTCGAGGTGCAGATCAACAACAGCGACAAGGCCACGGCACAGTACCTGGGTTGGACGCCCTCCCCGTGCAAGCTGAAGATGGCCTCCGGCGCGACCGCGACCAAGGTCGTCTTGCGGGTCAAAGACGCGACGACCGGTGGCAAGCTCTCGTTCTACAAGAGCTTGACCGACGCGCCCACCGACACGCTTGAGCTCGAGGTTCCCAAGGGCGGCACGGTCGACTTCTTGATGGCTGGCAAGTACCCCCATGCGAGCTCGGCTGACAAAGACACTGAGCTCGAGGTGGTCGAGTTCGGCAGCGTGCGTACCAGCCACAAGCTGATGGTGCGCATCCGCAAGAACGCCAACGGCCTGAGCGGGCCCGAGCGAGACCGCTACTTGCGGGCGCTCAAGGCAGTCAACACCAAAGGTATCTTCCAGCAGCTGCGCACTCTGCACCGTAGCGAATCGAGCGGGCAGGCGCATGGCGATGCGGGCTTTTTGCCCTGGCACCGTGCGTTCACACTCGACCTCGAGCGCGAAATGCAGAAGACGGACCCGAGCGTCTCGTTGAACTACTGGCGTTTTGATCAGGCCAGCCCGAAGTTGTTCCAAGAGAACTTCATGGGCAAGAACGACGCCAAGGGAGACCTGAAGTTTGCCTCGGGCAACCCGCTCGATAACTGGATGATCGACGGCACCCCCGGCATCGAACGCAGCCCGAGAACCGGTTTCGATACCGACAAGGTTCCGCCCAGCGTGCGTTCGGAGGCCGACACTCTGGCGCTGGGAACCAGCTACTCCAGCTTCCGTTCGATGGAGGGCAACCCGCACGGTACGGCGCATACCCGCTGGGCCGGCTTCCTGCGCTCGATCAGCACAGCGGCCAAAGACCCGCTCTTCTTCATGCTGCACTGCAATGTCGACCGCTTGTGGGCGAAGTGGCAGGCACAGAACAAAGACCGCTATGATGCCGACAAGACTGGCTACGACTCGGGCAGCCGCCGGATCGGGCACAACAAAGACGACACGATGTGGCCCTGGAACGGGGATGGCAGCCGCATCACCGAGGATGATGGTGGGGGCATCACGGGCAAGGCGCCCCGGCCCAATTTCGTCCGCTCCGATTGCACTGAGGCGCCGCCCGTCAAGCCGAAAGTGAAGGACCTGTTCGATTACCAGGGCAAGAAGGCCGCCAAAGACCGGCTCGGCTTCGACTACGATGATGTGCCCTACACACCCTGAGCCGACGAGCGCGCACCAGCTGCGCGAGCAGAGAAACCGAACCGGAACAGAGCCCGGCCGATACGAGGAACCGCCATGCTGAACCCCGACATGCCGACTGAGGCGCTGATCCAGATTCTGGGCGATCCCGGCCAGCCTGGTGCCACGCGCCAGGACGCGATCGACCTGATCGACGAACGGGCGCTGCTCGGTCCAAGTTTCAGCCCGCACAAGCCGGATTACACGGTCGCCCTGCGTTCGGCGGGCACGGCCGAGGACGACGAGGTGCTGAAGCTGCTCGCGTTGCAGAACCTGTGCATGGCCAAAGACCGACCGACCCAGAAGAGCCTGATCGCAGGCCTCGAAGATCCCTCCGTCGCCCATGTCCCTGCCGAGACTGCGCTGCGCTTCCTCAGCTATGACGTGCATGCCGGCGTCTACCCCATCGCGCGCCAGTACGCCGCGACGCCTCCGAATGACGACGCGCAGTACCAGGCGATGCGCATCCTGGGCTCAGACCCGGATTCGGTGGAGATCTTCGCCACCATTCTTGCCGATACCAGCGAGGACCTGCGCGCACGCAGGTTGTCGTCCGCCTGTCTGATGAACCTCGATCCCGAGCGCTACGTGGTCGCGGCCAAGACGATTGCCGCAGATGCCGCAGACGAAGAAGAGATCCGCACGGCGGTGATCAGCGCCCTGGTCAGTGCCGAGACCTCACCCGAAGACCAGGAGCTGCGCGATATGGCCCAGGCCGTCAGCGAAGACCCCAGCGCCAACGAGACCATGCAGCGCTGCGCGAAGCTGATTTTCGCCCGCACTCCCGGCCCCCAGCCCGAAGAGGATGAAGAGGCGGTCGCCGATGCCGGCAGCGAAGAGCCGACCGACGGAGATGCTGCAAGCGCATGAGCCAGAGCAAGCCACACAGCTGCTGTGGCGGCGGCGCCCCACAGCTACAGAGCCAAGAGCAGCTGATCGCCCTGGTCGAGAAGGTGCTACAGAATCCCGAGCAGCGCATGCAGCTGGTGCCGTTGCTCGAAGAAGTGCATCCGCTCTACCGTGACAAGACCCAGCCGATGATCGCCGACATGCGCGGCTGGATCCTCTTGGCTTTTGCTGAGGTCGGCCTGCCCGAGGCGGCGCTGCCGTTCGTGCTCGAAGAGCTCGAGTCGGGCATCGAGGGTTACCTGGTCGGTGCTGCGGCCCGGGCCCTGCGTTCTTTCGAGCAACCCCGGGCAGAGTTTGCGCCCTTCCTGCTGCAGGCCTTCGGCAACACCCGCGACCACGATGAGGCGCTCAGTTTCGACCACTACGCCGCCGTCGTGACCCAACCGGGGACAGGAACCACCACCCTGCGGGAGATCGCAACCAGCTTCGGTTGGCTGGGGGCCCATGGAGCGAGCGCCCTGGAGCCGCTGAAGAAGTTACGCGACGACCCGCTGATAGGCAGTAAGATGGCCACCTGCCTGCAACACTCCATCAGCGCCATCGAGACCGCTGTGGTGGCCGCCCCCGCAGCTGCGCAGCCCGCAGTGCGTTCGTGCTGCTCGGCGAAAAAGGCAGAACCCCTCGCTGGTCCGGTCGACGAGCAGACCCTGCAAGCGACAGAGTTGCAGGACCAGGACGGTCGCCGACTGCGCTTCGAGGAGTTCTTCCATGGCCGTCCCAGCGTGGTGGCCTTCTTCTACACGCGCTGTGAGAACTCGCTGAAGTGCCCCGTCACGATGGCCAAGCTCGCTGGCCTGCAGCGCATGCTTGAAGACGCCGGGCTCGCCGACCAGGTGCGCACGGCGGCACTGACCTACGACCCGGTGTACGATATCGCGCCGCGTCTGCGTGACTATGGCGAGAGCCTCGCGATGCGCATGAATGAGAACCACTGCCTGCTGCGTACCACCGGCGATTTCGGCATCCTGCGCGACTACTTCCAACTCGGCGTCAATTATTCGGGCAGCATCGTCAACCGGCATCGCACCGAGGCATTTCTACTCGACCCGCAGGGCAAGATCGTCGACGCGATGACACGTCTGCGCTGGGACGAGCGGACGATCGTCGAGAAGGTGCGTGCGCTGGTTTGAGCCGATGAAGAAAGCCGTCCGCTACCTCTTACTGCTGCCTGTCTGCCTGGTCCTGGTGATCTGTCTGCGTGCGATGCTGCTCACGAGCCTGCAGATCCCCGCTCCGGCACGCCGCCACCAACTGCCCACAGCCGACGCCGACGCGGCCGTTCAGCGCCTGGCGAGTGCGGTGCGCATTCCGACCGTCAGCGGAGAGTCCACGCACTTCGAAGCGCTTCACATGTTGCTGAGGAGCAGCTTTCCAACGGTCTTCGCGCAGCTGCAGGTCGAGACTGTCGCTGAGCACAGCCTGCTGTTGCACTGGCCGGGCAGCGACCCAGCGCTCGATCCTATCCTGCTGATGTCCCACCTCGATGTGGTGCCCGTTGAGCCGGGCACCGAAGCGGACTGGACCCACCCGCCCTTTGGCGGAGTCGTCGAGCAGGGCTACCTCTGGGGCCGCGGGGCGATGGACGACAAGCTGGGAGTGCTCGCCTGCCTCGAGGCCGTCGGGCTCCTGCTCGCCGAAGGGTTCGAGCCGCGCAGGGGCATCTGGCTGGCGTTCGGACACGACGAAGAGCGTGGCGGCAACGAGGGCGCCCGCCAGATCGCGGCGGCTTTCGCCGCCCGCGACATCCGCTTCGAGTCGGTGATCGACGAGGGGCTGCCGATCGCCAAGCCCGGCATGGTTCCCGGCCTCTCGGGGGCCGTCGCGCTCGTCGGCATCGGAGAGAAGGGCTACCTGTCGCTGGAGTTGACGGTCGAAGGCGCGGGAGGGCACTCATCCTGCCCTCCACCCGAGACCTCGATCGCCATTCTGGGACGCGCTCTGGCTCAGCTCGCTGACCATCCGATGCCCGCCCGCCTCGACGGCGCCGCAGCCGCGATGGTGGACACTCTGGCACCGGAAATGGACTTCGCCGAACGGATCGCCTTCGCCAACCTCTGGTGCTTCGACGGACTCGTGCTCGGTCAACTCGAGGCGATTCCACCAGCCAACGCCCTGGTTCGGACGACGGCAGCGGCGACCCTGATCGAAGGAGGTGTGCAGGACAACGTTCTGCCGCAAAACGCGCGCGCCGTGGTCAATTTCCGCATCCTGCCCGGCGACACCATCGAGCGCGTGATCGCGCACGCCGAGAATGCCATCGGCGATCCCCGGGTCCGCGTGCAGAAGTTGCCGGGGGACAACTGCGACCCGCCACCTTTGACGAGCACCGCGGCCCCCGCCTACCTGCGCATGGTCCGCACCCTGCGGCAGTCGTTCCCCGATGCGTGGGTCGCGCCATCGCTGGTGACGGGCGCCACCGACTCGCGTCACTTCGTCGAGCTCAGCGACAGCATCCTCCGCGTCTTGCCGGTGCGGGTCGAGCTCTCCGACGCCCCCCGCGTGCATGGCACCGACGAGCGCGTGGCGGTCGAGAGCTACCGCGAGTTGATCGACTTCTTCGCCCATTGGGTGGCGAACAGCTGCGGCGCTGAAGAGCAGGTTGACTGATCCCCTTGCAGCCGACGCTTCGCGGCCGTACCTTTGGGCCTGAGGGGGGCGCGTGGGATACCTTATCGACGGCAACAATCTGATCCATGCCGTACCGGAATTGCGCGAGGCTTTCGTCGAAGACAGCCCCGAGGCGGGCAAACGCGCGCTGCTGAACCTGTTGATTCCCTGGGCCGATGCCGAGCGTTGCAAAGTGACCGTGATCTTTGACGGCGGCGATGGACGCCGCAGCAAGGAAACCAACCGCTTCTGGGTCCAGGAAGAGCCATTCGCCGATCGTGCCTTGATCACCGCCATGCAGCGTGGTCCCTGGACGGTCGTCAGCAGCGACGGTGAGGTCCGCTCCGAGGCGCACAGGATGGGATGGAAGACCTTGCACGTGCGCGATTTCGCGCTCAACCTGCTGCCGGACAGCTCGATGGATGACGAGAAGCCCCTGCCGCCGAGCTCAAGGGCAGAGATCAATGCCTGGCGGCGGTACTTCGCCGAGTTTGCCGACGAATTTGAAAATCTGGAGTTCTAGGGCGGGGGACCCCTCGCTCAAGCCCAAGCGGGAATGCATCCCGCACGACAGAGTCCCAGCGGAGGTCCCGGGTGCACAAGCTCTGGGCGTTGATCCAGCGAGAGATCGCCACTGACTCGCGCAAGCCACGTTCCTTCGTGTTCAGGGGAGTGATCGCCCTGCTGCTGGTTGTGCCGGTGCTGGTGATCTTTCTGCAGATGCAGGCTTCCGAAGAGACGGGTACCGAGATCTTCGGCTACAGGCTGCTGAGCTGGATCTCGTCCATCCAGTTCTTCCTGGTGCTGTTGCTGGGTCCCGCCACCTCTTCGGGCGCCCTGGCGCGTGAACGCGAGAACCGCACCTTCGACTCCTTGAGGGTCTCAGGGGTGGGCATCACATCGATCGCTCTGGCGAAGACCATCGGTGCCTTCTTGAATGTCGTGGACAAGATGGTGCTGTGCGTGCCCGCGTTCGGGATCGCGTCTTTGCTGGGCGCATCGTTCATCACGGCTCTGTTGCCCGTCATTCCGGTGCTGTTGGGTTTCACCTTCTTGACCTGCGCGCTGGGGAGCTTCTTTGGCCTGGTCTTCCGCCGGCCCCTCAGCGCCACCATGGTCAGCTACGCCTTCACGTTGCTCTACTTCGTGTGCGGCCTGATCTTCTCCCCGGACGTGCCGCGGGCATGGCGCAGTTGGGTATCTCCACTGCACGCCATCGGCAACGCAGTGGACACACCCGGCGCGTGGCTGGAACCCGTCGCCCTCTACCTCGGGGTCGGCATCGCGCTCAGCCTGGTCGCCTGGCCGGTACACTACCTGACCACCGATTCGCGGCTCGCCGGGGTGGTTTTCCGGCGCCCGCAGAAGGCGCAAAAAAACCGCAGCCTTGGCCGCTTCCCCGTATTCCGCTATGCCCTCCGGGGCAGCATCAAGCCCTACCTGCTGTTGGTGGGACTGGTCTTCGCAGGCGATGCGGCAGCGATCCTCTTCACTCGAGAGGCGCGGGGCGGCACCCTTATGCAGGCGGCAGCGGTGCTCGATGACCGGAACTACCAGTCGTTCTCGCTGGGGTTGTTCATGATGGCTCTGCAGCTATTGCTGTTGCTGCGCGCCTGCCAGCAGATCTCCAATGAGCGCGCCAGCAAGACCTTCAATGTGTTGGGCACGACCCCGGTGAGCGGCAGCAGCTACCTGCTGGCCAAGTTCTCGGGCATGCTCGTCTACAGCCTGCCCGCCGTTTTCTTCGTCTTCGTGCGGTTGGGGTTGACGGGCCTGACCGGGCTGGTCGGACCGTGGTTGATTCTCGCGCGCACGGTGGGATTCTTCACCTGTGCGTTGTACTACGTGACGCTGGGCATCTGCCTCTCGGCCTGGTTGAGCACCGCCCTGCGGGCGAGTGTCGTAGCGCTGATCGTATACGTGCTGCACACCGCGCTGTGCGCCTGTTGCGCCGGTCCGCTCAACCCCTTCTGGGCGAGCGTGGTCACCTACGACAAGACCAGCCAGCTGTCCCTTGTGCTCACGGGGGCTGGCATTGAGATCGCTATGGTGCTGCTCGCCAGCCTGTTGCTGATAGTCCTGCTGGTCTCTTCCTTCGACCGTCTCCTGGGCCGCTTGCCAAACAAAGAACGCGCCCCCATGCCGCCACCGCGCAGCCCCGCACAACGGGGCGCCTCGCGCTGGGGACCGAGCCAGATCCCGCCAGGACAGCCCGATCCGAACCAACCGCAGGCCGGGCTTCCACAGCCGCTGGCTCCGCCCTCGATGGGTCCCCCGCTGGGTCCGCCGCCGATGCAGCCGATTCCGCCGCTCCACGGCGCCCCACAGGCCGGCCAACCGCCATTCCAGGCGGGTCCGGCGGCCTATCCGCAGAGCGCCGCCCCGTACCCGTTCGTGCCGGGCTCCCCCGGAGCCATGCCCGGGCCCCTGCGGCCCGACCTGCCACCCGCAGAGCCCTTCGCCGATCCGGAAGGCCCGCCCGAAGCTGGAGGAAGCTGATGGAATTCCAGAAGACCGTTGAGGCCGTGGCTGCCTCGCTCAACGCGCGCGTTCTGCCCGGCCAGCCCGACCGCTCTTGCATCCTCGAGGTTCCCCTGCGCGAAGACCGCCATCAGCGGGTGACCGTCAGCTGGGACGGCGAGGCCGTGCGCTGCCGCACGCAATGCTCGTGTCTGATCAAAGACGACAGTGAGCTCAACCTGTTCCGCTTCCTGCTGGAGAAGAACCACGAGCTGCTGGTCGTGGCCTTCGCTCTCGACCCCCAGGGAGCGGTCGAGCTGGTCTGGAGCCAGACCGCCCAGCATTGCTCTCCGGAACAGCTCGCCCTGGCGCTGACCAACCTGGCGGCAGCCGGCGACCACATGGAGAAGACGTTCTCTGGTCCTGAGCTCGATCGCTTCTAGTGCTGGCACTTGTGGCTCCCGCGCGCTACGGTTGAGGGGGGAATCCACGAGGCCTGTGATGAAGCTGCTGTTGGTCGACCCTCCGGACATGTTTCTGCGCGGACTCGGCCACACCCGCCATGTGCAGCCGCTCGGGCTGGCCTACATCGGCGCCTACCTGGCCGGGCACCACGACGTGCGTTTTCTGCTGCCCGATACGCGCGCCTACACCGGCGACGACCCCTGGGGCGAGATCGCGCGCGCCATCGAAGCGGAGCAGCCCGACGTGGTCGGCCTGACCGCCGTCACTTCGATGTATCCTTCGGCGCGGCGCGTGGCCGCCCTGGTCAAGCAGCTGAACCCGCAGACCGTGACGGTGTTGGGCGGGACGCACGCGACCAGTCTTCCGCTGCACGCGCTGCAGGGCGCGCCCAGCATCGACTACCTGGTCGCCGGCGAGGGAGAAGAGACGCTGCGTGAGCTTTTGGCGGGCCTCGAAAGTGGCAAGCTGCAGCCCGAGGCGGTGCTCGGTCTGGTCTGGCGTGACGCGCAGGGAGAGATCCACCAGAACCCGCCGCGTCCTTCATTGCGCGAGCTCGACCGGTTGCCCTTTCCGCTGCGCGAAAACCTGGTCTGGCCGGACGACATCCTGCCGTCGTTCTACCAGGCGATGGTCACGCTGCGCGGCTGTCCCTACCGCTGCATCTATTGCGCGGTGCCGTCTAGCAACGACCGCAAGACGCGCTACCGGTCGGCGGGCAATGTAGTGGCAGAGATCGCTGAGCTGCGCGCCCGCTACGCGATCCCCTACTTGTTCTTCCACGACAGTGTCTTCAGCCTCAACCGCAAGCGCACTGAGCGGATCTGCCGGCTGATGCTCGAGCGAGGCGAGACCGTGCCGTTCGCCTGCCAGACCCGCGCCGACCGAGTGACACCGGAGCTGCTGGACCTGATGCGCGAAGCGGGCTGCCACCAGATCTTCTTCGGGATCGAGTCGGGGGACGTCGGCTCGCTCAGCAAGATCCGCAAGGCGATGGAGCTCGAGACGATCCGCGAGGCTGTCGGCTGGGTGCGGCAACGAGGCATCCGCTGCACGGGCTTCTTCATGGTCGGCTTTCCCTGGGAAGATGAGGCCTTGATCCGCCAGACCGCCGACTTTGCCTGCGATCTGGAGCTCGACGCCGTCAGCCTGTTCTCGGCCACGCCGCTGCCGGGCACCGAGCTCTGGGACATGTCCGGCGGCGCGCATCTGCCCGACTCGATCGACTTCACCACGCCCCAGTGCAACATCACCCGGCTGGGCGACCGCTATCCGCCACTCTTCGCCGAGGTCAAGCAGCAGATCGACCGCTACAACGTCTCGCGCATGCAGCTGATGGTGGCCAAGCTGCAGGACGCCACGAGACGCAACTGGCTGGACGGCTGAGTGCCCCTTACTTGTTCCCTATGGCCAGACATTTCCGATGCCAGGCGACGGAGATCTCGAGGGCCTGATCGATCGAAGCGCAGCGGTAGCCGAGCTCGGTTTCAGCCTTGGCGCTGCTGAAGGCAAAAGAGTGCCGCACAGAACGCACGCCCTCGAGCGAAGCCTGGGGAACCCGACCGCTGTGGCGCGCCCACCACTCCATCACGCGCGCGCTCGCCAAGGCCAGACCATAGGGCACACTCCAGCCCGGACGGCGGACGTCCGTCAGCTTCTCGATGCCGATCAACAGCTCGGAGAGCGGCAGATTCGGACCGCCGAGAATGTAGCGCTCCCCACGCCGGCCGTGCCGCAGAGCCAGCACGTGGCCGCGGGCACAATCGCGCACATCGACCAGGTTGAGCACCCGCTCGAGATAGCCGGGCAGGCGGCGGGCAAGAAACCGCCGCACCATCATGCCCTGAGGACTGGGAGAGTTGTCGAAGCGCCCCAGCGGAATGCTCGGGTTGACCACCACACAGTCGAGGCGATCCGCATGTTCGAGCACCAACCGCTCTGCCAGGAACTTGACCTTGCTGTACGGCCCGAGGGGCGTGGCCAGAGTCGGTACGTCACGCTCGTCTCCGACTTCTCCGCGGGCGCGCTGGCGCCGGCCCAGGAAGGCACAGGAAGACGTGTAGACCAGGCGTCGCACACCCAATTGGCAGGCCGCCCGCAAGACATTCTCGGTTCCCTGGAAGTTGACCTCATTGAAGACGCGCTTGTCACGGGCCCACAGCTGACTGTGAGAGGCCAGGTGGAACACGTCGCTGCAGCCGCGGATGGCCGCCCGCAAACGCCCTGGGTCGCGCACGTCTGCCTCCACCAACTCGACATCGAGCCCGGACAGAGTGTCGCGCCGGGTGCCGGGCTTCAGCAAACCCCGCACCTGGTGGCCTTCGCTGAGCAGCACGCGGACCAGGTGCGAGCCGATGAAGCCGTTGGCACCTGTGACGAGGGTCTTCAGTGGATTTCGAGCTGCGCTCACGCCCCGTCCGGTTCTTCAAGAGGCTGGTGCACCCCCATCTCCTGGAGCCGGAGCAGAAAGGTCTCGCGGAAGGCGGCCAGCTCGTCGTCACCGACGCCAGCGGCGCGCAGCTCCGCCTCGATCATCGGTAGTGTGTCGGCGTTCAAAACCAACTTGCGGACCAGCTTCTGGATGTAGTATTCGATCATGGGATCCCCATCCTACCAGCCGCTGCGGACAAAGCGTAGCGTCAACAGAGCACCGATGCCGCCTGCCAGGCTGAGCTGCAAGCTGACAAGGGCGATGTACAACCAGGACGCCTGCGGGTTGTTGTGCAACCAGGCTGCCAGGGCCGTGCCCGAGAGCGTGAGGAACCCGCAGAGCACGGCCAGCAAGGCACGGTTGACCCAGCGCTCGCGGGCCTTCAGCTCGGTCGCGGCCAGAGAGACCTCGTGGCGTGAGACGTGCACATTGCGGTTGAGCTTGGACAGGAAGGTGTGCAGCTCGCGAGGGACGCTGCGCGCGAGGTAGACCAGCTCGTCGACCTGGTGGTAGGCGCGCCGCATCAGAGCCTGGGGATTCGACAGCTTGCGCATGTAGATCTTCAGGACCGTGCCTTTGACCTCTTCGAGCACGTTGTACTCGGGGTTGAGCGCCTCTGCCACGCCGATGATGGTCACCAGGGCCTTGAGCACCAGCAGGATCTGCGGCATGACCTGGACATGATAGATCGCGATCACATCGAAGATCTCACCGACGAACTGGCCGACGTCGAGCTCGCTCATGTCACGGCCGAGGTAGCTGGTCATCAGCGCGCGCACATCGCCCTTGAGGGCACGGACATCGGTCTGGTGACCGATCAGATCCATGCGGTAGAAGACCTTGATGAGCCGGTCGGGATCTGAGGTGAAGATCGCGAGCAGGAAGACGGCCAGGAAGTCGGTCAGCTCATCGTCCAGGACACCGACCATGCCGAAGTCGATCAGTCCCAGGCTGCCATCTTTGAGCACGAACAGGTTGCCGGGGTGCGGGTCGGCGTGGAAGAAGCCCCAATCCAGGGCCATCACCAGGGAGATCTCGGTGCCGGCACTGGCGAGCTGCGCGGGGTCGAAACCCATCTCCTTGATCTTGCTGACCTCGCGCACCGAGACGCCATCAAAGAACTCGAGCGTCAGCACCCTGCCCGTGCACAATGCGTTGAAGGTGCGCGGGACACGGATGTTTTTGTGCCCAACCAGCTTCCGTGCCATGATCTGCGTGTTGGCGGCCTCGACCCGGTAATCGATCTCGCGCAAGATCGACTTCTGGAACTCTTGCACGAACTGCACCAGGTCGAGCTGTATGCTGCCCAGCTCGGGTTGGATCAGCTCGGCCAGGTAGAGGATGATCTCGAGATCGGCGCGGATGATCTCTTCGATGCCCGGGCGCTGCACCTTGACTACGACCTGCGTCCCATCGGGGAGCACGGCCCGATGGACCTGGCCGATGGAGGCAGCGGCCAGGGGCTCGTCCTCAAAGCTCTGGAACAGCTCGGAGATCGGGCTGCCCAGCTCGCTCTCGATCTGGGCGCGGGCCTGGTCGGTCGGGAAGGATTCGACCTTGTCCTGCAGGCGCTTCAGCTCTTCCATCAGATTGGCAGGCACGAGGTCTTTGCGTGTCGCCAGAATCTGCCCGAGCTTGACGAAGGTGGGGCCGAGCTCTTCGAGCAGAGCCCGCACCCGCTCTTCGAAGCGCAGTTTGTGCTGTCCCACCGGCCGACCGGAGAGCCAGGCGGTCCACTCATCGGGGAGCACCTGCGCGAAGACCGCCTTGAAGCCGAAGCGGCTCAGCGCGGCGAGAACTTCCCGCATGCGGCCAACGTTCTTGAGCGTGCGCGGGAGGTTGATGATGGTCTGCACGTCCATGCGTGGCATCCTCTGAGCAAACCCCGATCGTAGCAGCCTGCCGCCTGATTCTCCATAGCGGGCTCGGTGCGCCACGCGTCTGTGGCCTTGTGGCGCGGATTGCTGTGCAGTAGACTCTGGCGGCAGTGCAACCTGGAGGTACGCCGATGATCGCCCGCATCCGAAGGACAGCCGTCGGTCTGATCGCGGCCGCTTCCCTCCTGGCCGGCTGCCAGACCGCCTACTACGGCAATCCCCACGAAGGACAGCTGCGCGCGCTCGAACCGTGCTACGTGGTCGACTGCGAATGCCAGCACTTTGTGGCGGATACCTCAGGGTATTGCGACTGCACGCACCAGCACACGTTCCATTTGCGGCTGGTGCGCTAAGACGCGCCCACGGCGGTCGCAGAGAGCTGCCCCTTCGCTATTGCGGCGCTCTGTGCGCGGCTGTCTCAGGGAATGCTTGGATGCCTGAGACTGATCCCTGAGGGCAACCTCGGACCCCTGCGACTCGGTGGAAAAGGCCGACTTTTCTTCTTGTAGGGGAGGGGTTTACACCTCGAGGACTCGGACGCTTCGCTCTCGCTGACTCGGACGCTTCGCTTGCGGGCGGGGGTAAACCCCGCCCCTACATGACAATCCAAAGCAATCATATGGCGGAGACGCGTTCCCTGAGACGGCGCTCTGTGAGCGCCGGAATCCGCCTTCGCAAAGGTGGGCTTCAATTCTGGGTCGACCCTGCCAGATCGGTCTTCTCGGCGGTCGCAGACTGCCGCTACAGGGGCCAGATCTCTAGAAGCTCAACCCCACGCCCAGCCAGACCTCGATCAGCTCGGCCTCGATGGTCGAATTGCTCAGCTCGGGATGGGTGTCGTGCTGGCCGATGCTCACCGAGTTCGGCAGTCCCCAACTGAAGCCGAAGTCGCCGCTCCAGGGTCCTAGATAGATCGAGCCACCCGCGGTGATGTGATGCTCGATGATCACGGGGAAGCTGGGCAGCATCTTGTCGGCCGGGATCGGGTTGTTCGAATAGTTGTACCCGGCCCGCAACGTCAACCAGTCGGTCGGGTTGCCGCTGAATCCCAAACCAATCACGAATTGATCATCCCAATCGAGGGGAATCGCGATCGAGGTCTGGTCAGAGCCCAACAGCACGTTGACATTGGGATTGGTCCCGTTCTTGAGCGTCGCGCTGAACTCATCCATCGTCGACGACCAATTGATCCAACCGACATCCAGCGCGATGGTGATCGAGTCGAGCGGGCTGATCGCGACGCCGCCGCGGATTTGCTGGGGCAGCTCGAACTCGATCTCGATGTCGTAGCTCGACTGGAAGCCCTGATCGAAGTCGGGCAGCTCGGTGCGCAGGAAGGCTTCGGAGAAGAAGCCCAGGGGATTGTTGTCATTGGTCAGGAAATTGATTTCACGCGTGAAGTCGGTGTTGACGTTGCCCAGCATGTCTAGAAAGTAGGTCGGAGCCTGGTAGACAAGACCGAAGCTTATGAATCTGTTCGGCTGCACCATCACCCCGATGCGCCCGCCGAAACCGTAGCTGCGCACGTCATCCATGTCGGAGTACGACTCGATGGTCGGGTTGCCGAGCAGGTTGGCCGTCAACTGTCCGAAGGTTCCGCCCCCGATGGTGGTCGGAACGCCCATCATCGTCTCGCTCGTCACGCTCAACGGCCCGTCTACCTCGAACAGCGCGTAGACAAAATCGAAGGAGGCGCCGATGGAGAGCCAGTTTGTCGGGCGGTAGGCTACGCTAGCAACAAGGCCCGGAAACAGGGTGTTGGTCTCGTAGTCGACCGGCTCAGTGAAGATGGGCTCTGTCGCCACTTCGAGATCGATCTTGCCGCCGGTGATACCGATGACGCCAAAGCCTATCCGCCAGGCGCTGCCGTACTGCGACTCGTTGAATTCTTCGGCCACCACCGCCGCCCGCAGATCGGGATCGTCGGGCAAGTCTGCGTCACTGTCTACATAGTAGGAGTCGTACGTGCTCGGATCGAAGGCATCGCCGAAATGAAACGGATCGCCTGGCGCGAAGACCAGCGCAAAATCGGCTGCTGGAATCGGCTCGAAAGACTGGTCGTCGTTGATCGACGAGCGGAAGTCGACGCCCAGAAAGTTGAGACCGAGTGCCCCGTCATAGCGGTGCCCGGGGACGAAGGCCATGCCGGCGGGATTGCTGTGGATCGCGAAGGCATCATCGGACAGGGCCGTGTCTGCTCCGCCGCGGCCCACCGAGCGCGGTCCGATGCCGATGCGGTACAGCCCGTTGGTCGCCAGGACCTCTGAGCCCATAAGCAGACAAACCAGCAGTGCGATAGCCGGGATACGGGTTCTCGTGGGCATTGTGGGCTCCTATCCTACTTGCGACACGAACGATACCAACGTGCCTATGCAGTGTCAATTGATAGTCTTTGGTATGGTTCCTTGATTCCTGAATTTCTTTTTGCAACGCCGAAAACCGCCCCCTACAATGCCCCGACCTGTTCGCCCTGCGACGTCGAAACCACATCGTTGGTTCCGGCGCTGTGTTTCATGCGACCACTGGGGAAGTGGCGAGCGCGCCGTCGGACACCAAAGAAATTGACTGCCATGTCTAGCGACGTCCTCGCCATGGCACGAGTTTAGGAGAATCGAGACTCATGGCTGTTGAGAACAAGTACGGTGACTGGATCAAGGCTGGTTGGGAGCACACCAAAGGGGACCTCGTTCCCTGGGCATTGACCACGTTTGTCATGGGCCTGTGCGGGATCTGCTTCATCATTTTTCCGCAGGTTGGGGCCAACTACCTCAAGATGATCCGCGAATACAAGAACAACGGCACCAAGCCCGAGATGGGCAAGCTGTTCGTGTTCGACAACGTGGTTCAGTATCTGATCGCTCTGGTCATCATGGCCGTCGCGCAGATGTTGTGCATCATTCCCGTCTTCCTGGTCTTCTGGACCATTCCTTTGATGGCGTTCAAGGGCATGGGTGCGGTCGATGCCGCCAAGGCTTCCTACAACTACGTCAAAGGCAACTTCGTCAGCACGCTGCTGCTGGCCATCGTGCTCGGTTTTGTGCAGAGCATCGGCAACCTGGCCTGCGGCCTGGGTGGTTTCGTGACCATTCCCATCGCTGCCTTCGCCTGGGTCTATGCCTATGAAGCCCATGAGGCTGCCATCGACGCCGCGCAGGCCGGCGCCTGATCGTCGCCCTCCGCATCCTTTAGAAGAAGACCTTCCCTCGGGAAGGTCTTTGTCGTTGGGGCGGACCTCCGCCGTTGCTGCCAATCCGGCACGTGCTCCGCTCAACGGTCAGATTGGCAGCCCGGCTGCTGGACGCAGAGCCGCCGCAAGGCCACCCCGGCGGTTCCGCCTGGTTGGCACTGGTTTTGATGGCGCAAAGGGGAATCCCCAGCTGAGGTATGCGCCATGCCGACCTATGACTACCGTTGCCTGGAATGCGAGTTCGAGTTCGAAGTCTTCCAGGGCATCAATGATGCCCGGCTGACCGAGTGCCCGACCTGCAAGGGCAAAGTCAAACGGTTGATCGGCGCGGGAGCGGGACTGATCTTCAAAGGATCCGGTTTCTATATCACCGATTACCGCAGCAAAGAGTACAAGCAGAAACAAAAGTCCGAACGGGAGGCGAGCCAAGGCGCCGCCAAGAAAAGCGAAGCCGGCAGCAAGTCCTCAGACAGTAAGTCGTCAGACAGCAAGCCCTCAAAAAGCACCAAGCCTGCTAAACCCTGATAGCAACTCGGAGCAAAGGAGCCCCCAGCCATGAACGCCAAGATGATCGCCTTCGACCACGAAGCGCGCGAAGCCACCCGCCGCGGTGTGCGTCAACTCGCCCGCGCCGTCAAGGTCACCCTCGGGCCGCGTGGCCGCAACGTTGTGATCGAGAAGAAGTTCGGATCGCCGGTCATCACCAAGGACGGCGTGACTGTCGCCAAAGAGATCGAGCTGATCGACAAATACGAGAACATGGGCGCCCAGATGGTGCGCGAAGTCGCCTCGAAGACCTCCGATGTCGCCGGCGACGGCACCACCACCGCCACCGTGCTCGCCGAAGCGATCTACGAAGACGGCTTGCGTATGGTGGCGGCCGGCGCCGACCCGATGACCCTCAAGCGCGGCATCGACCTGGCCGTCAAAGCCGTCGTCGAACAGCTGCGTGTGATGTCGATGGAGGTCACCGATTCGACCGCTATCGCTCAGGTTGGAGCCATCGCGGCGAACAACGACGATGAGATCGGCAAGATGATCGCTCAGGCGATGGACAAAGTCGGCAAAGACGGCGTAATCACGATCGAAGAAGGCAAGGGCATGGCCACCGAGGTCGAGCTCGTCGAAGGCATGCAGTTCGACCGCGGCTACCTGTCCCCGTACTTCGTCACCGACGCCGAGTCGATGGAATGCGTGCTCGAAGACGTGTACATCCTGATCTACGAGAAGAAGATCTCCAGCCTCAAAGAGATCCTCCCGATCCTCGAGAAGGTCGCCAAGGCAGGCCGCCAGCTGTTGATCATCGCAGAGGATGTCGACGGCAAGGCCCTCGCCACGCTGGTGATCAACAAGATCCGCGGCACCCTCAAGGTGTGCGCCGTCAAAGCCCCCGGCTTCGGCGATCGGCGCAAGGCCCTGCTCGAAGACCTGGCCACGTTGACCGGCGGCGAGACCATCTTCGCCGATCTGGGTCGTGACCTCGACAAGACCGAGCTCGAGCACCTGGGCCGAGCGCGCAAGGTTGTGCTCAGCAAGGACAAGTGCACCGTGATCGAAGGCGCGGGCACGACCGAGGCCATCCAGGAGCGCATCCAGAAGATCCGCAGCGAAGTCGAGCGCGCCACGTCCGACTACGACCGCGAGAAGCTGAACGAGCGCCTGGCCAAGCTGGCCGGTGGCGTCGCGCAGATCAACGTCGGCGCGGCGACCGAGCTGGAGATGAAAGAGAAGAAGGCCCGTATCGAAGACGCCCTGCACGCCACCCGCGCAGCCGTCGAAGAGGGCATCGTGGCCGGCGGCGGCGTTGCGTTGATCCGCGCCCAGAGCTGCCTGGAAGCGCTGGATGCTGATCCTGTCACCAACGCGGCCGTGCAGATCGTCAAGAAGGCTCTCGAGCGGCCCCTGCGCCAGATCGCTGAGAATGCCGGCATGGACGGCGCGGTGGTCGTGCACATGGTGCGCAGCTCCGATGACATCAACTACGGTTACAACGCACGCATTGGTGAGTACGGTGACCTGTTGGCCTGGGGCGTGGTCGACCCGACCAAGGTGACCCGGACCGCTCTGCAGAACGCGGCCTCGATCGCGACGCTGCTGTTGACCACAGACTGCGTGATCGCGGAGAAACCGAAGAAGAGCAAGAAGGACGGCGACAGCGACGAGGACTTCGACGACGACTACGATTATTGAGGGCTGACTGGCAGGGACTGGATCCCCGCCCATTGTCCCCGCAACCCCGCGTCCTGCCAGGCAGTACGCGGGGTTGCGCATCTGCCTCGGTGGTTTAGCGGAGCGTGTCGACACACGGTCAGGGTCTTGGTGCTCAGCCACGCCGCGACAAGCGGGCTCGGAACACTCTCGAAGGTCTTGCCGGCCCACAACAGAGGACTTCTACTTTCTTCACATGGGGCTTTCTCAGCCGTGGTTTCCTTGCTACGTTGTTCATAGCCAGCAAGCCTCGGCGAGGGACGTGCCATGGACCGCCCCGTGCGAAGAATCCCCACCCTGTGGCGCGGACTGTGCCTTGCCCACGGCGCGGCCGTCGTGGCGTGGTGGATGCTGCTACCGGGCGGCTTCCCGCTCTCCCATCCGCGCTTCTGGGCCCACCAGGTGCTGCCCTGGGTCCTCCTCGCGATCAGCCTGGGCGCGGCCTTCAGCCCGCGCCGGCGGAACCTCGATGCGGCGGTCGGGTTCGTCCTGCCGGCCCTGTGGCTCGGCCTGCCACTTGTCGGCCTCGCCGTCTTTCCCCAGAGCGCGTTGCGCCTGGTGCTGCCAGGGCTCGCGCCGGGCGGAGTGCTGCTCGGGGCATGGCTGGCGCGCTTCCGTTGCCGGCCTAGCGTCACCGCAGGGCTAATTGGGATTGCGCTGGCGGTCGCGCTGGTCGTGCCCCAGCGTGGGCCCGACCCGGACACGCTGCCTGCGGGCCCGCTGCCCCGGCACCCGCCAGGGGTCCCGTCGGCGAGCCCGGAGGAGGTCGCACTCGAGCCCGCGGTCGTGTTCCCAAACTCCGGACGAGTACAGGTCACGCTGGGCACGTTGGAGGTGTCGCTCGAGCCTCTTCTGTTGTTCTTCGATGCGACTCCAGACCGGTGCTGGACCATTTTTTGCCCCTCGTCGGACCGCCGCGTCTCGCACTTCGAGCTGGCAAAAGCCGAGGAATTCGTCGGCGGCCTTGCCCTGTCCTATCACGGCGACGCGGACCGTGGCCTGGGGGTATTCGTGACCCCGTTCGACGGCATCGTCGCGCTCGAGGCCTGGACGCGGCTCGAGGAGCCTGTGTACTCCCACCTCAACAGCTTCTGCACTTTGACCATCCGCGGCCACCGTCGACTGACTCTCGGCTTCTCGCCCTGTGCTGATGCGCGCATCGAGCCGGTGCCGTCGGACTATCCGGCCGGCCGGCCGCGGCGTGCGGCCTGCCTCCTCCCCGACGGCACGTTTCGGGTGGTCGAGGCGACGAGCGCAGAAAAGGGGCCCTTCGCGACACTTGCCGAAGGCAGGCTCGTGAACGAGCTGACGATCACTCTCTACGACGAGGACGTCCTGCAGGGTCGGATCGTAATGATGGACTGGGCCCGGCAAGCTGGCCGGCAGCTGTCCCCGACCGCGGGCTGGGGCATGCCCGTCAACGCCATCGAGCTCGAGCGCGAGACGGAGCGGCCGGATGCGCCGTGTACGGTGTTCTTTACCCTGGCCGGCACCTCTCTCGGCCGCGGCTGGGACGCTGTTGGTCACCGGGAGGGAGTCACCATCAACCGCATCATGCTCTCCCCGGCGGTACGATGATGCCCCGCGTTCTGCCGGCAGGCCGTTGTTCGGCAGTGAAGGTGTCGCGGTCGTAAACAAGATCTCGGACGCCGGCCCAGTGGGCGAGAACAACAGGACCGGACCACTGATCCTCGGGATCGCGCTAGGAGTCCGGAACCAGAACTCCTGACACGCCTCCTGAACGACGCCTATGTCAGGAGCCTCGGCGTGAGTTAGACAGAAGTGCTCGAGAGTCGGCAAAAACGGCGGGTCCAGCGACATCAAGTGTCGGCTCGTTGGTGCGGAAAAGTAGGGGCGGGGTTTACACCTCGAAGACTCGGACGCTTCGCTCCGCCCGAGCGAGCG
>JAJDCP010000087.1 GCA_029260765.1 Planctomycetota bacterium
AAGTCCCGGTCCATCCGGACGATGTGTGCACCATGGAAGGCAAATTCTTGTAGGGGAGGGGTTTATCCCCTCCCGCGGCCTCGGGCGGGGGTAAACCCCGCCCCTACAGGGCGTACCGGAACTTACGCGGCGAGGCACTAGGCTCCTGGCGCTGTGACCCGTCGCCGGGGCGCACGCCCGACCAGGCCGACCGCGTTTTCACCCACGTGCGGGTGATCCGCCTGCAACTGCTGCACAAGGGCGCGCTCGACGAGCTGGTCTTGCACCAACTGATCATGATCACAGGCCCGGAAAATGCCGTGCCGGGCCCCGGGATCAAACCCCCTGCACATCGTCTCCGAAGATCAACTTATGCAGTTGCAGTTGCAGCCTTACCTGCAATCGGTCCTCCAGGATCCAGCCGGCGAGATCTTGCGGATCCAGCGTGCTGTGCACCGGAGAGAAGAGCACTTCGACATCGCCGGGAATCCGCCCCAGGCACGCGACCGCCCAGTCGTAATCGGCGCGGTCGGCCAGCACGAACTTGACTTCGTCACCCGGAGTGAGGAGCTCGAGGTTGGGCCAGTGGTTGAATCTCTCCATACCGCTGCCGGGACACTTCAGGTCGACGATACGCCGCGCACGGACATCGATCGGACCGATATCGAGGTGTCCTCCGGTCTCGAGCATGACCTCGTGGCCTCCCTCGAGCAGCTGCGACACAAGCTCGGGCGTCTCTTCCTGAAGCAGGGGCTCTCCACCGGTCACCAGGATCAACTTACGGCCGTAGCCCGCGATTTCCCGCATCAGATCAGGCAGCTCGCGCGGCGTGCCCTCTGCAAAGGCCTCCGGAGTGTCGCACCAGACGCAACGCAGGTCACATTCCGCCAACCTGACCAGCAACATCGGACGGCCTGCCTGGCTGGTCTCGCCTTGAAGGCACTCGTAGATTTCGTGGATGCGCAGAGCCATGGTCCAGCGGGAATGGGGTTGGCGGAGGAGGGGCAGGAAAGGCTACGCCGACGGTGCGCGCGGACCTGCGGTGCCCTCGCTAGAAGCGCTTCTTTTCCTGCAGGCGCTTGCAGTCGATGCACATGTCTGCGAAGGGCAGAGCCTCAAGGCGGGCAGCGCGGATCGGCTCGTTGCAGCTCTCACAGATGCCGTAGGTGTCGTCGTCGAGGGCGTCGAGGGCGCGCTCGATCTGCTCGAGCTCGGCAGACTCCATCTCGATGATCGAAGACACGATGGACTCGTCTGTCGCCTCTGAGGCGAGATCTTCGACGTCAGCCAGGTGGTGTCCCTGTCCGCCTTGGATCCCGTCGACTTCCTCAGAGATACTCTTGGCAAGCTCTTCCTTCTTTTGCAGAAGGGCCTTCTTGATCTTCTTTAGAAACGCTTTGCTGAGGGGCATGGCAGCCTCACAAGAGTGCACAGGGAAGCAGGGGCCAACGATAGCGGCTGGGTATCCGAAAGCAAGAGAAATCCATCAGGAAATCAAGGCTCTCCAAGCCCCCCAGACTGCTCTACAAGCGGCCCGATCGACTCAGCTGGCTTCCTGACGATAGACGCGGCTCAGCGTTTGCTGAACGCGCCCCACCAGAGAGGTGTACCCGGCACGGTCTGCGAGCCCCAGGCGCTGGAGCCCACGCAACTGCGCCAGCGTCTCCGCGCCGGCCTTGAAGGCTGCGCGAGGTTGCATGCCCGCACCGCGTCCGACCGCCGAAGCAAAGGCCGCAGCAGCACGACGCAACTTGCCGCGCCCTTCTGTGGGTAAGTCGCGGGAGAACTCAAAGACTTCGAGAGTCAACTGACGCACGTCTTGCGCCAACTCGCTGCTGAAGACGATCACTTCAACTTCTATTCGGGGTGTCCGGGCGGCAAGGGGAGGTGTCCATCAGAGCAGGGAACGAGATCCTCAGTCGGACTCAGCGGCCCCATGCAGCATGTCTTCGATCTCGGTGCTGATGCCGTCGACGACCTCACGGACCGTCTGATTGCTGCGAGTCTGAATAACTCCAGCGCCGTGGCACTTGTCGCACACCGCCGAACGCTTTCTGCAACGGTCACAGTCCTGGAAGCTGTAGACCGTCTCATTGTATTGGCCGCGTTCGAACCAACGCTGTTTCGCGCTGGGCAGGTTGCTGGGTAGATAGCTGGCGGCATCCTCGAGAGCGTCGTCGAGGGCCTCGACATTCTCTTTCCAGGCCGGGTCGGAAACCTTGTGCCGCAAATCGGCCTCGGAGTTTACCTCGATCAGGATCTCACGGTCATAGCGCTCGTAGAACTCATGGTCGATACGATCATTGTTCGGCTCAAGCTCACGGTCGCCCCCTGCAGCCTGGGACAGCCACAGATCATGCGTCGACGTGGGCGGCGCGAGCTCGCGTGCCTTGTCTTCGAACTTGACCTCACGCCCACAACCGCAGAGTAGAATGCCCAAAGACAATGCGCACAAAAGACTTCGCATAGCTCTCTCACCCCGTTGGAGTCCGAACCGTTTCGGAATGTAGCACAATCGCGTCACGGAATTGTCAAACGGTCACACAGAAGCGCACAGATTGTGTTCGACAAGGCAACGTCGTTCAGCGCATGCTGAGCTACTTCTGCGCCGAGCCCAGATACTCGCGTGCGACCAGAAATCGTTGCCAGCTTCCATCTTCGATCAACCTGCCCACCCGCTTCACGAATTCGGCACGCTCGGCAGGAAACACGTAGCAGTAGGCCTGCACTGTATCCCCTGCGGCCGTCTGCACATCTTTGACAATGCGAAGGTCGTCGAGAGTGGCAGGATCGTATTCGGTGAAGCCCTTCAAGTCGTCGATGGTCTTCAACACATCACGCGGGTAGCGCAGTTTGATCAGCTGCCCCTGCACCGTGCCCTCGCCTGCATCGAGCAAAACGGGCCAGCGGTAGTCGAGGTGAAAGAGCTGTCCAGTACATCGCGCGGGCTCGACGGCACCGACTTCCCCAAGCAGCGGAAAGTGGATAAAACCCGGCATCAAGGGCCCATAGGCAAACAAGCAATCGATCATTTTTTGTTTGCCGGTGGAAGTCATCTTCATCTCTCTAGGGCATGACCGCGAGGCGGTGGGGAGGCTGCGCGCCTCCGTGCAGTTTGATTCTCCCCCAAAAGCGGCACATTTGTCAACGAGCAGTCACAGTCGTGAGGGAAAAGTCCCGCTTCGGCAGCAACGCTGGCAGGCCTGCTGCTTCCAAAATACCCAGGCCGAGCCCTAGAGCCCTCGGCCTCCAACCAGGCCTGCTGACTCGGACGCGGAGCTCTGGCCCCGGGCGCTGCTCGCTTCCTTCCCAGGCACGGCCTTCTCGATCTGCCGGAACAGAAGCCGGATCGGGCCGATACGGATCTCGTCCCCCGCGCAGAGGAGTGCCTCATGCACAGGCTTGCCATTGATCAGCGTGCGATGGCCCCCGGCGAGATTGCGCAGATGGTAGCCGTCGGGGTCGCGCCAGATCTTGCAATGGCGCGGGGTCACGCCAGGCCCGGCCAGCCTGACGAAGCTGTCGTGCTCACAACCGATCCAGCCCATGGGGGGAATCACGTAGAAACGGATCAGCTTGGCGTCCACATGTGTCTGCAACCAGGCGAGTTCTGGCATGCGCCCTCCGGGCCGAAGGGCCTATGCCGTAGGCCCTCCCCCCGAGTGTAGCCGCAGACCCCGCCAGCTCGCAACGAGGTCGGGTCGCCAACCGTCTTGGGACAGGCGCTGGAGGGCTATTTCGTGATGCTGATCCGGGCGTTGTAGTCCAGCAGGTCGAACAGCTCTTCGACATCGTCATTGCGCATACGGATGCAGCCAGCTGAAGACTCGGTGCCGATGGTTTCGGGAAAGCGGGTGCCATGGATGCCGAAGCCGCTGAATTCGTCGCGGTTGAAGCCCAGCCAGCGGGTACCGAGGATGTTCTGTTCATGGCCGAAGGGGTAGACACCACCATCGGGGCCGTACCATGTGGGCTCGATCTCTTTCTCGACGATGCTGAACTCGGCCTCAGGGGTTCGGTCGAATTTGCCCGTCCCCACTTCATAGGCGCGCAGGTAGCCGCCGTCGTAGGTAACGAGCATCAGGAAGCTGCGCTTGCGGATATGCACCTCGACCTCGCAATGGGGAACTTTCAACCGATCGCCGGCGCGGATCCGTTTCGGGTCGTTGATGCCGTTGGCCCGGGCGATGATCCTCCAGCCGGTGTCATGGTCCTTCGCGATTCTGGTCAGTGTGCCGCCGGCCGGGATGGTCGCCAACTGCGACAAGCCTTCGATGTGCCGCTTGGACAGGATCAAGTCGCCGGACAGACCGTCGAGCACGGGCCGAAGGTCGGCGCGCACCCGGGCGTCGGTGGTCGCGAAAAAGGCCAGAGACAACTTCCGCCAGGCCTGCACGGGATCCTCCTGCAGAACCATCGTGCCTTCCCGTCGCGCTTGATGCGCCACCCTGTCGAGCATCTCCCGGATCGCGACCGCTCTGGCACCCTCCTTCAGAGCTTGCAGCTCAGCCTGGACCGAGTGCACGTCCCGCAGTGGGTTGTCGCTGGCATCCAACTGCAGCAAGGGCGATCCCGGCGAGGACTCGGCTTGCGGCCCCTGTGCGGCTCCCCCTCCGTTCCCCGGCGCGGCGCCCGGCCGTGTGGCGCTCTGCCCGCTGGCATCTGCCTCCGCCGCCTCACCGAAGGGCCCGTACACATAGGCGCCGAATGCGCCTGCCAGGCACAGAAATCCAAGGAACAACCGTTTCATATCGGGGTCTCCCTCCTGATACACCGCGCGGGCGCGGCATTGTTCGTTGCGGCCTCGAGCCGCTACACTCTTTATCGGAAGGAAGGCGGGAGGAGATGAACCTCCGCACGCGTTTCTGCTGGTCCATTCTGGCTGGAATGGGAACAAACGGAGCGTGTCCCAAGGAGGACCCCGGGCATGGCATGTCTACAGAAGAGCTTCACGGTCCGTACCGAGAGCCATCAACAGGTGGTCGATATCAGCGCGCAGGTCGCGGCAGTGGTCGCCGAAGCGGGCATCACGACGGGCCTGTGTCTTGTTTTCGTGCCGCATGCCACCGCCGCCATCACCGTCAATGAGAATGCCGATCCGAACATCGGTGTCGACTTCCTGAGGGCGCTCAAGAAGATGGTGATCGAGCACGACGATTGGTTGCATGACCGCGTCGACAACAATGCCGCCGCCCACATCAAGGCCGCCTTGATCGGACCGTCCGAGACGCTGCCGATCAGCAACGGCCGGCTGGCGCTCGGGACCTGGCAGGACATCTTTGTCTGTGAATTCGATGGGCCGCGCACGCGCCGCGAGGTGTCTGTGACTGTCTGGGGTTGACACCGAGAGCTCAGGAGCGTCTCTCAGACACCGACCAGCAGGCGCTCTCCGAGGCTGTGGTCGAGCTTCTCGGCCTCGAGAACCTTGTTGAAGGTCTTCTCGACGTCATAGGCGATGCGGTGCCAACGGATCACTCCCCGGTCGATGGTCGCGTAGCAGGCCCGGGTATCGCGGTCGCGGGGCTGCCCCACCGAGCCGACGTTGATGATCACTCGTTCGCTCTCGCGCAACTCGTACGTGAAGTCGAGATCCTGTGGCGTGAGGAACTGCCCATTGTCGGTGATCGCGCCTGGATAGTGGGTGTGGCCGACGAAAGTGACCCAGCGCATCTGGTTGAAGGCACGCTCGAGCTTGGGCGACAGCTGGTTGAGCAGCTCATCGACATCGCTACGCAGTAGATATTCCTCGACCGGATTGCTCGGCGAACCGTGCACAAACAAGAACTTGCCCCGCTCGACCCGGTTGGGAAGTGCCTCCAGGAAGTCCCAGGCGCGCTGCCCGTTATGGCTGAAGTCGACCAGCTGCTCACGGGTCCAGTTGACCGCGCCGCGCGCAGCTGCGTTGAACCCGAAGGGCTCATTGAGCACTGCCCATTCGTGGTTGCCCAACAGCGTGAAGCCGAAATGCTCCATCGCGATCGACAGCGTTTCGCGGGGGTTGGGCCCATAGCCGATCACGTCCCCCAGGCACAGGATTTCCCGGCATCCCTGGTTACGGATGTCGTTCATAACCTCAGTCAGGGCTTCGATGTTCGAATGGATATCCGAGACGACGGCGAGCATGGCTTGAGCCTCGAGTGTGTCCGGCTGCCCCGCAGTGTGTCAGAAAGAGCCAGCCTCTGGCCCGATCCTCAACGAATGCTGGGCCCCCGGTGCATTCCACATCCATGGTAGCAATTCGCGAGCCAGAACCAAGGCTCAGCTGCGCACGTCAAACTCAGTTTCAAGCTCGCTGGGCTCCTGCTCGAAGCAGTCGACCGCGCTGACCCGCGCGGCGGGCGGGCCTTGCCAACACCACTTCAGCATCGCTTGCACCGTATCTTCTGGGCCCTGAAACACAGCTTCGACGCTTCCATCCTGCTGGTTGCGCACCCACCCTTTGAGGTGCAGACGTCGGGCCTGCAGCCGGGTCGAGTAGCGGAATCCCACACCTTGTACCCGTCCGCGCATCACGACCCGCCGCTGGATGTTCATGCGCTGCTCAACCCGGGATGCCAGTGCTGGGCTGCACCTTTTTGCGCATCCATCTGCCATAGCAGCTCGATGGCTCGCAAGCCGCATGCGATCGCCTGTGCCTCGGCGGCACTCTTCGCGTCGGTGTCGACGAACCGGTTCGTGGGGCGGTGCGCATACGCCGCACAGACGGCACCCGCCCGCGCCCCCACGAGTTGGCTCAGCACGAACAAAGCGCTGGCCTCCATCTCGAAGTTCTTGACGCCAGCCTGTTTCAGTTTCTCAGGCATTTCGGGAAACCGGGGCTGGAAGCCCGGGACCTTGCGGGCCTGGGCGCCGTAGAAGCCGCTCCCCGTGGCCGTCAGCCCCAGATGATGCCGCTGACCCGCCTCGGCACACGCCTGCAGCAAGCACAAGATCACTTCGTGGTGTGCCACAGCCGGGAAGCTCTCGGACACGAACCAGGAGGTGGTGTTTTCCAAGCGCACCGCGCCGCTGCTGATCACCAGGTCGCCCAGCTCCATATCGTCCTGGAGCGCCCCACAAGAACCGATCCGCAAGAAGGTCGGATTCTCGATCAGCTGGCAGAGCTCCACCACCGCGATCTCGGTGTTGTCGCAGCCGATGCCCGTCGCCATCACGCTCAGCGGCCGGCCCTTGTAGGTTCCCGTTCTGGTGACGTACTCCCTTTCCTGGCGGCGCACAGTGACGCTGTCGAAATGTGCGGCGACTTTGTCTGCCCGGGCCGGATCTCCGACGAGCACAACCGTAGGCGCGACATCCTCGGGAGCCAGGCCGATGTGGTATTGCCGCCCCGCCGCGGTGCGTACGATCTCAGCCGACTCAAAGCTCTCCGCCAAAACAATCCCCCCGAGCTGTTGGTCAGTACCCCCCGCCGGAACTGGCTTCGCCCGGCTTGGGATCAACGATCTTTACACCCGCAGAGGCACCGATACGCGAAGCACCGGCTCCCACCATCAGCCGCAGGTCTTCGTAGTTGCGCACGCCGCCAGAGGCTTTGACTCCCATGCCGGCCCCGACTGTTCGACGCATCAAGGCGATATCTGCTGCCGTCGCGCCACCCGTGGAGAAGCCTGTCGAAGTCTTGACGAAATCGGCGCCTGCCTTCTTTGCCAGCAAGCACGCGTCAACCTTTTCTCGGTCGTTGAGCAATGCGGTCTCGAGGATCACTTTCACCGTGACCCCACTCGCCGCCTGGACAACCGCGCGGATGTCCTGCAAGACATGGTCTTTCTTGCCCGATTTCAACGCGCCCACCGCGATCACCATGTCGACCTCACCCGCCCCCTCCGCCACAGCCTGACGCGCTTCAAACGCTTTGACCGCCGACGAATTGGCCCCGAGCGGAAAGCCGATCACTGTGCAGACCAGGGGTTTATGCCCGGCCAGCAGATCGGCGCAGGTCTTGACCCACATCGGATTGACGCACACGCTGGCGAAGCCGTACTTGATGGCCTCGGCACACAGGTAGCGGATCTCTTTCAGGGTGGCATTGGGTTTGAGCAGGGTGTGGTCGATAAGACCCGCCAGGTTGGGCGCCACCGCCCCGACTCCGATGCTGGCGCTCACCCGCGCAGCCCCCTGCGTCACCGCATCGGAGACATCGTCGGCGCAGACCTTTGCGCAATGACCGACGTTCTCGCAGCCCACGCATTTGGCTGCCAGGGGGATCATGGGAAACAGCCCTTGCTGGGTTTTGGCTTCGATGCGTCGAGCGATCTGCTCGACCAGCTCTTCGCTCACCGCGCTCACCGCGCCCCCTCCACTTCTGCGACTTCCAGGGAATCGACAACCGCCACGATCACCAGCTGCAGGGGAACCTGGGGGTTCTTCAGCAGCAGGCGGGCGCTGCCCCCTTCTTTGAACATCAGCACACGGTCACCCGGACCTGCGCCCACAGTGTCGACGGCCACCATGTCTTTGCCCAGGTCTGTCCCATCGAGGTCGATCGGCTGCACCAAAAGCAACCGTCGTCCCTCGAGCTCAGGACTCTTGATCGTCGAGACCACACTGCCTGCCACACGCGCGAGAATCATGGGCGTTCCTGAATCTGCAGTGCATCGACGATGCCGATGATGGATGCGTCGATCGGGACCAGCTCGACGGGAAGCGGGATCACCGCTTCGTAGGCTGTCACATACAGGACAGTGTCGCCCGGACCCGCGCCTACGGTGTCGACCGCCACCATCGGCTGTCCCTGAGCGCGGCCCCCACTATCGATCGGTTGGATCCACTGCATCCGGCAACCCGCCAGCCGTGGATTTTTTGCGGTCGCCCAGAGGGTGCCAGTAACTCGGGCCAGCTCAGGCATTGCGCGCCATCCCGCGCGCGAAGCGCTGTTCGATCGCGACGATCTTGCCGACGCGCTTGGCGTGGCGGCCGCCACCGAAAGGGGTCTCTAGCCAGTTCTTGACGATGTCCTGTGCCAAGGCGCTACCGATCACCCGGCCGCCGAGACACAAGACATTGGCGGCATTGTGCTCACGACTGTTGCGGGCGCTGAAGGTCTCATAGCAGGCCGCCGCACGCACGCCAGGGAGCTTGTTGGCCGCCATGCAGGATCCGATGCCCACGCCATCGACGATGATGCCGACACGAACCTGGCCGCGGGCTACCAGGTCGGCAACCTTGAAAGCGTAGTCGGGGTAATCGACCGAACCGGAGCCGTGCGTGCCGAGGTCGACCACCGTGTATCCCTGACTGCGCAACGCATCGCGCAGGAAGTCCTTCAACTCGACGCCGCCATGATCGGAGCCTACGGCGATCTTGGCCGGTGCGACAATCGCGCGGGCCGCGGCAGGATCCGGCCAAAGCCCGGCCACGCTTTCCTCTGCGAGCGTCGCAGCTGCCGCGGAAGGAGCAGCCGCAGCGGCGGCGGGAGCAGGACCTGGGGCCTGCATCTCGCCCAAAACGCTGCGCACGGCGCGCCGTAGTCTGGTTGCATCCATCGACCTGAGCCCTGCCTATCGCTGCGCTATTCTTCCTGCAGGCCTTTGAGGCAGGCCGCTGCGCTGCGCTCACGTGCCGCGTTGCTGCGATCGATCGTCGCGAGCTGCTCGGTGTGATAGCCCTCGACCACCGCCATCACCACCGCATCGACAGGCTTGCCCTGTGTCTGCTCGGTCTGACGGGCCGAGCTACCCTTGGCAACCAGAACCAGATCACCAACCCCTGCCTGCACGGTATCAACAGCGACATCGAAGCCCTTCAGAGGCTGTTTGTCGAGGTCGAGATAACGCACGATGAGAAGCTTGAGGTTCTCGATGCCGGGGTCTTTCTGGGTTGCCCACACGGTGCCGATGACACGTCCCAAAATCATGGGGCTTCCTCCGCAGACGACGGTGCAGGATCGCGATTGTAGCGCCTTTACAGCTACTGCACAAAGCATTCCGCGGATTGTTCGCGCTCGTGCCCCCCTAGTCCCGCTGGGCCTCTTGCAGTTGCTGCCAGGCCTCCTCGAACATCGCGGCCTCCGCCTCGAGCGACGGGTAGCGCTCAAGCAGAGTGACGAACAGCGCGCGGGCCCGCTCCAGCCAAGCGGCCGCTTTGTCGAGCGCGCCGAACTCCAGGGCAGCCAAACCGCCCTCGAGCAGTGTCACACACAGCTGCCAGCGCAGTTGATCCTCGCGGGGGTCCCGTTCACAGGCAGCCCCGAACAGGCGTACCGCCCGCTCGAACTGCTCAAGAGCCTGCTCGGGGCGCTCCAACTCCCAGGCAAGTCCTCCCTGCTGCCAGCTGAGCTCGGCCAGCACGACGTCGATGCCGGTTTCGAGGGGTAGAACCTCGAGCAGCTCGGCGGCCACGCGGCAGGCATGATCGAGCACCTCCAACGCCTCCAACAGAGCGCCGTCTTCTTTGAGGAAATCAGCAAACTGCACCAACCCGTAGACCAGCTGGTGGCGGAGACTTGGATCATTGCCAGCCTCGCCGGCCTGCTCCAGGAACATCAAGGCGCTGCGGTAGAAACCGGCCGCCTCCGAGCGCTGACCCAGCTCACTGCAGAGCTCGCCCAGTTTGCCATGGGTGATCGCGACATCGAACAGCAGCGGGCTCTGGGCCGGGTTGTCCTCGAGCAGCCCCAACAGCAACTCGCGAGAGGCCTCCAGCTCTGCGCGGGCCCGGTCATGGTCTCCCAACCGGCTGAAGAGCTGGCCCAGATTGGCCTGCTGGGCGCCGAGCTGATGGATGAGCCCCGCGTCGTCGGGAGCCCGCTGGACAGTGGAGCGCAGAGTGGCGATGGCCTCTTCGGTCAAGCCCACCGCTTCTGCCAGCAGACCCTGCTCTTCCCGGGCACTCGAGAGGTTGGCCAGGGCAGTCGCCAAGCCCTGAAGAAGCTCGACGTTGCCCGAGTCCTGGGCGGTGAGTTGGCGATGGAAGCGCAGACTCTCGAGCTGCACCTCCTCCCCCTCCGCCTGCTCCCCCAATTTCCAGTGCGTGGCGGCCAGCGCCCCGAGGGCCTCGGCATACAGCGAGACGATCTCGACGTTCTCTGGAGACTCCGACGCCAGACTGCTCCAGCGCGAGACAGCCTCCAACAGGACCGGTCTGCCCGCCTGAGGATCGAGCTTGTAGCACAGCATCCCGAGCTTGGAGAGGGCGAAGGCCACGCGCCGCCGGTTCTGGTTGGAGGTCTGGTCGAGCTCGAGCAGCTCCCGCTCGAGCGCCAGGCTCTCACGGAACAGCTGGTCTGCCTCGACCAGCTGAGTTCGATCCTCATGCCAGCTGGCCAGGCTGCTGAGGGCGGCCGCCAGCGAGCGCTGCTCGGCCGGACCCGCATCGGCGTGAAACAGCAGACCACGGGACAGCTCGAGATTCTCGACCCGCGCCAGGTAGGAAGCCTGCGGGTCAAACTGCTCGTCGCAGCGCGCCATCAAGCGCAGGCAGTAGCCCAGCTGCGTCAGGTAGGTCAGCTCTTCGTGGTGCTCAGCGACGACCTCACGCTGCAATTGCAGGGCTTCGACGGCCGCGGACCGCGCTTCGCCATACCGGCCCCGCGACAGCTGCACGTCGGCGAGCTCGCGCAGGGTCGCCGAGACATCCGCCTGGCAGGCAACATCGTCCGGCCAGGCCGCGGCCAGGGAGCGCGCCACGCCCAAGGCCTCGATCAAGCGTTGCTCTGCCCGGTCGACCTGCCCCAGACGTTGCAGCACATCGCCCTGCCGGAGCAGGGAGACCTGGAGCACCTCCCAGGCCTCCGGTTGGCCCGGCGTGCGCTGCAACTGACCGCGAGCGATGCGTTCGGCCTTGCCCAACTCGAGCAGTGCGCCCTCCAGATCACCGAAGTGGCGCAGGCGCAACTCCGCCAGACGCACGCAGGCAAGCGCTCCGCCCCGCGAGACCTTGCTCTCTTCGATCCCCGCATCGCGGAGCGCCTGCCACCCCTGGGAAGCTTGCTCGATCAGGTGCTGCGCCAGCTCGCGAGAGGTCGCGTCATCGATGCGCTGCAGTTGCGCCTGCACCTCGAAGAGCAATCCATCCAGGGCCTCCTCGGCCAGGTTCCCGCGCTGCTCGGCATAGCCATGCGCGGCTTCGGCCGCCTTCTGCGCGGCCACCAGCTCTTCGCCACGACGCTGATTGGCGCTGCTGCGCACGAGCAACAGCGCCCGATCATCGGCCAACCGCCGCCACCTCCAGGCCAGAATCGAGACCCCGAGCACCAGGCCCACGGCGGCGGTCAGCAAACTGAAGGCCAAGCCCCGACGCACGAGCCTGCGCCTGCGTTGCTGCGCCTGTTGCGCGTCGCGCGCGGCGCGCACGTCGGCCTGCAGGGCGCATGCACGCGCGGAGGACTCGTCATCATCGGCTTGCAGCCGGTTGGCCTGGGCCTCCGCCAGTGCCAGATCGCCCCGCCGCAGCGCCAAACGGGCGCTGACCATGCGCGCCCGGAATTCCCCGCGCCGCGCCCATACGTTCTCGTCCCACAGCTGCACAGCCTGGCGAAAACCCGCCAGCGCGCTGGCCAGCTCTTCGTACAGCGCGTTGCTCCCGTCCAGCTCCTGCTGGCTCTCGCAGTGCAACAGAGTGGTCTCGGCTGCGCGTGTCAGACGCAGACTTTGGCCATGGTGCAGCACCCGTTCGAGACCTGCCTTCAGCTCGACGGTCGACGGCCGTTGTCCGGGTTCAACGCTCATCGCCTGCCTGCACAACCGCGAAAGCTCTTCCGGCACATCAGCGGAAAAACATAGCGTGTAGCCCGCCTCGGCCTCGTGCAAGGCAGCGAACAGGGACTCGGCAGGATTGGGAGGCGTTCCGACCAGAATCTGGTACAGGATCGCGCCGAGCAGAAAGACGTCGGTCGCCGCCCCCAGGGACGCGCCGTCGCCGCGAGCCTGCTCAGGAGCCATGTAGCAAGGCGTACCACACGGGCCTTGCACGGACGTGGCGGGCCGCAGGCCCACAGCCTGCTCGCCGAACGCCACCGCCAACCCCCAATCGAGCAACACGACCTCGCCAAAGCTACCGAGCATGACATTGGAGGGCTTCAGGTCGTTGTGCGCGATTCCCAGGCTGTGTGCGAATGCGACGGCATTGCAGACCTGGATGAGGATGTGGACGTGGCGGGACCACTCCGTATGCAGCCCAACGGGAGCGCCGTCCAGGAGGTCTTTCCAGGTTCTGCCCCCGACCAGCCGCAACGCCAGGCTGGGGACGGCTCCCTCCGAGTCGAGGCAGTATACGGGCAGGATGTTCGGGTGCTCGAGCCGGGCATGGATCAATGCCTCAGCCATGAAGTTGGAAGCCTCGAGCGGACCGGCGTTGCGGGCTACCTTGAGCGCGACTTCCCGGCGCAGACTAGATTGTACGGCGCGGAAGACGTCGGCGCTCGACCCCCTGCCGATCAGCGCGCCGCGCTCGAATCCTCCGGCAAGCTCGACCGGGTGCTGGGATTGTGCAGGGCGTAGGCTCTCGCCTGGCGGGTGGCCGGCGAGGTCGAAGTCCGGCCCGAAGCCGGCTTTAAAGCTCTGTTGGAAGGTCGCATCGTCCACATCATGCCCGGAAATTTGAAGCCGGGCAGGTAGTATGAGATATTGAGTCCTGTTCTGCCACACCAGCACCGAGGCTGCAGTGTCCACCGAGCCCGCATACAACCATGCCTTTGCCCGCGTCGCCATGGGTCTGGGGTACGTGACCAGCGACCAGGTCAAGCGGGCCCTGTACGAGCGCCGCAGGGGGGACCGCCGGCCGCTTTGGCTCGCCCTCGCCGACAGCGGGGCCATCGCCTATGACAATCTCGAGTTGATCGAGCGCAAGGTCAAGAACCTGGAAGATCCCTGCCCGGCCTGCCGCACCATGCGCTACCGCTACACCGTAGAGACGCCCATCGAACAGCCCTGCCCGGTCTGCCATCCCGAGGCAGCGCCCGAGAAGCCCTTCGCACACCACGAACGTGAGCGGCAGAGAAAGCTGCGGCGGCAAGCCCGGAAGGCTGGTGCAGACCCTCAGGCTTCAGCCCAGGCTATGCCTTCAGCCAGGATCTCTTCGCGAACGCGCAAGCCAGACTTTCCGAGACCTGCCCAGAAACAGCCCCCCGGACTGGGGCAAGAGCCCTTGAAGGTCCAACCCCGCGCTTCGACGCGCCGCCTTGCGCGCCCGTCCTGGACACCCTCGGCTGCGGACGCGTCGAGCGACAAGAACACGCCGCGGGCCGCAACGCCCGTGTCGTGGACATCCATTCCCGGCATGGGCTCGGTCAGCGACCGCGACGACCGCGCAGAAAAGACCGCGCTGGTCCCCGCCGAGCCGCTCTCGGTCGCCCCGCGCCGCGCCATCACGCGCCGTAGCCAACGTCCTAAGAAGCTTCCGAAGAACGCGCTCCCCAGCTTCGGAAAACAGGATGCTGCCAAAGAGAAGCAGGTCAAAGAATTCGTGCCGGTCTACCACCCCGGTACGGAGCCGATCCGCAGGCGCAAACGCAGCATCTTCTACTGGCTCGCGTGCCTGCTCGCGATCGGCCTGGCTGGCTATGTAGTCGCCATCATCCGTGAGCAGATCGACGCACAGACTCCCGACATCGTGCTCGCCCCTCATGGACCCTCGCTGGACGACCCGACGCGCTTCACGCGCTGGGCGGTAGACGACTACCAGTTGCTCCCGCTGCGATCGTATTCACTCAAAGCACTGGTCGTCGGCGTCCAACCCTACGCAGACCGTGACTCCAAACTGGCGCCTGTCGACCTCGCAGTGACCTGGGGGCCGATGTCGAATCCGCGCACGCTGAAGTCTGTCGAGCTGATTCAGGAGAACCGCAGCTTACGGGCGGAAGAGCTGCCCTTCAGCGCTTCGCAGTTCTACGACCACAGCCAGAATCTGGCGATCATCCCTGCCAACTCTGCGATCGAAGAGTTCCTGCAGGACTATGTGCGGGTGGGAAAGCTGGTCGAGATGTCCGGCCTGCTGGTCGATGTCGAGCATCCCGACCATGTCTGGCGTTCAGGGGATGGCCCGGGCGAGACCCGCATCCTGTGGCTGAACGCCTGCAGGTTCAGTGACTAGCCTGGTCCAGCCCGAGCGCGACCAGGAACTTCTGATAGATCGTCCCCGCGTCAAAATCCACCGGGTTCGGCACAATCCCTCCGGCGCGGTCGAAGTGCCCTCCGCCGAAACCGATCCCGGCCAGCACCTGCTGGATGATCTTGGCAGAATTCCAACCTTCCACCTCACTACGCAGAGAGAAGTTGATCCGTTCGCCGTTGCGGGCGCACAGCGCGACGAAATCGACTTCGACCAACGACAGAAAGAAATCTCCGAGGATCCCCAGCAGATTCTGGTTGCAGCCCTCGGGGAAGTAGCAGAAAGCGAGGGTCTCGTGGATACGCACGCGCTCTAGCGCGACCTTGAAGAAAGCCAGATCCCGGGTCTGCACCTGGTTGCGCAAGATCGAATTGACAAGCTGCATGTCCGCACGCCCGTAGAGATCGGCGTACGCCTCGATGTCCGTGGTCCCCACGCCTCGGGTCAACAGAGCGGTGTCCATATTGATGCCGATCATCAAGGCTGTGGCGACCGGCTGGGGAATCTCGAAGTTCAACTCGCCGAAGTAGGTATAGACCACCGTGCAGCAGGAGCCAAAGTCGGGACGGATGTCTGCGAACGGAACATCTTCGGGCTTGATCACCTGATGGTGGTCGATCACACCGACCTCATCCCCGATCAGGTCGGTGACATTCTTGTTGCCCTTGCAGCCATCGACCACGACGATCTTGTCGCTCTCAACCAACGGCCAGAAAGAACTGTGGCGGATATCGATCCCCAGCTCCTCGATCATCATCGCCAGCGACGAGCGCTGGATCTCTCCTTCGTAGATCAACTCGGTCTCGATCTGCTCCCGCGCCAACAGATACTGCAGAGCAAATGCCGCGGCGACGGCGTCGTGGTCGGGGAAGTTGTGGGTCTGGATGTAGACCGGCTCCTCGCCTCGCAGCAACGGTAAGAGCTCATGGATGCTGCTCACGGTCGGGCCTCCACGGGAAAGGGTGCGGAACCTCATAAACGATGATTCCACAAAACAGCCGTACGCGCCAACAGCTGTTTCGAGCCCAGAAACCTGCACTGCGGACGGCGGAGATGGCCCGCCGGTCTCAGTCAGGCAGCCCCGCTGCCCACTCGGCCTGCAACCGTGAGGCGCAAGCCGAAAGCTCGCCCGCGACGATCGCGGCGCGCAACACGCGCATCAAGCCCTGGTAGTAGGTGAGGTTGTGATGGGTCGCCAGGGTCAGGAAGAGGATCTCTTTCTCGAGGCACAGGTGTCGCAAGAACGCGCGGGAAAAACCGCCAGCGCAGGCAAGGCAGGGACAACCAGCCTCGAGCGGGCGGGGATCCTCGCGATGGCGCGCATTGCGGATGCGCAAACTGCCCCAACGTGTGAACAACGACGCGTTGCGGGCGTTGCGGGTCGGCATCACGCAGTCGAACATATCGATGCCACTCTGCACGCCAAGCAGCAGATCCTCGGGTTTGCCGACCCCCATCAGGTAGCGGGGACGGTCTTCAGGGAGACGTGGAGCCAACCCCGGCAGCAGCCCCTCCATCACCTGCTTGGGCTCGCCGACAGAGAATCCCCCGAGCGCATAGCCGGGCAGGTCGAAGGCCACGGTGCGGTCCAGCGACTCTTGCCGCAAATCTGCGTAGCCAGCCCCCTGGACGATCCCAAACAGCGCGCAGGCGTCGGAGCGCCATGCCTCGACACAACGCCCCAGCCAGCGCAGGCTGCGCTCCATCGCGTCGCGCGCCCGGTCTCTTCCGCAGGGACCCTCAGGACACTCATCAAAAGCCATGATGATGTCTGCACCCAGCAGTTGCTGCTGCTGCATCGAGATTTCCGGGCTCAACAGATGTTTGTCGCCAGAGCGCGGATCGCGGAATTCGACACCCTGCTCGGAAACCTGACGCAGACTGGCCAGGCTGAAGACCTGGAAACCGCCGGAGTCTGTCAGCATCGGACCGGACCATCGGCACATGGCATGCAGCCCGCCGAGCCGGGCCACCAGCTCGGCTCCTGGCCGCAGCGCGAGGTGGTAGGCGTTGCCCAGCACGATGCCAGCCCCGGTAGCAGCCACCTGCTCAGGAGTGAGCGCCTTGACGCTGCCGCGCGTGCCGACGGGCATGAACGTCGGTGTCGGGATGCTGCCGCGTTGGGTATGCAGCACACCTGCGCGAGCGCTGCCGTCGCGGGCCTGCAATTCGTAGCGCAGCATGGGGTGGGGAGGCACGTCAGGACCGTGAGAAGCTGGCCGCGATGCCGAGCCCGCCGCTGACACAGGCCGTCGCCATGCCATGCAGCAAACCGCGGCGGCGCAGTCCGTGGATCAAAGTGACCGCGATACGCGCACCGGTGCACCCGATCGGATGGCCGAGGGCGATCGAGCCGCCGTCGACATTCAGCCGCTCGTGACCGATCTGCAGCTCGCGCTCGCAGGCGAGCACCTGAGCAGCGAACGCCTCATTGAGCTCGACCAGATCGTACGCAGCGAGATCTCGCCCGAGCCGCTGCAACAGCTTGCGGACCGCCGGCACCGGGCCGATACCCATGATCGCCGGGTCGACGCCGACCACGCAGCCGTCCTCGAGCCAGGCGAGCACCTCGAGGCCGCGCGTTGAGGCTGTCTGCTCACTGCACAAAAGGAGCGCGGCGGCCCCATCGGTGATGCCCGAGCTGTTGCCGGCAGAGACTGTGTTGCCGAAGACCGCGGGCAAACGCGCCAGCTTCTCGAGCGTGGTCGTCGGGCGCATGTGTTCGTCGCTGCAAAAGACGCTGCCGTCGGGCAACGTGATCGGTACGCGCTCGGCGTCAAAGCCTCCCGCAGCTTGGCAGGCACCAGCGCGTTGCTGTGAGGCCAGCGCGTACGCGTCTTGCTCCCCCCGGCTCAGGCCGTACTTTTCGGCCAGGGTCTCGGCGGTGCCCCCCATCACCTGGTCGGCCAGCGGACACCAGAAGCCATCGCGGTACATGCCATCGACCAGCTGCGCATCGCCGAAACCGTAGCCAGCGCGGAAACGCGGCAGCATGAACGGCACGCCGCTCATGCTCTCCATGCCGCCAGCCACGACAAAGCCCGCTCCTTCGCGCAGGCTCTCTCGCGCGAGCAACAAACTCTTGAGCCCCGACGCGCAGGCCTGATTGACGGTCCAGGCGGGAGACTCCTGGGGAATGCCGCTGCGGATGGCGACCTGGCGCGCGGGATTCGGGCCGCTGCCCGCCTGCCGCGCCTGACCGAAGATCAACTCGTCGATCTCACGGGGCTCGACGCCCACCCGCTCAAGCAGGCCCTGCACAGCGTAGCAGCCCAGATCGACAGCGCTCAGGCCGGAGAGGCTGCCTCCAAAACGGCCGATGGGAGTGCGGACAGCGCCCACGATCGCGCTACGCATGGCCTCAACCCGCCAGACAAGCGCGGGCCAGCAGGCTGCGATGGGCAAAGGCGGGACCGCCGATCAGCTCGAGCACCTTGGCATCGCGGTACATGCGCTCGACCGGATACTCACTGACGTAGCCGTTGCCGCCGAGGATCTGTACGGCCTGCTTGCCGACTTCGAGGGCACGTTCGGCGGCGAACAGCTTCGCCGATGCGGCCGCCGTCGGCAGCTCGGGGAGATCGGCTTGGGCGAGGGCAACGGCCCGGAAGACCAATCCCCGCACCGCGTCGATAGCCATCTTCATGTCAGCCAGCTTGAACTGGATCTCCTGGAAGTCGGCGATCGGCTTGCGGAACGCCCGCCGCTCTTGCGCGTAGCGGGCAGACTCGATCAGGGCGGCTTCCATCAGCCCCAGGCAGACTGCCGCAGCCAGGATACGGCCCTCGTCACGTGCGCGGGCCAGCAGGACCGACGCGTCCGCCAGGCGATCCGCCGGGCTGAGCGTGATGTCAAAGTCGACGAACACGGTGTCGGCGCCCCGCAGGCCGAGCTTGGCCCGCCCCGGCTGCGCCTGCACACCGGAGCTCTGGCCGTCGACCAGGTAGACGTGCTCCTCTTCACCTTCCCGGCAAGCCACCAGCAACCAGCCGCGCTGGCTGCCGTTGGTGACCAGGCCTTTGCGGCCCTGAAGCAGCACGGTCTCGCCGTCGGCCTGGGTCTTCAGGTGGGGACTGTGCCAGTCGCCGGCGTGCGGCTCACCCGCCGCCAACCCTCCGAGCCGGGTGCCCTCGGCCAGATCCGTCAGGCAGCGCTGTTTCTGCTCATCGTTGCCGTACAGTGCCAGTGGCCGCAGGGCGTAGGCGGTGTGGGCCGCCAGAGTCCAGGCGATGGCCGCTGAGCCGCGCGCCAGCTCTTCGACAACCAGCGCAGTGGTCTTGAGGTCCAGGCCTGCCCCGCCATCGTCTTCAGAAACCGGAATGCCAAACAGGCCGAGATCGGCCAGCTCGGCAATCAGCTCCGCCGGGAATGTGTCTTCGGCATCGAGCGTCTCGATGTGTGGGGTGATCTTGTCGGCGACAAAACTACGGACAGTGTCTCGCAACAGCAACTGGTCTTCGCTGTAGGCAGGCATCGGCTTCTCCCGTGATGTGGCTGAATAGCCGGCGGAGAACAAGCAAAAGCCCCGTGGGCGACGGGGCTTTTTCGATCCAGGGATTGGAGACGGCGGGATTCGAACCCGCGACCTCTTCGTTGCGAACGAAGCGCTCTCCCAACTGAGCTACGCCCCCGCGTCAACGGGGATCATATCCGGGAACCCGGCGGTGACAATGCTTTTTTCACACGCAACGCCACCCGCTGGGGTGGCGTTGTGAGAAATGAGGCTGATCCGCGCTGATCAGGCGCCGGGCTTGCGAGCGGCCAGCTTCTTGAAGTTGGCTTCGAGAGGCTGCGTTTCTTTCTTGGCAACGTTGGCCAGGAAGGCGTGCGCCTCTTTGAGGATCTTCATGGTCTTGTCGAGCGTCTCGAGCTCAAGCCGGATCATCTTGAAGGCTTTCTCGGCCGCTTGGTGCAGCTTCTTCTTGCCCTCCTGGTCCTCGATCTCATCGAGCTCTTTGAACAGCTTCTTGTCCGGGGCCATGCGCTTCTGCTTCTTCAGCAGTTTCTGCAGAGCCACAGCCTGCTTGTAGGTCGGCTCGACCCGATTCTTGGCGATGACGGTACTATCGAGCTTCTTCTGGACCTTCTGCGGAACCTTCTCTGCCTGCTGGATGGCCATTCTATCCCTTCCTTAGTTCTTCCGTGCGGAATCAGCGCGAATACACCTCAAATTTTAGCGCCTGCCTCGACCCATTTCTACGCGAAAAAACATCCCACCGCTGCTCCCTGAACTGGGTGGTTTACATGCGCCGGCTTTTCACTATCCTGGTGTGCTCAGGACCTCGGAGAATACAGATGAAAGTTGCCGTCCCCAAGGAACGGGCGCCCGGAGAGCTTCGGGTCGCAGCAGTCCCGCGTACCGTCAAGCAGCTGGTTGCGGCCGGTCTGGAGGTGCACGTCGAGAAAGGCGCTGGTGCCGGCTGCTTCATCGACGATGAGGCCTATGTCAAGGCTGGCGCTCAACTTGCCGACGACCCTCAGAGTCTGTACAAAGACGCAGCCCTCGTGCTGAAGGTCACCTGCCCCTGCGCGTTCGAGGACGGTCCCGACGAGATCGCTCTATTGCCCGAGGGCGCGATTCTGGTCTCGACGGTGCGCCCTTTCTCGAACCTCGCTACCGTGAGCCGTCTTGCAGAGGGGAAAGTCAGCTGCCTGGCGATGGACCTCGTGCCAAGAACGACCCGAGCCCAGTTCATGGACTCGTTGTCTTCGATGGCGACCATTACTGGCTACAAGGCCGTGTTGCTGGCCGCCCATCATCTGCCGAAGATCTTTCCGATGCTCAACACCGCCGCAGGCACCCTCGCCCCGGCGAAGGTCTTCATCCTGGGCGCCGGGGTCGCGGGCTTGCAGGCGATCGCTACGGCGCGCCGCCTGGGAGCCATGGTCGAGGCATTCGACGTGCGGCCGGCCGTCAAAGAGCAGGTCGAGAGCCTGGGGGCGCGTTTTGTCGAGTTGATCAAGAGCGACGCGAACCTCGAAGACAAGAGCGGCTACGCCAAAGAGCAGACCGAAGAACAGAAAAAGCAGCAAGAAATTGCGATGCAGAAACACATCGCCAAATCGGATGTGGTGATTACCACAGCGCTGATCCAGGGGCGCAAGGCTCCCATCTTGATCAAGAAGGAAGCCGTCGAAGCGATGCAGCCCGGTTCGGTCATCATCGACCTCGCCGCCGAGCTCGGCGGCAACTGTGAGCTGACCGAGCCTGGCAAGACCGTAGTCAAGCACGGGGTCACGCTGGTCGGCGATCTCAACCTGCCGAGCACCCTCAGCGTGCACTCCAGTCAGCTCTATGCGCGCAACGTCGCCAATCTCGTCAAAGAGATGCTCAAAGATGGCAAGCTCGATCTCGACCTCGGAAATGACATTCTGAGCGGTTGCCTGCTGACCCACGAGGGCGCGGTCAAGCATGAGCCCACCCGCAACGCACTCGCCAAGGAGGCCGCGTGATGCTCTTGTTGCAGATGGCCCAGGCCGCGGCGGACGCCGGCCTATCACTGACAACCCTCGAGCTGCTCGACAACCTGATGATCTTCGGGCTCGCGATCTTCGTGGGTTTTGAGATCATCACCAAAGTGCCGCCCACTCTGCACACCCCGCTGATGTCGGGGTCGAACGCGATCTCCGGCATCACCCTGGTGGGCGCCATCCTGTGTACGCGCACCGACATCACTGTCTTGCCGAGGATATTGGGAGCCACGGCCGTCGTGTTCGCAACCATCAATGTCGTCGGCGGTTTCATGGTGACCGACCGCATGCTCAAGATGTTCAAATCGAAGAAGAAATAAGGGCTCGGAAGCAGACATGCAGCGAGAACTCATCATCCGGCTGATCTACATCGTGGCCACGGCCCTCTTCATCATCGGCGTCAAGCTCTTGAGCTCGCCGAAGTCCGCCCGGCGGGGAAACCTCCTCGCCGGTCTGGGCATGCTGCTGGGGATCATTGTCACACTAGTGCAACTCAAGGTCCTCGACTACACCTGGATCGCGGGCTCGATGGCCCTCGGAGCGGTGATTGGTGGCTTCCTGGCAGTCCGCGTGCAGATGACCGAAATGCCCGAGATGGTTGCGGCCTTCAACGGCTTCGGAGGTCTGGCTTCGGTGCTGGTGGCGGGCTCGGCCTATTTCATTATGCAAGCCAACGGTGAGCTCGCTGCGGCCGACGTTCAGAACGTGACCATCAGCCTGAGCTGTCTGGTCGGCGCCGTGACTTTCACGGGCAGTGGCGTGGCCTACGCAAAGCTGGCAGGAAAGATGTCGGGCAACGCGATCGTCTTTCCCGGGCAGAAGCTGCTCAACCTGGCCTTGTTGCTGACGGCACTGACCGCGACGGGGCTGCTGCTGAACAGCGGGGGATCGGCAACCTGGGCCATGTACATGCTGGTCGGTGTCTCTCTGGTGCTCGGCGTGCTGGTCGTAATTCCTATCGGTGGCGCCGATATGCCCGTCGTGATCTCGCTGTTGAACTCCTACTCGGGCATCGCCGCGGCGATGACAGGGTTCGTGCTGAAGAACCAGATCCTGATCGTCAGCGGCTCGTTGGTCGGCGCCTCAGGGTTGATTCTGACCAATATCATGTGCAAGGGAATGAACCGCTCGTTGACGAATGTGCTGTTCGGGACATTCGGTGAAGTGAGCGGCAGCGGCGGAGGTCCGAAAGTCCGCGGCGACAAGTCGAAGGTCCGCAGCGCGACTCCCGAGGATGCGGCCATCGTGCTCGAGGCCGCACGCAAGGTCATCGTGGTACCCGGCTACGGTCTGGCGGTCGCGCAGGCCCAGCACGTGGTTCGTGATCTCGCGGACCATCTGGAGGCCAACGGCTGTGAGGTCAAGTACGCGATCCACCCCGTAGCGGGCCGCATGCCCGGCCACATGAACGTCCTCCTGGCCGAAGCGGACGTGCCGTATCCCCAGCTGATCGACATGGAAGACATCAACCCCGAATTCGAAGACGCGGACGTGGCGCTGGTCGTCGGGGCCAACGATGTCACCAACCCGGCGGCGCGCGAAGACACCAGCAGCCCGATCTACGGCATGCCGATCCTCAACTGTGACAAGGCGCGCACGGTCATGATCGTCAAGCGAAGTCTTTCGGCCGGCTTTGCAGGCATCGACAACCCACTGTTCTACCTTCCGCGCACGATGATGCTGTTCGGAGATGCGAAGGACTTCCTCGGGCGGCTGAACACCGTGCTCAAAGAAGGCTAGTGCGTGTGCGCTGGCCGCGTTGGCTACGTCCGGACCTTCCGGACATCGCCATTTGCAGTCAGAGCAAGACCGGCAGCACGGCGCTGTTCTTCAAGATCAAGCAAGCGCTGTCCCCAGCCTATACCTGCCTGTTCGAGCCGACACCGACGGTTCTGACTGCAGCGGTCGAACGGTCGCGACCCCTGCTGGTCAAGAACCTCTCCCACCCACTCTGACCGCTGCTGCGACACTTCCGCCGACGCATTCTGCTCACCCGCGATCCTCGGGATCGGCTGGTCAGCCTGCTGCTCTACAAGGGTTCCTACCACATGACACCCGAGCGCCTGGCCGCTGGCCATGGCGAGCGAAGCCTCATGCTCTTGCGGCAGAAGGAGCGTGATCCCGGCTCGATCTCGCTGTGCAGGCTGCTGCAAGCGGTGATGTTTCCTGACTATGATGCGACGCAGCTCGAGTCATTCATCCGCCTCCGCATCAACGACGTGATCGAAGATGGCATCTTGAACCAGGGCTACTTCCGGCTGCGTTACGAGGATCTGGTGACAAACCGGACCAACCCGCTCGAGACCTATCTTGGCCTGGAGTTGCAGGCCGACGTGCCTGTCGAGGCATCCCTGCGACGCGTTGTCCGCACTCGTACTGCAGGGTTGTGGCGGAACTGGCTGACCTCGGCTGACGTCAGCAGGCTGAGGCCACTCATGCGGCGGTACATGGTGGTCTTTCGCTACCCGGACGACTGGGAGCTGGCTCGCGAGGCGGTCATTCCGCCTGAGCATTGTTCGGTCTACTTCGAGCGGGTGCTCGCCGAGAGACGACGGAAGCTCGAAGCATCGTAATGATCCCTGTCTGCGGGGATTCCGGCCCCTGTAGCGGCGGTCTATGACCGCCGAGAAGACCGATCGGGATGGATGGACCTTGATGGCTAGGTACAACCTCTGCCTGCGCGCCTTCCGGCGCTCATAGCAGCCTGCGGCGAAATTCGAAGAAGGGCTTTTTGGGCCCTTGTAGGGTGCGGGGTTTACCCCCGCCCGTTCGTTCGGGCGGGGGTAAACCCCGCCCCTACATTTCGAAAATCAGTATCTTTGCCGCAGTCTGCATAGAGCGCCGCTACAGCGGGGATTCCGGCCCCTGTAGCGGCGGTAGCGTCCGCTCAGCCCGCCCTGAGCTGCACAGGACCAGGCGGAAGATCGTCTTCGAAGCCTCTGCCATCAGCATCTGTCGTGCCCTTGCGTTCACTGCCGTCGGAGAGCACGAGCGTGTAGGAATGTAGAGCCATCGAAACGCCATCCTCATCGGTCAGATGGAACTCGACGAAGTCACGGTACTCCATGAATCCCGACTTCGCCTTTTCGGCGCCCTCAAGCTCGACTTCGAAGAAGAACTTCAGCAACGTTGAGTCTTCACTCTCGTCGCTGAACTTGCCGTCCTGCACGCCGAGACACTTCCAACTGGTGCTCAGCTTGCCCCCCTGAACGGGTGCGCTCAGCTCAGCAACCTTGTCGTGCTTCTCGTCTGCGTCCCACTCGTAGATGGTCAGCTTGGCGGTCTTGCCGTCGCCATCTTTGACCTCCGCGCTCAGCTGCGCCGTCGCTTCAAACTGAATCTTCTGCTTGTCCCAGGCGGCATTGCTGACGACGGGCTTTTTCTTGTCGTCAGATTTTTTGTCGTCGGATTTCTGCTGCACAGCCCCCGCGGAAGCGGGCTCGGCATCGGGCTCATCATCTGTCAGTACCCGCAGCCCCACGTTCCCAGGCACCACGTCATCTTCAAAGCCCCTGCCATCTTTGTCGGTCTTGCCCTGGCGCTTGCTGCCGTCGGAGAAAGTCAGCTCGTAGCGCGTTTCTGGCAACGGCTTGCCATCGTCGTCGGCCAGCTGGAACTCGATGAAGTCCCTGTACTCGAGCTGTCCAGACTCCGCCTTCTCGGCACCTTCGACTTCTACGGTGAAGACGAACTTGAGCAGCTTTTCATCCTCGGCCTCATCGGAGAACGCCCCGCCTTCGGTTCCGCGGCAGGTCCATTCGGACTCGACGCGGCCCCCTTGCTGCACGGGTGCGCTGAGCTCAGTGACTTTGTCGTGCTGGCCGTCGGCGTCCCACTCAAAGACCGTCAACTTGGCGGTCTTACCATCCGCATTCTGGACCTCGGCGCGCATACCCGCCTTCTCGTCATACTTGACGGTCTTGCGGTCCCAGCTGGCGGAGACGATCTTGGGCTGCTTGTCGTCTTTCTTTTCGTCCGTTTTGTCCGCATCGGCAGCCGCTCCTGCAGGCTTCTCGTCGGGCTTGCCCGGCTCGATTTGCGGCTTGTTGGCGTCTTTGCTGACGCCTAGATCGTTGGGCGGCACATAGGTCCCGGAGGCCACGGCGGCCGCCGCGCCTGCTACTGCCCCAGCAGCCACGGCTGCGGCCGTTGACGCCTTGCTCGGCGCGTCCTGGGCCGCTGCGTCCGCGGCCTTCTGCGCCGGCGCGTCCTTGACCTCTCCAGGCTTGCCGTAAGGCACCACCTGCGCGGGGCCCAGGTTGCCCGCTTTGTCGACCAGGCTGCCATAGAGCTGCCCGGTGCCCGCCACCAGTCCCTGGGGCGCAGGCTTCAACGGCTCTTTGCTCGCATCGAGCACCACGCCCGCGGCCGCGAAGGGCACGTGCCGCTCGAAGGCGAGCAAGGCGCGGTCGAGCACCTCGACTCCTTCGACTTCCGGAGTCTTGCCGCCGACTTCGACCTCAAAGGCCGTGCCTTCACCGCGCGGCTCGATGCTGGCGACTTCAGGCAGCTCGTTCAGCCAGACCACCTCGGGGAACACCTTCGGTTCTGAGGCCATCAACGCGCGGTTGAAGGCCTTGATCTGCAGCTCGCCTTTCAGGTTGCCCTTGGTCTGCCAGGGACACTCGAACATGCCCTCGAAGCGACGCGATGGACGGAACTCACCGACCGGCTCGCCCTTGTAGGTGGCCTCCAGCTTGGCGATGTCTGCCTGCGGCTCTTCGGTCTTGACCAGCACGAGCACCTTGCCGCGCAGGAACAGTTCCTTCTCACGCAACACCTTCGGAGCCCCGCCCAGGCCGCGGCTGAGGAACACCACGTCGGCAATCTTCGGGGGCTCTTTGCAGACCTTGACGTGCAACGGCGCCCGGCTGACGTTCTCGTTCTCGTCCTTGGCTTCGAGCTCGCCTTTCAGGTCTTCGCTGAGCTCGAGGGTGTAGGTGCCCTTCTCGCCAGCCTGGCCCGCCTTGCCCGCAGCCTTGCTCTCGACCACCTTGGTGCCGATGTCCTCGGCCACCCAACGCAGCGGTTTGTCCTTGGGCAGGAAGCCGGGAAGCTGCCGACCCTGCAAGACCAGACCGTTGGTCTGCCAGGCGCCAAAACGGACATGCTGAGTGAAAGGCAGCGCCTCAGCAGCAAAGCTCTCGCTGCGGTTGTCCAACTCGAGGGGCAAGCGGAGCGTCTCACCACGGATGCTCAGCTCGAGGATGCCGCGGCCCTGGCCGTAACGTTCCGCATCGCTCGGGAAGACACAACGGAAGAAAGCTCCACGGTTGTTGGTGTTCAGCGCGGTCTCTGCGATCGTCGGCAGGCCTGTACGCACATTCGGTTTGGCGTCGGAGATCCAGAAGCCCTTGGGCTTGAACGGCGTCTTTTTGCGCCCAGGCTCGTCCACCCACAAAGTCACGGCGAGGCTGCCGCGGATGCGCGGCGGAGGATCGAGCTGCACCAGCGTCGGGGGCATGTTGTCGATGCGCGTCTTGCGCACCAACTTGTCGTCTTTCAGACCCGAAACATTCAAGCCGGCGCGGTCTTCGACATGCGCCCAGATCTCGCGTTCGCCGTCACCAGAGAAGCGGCTATCAAAGCTCAATCTGGGGGCGAATGTGCCGGCACCCTTCTGCGTGTTGTACAGCACACAGACCTGCGGGCTGCTGGCATAATCGTCGGCGTTCTTCTGCACCAACGAGCGGGTCGGTTGGGGACTGGTCTCTTCACAGAACAGGATGACCCTGTCGATGCCCGAGTCATCGTCTTCACTGTCGATCTCGACCTCTACGACCCCCTTGCCTGGCTTCGACTCGCTCAGCTCTTCAGGACCCTTGGCCGACTTGAGCTCACCCTTGGGCGGTACTTTGTCGAGCGCGTAGCCGAAGTTCGGCGTACCGGACTCGATGCTGGGCCGGAAATTCGCCACGTTGACGGTGATGATCCGGCAGGTCAGGTTCCCCGCGCGGTCGAACACCCGCATGATGATGTCATGTTTGCCGTTCTCGACCAGAGTGGTGTTCCAGACAACCTCGAGCGAGCCCTTCTTCTCTGGCTTCTCGGGCAAACGTGTGGCCAACACATAGTTGCGCCCGTTGGCCGTGGCCAGGGCCAGCACCTCGAAGCGGCTCAGCCCCGAAGCCTCGTCTTCGGCCGACACCTTGAACTTGACGACGTCTTTGTAGACCCCCTTGTCCTCGCCGCCGGTGAATTCGTCCAGGCCATCGACCTCAACCTTGGGAGGCTTGTTGTCCACGCGGGCGAAGAAGCGCAGCTCGGGCTCGGGATCTTCTTTCGGGTCCTTCTTCTCGCGGGTGTCGAGCAAGATGCCGCCGAGGTTGCGGGCGCCACCCACCGGGCGCTCGTCCGCATCGCGCAGGGCTTTTCCGCTGCCCGGATCTCGTTGGCAGTCGCCGATCACCAGCAACAGCTCGTGTCCGTCCTTGGCAGCCTCGCGCAGCTCGCCGAAGGGGACCGACTTCGAGGCCCAGGTGTCATCGCCGTATTGCGAGGCTTCCCACTTGCGCCACTGCAAAACCTTGAGCTTCTTCTGCCGCTCGCCCGCCGCTTCAGGCTTGAGCAGCCCCTTCAGCTCGCCCTTGGGGACCACCACGTATTGGAAGTCCCGCTTCTCCGACAGCATGCCTGTATTGAAGCGTACCTTGAAGCGCCAGGTCGGGTTGTCGGGGCCCATACGCAGCTCGCGTTTGTCTTTGCCCCCCTCGCCCGTCAACACCTCGACGTTGGCTGGTCCGACCCAGTTCTCGCACGCCTCGGGATCATCGCCGGGCAACCAGTCGACCGCGTCCCCGCCACGCCCGTCAGGGATGGCACGCACGCTCAAGACTTCCGGTGCCAGGCTGCGGTAGCTGCGCAGATAGACCCGCTGCGGCTGGGGAACCCCAGAAGGCCGCGCCGCGCGCCGGCAGGGCAGGCAGGCCACGACACGCTGGACCGGATTCTCCCCCTGGCCAAAGTCGGGGATAAGGAAGCGCAGCTCGCGCGTCTCATCCTTGCCGTCAAAGCGGGGCGCACGCTGACGCTCGAAGCTCCACTTCTCGTCCTTCGTCTGGATCAACAGGAAGACCCACTCCACCGCTGGAACGGCTTCGGGCTCATCGAACCAGAAGTGCAGGTGCAGGTTGTTCTTGCCAGGCTCGAGCCCTTTCAGCTCTTCGCCCGGCAGCTCAGGCCGCCACTCGAGCAGCTGCACCGAGGCCGGAAAAACCGGGAAGAAGCTGCGGTACCAGTCGGGCTTGCGGTCTTTCTCAGACAGCAGCTTCGGCTCGCGGGGATCGAGCCACAACGGTGGATAGCCCAGTGGATCGCCATCGCGGAACGGCAGCACACTGAACTTCTGCCAATCTTCCTGTTTGCTGGTCTCGCCTTCGAAGCTGACCTTGAAGCTATCCTTGCCGCCCCACTCTTTGGGATACCGCAACAGCTCGAGCGGCTTGCCCTTCGCTTGGCTGCCCGCCAGCACCAAGGCAGCCGCGAACTCGAACATGTCGATGGGGTTGCGGCCGGCCTCGGGCCGGATGAAGTGCGCCAGACCCTTGAGAGGCTTCTCAGAACGCAGCAGCTGGAAGTAGGCAAACAGCCCGCTCAGCGCCTCCTGACTGCCCGCTCGGAAGGCCCGATTCAGCATGCTGCAGCCGGTCTGGCGGCGGATCTGTTCACGCACGGCCTGATCGCTGGGAGCCGCCTCGTCGAGGAATCCGCCGACCAGGTGCCCCAGGCCCTCGATCAGCCAGCGGTCGTCGTCGTAGGAGATGTCCTGCGCTGCCTGGTCCTTGGCCGCGGCCAGGGAACGGCGCGCGTAGTCGGCCACCCCGACCAGCCGCATCAGCTGATGCAGCCAGGCCGCTGCAAAGTTGGGCAGCTTGCCCGCATCTTTGCCCGGCTGACGGTCGAGCACATCCAGCACGATCAGATCGTGACGGTTGGCGTTGCCTCGCCCGGATGACTCATAAGCGGCCAGCCGGCAAGGCGCGAGCACCGTGTACAACGAGCCGAGCGCAGTATCACGGTCGCCGAAGGTCTGGTAGATCTTCTTCGCCGCCGCTTGCACCGCCCCCTGCAGCTGGCTGGCAAAGGCCTTCTGCTCCGGATGTACGCCCCAGATCTGATGGCCGTCCTGCTCGCTGAACAGCTCGGCCTTGACCAACAGCTCGCTGCCTGAGATTCCCACCGCCAGGGCGAAGGCAGGCTTGCCAGCCGGCGTCAGACTGCGCAGCGGATGGCGCTTTCGGGGCAACAGCAGCCCGAGGGTCTTCGGCTTCTTCTCGAGCTTGAAGGGCTTGACGCTCTTGCTGGTGCGGGTGCTGCCGTCGGCGCCGTACTCTTCAACGGTGAACTGGTACGACACCCCCTGGCGCGCCGTCTCGAAGATGAACCAACCGCGGGGCTTGGCTTCCAGGGCGGTCTGTGAAGCCTCATCAAAGCTGTGGCCGAGCTCGCAAGGTCCGGGTAGAGGCTGCAAGACGACATCGCTTCGGTCGTCGAGGTAGCGCAGATCGGCCCAGCCGTTCAGGCGCCCCTGCAGCCGCACTCGTCCCTGGGGCCGCTTGCTGAAACCCCAGGCCACCAACAGATCTTTGGCCCAGAAGCCGCGGTCTTCCCGGCGCTCGAAGATCGACACCTCATGATGGGCGCCCTTCTTCAGCACGCTGGCAAAGAACCCTCCGCGCAGCTGCGGCCAGGCATCGTCTTCACTGGCTTCGAGCGCCACGCTGGGCAGCGGGCTCTTGGGATCGAAGACCAGCTCAGGCAAGGGCTGCATGCGCGTCGCGGTAGACGAGCGGATCTGCAGCCGAGCGGGCACTTTCGAGCGATGGTCGAAGCGCAGGACATCTTCATCGCGCTGCAGCACAAAGTGCTCGCCAAAGTCTTTGTCGCGCAGCAGCGCGGTCTCGAGATTCTGGGCGGCCTCTTTGCCATCTTTGCCGCAGCCGAAGCTCGAAGCATCAGCTTTGGAGGCATTCTTGCGCGCGGTCAGCTGCCTGCCAGCGATCATCACGACATCGCCGGGCCGGGGCGCTTCGGCGAACTTCAGACCGGGACTGACCCGCTGGTAGCCGATCAGGATGTGGTTCTTCTCACCGTGCTGCTGCACGCTGATCTCGCCCTTGCGAGGCGTGTTCGCCAGCTCTTCCCAGGCCACCCCGACTTTGTCTGGCGCGCTGCCGGGCGCCCCCACAGGCCAGCGGAAGCTACGGAGCTCGCTGGGCTCAGGATCCTTGGCCGCCACGCGCACCCGAGGCGCCAGGGGACCATCACCGCGCGGAAGCAGGTGGGTAAAGGTCTTGGCATCAGGGAAGGAAGCGCCGCGTTGCAGGTTCGAGATCGCGACCGGCGTGCCCTCGGTCAGCTTGAGCGCCTCTTCGAGTTGCACCCCGGTGTTGTCCGAAGTCAATATGCGCAGGGAGCGGCCTTTGTGCTCACCATCCCGGAAGGTCAGCAGATAGCCCTTGTAGCGGTCGGGATCGGCGGCCGGCAGGTTGCGCAGGCGCACCCGGCTGCCGCCGGTCGACGCCGCCACTTCACCCCAGGCCTCGAGATACTCGGTCTCGGGAGCCCCATTGTCGGGCTTCATGGTCACCAGGTAGCGCTCGACCTCGAAGGGAGCATGCTCCCAGACGATGGCCACGCGCCCATCGGCCATCATGAAGGACTCGACCGCCTTGCCCTCAGTCTGCGGCGGCGGCTTGTCATCGGATTTTGGAAAAACCTCGAGCTCGAGCGGCTTTTCAGCTGCATCCTTGGCCTGGTTCGTGGCTTGCAGCTTGAAGCTGTGCTTGCCCTCCTGGTCGGGCGTGCCCTTCAGCTCGGCGGTCAAGCCTTCCTTGGCCGCTTCGACCTTCAACCAGGCAGGCGCTCCTGCCAGGGACCAGGCGAAGGGCCCATTCCCGTCATCCGTCAGGCTGGCTTCCCAGACAAACTCCTCGCCGACACGGGCCGGCGGCAAGTCTTCACATCGCAGCTCGAGCTTGCCGTAGACCTGCAGCTCCCAGGCCTTCTCCACTTCAGCAGGCGGCGACTGCGCATCGCGCACACGTAGGGTCAGGGCGTACGTGCCCGCCTCGGTCGGCGTGCCACACAAGAGCCCCGAGCGCTGGTCGGGCCCGGTGCGGACGCTCAGACCCGGAGGGGTCTTACCATCGGCGGCCGACCAGCTCCACTGCAGGGGCAGATGCAAAGGCTCGCCCTCGACGGGCAGACTCTGCTCGAGCTTTTCCCCGACCTTCGGCTTCAGCCCGGGCAGCTCGCCAATCTTCGGCTCGGCGGGGATGGTGATCGAGTACTCTTTGCGTTTCTTCAGCTGACGGTCGTCGGAGGAGCAGACTTCGACGGCAAACTTGATCTGCCCACTGCGGGTCGGCTTGCCTTCGATCATGGCAAAGCCGTCTTCCTTGCCTTCGAGGCTGAGCCCGTCGGGCAAGGCGCCATCGACCACGGCAAACTTCAGCGGAGGAACCCCGCCGGTCGCCGCGATGGCTTTCGAATAGGCGGAGCCCACTCTGCCTTGGGGAAGTTTCTGGGTCAGGATGCTCGGTCTGGCCAAAACCTCACCTCCGCAGGCTGAAGATTCCATGGGAAGTTCCGACCAATAGCCGGTCGCGTACCCGCGTGACACTATAGATCTTGTTTGTATAGAAACCATTGCGTCCGTCAAACAGACGCACCTGGTCTTCGGCGCCGAGGCGCAGCAGTCCGGAACCCGTCGCCACCCAGACCAGCTCTTCGTCGGCCGTCACCTGCAACGGCGCCAGCGCCGGCGACCCCGCGGGCGCGGCCGCATCAGACGCGAGCGGGCGCGAGCTCTCGACACCATCGAGCACCTGCCAGGCCGGCGTTTCCTGCGCGCCGCGCGTCCACAGCAGCGGCGGGCCGAGCACCAACAGATCGGCGGCTCGTGCCGCGCTCGCACAGCTGGCGGCGGGCAGGTCCAGCTCGGACAGTTTCCAACCTTCGGCGCTCTCGGCGAGGCGGACCAGGCCGCTGCGGCCTGCGACCAGCAGACCGCCCTCTGCGTCGAGGGCCAGGCCCCGGGGCTCGCGCAGGTTCGGATGCTCGTCGCCCCAGACCAGGCGCGCGGCGGTGCCGTCGGCCGCCAGCCGGAAGACTCCGCCGGGAACTTGCACCAGCTCGGGATAGCCGCAGGCGTAGGGTCCAAAGGCACAGAAGCCTCCGCCCTGCCCATCGGGCGTGAAGGCCAGCAGCGGGAAATGGCAGGCCTGGGCGGTCGTACTGTAGCTGAACTGCGGCTGGTTGCGCAGCTCGTGGGCTTCGCCTCCAGGCCAGCGCAGCCCGAACCAGCGGCGCTGCCCCGACTCTCGCTCAAACCGACAGGAGCTGCGCGGACCGAGGAACCACAGAGCCTTCGCATCGCTCTGGATGCCCCAGACCTCTTCGCCGAAGCCCGTCTCGACACGTGCCTCGGCCGCTCCTGGCTCACAGCGCCAGACGCGCCCCGGGCACGAAGAGTCGACGCCCCCTTTCAGGAAATAGAGCGTGCGCCCTTCGAGCACCGCGTCGCGGGTCAGGCAGTCGGGGAACTGGCCGCCCGGATCGACGTCGACGAACGGCCAGGCTTGCTGATGCGCCCGCATCTCTTCGGGATCGATACGAAACAGCGCGTCCCCATCTGCAGCCCAGATTCCCGTCTCGGTCACGCACAGCAGCTCGCCCGGAACCCGGCGGCCCGAAGCCAGCTCGAGCGGCACCGAGCGCCAGCAGGACTCTTCGCTCTTCCAGACCTGCGGCCCGCTGTCCGCCAACACCCAAAGGCCCGTCGCGTGCGATGCGACAGCCCGGTATGCGGGCGGCCCCGCGTGGTCTGCCTGGGACGGCAACTCGATCCAGAAGCTGGCGGCGCGGGCCTCGACGCGGTCAGGTGCATACAGGTAGAGCGCCCGCTCAGAGACCGCCAGGGGACGGCCTTCAAGCTCGCGCAACGCGGTCGTGCGCGGCAGGTTGCTCAAACGGGCGTTGTCCTCGAACTGCCGGGTCTGCAGGTCGAGCCGCCGGACGCCCGAGTCCATGCCGATAAACAGGCTCCCAGCCAACTCGAGCAGCGAATGCACGCGCCCGATGCGCGCCGTGAACAGCTCGCTCTCGTGGCTGGCCAGATCATAGCGACAGACCCAGCCATCGCCGCCCAACCAGAGCTCGTCGTCGCCGCGCTGCAGAAACGCGAGCAGAGGAGCTTCGGCGGGCAATTCGACGCGGGCCATCGCACCGTCGCGGCGGCAATAGAGCGCGCTGTCGAGCAAGAAGTAGAAGGCATCCCGAGCGGCGAACGCGGCCATCGGTGGGGAATGCACCTCATCGGGAGCGGCGAAGACTTTGTCGTCGACCAGCGTGAGGATGAACATCCCTTCGGGAGTGCGGAACCACAGATGGTCCGCATCGAGCTGGCGCATCTCCAGAACCGGGACCTCAACACCGGGTACCGGCATGAAGAACGGGACATCGGGGAGGAAATGCCACAAGCCGCTGCGGGTGCCCACCCACAGCGAGCCGTTGCTCGCCACCAATGCCGTTACGTGGAGATTGCGGTCCAAAATTCGACAACATCCTTATAGTGCGCCATAGATATTGTATCAACGGGAGGCCGGGTTCCCGAAACATCTCAGGGAGGCCGGCTTCAGTGGATCCATCCCAGCCCGGAGAAGCCATGAGCAAGTCCTTGAACCACGTCGGCGTGGCGGTACAAAGCATCGAAGCGGCCCTGCCCTACTGGCGCGACAGTCTCGGCCTGCAGTTGCTCGAGATTCGAGAGGTTCCCAGCGAGCGGGTCAAGGTCGCCTTCCTCGATGCGGGCCAGACCCATATCGAGCTGCTCGAGGCGACCGCGGACGACAGTCCCATCGCGCGCTTCATCGAGCGCCGGGGCGAGGGTGTGCACCATCTGTGCTTCGATGCCCCCGACATCCACGGCAGCATGGCCTGCATGCGTGCAGGGGGCGCGCGCCTGCTCGATGAGACGCCTCGTGCCGTCGGAGGCGGAAAGGCAGCGGCCTTCATCCATCCGAAGAGCGGCAACGGCGTGCTGGTCGAGCTGTACGCGGACGCGCCGCCCACCGACTGAAGGCTTGTTCTACAGCCTACAACCTCGGGTCGACAGGCTCGCTCTCGAGAGCCAGGACGGCGAAGGCACATTCGTGCACACGCCGCAGCGGCTCGCGCCCGACAAAGCGCTCCAGCCCCTCGATACCCAGTGCGAATTCGCGCAGGGCCAGCGAGCGCTTGCGAGAGAGACCGCGCTTGCGCAGCCGCACCAGGTTCACTTCGGCATCATATTCTGGACCGTAGATGATGCGCAGGTATTCCCGCCCCCGGCATTTGACCGCGGGCTGCACCAGCCCCTGCGTGCCGCGGGCTGTGAATGCCGCCGGCTTGACCACCATACCCTCGCCCCCCTCGGCCGTCAGCCCCTCCCACCAAGCGAAGCAGGCCTGACAGGACGCTTCGTCTGCCAGCTCGACCAGCAGGGTTCGGGTTGGCTGAAACAAGCTCGGCATCGGCTCGCGCAGCTGTCCGAGCAGCTCGAGGTGCCAGGTATGAGTCCGATCGGCATGCACCGCCCCTTCGCTGGCCAGCAGATGGAAGGGCGCAAGCTTGATTCCAGCGAGCTGCTCGACGTCCCAGCAGTAGGCTTGGTAGGCCTGAGCATAGGCGAGCACGCGCCGCTGCCGGGCCTCGCAACGCGCACGTAGAGCGCCGACCTCGCGGCCGGCTTTCGAGGCCTGCTCCAGAGCCGTCAATTCCGCGGCCACGGCCAACTCCGCGGCCTTGGCCACCGGCGCATATTGCTGGCGCAGCAGCGCACCGGCCTTGGCAGACCAGGGAAGGAGCTCGCAGTCGAGGCACAGCCAGTCGCTCTGCAGTTGCTCGAACAGGCCGGCCGCCTCGGCGGCGGCTTGCAAGGTCGTCAGCAGGCGGGTCTCCAACTCCTTGTCGGGAAAAAAGGCACGTCCTGTGCGGGTGTAGATCGCCCCCAGCCCCTCGGACACAGCGAAGCGCTCACGGGCACTCTCGGCATCGCGGCAGACGACCACGACCGCCCGGGAGCCCATGTGCTTCTCCTCGCAAATGACCTGCTCGATGCCTAGCTTGCGGTAGTAGGCCAGGGCCTCGCGAGGATGCTCCAGCGTGCCCGGCTCTTGCGAGGTTCCACAGGGCGCCATGGTCGGCGGCAGATAGATCAGCCAGCGCGGGTCGATAGCAAACCGGCTGAGAACCTCCAAGGCCGCAGCCGAACCTTCTTCACGGACCGTCACCATCCCGCGCAGGCGCGTCTTGATCTGGCGCTTGCCCGTGACATCCTGCAAGTCGAGCAGTGTGTCGGCGTGCTGCTGGGCGCTGCGGGCATCCGGGCCGGCCTCGAGCGGGCGCACGGCTTCGCAGTAAACCTCACGGGCCGGGACTGAGACCAGCTCGCGCTCCGGCCAGCGCAGCGCAGTCAGCTGCCCGCCGAAGACGCAGCCAGTGTCGAGGCAGATCGTGTTGTTGAGCCACTCCGCCTCGGGAGTCGGGGTGTGGCCGTACACGACCGCCGCTTTGCCCCGGTACTCCTCCGCCCAGGGATAGCGCACCGGCAGCCCGAACTCATCGCTCTCCCCGGTGGTCTCGCCATACAACGCGAAGCTGCGCACGCGGCCTGAAGCGCGGCCCTGCAGCGCCTCTTTCATACCTGCGTGCGCCACGACCAGCCTGCCCTGGTCCAGCACAAAGTGGCTGACCAGCCCGTCGATGAAGGAGATGATGCGGGCCACACGCGCCTCTTTGTCGGCAGCGGGCAGCGCCTCGACCTCCGCCATGCTGTGCTCAAGACCATGGCGGAGCTTGACTTGCCGCCCCCGCAGCGCCTTCACGAACTTCACCTCGTGGTTGCCCGGCAGACACAGCGCCTGGCCGGCTTCGACCATGACGCGCACCAGCTGCACGGTGTCGAGGATGCGCGGACCGCGGTCGACGAGGTCCCCGAGGAACAGCGCCCGCCGGCCTTCCGGATGGCTCCACACGCCCGCGTCAGACCGGTAGCCGAGCTGGCTCAACAGCTCCTCCAGCTCGTCGCAGCAGCCGTGGATGTCTCCTACGATGTCGAAGGGACCCTCGTCATCTGCGCGGTCGGTCCACAAACGGCTGCGCTCGATCTGGACCGCATCGACCTCCTCCTCTGAACGCAGCTTGTACACGTAGCGGAAGCCCTCCCGCTTCAGTGCTTTGACCGAGCGGCGGAAACGGCTGAGCTGGTTGCGCACCAGATGCGCGGGCAGCTGGCAATCAGTGCGTGCGCGGTTGCGGGCCTCGCACACGCGGCGCGGTAGATCGAACACCAGCGCGACGGCGAACAGGTGGTAGCGCCGTGCCAGATCCAACAACTTCCTGCGGTCCTCGCTGCGCACATGGGTCGCATCGATGACGCACAGACGGCGACGCTCCAGACGCTTGGCGGCGACGAAGTGCAGCGTCTCGAAGGCGTCCGCCGTCGCCTCCTGGTCGTTCGGGTCGTCGCAGACCCAGGCGCGGAAGCTGTCGGAAGACAGGACTTCGGTCGGCCGGAAGTGCCGGCCCGCGAAGTGGCTCTTGCCCGAGCCCGACGCTCCCATCAGCACCACCAGGGACGGCTCGGGGATGGGGATCATCATGACTCCGCCTCCTTCGGACTCTGGACGCTGAATACCACCATCTGTGTGGGGGAGCCGCGCTCGGCATCGACCGGCCCCACGGTTTCATACCGGGCCTGATAGCCATAATCGGACGCGACGGCCGCCGCCCAGGCTTGAAACTGCTGGCGCGTGAACTCGAAGCGATGGTCCTTGTGCCGCAGCCGGCCGGCGGCCAGGCCAGCGAACAGGCTGTTGTACTCGCGGTTGGGCGTAGTCAGCACGACGACGCGCGGGCGTGCCTCGCCGAACAGGGCGCGCGTGAACGACTCCAGCCGGTGCGGATCGAGGTGCTCGATGACTTCCACCACGGCCGCCGCATCGTAGCCAGCCAGGCGGGCATCGCGGTAGCACAGCGAGCCATGCAGCAGCCGGATGCGCTGGCGTTGCTTTTCGGGCAGCTCTGCCAGGCGCAGACGCTGTTCAGCGATGTGCAGCGAAGCCAGGCTGACGTCAACGCCCACGATCTCAGCGAACGTGTGATCGCGCAGCAGCCGCGCCAGCAGCTTGCCGCTGCCGCATCCCAGGTCCAGAACCCGCGTAGCGCCTGAGCTCTTCAGCGCTGCCAGCACACTCGCGAGGCGCTGGTCGTTGAGGCGCAGGGGCTTCTCCACAGCCTCTTCTTCAGCGTCATGGCCGGCCTGGGCGGCGTCGGGGTCGTCCTCGACCAAGCGCGACAACGCCAGCCGGGTGAGACGCCGCAGGTGCACCAGGTAGCGCTCGGTGATCTGCGCGCACAGCGGATGCTCCGAGAGCCAGCCTTCACCTTGCCGGAGCAGCTTGTCGATCTCATCGTCCGCGACGAAATAGTGCTTGCTGTCGTCGAGCACCGGGACCAGGACATAGAGGTGTTTCAGCAGCTCAGAGAGCGTGCAGCAGCGCTCGAGGACCACCGAGAAATAAGGACTGCGGCCCCAGGCCGGGAAATTCTCATCCAACACATGGCTCTCGACGCTGACCGTGTAGCCGAGGGGCTCGAAGAGTCCACGCAACAGCCCCTCGCCGCCGCGCGCAGGCAGCACGGGCAGCTGTGCGCGCAAGGGAATCGCGGTCTGCGCCAACCCGGGCCGCTCTTTGCAGTGGCCGTTCAAGGCCGTACCGAACACCTTGACCAGGGCGACGCTCAGGAACGACGAGGCCGCGTAGGGGCGGTCGTTGACATACTGATCGAGTGGCCCGTCGGCGCGTCCCTTGCCGCGGACGATGGCGACCGGATCGACCTCCATCAGCAAGCATGCCGTGCAGCGCTCTTCGCTGGCCTCGGGGTAGAAGACGTGAGCCTGGCCGAACTTCAGCGGCACGCTCTGCACGCGCTCGGGATGCTTGTGCAGCAGGTAGCCGAGGTCGGTGGCCGGGCGATGGGTGGTTGTCAGTGCGAGCAGCATGGGAATCCTCCGGTGTGGCAGCCGGTCCCTGGGGCAGTTCGATGTTCTCGGGATCGGGGTCTCAGCGCGCGGGGCCTGGACCTATCGGTAGGGGGCGCGCGGGCGGAGCATCTCCAGCGCCCATGAGAATGGGCCTATTGGAGAAGATCGGGAGTCTGTTGGACAGCATGGTCACACTCTCTCGCGCAGCCGTGGATAGTAGGCTGGTGGCTGCGGTGGGTCAAGTGTCTGGGGATGAGAGCTCGCCTCGAGACTTCGGGGGCTGCTTGCCACGGTCGTTGACCCAGGCCTTCGGACCATTTCGCTCGACAATGCTCCTCAAGATTGCAGAACCGCGGCCCCCAGGCCTCGCAGCAGCTCACTGCGCGCGGTGTTGAGGTCGGCCTGCATCGGCTCGACCAACGCGCCGAGGCAGCCGTGTCACTGCATGGCATCCTGCAGCTGCTGCCAGCGCGGATCGGCGTGCAGCGGCTCCAGCTCCTGGCGCTCCTCCAGCAGGCGGATGCTGGGCAACCCGAGGTGCACCGCCTCCGCGAGCAGCTCGAAGGCGCGGGCACGCCAGTCTGTCGGGGTGTCGGCCCGTTCGCTCAGTCGCGCGGCGACGCAGGCCGCTTCGATGACCAGGGAGACCTTCTGCGGTGCGACTTCGTGAGCGTGCAGGTAGTCTTCATAGGACCCGGCCAGTTCGCCGGTCTGGTCGCGCAAGACGGCCCTCAGAACCAAACCCAGGATGAAGTCCGGCTCGATGTGCAGCGCGCGATCGACATCTTCAAGCGCAGCCTCGAAGCCCCCTGCCATCGCTAGCAGCCGTCCGCGGTAGACGAGCGCCAGAGGTAGCTCCGGATCGAGTGCCAGCGCCGCGTCCAGCTCGTGGAAGCCTTGCAGGTCATCGCCGCTCTCGATCAGGACCACCGCCCACCACTGGCGGACCGTCGCGTCGTCGGGCGAGATCTCGACCGCCCTGGCAAGGTCCGTCAGCGCTAGAATCAGCTCGCCCCGGAGCCGCCGGAGTTTTCCCCGCTCCAGCAGCGCCTGCGGATTCTGCGGTTGCAGCCGCAGGGCTTGATCGAGGACTTCGACGGCGGCGTCGAGCTGGCCGGTCTCGATCAGGCTCTGGCCGAGCTCCACAAAAGACAACGCATCGTCTCCAAACAGGCGGACCACCTCCATGCGATCCCGCAGCGCCTCATCCCAGCGTCCTTGGCGCTCGAAAACCGTCGCCCGCAGCCGCAGGGCGTCGATTTGCGAGGGATCGATCTCGATGGCGCGCGTGATGTCGAGCCAGGCTTCGCTGAGCTGGCCGAGGTTCAGGCGGATATTGGCCCTGTACAGATAGGCAGTCGCATCGTGGTCGAGCTCGAGGACCCGGTTGAAATCTTCCAGCGCGCCTTCGAGGTCTCCGAGCAGGAAACGTGCCCGGCCCCGCAGTTTCCGAGCGCGGCTGTCGAAGGGATCGAAGCCCAGAGCCGTGTCGAAATCGGGCAGCGCCTCTGCGAGCAGGCCGGCCTCCATCAGCGTCAAGCCGCGATTGGTGTAGCTGATCGCCATGCCAGGGTCGAGCTCGAGGGCCCGATTGAACTCCTCGATTGCGCGCGGCAGCGCGTCCAGCTCGAAGTAGACATCGCCGCGGTTGTTGTAGATACCCGCCAGCTCGGGTTTGAGCTCGGCAGCGCGGTCGAGATCAGCCAGCGCCTCCTGCAGCTGCCCGAGTCGACGGAAGGCGGAGGCACGCATCAGATGGACCTCGCCCAGCTGGGGCCGGAGCTCCAGTGCCGCGCTGTAGGCCTCGACGGCATCCTCATAGCGGGCTTTGTAGAGCAGTTGGTTTCCGCGCTTGAACCAGGTTTCGGCGCTCCGGGGATCACCGGCGTCTTCGTCCAGAGGCAAGCGTGGCAAGAGACGCGCGACCTGATGCCAGAGGTTGGAGCCCTCGCCAAAGCGGTCCCGGACCTGCAGCAGCAACGCATCGTTGGCTGCAGGGTGTCCCGTGCGGCACAGCGCCCAACCGCACTCCATCGCGAGGGCCCAGTCATCGACGACCGCCATGAAATCCGTCAGGGGCTTCAGGGTGAAATCAGGCAGGTCGAGGTGCCCAAGGACCCGCAAGATCAGCTGCAGCTCGTCGCGCTCCGCCAGGGACCAGAAGATGGGGAGGGTCTCGCGCGCGGCGCGCACACGGTAGGGAGCGAGGGCGGCTTCCAGGACAGCCACGATACCGGGATGGCGGAAGGCGCTCAGACGCACGACGTACTCTTCAGGGGTGGGCCAGTGGCCGGGTCTGTCTGGACGGCTGCGGCCTGCACGCAGGTCTGCCAGGGCGTCTCTGGTGACTTGCTCCTGCCAGCGCAGCAGTGCCCCGCGCTCGTCCTCCACCCTGGCGGTCAGCGTATCGAGGGTGTCTTGAGGCAGCTTCAGGCCGCGCACGATCAGCTCAGCCATGTCGTAGGAGTGGTTGAGCACGGCCAACTCGACGGCCAGGCGCTGCGTTTGTGTACGCTGTTGAGACAGTTCCTGGCGTTCCGAAAGCGGGAGCAGCGCCAGTCGCTCTGTCCCGATCCTCGGCTCAGCCAGATCGACCAGGGACTCCCACCAATCAGCCTGTCCTAGCAGCTTGTCGATCAGCTCGAGGTTGCGAAGGCGCTCCGCGGTGTTCGGCGCGAATGCCCCGCGCGGGTCTCGCTGCGCGATCAGCCCGTCGACAACGGTCCGGGCTACCAGCCGAAGGCCTCCCGGATCGCCGTGAGGGGGAGCGGCGCGCGCCGCCTCCAGCTGCGCGCGATGGGCGGCGATGAGCGCCTGGAACTGCGCGTGGTCCAGCCAGAAGAACACCACAGCGGTCAAGATGGCCGCCGTCAGGGCCCCGGTGACCAGGAGCCACGCCCGCTTGCGCAAGGCCGCCTCGCGCCCCCGGCGGCGCTCGGCCGCAGCGATCCCGAGGGTCAGTTGGGTCCGGCGTTCGACGAGGCTTCCAACCTGTTGCACGTCAGGGTCCCGTTCGAGCAGTGCCGCCAGACGCGTGGCTTGCGTGTTCGCCAACCCCAGGTCCCCATGCAGAAGGGCTGTCTCGGCAAAAGCCAGCCGGCTCTCCAGCTCACCGAGCACCGCAAGGCGGTTGCCTGCCCACTGTTCCAGGGCATGCTCGAAGCCCGCCACCGCTGTCGCAAAGGACTCGTAGAGGCGGCTGCGGCTAACGGGCCCGGCCGGTTCTCGAGACTTGCTGGTCGTACGGCAGGCCTCCAGGCGTTGCTGGGCGCGGCGACTCAGGGCGATGCTCTCCCGATGCCGCACGTAGCTCTGCAGACCCTCCCGGAAGGCGCTCGCGTCCTCGAAGCGATCCCGCGGCTCCGCGTTTAGAGCCTGGCGACAGAGCTGTCGCAGCTCATCGGGCAGCGATACGTCCAGAGGCTCGACTTCGCCGAGGAACGCGTGATAGACGACGGCTTCAAAGGACTCGCCTGTATGCGGCGGACGATCGCTCAGGATTCGATAGAGGATCCCGCCGAGAAGGTAGACGTCCGTCCACAGTCCCAGCGCGTCTCCCTGCCCTGCAGCCTGCTCCGGGGCCATGTACGCCGGCGTGCCGCAGATATCCCGAAGGCTGGAACGATGGCGAAGCCGCGAGTCCGCGCTCTTTTCGCCGACACTGACGGCCAATCCCCAATCCATGACCAGCACCTCACCGAAGTGGCCGACCATGACGTTGCCAGGCTTCAGGTCGTTGTGGACGATGGACTTGTCGTGGCTGTAAGCGACGGCATTGCTGACTTGAAGCAGAATCTCGAGGTGGAAGAGCAGGCTTTCGGTGTCGTAGCCGCCTGTTGTCTTTACCGGGCGTTCTTTGAGGAGCGTCTGCCAGCTGCGGCCCTCGACCAGCTTCATCGCGAGAAAAAGCTCCCCCTCTTTGCTGCATCCCAGTTGGTAGACCGGGGCGATGTTGGGATGCTCCAGCTGCCCGTTGGTCCAGGCTTCGGCCAGGAAGTCCTTCCGGCCCTGCGATGCTTCAGCGGAGGACTCCTCAGGAACAGGATGGAGCTTCTTGAGAGCGATCGAACGGCGCAGGCTCTGCTGCTGCGCCCGATAGACGACACCCATGCCACCGCAGCCGATGACTTCCTGGATGGTGAACTCCTCGCTGGTCGCGGCGATGAGCTGCTTGGGTTCCTGCTGGTCCAAGGGGGCAAGAGAGGGATCGGTCGAAGCGCCGACAGCTCCCTTGCCGGGCTTGCGCGGGATCTCGGACGACGCGTCTTCGGCCATCTCCAAACTCCTTCACTTCTGCCCCCGACCGAGCCTGGCCCGGGGACGGATCCTGGCTCGCGGTTCGGGCAGATCCTGCCCTCAGGATGGATGCCCTCCATCGTAGCTGAGTAACGGAAAGCGAGCAGATGGTGCGCTCGTCCAGTCCCGATGGCTCCGGGAGGATTCTGTGCGTCGGGGCTTCGGGCGCAAGGGTTCTTGGTGAGTCGATGGCTACGCCGGCAGCCGATGTTCGACGCACACTCCCCCCAAGCAGAGGCTGTCTCACGGAACGTCTGGAGGCGTGCGATTGATTCCAGAGGGCAATTCCAATCCTTTGCAGTTCGGCGGCCAGGACCGACCTTTCTTCTTGTAGGGGAGTGGTTTACCCCCTCCCGGGTGCCAAACGGGCGGGGGTAAACCCCGCCCCTACATGAGGATCAAAAACAATCCATCGGTAGAGTCTCGTTCCGTGAGACAGTCCCAAGCACTTCGCCGTTGCACTTGAAAACGTCCGTCCGGAGCACGGGTTGATCCTCGACTTTGCGAAGCCGAAGCTGGCTGGCAACCAAGCCCGATCACAGCCGCGGCCCGGCGATCCTCGCGGGCGCACGCGCAGCAGCAGGGGGCGCACCTTTCTCCAGCCACGACACCTCCACAAGCGGGAGCAACCAGCTCTCCATCCGCAAGAGATGGCGGTAATCCAGACCACTCTGTTCCCGTCGCCGCGTCCTGACCTCCAGCACACGCACGCTGTCGACGGCGCCAAGCCGAGGCCGCCACAGCTTGCAGGCCCGTGACGAGAGCGCAGCCACCTCGCCCCCGGCGCTCAGCAGCAGGCGAGGACCGCACTCCACCACATCGAGGACGGCCCCGGGACGCAACGCTGCCAAGCGCACATGGATCGGGTCGCCTGCCGGGCGCCGCCCCGCATAGTCGACGAACAGGTCGCCAACCCCCAGCACCGTCCTTCGCTCTCCGGGCCCCGGCCGTTCAGAAGCATCTGCGTCCTGCGTCTCGCTGGGAGGGGTGGACCCGGAACGGACCAGCTCCATGACAGCCTCCACGGTGTTGGCCGTGATGTTCCTTCTGAACTGGAGCAGACTCGCGTGCTTGGGAAACTCCTCCGCGCTGCAGGCCAGCCGCTCGTCCACGCACAGGATCCAGTTTCCGAGCGGCAGCCGGCCGAGCCGCGCGAGTTTCTTCCTGAGGTAGTCGGCCGTCCAGAAGCCGATGATCTCCACCAGCCAGGAGCGCCGGGGATCGGACCGTCTGCGGATGGCGAAGTCTGGGAAGATCAAGGTCCCGCCAGCCTCCACCGGTTCTGGCTCACGGATCAACTCGTAGCCCTCGGCCCGCTTCCGGAAGTGGCGCGCAAAACTGCGCTCCAACTTGCTGTCGTAGGGCCGTGGCGTGCTGCCAGGGAACACCGGCGCGGTATGATCCAGGCGCAGCAGGCGGACCTCGCCTTCGAGCAGGCAACGGGCCTGCAAAGCGAAGCGTGGACACCACTTGAGCACGCCGAGCAGTGACGCGAGCGCGCGCCCGTACATGATGGTCCGACGGAACAGCGCGTAGGCCCCGTCCAGCTCGAGCAGCGTCGCCCCGGCGACCCGCCTGACAGTGCAGAGCAGCCTGCGCAGCTTTGCCTGCCGCACGACGGCCCGCGCGTGGCCCGTCACCCGCAGCTTCACACCCAACGCCCGGCGCAGCAGGCCCTGACCTAAAGCCAGGTTGGTGCGCAGCGCCAGCTCGCCCAATTCGAAGGGCTGCGCGGGCATGCGCAGCGGCCGTTCGGCGGCCAGATCGCCGAACAGGCCCTCGACAACCTGCTCCGTGGTACAGCCCAGCTGCGCGGCGACAAGCTTCGACGCATCGGAAGCAGCAAAGGGCTCGCCCTGCTCACGCTGCGACTGCGCGCGCAAGAAGTAGGCTCTACGCAGACTCCTGGCCCTGGGCTGCCGGGGCGGAGCGTCTTTGCAGAGCCGATCGATGACCCTGCCCACCATGCGCCGCTTGCGCGCGGGACCGGCCTCGAAGGCCGTGATCAAACTCCAGAGCTCGCGCCGCGGCCGGCCATCGAGGGCACGCACCTGCTCGAGAAGCTCGCGCAGCCAGGGATGGTCCTCACGAGTGAGGAAGGCCGGCTGCAGTTCCCCAGCCACTACGTCGCAGGCCAACAGATCAGCGGACAGCAAGACGTTCTCTCCCTCTCCGGACCTGGTGGACCTCGAAGGTGTCGCTGCCCACCAGCTCGTAGACGACCGCCACCTTGCCGGCGGCAGGCCGCAGCAAGCGACCGACACGCTGCACATATTCCTGGCTCCCCTGCCGCCCTCCCAGAATGATGCCGACCTCAGCGGACGGCACATCGAAGCCCTCGTTGAGCACCCGGGCGCTGACCAGGCAGCTGAGCTTGCCCTCGGCAAACAGCTGCAGGACCTCGCTGCGCTCGCGGGCGTCGATGTCGCAGGTGATCGGCATCACGCCGAAATCCCTCGCCACGCGGTAGGCCGTGGTGTTGTCTGGACTGAAGATCAGGCTGCGCTGCTCTCGATGACGCAGCAGCAGCTCGGCCAACAGCCGGCGCTTGCCCTCGATCAATCCGAGCATCGCCCGCGAGCGGCGCCAGCCTGCCATGGCGCGGCGCCCCGCCTCACTCTTCTGCATCGTGGCCGCGAAGTATTGCCAGTTCGCGGATGGGTTGCGGTCGAAGAAGTTCCTGTAGGCCTCGCTGAACGCTGCCCGCTCTGCCTCATAGAGCCTGCGCTCTTCGGTATTGAGCGCCACGGTCAAGGTCACGAGGCGCAGCGAAGCCAACCAACTCCCCACCAGCTCGGAGACATGGCACTGGTAGACCACGGGACCGACCAACTGCCTGAGCCGATCGAGGCGGACAGGATCTGTGCCGGGCGTCGCCGTCAGTCCCAGCCGCAGAGGCGCGGTGAAGAGCTCGAGTAGCGTAGAGCCCGGGCTGCCGAAGTGGTGGACCTCGTCGACGACCAACAGATCGAAGCGGTTGCCGATGCGCTCTGCCTGGATCATGCCGGAGGCATAGGTCGCTACCGTCAAGCTCGCCAGGCGCCTGTGGCCATCTCCCAGCTGCCCCACCGACCGGCCGGTTGCGGCCTCGAGCGCCCGCACCCACTGCTTCAACAGGATGCGGGTCGGCACCAGGCACAAGGTCGGGGCTGCCACGCCCGCGATCGCCGCGATCGCCGTGCGGGTCTTGCCCGCTCCGGTGGGCAGGGCGACGACACCTCGGCGCCCGCCGGCCTGCCAGGCGAGCAAGGCTGCTTCCTGGTACGGGCGCAGAGACGGGGCACTGAACTCAGGGACGTCGCCCGGGGCCGGACGGACAGAGTCTGTCACCTGCCTGCAGGCAGCCTTGATGGCCCCTCGGACCGCGCGATACATATAACCCGGAGCCCGCCATGCGCCGACCCTGGGGTCCCAGAGGAAGCCTGGCAGGTCGAGGGAGCGCTCCGGCGCGGCCTCCAACAAGAGGGTGCCGCGGTCAAAGCTCAACTGCATAGTGCTCGGAACTTGGAAAACAGACCAATGTATGCTTTCGTCGCGAAGATGTCAAGCAGGGACTTAGTAAGTCGGCGTAGGCTCGGCGAGGTTTCAGGGCAAGACGGGCGAGATCCCTGCATGAGTTTGTGCCGCCACAGCAACGAATGCGTCAGGAATCTCTCTGCTGGACATGGCGGCGGACGCGGCATACCATCAAAGGGGTTGCAAATAGGAACCGTTTTGGTTCAACAATACCGGGAGACGCTGTGGCCTCGTTCACCATCAAGAACATTCCTCCGGAACTCCTGGAGTCGCTGCGGACTCGTGCCAGCAGAGAACGCCGAAGCCTTACGCAGGAAATCATCTATCTACTAGAAAAAGCCGCTCTCAGCGATTCCCAGGCTTCTCGGCTTCATGCCGAGAACGAAACCGAGCTGCAGTGTGCGGCATGGACAGAGCTCGCAGGCCGCTGGCGCTCCAACAAGGCCTCCGAAGACGAGATCGCGGAGATCTACGCGGCGCGTTCGCCTGGCCGCGAGGTCAACCTGTGAGACTGCTGGACACCGACGTCTGCGTCGAGATCCTGAGAGGCAACCAAGGCGTGATCTCTCGGCGTCGAGCTGTGACGGATGCTGTCGTCACTTCGTGGATCACAGCGTCCGAGTTGTTCTACGGCGCCGCCAAGTCCTCCTCCCCGGCAGAGAACACCAGGTTGGTGACCCAATTCCTCGGCACTCTGCAGATCGTGCCGATGGGTCTGTCTGCCTCGCAGCTCTTTGGCAAGGTCAAGTCCGACCTGGAACGCGCCGGGCAGAGACTCGCCGATGCTGATCTCTTGATCGGTTCAATCTGTCTGGCGCGCGCAGCCGTTCTGGTTACCGGCAATCGCCGGCACTACCAGAGGATTCCGGGTCTTGCCATCGAGGACTGGATTCGTGGCTGATCGCGGAGGATGCTCCTGAGCAATTGGTGAAGATGACCGAAAAGCTGCGGCTCTATCCTGATCCAAAGGTGGCGGCCTGAATACCGCAGAGCCACAGCGAACGCGGAGAACCGCAGAGGAAACTCCATCACTGCGACGATCATCGGCGCAGCCATCAACGTCCAGCGCGGGCTCGGTCCGGGTCTTCTCGGCTCGAAACGGTAATGGCGTCGTGGTTCGGCCAAGCTGCCGAGGAGGGGCGTCCTCCAGACACGACCGCTGGCCCGGGAGCGTCCTCAGGCAGCCAACCCCTGCTGGTTCCAGTCGTTCCAGGCGGCGACCAGGTTCTGCATGGCGAGGTTGATCTGCGCGATGCGCGCGTTGCCCGCCAGCAGCCCGTCGGCCAGCTGCCTGGCCCTGGTGAGCAGAGGATCGACCTGGCCGAGCTGGCTGTTGTCGATGCCCAGTCGCTGGGTAAGGGTCCGGAGCTCACGCAACAGGGCATCCGCTTCGGCATCGCTCGGCGGAACATACGAGCTGGAGCACGATTCGACGCCCATCGCCACGGGCGCGACCTTGTCGGGCAGCTTGAACTTCACCCCTTTGGGGGCAGGTTGCTGCTCTGCTTCGGGCTGGGCATCATTGAGGATGTCCAGCGCAGCGATCCGCCCGACCTCGGCCGCATAGAACTTCCCGTAGTTGTGTCCGCCCGGCACCCGGTGCAGCGTCACCCTCGCGTGCGGCGCCGCGGCATAGTGGCCGCAGGAGATGCAGACTCCATCCGCGTTGCCGACGAAAGAGTGCATCGTGACGTGGGCCGGCCGAAAGACAGCATTGCCGGCGAAGATCGGCAGGATCGCCTGCTCGAAAGCCTCGCGCCCGCAAGCTGCCACGACCTCGAGGATCGCGTTGTCGGTCTTGATCGTGCCGCGGCTGTGGGCCGAGACCACCAGGCGGCGGTTCTCGGCGATCGCCCGACGCATGACCGCGGCCATCGCTTGCTGCGCCGCGCAGTTGCTGAACTGGCCCTTGGCCCGCACGCAGCTCGCGAGGTCGCCATTCTCGCGGGTGTAGCTGTAGACCAGCAGCACATCGCAGCCGACGGCGGCCTGCAGCGCGAGTCCGCCGCGCACCGCGGCCGAGGGCTTGACCCCCATCCCGTTGATGTGGACGACCCGTGGCCGCCAGTCGCCGAGCTTGACCGGCGGAGACAGCGGGCGCAGGGTGATACCCCCCGCGACCCCTTTGCTGGCGGGATCGACCACGTCCGCCAAGGCTTCGTAGCTGCCATCCGCGAGCAGGCGTACTTCCTGCACCACCGGTGCACTCGCCAGCCCGGAGATCCGGAACTGGCGGCCGTCGAGGTCCTTGTAGTCGAACGCGGAGAGCTGGTCTTCGAAGATGGCGCGTTCGATAGGCTGCCCGTCGGAGTCCTTGCCGAACGAGACCTTGTAGGAGGGCGTCGTGGACACGTAGACCTTCTTGATCTTGCCGACGTACTTCGTGTCGTCCCCCGCGTCGAACACGACGATGTTGCCCGCCTTGAACCTACCGACGCTTTGCACATCGGCGCGCTGGCCCGTGCGGAACCGAAAGAAGCGGCGCCCCGTTTTGTCGGGGGGCAGTTTGTCGTTTGCCAAGAATGGGTCTCCTGTGTGGGGGACTGTGAAGCTTCCCCACACACTAGCCAGGGATGCTCGACCCCACCAGGGAGATTCTTCGCAGGGAAGGGATGCGGCTTGGAGGGCCTTCTCCGAAGCGAGGCGGGACATGCAGCTTACTTTCTGCGAGGAGGTAGCTCGACTACAGTGATGTCCTCATCCGGCAGGGCGTCGAGGATGATCTGGCTGATCCTCCTCCAATCGCCGCCCGCCAGTCCGGCCCCCAACCTCGGGATGCCCAAACGGCTTCCAGAGCAGGCACCGCGCAGCCACACGAAGCAAGACCGGATGGCGTCGTAGTCCGCTTTCACACCCCGGCCACGCCAATGGAACTGCGTGTAGGCATTCACAACCGTGACCACGCCGTTCGGAATCTCGCACTCCACTGATGAGCAGGTTCCGAGCTTCGCACGGTCGCCCTTCTCGGTCCGGAGGTCCGCTTGGTAGGCCGCCGGGAATGCCTGGCGGATGACCCTGGCGATCCCCGCCCCCAGCGTGCAAAAGCAATTGCAGCCATGTACGATCACGTCGAACCGACCCTGCTGGGCCAGGCTGATCAAATCACCAGGGACATGTTTCATGGATCACCACGAGCCATGCTGGAAAGGACCACTCAGTTGTAGACTTGCGACCGAATAGGGCCACCGGCGCATCACCGGTCCAATGCATCAGGGAACATAGACATGCTGACCTGCACGATCAATGACCTCTTCCTTCGACTCTCGGCCTGGCCCCTGGCAACAGAGCAGCCGACACTCGTAATGCTGCACGGCTCGGGCAACACAGGGGTTCTGTGGGACGCTCAGATCACAGGGCTCGCTGACATCGCCAACGTTGTCGCCGTAGACCTGCCGGGTCATGGCGGCAGCCAGGGCGCAGCCGCTGCCTCCGTCAGCGAGTATGCTGCGGGCATCGCAGCGTTGATCCCTGCGTTGGGCATCTCGAGAGCCATCGTCTGCGGCTTGAGCCTCGGAGGCGGCATCGCTCTGCAGATGCTGCTGGACCATGCTGAGCGGGTCGCGGGAGCTGTGCTGCTGGGAACCGGAGCACGCCTACGGGTGATGCCGATGATCTTTCAGCTGATCGAGCATGACTTCGAGAGCTTCGTGCAGGGGATGCCAGGGGTGGCAGCCTCCCCGAACACCGATGCGGCTCTACTGGCGCCGCTCATGCGCTCCGTGTTGGACAACGGAGCCGAAGTCACCGCGGGCGATTTCCGGGTTTGTGACGCGTTTGATGTCATGGACCGACTCGGCGAGATCGATAGCCCGGTTCTCGTCTTGTCGGGCGATGATGACAAACTCACGCCGGCGAAGTACTCCAACTACCTCGGCAACCAGATCGCAGGTGCGGAGCTGGTCACCCTGAGCGATGCCGGCCACCTCGCGGCAGTGGAACGACCCGACGCGGTCAATCAGGCAATCCGCACGTGGTTGCTCGGGCTCTCCGGGTAGTTTCCGCCGCTGGGAGTGCGGCTTTGAGGCGGGCGCGGTTCGTGCTTCAACAGGTGTGAGCGTTGTCGCATTGCACAAACCCACTCCATGCTCTAGCTTCCGCTGTCCACTCAGCGATCGAAATCCTCCTTGGCCCGGCCCAGTTTGAAGCCGTCCGGTCGCCAGTCACCAAGCCATGCGCCCAGATCAACGGCGTTATCGCCGTACAGGTCCTCGCCGCTCTCCAGATAGTGGACCATCCGGTCAAATCCAGGTTTGCTCCCGCAGTCCTCTGGCGGACCCGTACGGTCACCGCCGAGCAAACGGCGCTTGAAGCTCTCCTTGTTCGAGCGAACAGCGACCAGCTTGACGTCGTGGGTCCAGCAGTCGCCGAAGTCGTATAGATACTCGCACCATTCCACGACCCTCTTCCCTGTGAAGTATGTGTTGAGCTTCAGGTGGCGCGCGTCTGGCGTCGGACGATTGTACTCCTCGCCGCCTGGCAGCCCCGCGATGGGCCTCCCCTGGAGAGTGGGTGTTCGAAACTCCCACAGATGGCATTCTTGCCAGCCGAAGCTGTCCTGGATGGCCTTGTGGAGCTGGGCGAACGTGGCGGTCGTGCGGATGAGAAGCCTCCGCCAAATGCGGGGCTGGATCTCCTGCAGGGAGATCTCGAACTCGTAGTATCTTGGCATCTTCATGGTCCTCAGTCGGCCTGCTGGTCGTCGTGTGACCGTGTACTTGTGACCCAACCCCAGGTCTCGGGATTCCATTGCGCGTCCCTCGGACCGGACAGCACCGGGTCGAGAAATGAGCGCGCGGCGGCGGTCACCTCGCCCACTGTGGCCCACTGGAGTCGATCTCCCTGAGCTATCGACCTGTAGGGCGTCTCCCAAGAAGCCGGAGGGCCGGGAAGCCGCGGAGGCACGTCGTGGGTGCCGCGGAACTTGAATGTTTGCTCGAACGCCGCGCGTAGCCGCCGGGCATGGAGCGGGCCCGCGGTCGCCATGAGGGCGAGGTCCGGTAGGTCCTTCACGCGCGAGTTTGGGCGCGCGCGTGGCATCGTGTACGCGTGGAGTTTCTCCGCGATATGCGACTCGATAGGATACAACCGGATCGTGGGCGGAAAGATACCCGCAAACGCCAGCACGTCCTTGGCAACCCTGTCCTCGGGCTCGCCGAGGATCGGATCGCCGAACGCGACGTCGACGCCGAATGGACGGCCGTACAGCTTGCCGGCGAGGCTGCACTCCGCGCGGAAGCGCAAGCCTTCATACTGCGTGCCTTCGTTCCGGATCTCGGGGTGCCGGTTGTCGGGCACTACAGTGAAGAACATGAAATCGCCGAGCTCGCGCCGCGCGGCTTTTCAAAGCGATTCGAGAATCGCAGCGGGCGAACCCACAACACGCAAGTCGACGTCCTTGGTCGTCCGCGCCCGCTCGAGGCGTAGCTCAACTGCAAGCCCGCCCTTCAGCGTTACTGTCTCGCCAAGCTCGATGAAGACACGGGCGAGGAAGCGGTCGAAGATGAGCAGTTGGCGCCTACGAGCCAAGCCGGTGCCCGCTAAGGTCGCCGTCCGAAGTCGCTGCTCGAGCGCCTGCTTGAACGCGGCAGCGGTGATGTACCTGCGGGTCGTCATCCGTCGAGGCCTCCATGAGGGTCGAGCGCGAGGGCCACCGCGTCGAGCTCGTCTCGGACGACCAGACCGCGGTGCAGCGCAGCACGCGCGGCCTGGCGCAAGAGCCCAGGCGGGAGGTTGGCGTTGGCGCAGTCACGCAGCGTCCGCGCGGGATCAGTCGCTGGGACCGGGCCGAACCACCGCCGCTCTGCCTCAAGCACTTCACCATAGTAAAGGACGACTCCGTCCGGGACGCGGAGCCGCCGCTTCTTCCAGGAGGCCGGCAGCGTGAGATGGACCTGTGACGGGAGAATGTCCGAGAGGTCGTGCAAAGCGAGCGCGGTCTGGTTACAGAAGACGCCGGCATGCTCCGACCACAGCCAGATTTCGGTCAGATCCTCGTGATCACCCGCGGGGAAGTGGACGAGACGATACACCCCACGCCTTACACGGATCAAACGACCAGCGCCCAGGTGGTGCGCCAACAGCTGTGGCGAGTAGCCAGCTTCGGCTGCCTGCTGCGTCGTGAACATCCCTTCCTGGGCCACAGCCAGCTCAAACAGATGGTCCCAGCTGGGTGAGGTGGTGGCTGCCTCGCTCATCCATACAAGTTAAGCCAGGCTTTAGTTTTGTGCAAGCCTCCGAGCGGTCCACAACACAGACCTTTAGTCTGGCTTCAGCTTTGTGCCGGCTGCACAGGCCCACAGGAGGTCGCCATACGGATCGGTCTCTTCGTCGGTCATAGACCGACGTTACAGGCGGTTCTCAACACTTCGAAGGCATGGACCAAACCTGACCGAAGACTCCGGAGAGAAGTCTCAATCAGAAGTTGACTATGTTAAGCGTTCTGGACTCGTACCTGTAACCAAGCCGGTTGCATCAGGACCCCGACGGCTCCCCCGTCCAGGTCTTCGCGCGCATCCTCCTGCCCTACCTGAAACCGGCCCTGTGGACAGCCGTCGGCCTGGCGTTCATGCAGTCCTTCGAGAACTACAACACCACTCTGTTCGCCATCGGCATCGAGCAGACCTTGCCGGTCTATATCGGTACGCGCATCCGCATGGGACTCAGCCCCGCCATGAACGCATTGGCGGTCCTGTTGTGCTGACGGTGGTCGGGGCGCTGGTCTGGGAGCTCTGGGGAAGGGAACAGGGTCTAAGCTCGAAGCATGGCCACTGACAGGAAGTCCGGCGCCAGCGAGCCTCAAGCCAGATCGCGCAACCAGCCGTCGACCCGCGTCGTCATCGTGATCACAGCGAAGCGCTCATGATGCTTCAGAGCGTAGGCGAGGTAGTCGAAATCCAGGCAGGAGATCGCCTTCTGCAGGAAAGCCCAGGCGGCATCGCGCATGTCCGAAGCCAGGCGCATGAGATGGAGCTGGGCGAGCCGCTTCCGCGTCACCGTTCCGAAATAGAGGGACACCAACTGCTCGCACTGGGCGTCGTTCATCTCACAGTTGACCGCAAGGTTGCCGAGGTCAAACATCAACTCACCAGAGGCAGCATACTCCCAGTCAACGATCCAGATCCGACTGTCGTCATCGATGAAGTTGCTCGGCAAGAGGTCATTGTGGCAGGCGCGACGCAGGCTGTGAGGCTTGAGGGCCCGCGAAATGATGTCCAGACGCCCGGACAGCTCAGGCCAGGTCTCAGGCAGCACGACTCCTCGCTGCGCAGCTTGATGCATGTATGCGCCGACGGTGTCGAAGGCCGAGAAGCAACCCGGGAAGCAGGCCTGCTCGTGGCACAGGCGCAGCTCCCCTAGGATCCTCCACAGCCGCCCAGGCTCAAGGGCCAAGGCGCCGGTCAGGGATGGCCCGGGAACGAAGCGGGTCACGAGCAGGCTCTCTTCACTGGACACGTGCAGGACCTCGGGGGCGACGCCCAGGGTCGAGGCGGCGCGCTGACAGGCCGCCTCATGGCCGCGGTCTATGCCCAGGAGATCGGAGTTTCTTCCGTAGATGCGGACGGCGTAGGACGCTCCCTCGAGGTCGACGCGGAAGTTCTCGTTGGTGATGCCCCCGGACAGGGAGCTGACCTCGGCAGCATGCATCCGCCAACCGAGGCTCTTGGCCAGAGTCTGCCGCAGTCTCGCTTCGATCGTCAGCTCCGCCACTGCTCTACATACTCTCTCTGGAAACCGTCAATGCTCGATGTCCACGGCGCGATCGCCCTTGCGGAACCAGACGAAGAGACACTGGCCGTAAGTCTTGCGCGTCCGCTCCGCGCGCGCCAGAAAGCTGTCGATCGACGTGTCCTCGATCATCCCGCGCAGCCGGCTCAGCCCGTTCTGCAGCTCCTCTTCGGTCGCGAGCGCCCAGGTGGAATCGCCATCCCGGTAGTTCTTGGAGAGCGGGCCCGAAGGATCCAGGTAGTCTTCGCCCTGCAGCACCTCGCTCACCGGAACGACGACGCCACCGCACGTCAGCCCGACTTCGCGGCCCATCGCCTCGAGCACTCCGTCCGCCGCGAAGCGGGCGGGAAGGCGCTCGGCCAGCCGCTCTGCCGCCTTGGGGATGAGCTGGGCCCACCAATAGGACTGCGCCATCTGTTCCTTCGTTGAAGTGTGGAGGACGAACACGCCGCCGGGTCGAGTGACGCGGGCGGCTTCAGCGAACACACTTCTGAGGGCGGCAAACCCGTCATCCGGAGGCAGGTGGTGGATCACTTGATTGAGCATCACACCGTCCGCGTGCTCGTCCGGGAACGGGAGCTCCGTGATCGATCCCTGGTGGAGCTCGGTGTTGGGATAGGGCGCGAGTTTTTTCTCGGCGACTGCGAGCATGCCGCTGTTGAGGTCCAGACCTACCAGCCTGCCCACATGTGGGGCCAACGCCCGCGCATAGCTGCCGGTGCCGCATCCGGCATCGAGGATGGTGAGCTCTTGGAGCGGTCGGCCTGTGTTTGTGAAGAAACCCAGATGCAGCTCGACTCCCACCGGCTGACGGGTCTGATCGTACACCGATGAGACGGCCCCATAATCTTCGAATTGCTCGCACTCGGCTCCGGGGGGCTGGGGTGTCTGGCTTCTTCATGTCTACTCCGAGAGGCTGGCTGCCACAGCATGACCGCTCACGGTCGTTGAGGGGAAACCGAAGGGTTGTGATCGAATGGACGAGTGGAAGGCGTGAGTCCCCGCACACATCGTGGCGGGCTCCGAGCAGGCTCCCCATTGCTGGGGACCGTTGTTGCCCAAGTATCTCTCAAATCCAAGCCTGCATTCCGCAGGAGAATGCGCCGCAGCCTCTGCTGCGCTCAACCAACCCCCTGTTCTCCGCAACTGGAACGCCTGTACGGACCCTGCCGATCTCGAGGAGTCCGAAGCGTACGGGGGCTTGAGCTCCGCCAATGTGCGGAGCCGGAAGCCGCGATCGTTCGCTAGAATAGGGGGACTGGAGGCACCACGCTATGGGACGGGTTTTCGCCGCGCGCAGCGAAGCTAAGGAGCACGCCCCTCAAGAGGGGGAAACGCTGGCTTCAATCCTCGCGGAGGTTGGCGAGCAAGCTCCGACCTGGCAAGAACTCGCGCTGTTCAACTGGGCGACCGACGATCCCCGGAAGCTCAACCGCGCGTTGGCGGAGACCATCGGCATCGACACGCCGCAGGACGACCCGTCCCAGACGCCCCTCAAGCCCGCCTGCGGACCGAAGACACCCGGCAAGATCCTGGTGCCGAAGGTCTGGCAAGCCGAGTCCCTCGAGGCAGGGGCCTGTGTCGCCCTGGCCCTGGCGGCCCCTCCACTGCCCGCGCTGCGGCTGCGGGTGAAGGTGGTGCGGGCGGCCGCGCCCGAGCAGGGCAAGGCCGTCCCCTGCCACGTCAAGCTGGAGGGACCGGCCCCCCAGGCCGAGCAGGCGACCGACCCCGAGACCGGAGAGGTGCTGTTCATGCTGCCGCAGCCGGGCACCTACACGGCTGTTCTGCGCTTCGAGGAGGAGCATGACGGCTTCTACCGCCCGCCCGAAGAGCCGCTCACGGCTGAGGTGAACGAGCCCTGGCAAGAGCCGCTGCTCGCTGCCTTGCGGCCGGGCAGCGTGCTCAAGGCGCGGGCTAAGCAGGCAGGCACCGAGACCTGGCTGAACGACGTGACCGTCAAGCTGAACCGAGAGCCGGTGCCCGAGGCGCGCACCGCGGGCGAGGCGCCGGCGCTGTTGAAGGGGCTGGAACCCGGCACGGCGAAAGTGTCTCTGACGATTCCCGGCGACACCCCGGTCGATCTGGCAGACGTGGAAGAGGTCGAGCTTCTGCCCTACGCCGCAACCGTGTGGGACAAGGAGCTGCGTCCGCCCCGCTTCGTGTCCGACTACGAGGCGGAGAACAGCCTGTTCCGCATTCCGGGCGCGGGAACCCGCAACTACGCTTTCCGCAATGACGGCGATCTGCCCCTCCAGATCGTGAGCGTGGTCAAGACCTGCGGCGGCAACGGCCAACAGACGGCTGCCGTCGGCCCACTGAACCCGGTTCCGGGCGGCCAGGCGAGCCACATCACGTTCACCGGCAACTACAACGCCGACGACCCCAAGCCGCGCCTCGCCATCTTCACGATCACCACGAATGACCCGGACAAGCAGACCGTACCTGCCCGCACCACCAGCTTGGGCGCGGGCGCCGAACGGGCCTGGCAGATCATTCAACAGCTGTGGGCCCAGCAGCCGGCTGCGGGACTGGTCAACGCCGCGGCTACCCAAACCGCGGTGCCGGGGGCCGTGACCGGTGCGCTGCAGCACACCGATGCAGAGATGCGTGCGCTGATGTGCAGCCAAGCGTCGATCGTGCCTACGGGCGGCGACACCGACCACTGGGCGAGTGGCGGGACGCACGTGTACCAGGCCAACGGCCCGATCACCGCCTTCTTCCGTGGGCTGTTCGACGACACCCAGGCGGTCAACCCCGCGATCGAGATCAGCAAGCACGACTTGTTCCACGGCCATGTCTTCTTCTGTCCACCCGACGGCCCGACCGGTCCTGCCGGGGGCGATCTCGGGATCCTGTTCCACGCCAAGGAATACCCGACCGACGGCGACGATGCCGGCAAGGCGGGGGATCCCGGCTTCGCGATGGGCAGCGCGGAGTATCAGGACCGCAACATCCTCTATCTGCTGTCCAGAGGAAGAATGTGGGGGCTGCGCGCCAACACCGCGCAAGGCGGCTCGGCGCTGAACCAACCGATGTTGCTGCAGTGGGTGACCTACCAGCAGATGGCTGCACTCGGGTTCGCGGGAGGGATGCACAACCCCGTTACGGTCAACGCCATCGACAACGGCCACTTCTACGAGGCGGGGGTGCGCCTCCCCGACGTCAACGTGCTGTTGCGCGACCTCGACGGCGGCCCGCAGACCACATTCTACAAGGCCTACCAGGCCGTGTAGCCGCTACGTAGCGGTGGGCTTCTTCGCGCGGGCCTCTGTGTCGGCGTTATTGCGTCGGTGGTAGTGCTTGGGTGAGCCATTTGATCCCGCTCGCGTCGCATGAACATCGTTGCGGAGTCTTGGCTGGCGGTGTGAATTGCAGTCGCTGATCGACAGGTTGCTCCGCTAAGTCGATCGCCACGCGGCCTGGTTCGTCGCTCACCTTCCTGCGGCACGTTGCGCCCCCTGAGGCTCACGCAGATCCCGAGGATCGACTCCGGACCTCCCGACATGGGAGCCGATCCGTCCGGCGGTCGTTTGAGTGCGGCCCTTGTCGGCATGAGCGAGTTCCGCGACACTGCAAGTGGTACTTCGGAACCGAGTGAGACATGGTGGATCACCGAAAGGAACGAAAATAGTGGCTGCCCGGAGATTGGTTGCCTCGTTGCTATTGTGCTCGATCGCCTGCGCTCAGCATCTCAGCCTCGACTCTCTGCTGGTTCGCCTGCGCACCCCCAACATCTCCGTTGATGATGAGCTCCTTGCCGGTCTCGCCGCCCTTGGGCCAGAGGCCGCCCCTGCCGTCCCGTTCCTCATCGAGCACCTCGACCACTCTTGGCGTGTCCGCGAGACTCTCGCAGCGATCGGTTCGGTCGGACTGCGCGATCCGGTCGCGGCGCTCAGGGGCGCGGGCCCTAACCTGCGCCTAGCAGTCACCTATGCGCTCGCGGATGCTGACGAAAAACCACCCCACACTGTCCCCGCGCTGATGGGCCTGCTAGCTGATGACGATGCGCGTTTCCGTCGGGCCCTTGGGAAAGCCCTCGGCCGACACGTCTCGCGGCTAGCATTGCTGGTCTCTCTCGACGACGTCGACGATCCGCGCGTCAAGGCTGGACTGGTTGTCGGGCTCGGAATGGCGGCCGAACCTGCCGCTGCGCACGCAGCCGAGATCCTTGACATGCTTGCCGACCCCGCACTCGTCGTACAGGTCGAATCACTCCGAGCACTCGGGCATCTATGCACGCTGCCCTCGGGCGGGAGCTTCCAGAACAGCTACTTCGTCGACTTCGCAGCGGCGCTAGATTTGGTGCTTCCTCAGCTGTGTAGGTCGCTGTCGGCTCAGGAGGCCGCACTACGCGAAGCGGCGGCACGTGGCCTGCACCAGATCCTTTCGAGGGCGCCGCACCGCTTCGACGCCGAGCTCGCACCGGCCGTGCGGCACGCTGCACTCGAGCCTGCATTGCTTGCGGCGCTAGAGGACGAAGTTCACGCTGTCCGGTTCCACGCCGCGCTCACCCTTCGCCGGCTGCCCGAGCCATCGGGAGCGGGCGCTCAGGCATTGGTTGCCGCGCTCAAGGATCCGTCCGCTCGCGTGCGCGAGCTCGCCGCACGCGCGCTGCAGACCTCCCCGGGGGCGGACACCGGCGCCACGGTTTGCGGGTTGCTCGAGGTCGTCGACGACCCCTCCCGCCCGGTGCACAACGCGAGCCTGTTCGCACTCCAGGCCTGCGGCCAGGCTGCCGCACCGGCTCTTCCGCGCATGCTGGAGTTGGCCGCGCAGAGCGAGACGTATCACGAAGCGATCGGCGTTCTGGCAGCCATGGGCCCACAGGCGGTCCCTGCACTACTCGAGCGTCTCTACGGGTCAGATGCAGGGTGGAAACGCGCAGCAGTCTATGCATTCGTCACGATGGATCCCATCCCCGCGCTCCCACCCGGCCCGTTGCTTGAGCTGCTCGGAGCAGACCAGCCCCTGCTCGCATGCCAGGCAGCGCTGCTGCTCGCACATGCAGAGGATGTTTGCGCTGGGGAGATACTTCCCACCCTTTTGGCATGGCTTGAGGCCGGCTGGACGACGCCCACAATGTATGCCGCCCTTGCGGCGCTCGGGAATGACGCAATTCCGGCACTGCCCACTCTGTTGCGCCAGGCCGACGACTTACCCTTCGACCGCGATCCGGAATTGTACGGGTGCATGCTTGCCACCGCCCCGAGCTCGCGCCAAGTCGCCCGCGCCCTATCTGCAGGGCTACGCGCTGCGAGATTGCAGATTCCGGTGGCCTCCGTGCTCGGATCTGGGCGCGCAGCGCTGTCGCCTGCGTTGGTCGAGATGCTTCGTGACCCCGATGCCGACGAGCGCCTGCTGGCCTCATGGGGCGTGCGTGCTCTCCCGGCGCTCGAAGGACCGATGGTCGATGCCATCGCTGAAGGCCTGTGCGGGACGGACGACCCGCTCCGTGGACAGCTACTCGCCAGTCTCACGACCCTCGGTGTTGAGGCAGCGCCATTGCTTCCGACTCTGCGAGACTTTGCCAACGAGCGCCGCTCCAGGGCGTGGCTCCAATGCGTGGTCGCGATCGGCAACCCGCCTGCCCTCGAGTGCCTGCTCGAAGACGTGCAGGAACGCCCGGGCTTCGTAGACGGACGCCTCAAAGCGCTGCGAGGGTTTCACGACGTCGAGGATCACATTCTTGAGCAGCTATCGAGACTTGAGCCCGACGCCTCCCACCCGTTGCTTGAGGTCCTTGCGGAGGTCTCCTCCAGCCCCGCGGCAAGCTCGCTGTTTCTCGAGCATCTCATGGGGCACGACCCAGAGCTGCGCTCGCTCGCTCTCGACGGCCTTGCGAGCAGCCCCGTCGGGCCCACGCACGGAGACCGCATGCTCAACCTGCTGCTGTGGCCCAACGAGGAGTTCCGCGCCATAGCCGTCGATCGGATCGGCGAATGTGGTGCATCCGTGCTTGAGCAGGTGCTCGCTTTGGCGTGCGGCGCGGATGGCGACATCACCAGAGCGGCGCGCGAAGCTCTGCCTGCCTTCGGCCCGCACGCGCCGGAGGCCTTCGAACTGCTCTGGGAACGCTTACGAGATCCTGCACTCCCCAAGGCCTGCAGCGAGCCGATCGCTAGGACCCTCGTCGCGATGGGCCGGAACTCATTGAGACGTGTCGTGCGCCTCCTCACGGGAGACGAGCGCGAGCGCGCCATCACTGTACTCGCCGCCGGCGGGGAGGGGGAGGCGGTAGTCGCGCTGCTTCGCAGCGGCGGCACCGAGGCCCAGGCGATGGGTCTTCTCGAGGCGTTGGCGCAAATGAACTCTGTCCCGAGGGGCGCAGTCGAGGCCACCACACCCTGGCTTCAGGCACCGTCAGCCCTGGTGCGCCGCCAGGCCTGCATCACGCTTTCCAGGGGTCCGCGACGCGAGAACGTGGTCGCGGCACTGCGAGCCGCCCTCGACGACGAAGCGAAGGATGTCCGCGTTGCGGCGCGTGAGGCCCTACGCGCAATCGATTGATCCTGCCGGCGCACCACCGAACGACGTACCCTCGAAGTCAAGGGCCGGCTGGGTCCGCCACAACCATTGTAGAAACAACCTCTTGGGCGGGATCAGTTTCCTGCTCTACTCTCCTTTGGATTTCAGCCGGCGCGACGCTCTATCCCCCGCGGTCTGCTGCCGAGAGAGGGTGACTACCTTCGACTACTTGCAGCTTATTCGACAACGATAGCGCAGGACACGGGCTCCGCGGAAGCGTGTGCTTCCCTGCGTTTCCTCGCCGAGCGAACCGCATACTTCAAAGCCCAGTTTCTCGAGGACCCGCCTCGATGCTGCATTGGTTTCCAGACATCGGCTGCGCAACCTACGCAGGCCCAACTCGTATGCATAGCGCACCGCGAGCCTCGCGGCCGCGGTCGCTGTGCCGCGCCCCCACATCGGCACCGCGACCCAGTACTGCAGCTGTGCGATCCCGCCCTTGTGGTCGACGTGGTGCAGACTCACGACACCGCCAAATGCGCCGTCCACCAGAATCGCAAATGCATGCAAACTCGGCAGTTGGGTCGCCTTTGCGATATACCGCATCGCCTCACCGTCAGGGTAGGGGTGCAGCAAGTCAGAAGTTGCTGAGACTTTCGGGTCGGCCGCGCAGCGCTGCATCGCGTCGGCGTGCTTGGGGCCTAGCGGCTCGATGCCGATCCCTGGGTTGCCCTGGGCCATCTGCATGGATCGTCCCAACTCCTTCCATCCCGCCAGCTACGACCCATGAGGAACAAGGTCCTAGCCGGGCGTGCTCGCGATCAATATAGCAGGCGAGGGACACTAGAGGGACGGAACACGACAGCTGTTCCGCGGCTTCGTACCGGTGTCCTACAACATGAATCGGACCAAGGAGGACATCGCCCTCGCCGCAGAGAGCTACCACAGCACGCGCCCCAAACTGCTGATCCACATCCACGGCACAGCCGACGACAACTGGATCACGGGGACCGAGGCCCAGGATCTCCCTGGCTTTCGGCACGCCGACCCCCACACAGCGATCAGCACCTGGCTGAACATGTACGGACTCGAACACAGCAGCCCGTTCGAGCACGTCTACCCGGACAGTCGCACGGTCCGCGACTACACTGTGGCCGTCGCCCAGACCTTTGCCGACCCGGTCCCCAGATTGGGGTTGGCCGCCGCCTCGATCTTCATTGTCGGAGGGGGGCACTCCTATCCCACCGGCGACGGAGCGGAGAGCGAAACAACCCGCTGCAAGGACATCCACGCCTCGCGCGAGATCGTGCGCTTCTGGGAGCGCTACGCCGACCTCCCCTGAGGCTGGGCGTAGAACCTGGAGGAAGCCCCAGAACGTCTGTATGACTGCTGCTTGTGGGAAGCACCGAAGTCGGACAAGAGCTCCCTTCCTCTCCGAGATGACCTGGTCTCCGTGGGCGTCCGGCCTCCATGTCGTCCGAGGTTTCTCACGGAACTTGCCGGAATCGTGCTGCACGCTTCGCGTATTTCTGCAAGCTAGCCCATCAACGCAGCCGTGGCGGCTGTTCACGACCACGACCCATGAGAGCCCTCAATGAGCCACCATTCTTTTGTAGCGATCTCGGCTGACGCAGGTCCCGTTGACGCGAAAGCAAAAGCCCTTGCTGCTCTCCGCAAGGTCCGAAGCGCACAGCAACATGAACCCTTGGACGGTATGTGGCAGACCTTTGTGGCCATGTCCCAGGCGTACGGGGTGTTCGAGGGTGACAAGCTCCTGGCCTGCGCTGCTGTCGATGAGCAGAAGCGCCTCTTGCAGTATCTTGTGGCGCCTGGCGTAGCAGGCGGGGAGTACTTCAAACAAGCCCTTTGTCAGCTCGATGTCCAAGGCGCCGTCGCCTCAACGGCGGATATGCCCTTCGTAGCCTATTGTTTGGACAACCAGCGCGGGGTTACGGTTCACGCCCTGCAATACGAGCTCGCCCAGCCAGCCCTTGCTTCGAGCCGCACCGCTGTCTCCTTTGGAAGCGGTCGCGAGCTCAACGCAGTAGAGACGCATCAACTCGACGAAGCGGTCTCCTTCGGGACATCGGCCCTTGGGGCGGATGACGAGTGGCTGCGCGGATACTACTCAAAGCTTATTGAGGGCGGCGAGCTGTTGGGCCTTTGGGAAGCGCAAGACCTCATAGCCACGGGGGAACATCGCCCCTCTATGACGCAAGAGCCATTCGCGGATGTGGGGATGGTCGTTGCAAAGAGCTGTCGCCGTCAGGGCATCGCGACGGCTCTGCTTCGCGCCCTATCTATCATCGCCGCAGAAGGCGGTCGGCGGGCTGTTTGCTCGACCGAGGTAGACAACATCGCTGCCCAGAAGTCCATTGAGCGCGCGGGGTTCGTGCCCCGCCATCGGATTCTCACATTTGAGTTTTGAGGCGCAATTGAGAATCAGAGCCCACCCCAACTGAGCCTCCCACGCTTTCTTCTTGCCAGAAGGCGCTATTGAAGTGGCTGGAGCTGGGCCGGGGAACGCGCCTAAGCAACTCCCTGGGCCACGTCTGCTTTGTACTCCTCGAGCACTTCCCGCATCAACTGGATATCGTCTTCAAAGGTCTCCGGAAGCAAAGGCCCAAAACTGAATCGGAACATGTTCATGTACGGGCTGACATAACCTGGATCCTTCGAATGCGGCCGGCCCATATCGCAATCTCGACCTGCGAGAATCGCAGCACCGTGCTTGTACAGTCGCCTGTTCAAGTCATCGCTGTTCAAGCCTTCGGGCAACTGCAGCCAGTGATAGAATCCACCCTTGCCGGTGAACACTCTCAGGCCCATCGCTTCAAAGGCCTCGCCATAGCGCTGACGCTGCCAATTGTAGTGCTCTTCGATCGCCTTGCGTTGCTGGGCCACACGGCCGGGTTCAAGCAGTTTCACGGCGTAGTGCTGGCTGGGATGGGAAACGCCGCCCATGCCAAAGGAGCTGAAGTTGGCGAGTTTTTCGATATTGGTTTTGGATGCGAGAATCCAGCCAACGCGGATGCCGGGGCATTGCAGACCCTTGGTGCAGGCACCGGAAAGAAACACGTTGGAATTGTCGAGGTCCTTGACGTACTGCAAACCACTCACTGCGGGGGAGTGGAACATCTCATAGGCTTCGTCGAGCAAGATACCGTTTTTGGATTGCTCTGCCATTGCCATGAGCTCCTTCAACTCATTGCCTGCGCGCGCGTGACCTGTGGGATTGCTGGGGTTGGAGAGAACCGGGAACAGGTTGGTCTTGTAGTTCAGACCACTGCGATCGAAGTACTCGGCATTGCTGGGATGGAAGCTGTTTTCCGGCGTCATCGAGACCGTTTTCCAATCGCACCTGGTTTGGGTCAGGATGTCCAGATAGGCGGGCCATTCTACGTTACCGATGCGGACCTGAATGTCCTGTTTCAGGAAGGCCAACACAGCGTAGATACCGGGTCGACCTCCCGCACAAACCATCACATTGTCGGGGGTGATCTTCGAACCGTAATGGGTGTTGTAGTAGTTGACGATCGCGTCGCGCAACAGGGGGTGACCCCAGGCCTTGGGATAGAAACGATCTTCCCAGCTCACATCGACCGAGGAGGGAAGCTCGGGTCCGTTGAATTTTTCCAATCGGGTGGTTAGCGGGAACCCCTGGGACCATGGGTGCGTCCCCTCAGTACCCATGAAGCGGCCGAATGTGTCCTTGAACGCGTACAGCGTCTCATAGATGCCCATCGGGGGGAGGTTGTCGATCAGAAATGAGCTTGGATTGTCTGGGTTTTGCGTCATGGGTCTTCCGATGGGTATGCCGCTCGTGCGGGGGGGCCGCCTGTCCCTGAAGAGCTGACGCACAATCACTGCGGTAGTGCTCTTTGAGGGGAGGCAGGATAACCGATGCATGGTGGACAGCGAAGGCCCGGATCCAGCACTAGCGCCTCCGCGCACAAGTTCCGGCACTAGCGAGCGAAACGAAGCAGCTCTGGGGGAGTCGGTTGGGGCGCTGGAAGCCCTTACAGGTTTCCCTTGAGCAGGGCCATGACTGCGTCCCGCAGCAGGGGACCATCCCCCACGATCGCCTCGTTGCAGGCCATGGTGAAGGTGAGTCGGCCTCCAACGGTGATGACGCCCACCAGCTTCTCCTCGACCTCGGAATACGGGCTGAGACCGTAGACCTCCTCGAGCTCGAAAGGCCCGTAGGTATGTCGAATCTTCCCATGTTGGTCATGGCGTACCCGTAGGTGACGTCGTGCCATCCCATCTTGTGCAGCAGCTTGCGAGGCAGCTTCTCATGGAGAGGCCCGTACTTCTGGAAGTAGAGGGCGTCGAGAAGGGTGGGGTGGATCAGGTTTCCAAGCAGCATGCGGAACAGGCTTCGTTGCTGTGAAGCGTTCAAGTGACTCCGGCCGGGTCCGTGGCGTGGCCGTAGCCTGGCGAGCGGTAGAGAGCCCGCGTGTAGGCCCAGAGGCCTAGACGATCCACAAGGCGGCGCCGGTTGCACATGAAGTGGCTGTGGCAGACGCGATCGAAGCGAGCTTCGAGTAGCATAGGGGAAAACCCATCCGGCTCATTCGAGCGCCTGCGCTGCCAGCTTGACGACCGCGGATCGGCTCAAACATGCTGTTGCAGCGCGAGAGGTTCGTGCCGCGTGTTCGTTGGGCCTGCGCGACGGAGGTTGACAGATGGACTCACGGTTGGAGCCGCTCACCGCGACGCTGCACAGGCAGTTCCTCGCGTATCACGAAGAGCTCCTGAGCCTCTCGAAGCGCGCGCCCGCCTTGTTCATCGCGGGCGACTGGGATCAGCGTCTCGGCGACGACCTGCGCAGGATCAAGCTCTACCGCCGCAACCTCGACACCAGCGCTGCCTCGGCGCGCGAGATCCTCGGCGAGGCCTCGGGTGATCGGGCACTGTGGACCGCTGCCCGTCGCCGGTTCCGCGAGCGCTACGCGGATGAGCTCGCGACATCGTACTTCACCTCGGCCATGCGCCGTGTGTTCACCCCGTACGGGGCCTCGGTCGAGTTCGACGATGACGGGATCCCTCTCGCGCTCGTCGATCCGAGCCCGATCTTGCGCCGGTTTCCCATCCGCGACAGCGCTGCTCTGGGCAAGGTCATCGTTGCGGGGCTCGTCGACTCCGTGTTTTCGGCTGCATGCTCGCCCCAGGTCCACACAGACGTCGACCTGCTCGGTGACGTCGTGCGCGCACAGCTGCCGGAGGGGCGTGCGCTGCGCGCGCTGGAGCTCTTGAGTATGCCGTTCTTTCGCGGCTCCGGCGCGTACCTGGTCGGATGCTTCAGGACGAATGCCGAGCCGGTGCCCGTGGTCATCAGCCTCACACGCTCTGCCGACGGCGTGAGCGTTGACGCCGTCGTCGCCGGGTTCCGTAAGGCCAGGACCTTCCTGCTCTCGTCCACGCGCTCTGCATTCACGGTGCAGACCCAACGCTATCAGGAACTCTACAGCTTCCTGCAGCGGCTCTTCCCCAACGCGAACCCCGCCTACATCCTTGAGGTCTTCGGGTTCACCCAGCCGGCGAAGATCTCCCTGCTCCGCCAACTCCGCAGGAGACTGCGGCATGGCGACCAGTTCGAGTACATCGGCACGGGTCCGGTCTCGATGGTCCTCGGCCTCGACGGGTTTCCGTGGGTCTTCAAGATCATCCGGCGTGATCACCCGGACCGGCAAGTGGCCATTCGCGACTTCGCGCGCGTGCATGCTGTGGACTGGCTCGGTCAGGTGCTCGGCTCTCTGGACTACCGAAACGTGGCGATTCCGAAGGCGAGTTTCTCGGCCGAGCTGCTCGACCTGCTCGCCGCCGAGCAGTCAGAAGACATCATTCTGCGCGAAGAAGACCTCGTCCTGGGGCGCGCCTACGTCGTGCGCCGCATCGTCCCCGTGCACCAGCAACTGGACACCGCATCCAAGCGCGAGGCCGAGCGCGTGTTGTTGGATGTCGGTTGGAACATCAAGCACCTGGCCGCCATGGGTTTCGTGCCGGGCACGCTGAGCCTCGAGCACTTCGGGCTCACGACCTGGAACCGGGTGGTGTACCTGAACAACGCCGCGCTCTACGACATCCGGCGCTTCCATTTCTCGGGCAACGGCGAGGGCGAGCCGGCCGCCCCCATTTGTGTTCCTCGAGCTGAAGACGGCATCATCACCGCCAGCCCGCAGGCGTTCGAGCAGGAGCTCGGCATTCCCCAAGAGCACCAGGACGTATTCCGAGCCGTTCACGGCGACCTGTTCCTGCCGGCCTTCTGGCAAGACCGGCGGCGCAGCATTCTCGACGGACGCTACCCGGAGGTCTTCCCCTACGCTTCGCGGAGTCGCGTAGAGTCGGCCCGGTTTCGCCGCTCCGTGTGGGACGAGCTGCAGCGGGCGAGCCACACGGCACAAGCCCATCGCATCCACCTCGTTCTCGCCCACCTGGCCATCGTCGACGTCGAGCTGGCCGGGTTGAGCTTCCTGAGACTCGAAGTGCGCCATGCGAACGCCCGGGTGCTGGTGCTCGAGCCCATCGGCCCAGAGATCATCGCCCAGCTGCACCGGCACCTCCAGGATGTGACCTTCGACATCCTGCAGTCCAAGTCTGAGGTGATCGAAGCCTCCGGCCAGTGGACCCCGGGCATCCACGGCAAGCTGAAGGCTCTCGTGCAGGTCAGGGACTACGACTACGTGATCGGATACGTCAACGAGACCTTCGACGCCGAGTTCTTCCGGCTCGCCAGGCTCAAGGGGTTCCTGTTGTTGTCGACGGGCACCCACAACATCGACGTGGCAGCGGCGACGGCGACCCTCACCGTGGTCACCAACGCGCCCGGCCCCACCACCACGACAGTTGCCGAGCAGAACATCGGATTGATCCTTGAGGCAGTCTTCTGTCGCAGTCTGGCTCGCCGCGAGGGTCCGTTGCGTCCTGCCCACGAGCACATGTCTGCCAGTGTGCTCGCCCAGCTCATGTGGCTGAGCCTGCTGAAGGAGGCCTTGCGGCTCGAAGACATGTTCAGCTTCGGTGCAAGTGACCACTACGTGCGCACCGGGGTGGGCGATCACGCCACCGTCTACCACGACCAGGTGGGTCAGAACCTGGAGGCCGGCATCCAACGCAGCGTCGGAGTGCTCGGGCTGAGCGAGGTCGGTTTGCGACTCGTCGAGCTCGCCGTCGCTCACGAGGTGTCGACGATCTATCTGCACGACCAGGAGCACGCAGCGCTCCCAGACGCAGCGCTGCAGCGCATCGAGCAGATGCTCGCCGTGGTACGCGAGGTCTCCCCGACCGTCGGCTTGTGCATTCGCTTGGTCCCGGTCCCCCTCAAGGAGCTGCACGAGCGTGCGGACTACCTCTTCGAGACGCGGACCGACGCGCTGGAGGTGGCACCGCACGATGGGCAGCTGTGCTACCACGCGGGGCGCCTGGCGGTGGGAAACGTCGCCGCGATCAGTGCCCTGCGTGACCTGGTGCTGGGCATCCAGGGCCTCGGGCGCATCGGCGACGCTGTGGCCCAGCGCGCCCTCGTGCTGGGCTTCGACATCCTCGTGCACCAGCGCAACCCGGAACGCGCCAAGTATCGGAACAAGCGCGAGCGTCTCGACAAGCTGGCCGCGCACCGCGCCCGCTGGTCCGGGCGCACGCCCACGGTGACGTTCACCGAGGACAAGGACCAGTTCTTCTCCGGAAGCAACATCGTGTCGACGCTGAGTGCCACCACCGCAGGCACCCTGGGGTGGGTGGATGCTGCGGGACTGGAGCAACTCGCGCGTGGGGTGCCGAGCGACGTGCGCGTGATCGTCAGCGCTGGGAAGGGCCTGGTTGACGAAGACGCGCTGCTCTCCTTCCTGAGGCGTAACCCCGACGCCGAGGCGCGACTCGACGTGCTCATCGGGGAGCACGGTGGCCGGGCCCATCTCAAGCTCGTCGACGACCAGGGCCTTCCCCTCAAGAACGTCCGGGTCACTGGCCACACGGCCGCCGCGGTCCGGGAGGTGCGGCGGCTGAAGGTGTTCAAGGCGCTCCACAACCTGCGTCATCTGATCGATGGCCGACTCCCGCCCGACATCATCAACAACACCAGCAGCCCGAACGCCCATCAGAGCATCGTCGAGATTGAGGGGCTCAAGTTCTTCCGCATGGAGGTGCCCTCGCCCGTGGCGCGTCTGCTCGTCATCGAGCCTCTGCCACCGCCGCTCGTGCTCCAGATCCAGCAGCAGTTCGGGGATGTCAGCTTCGACATGCTTCTGGAGGAATCGGAGCTGGTGCAGACGGATGGCCGCTGGAGCCCAGGGATCAACACTCACCTCAACGCCATCGTGGCCGCCCGGTCGTACGACTATTGCCTGGGGTATTGCAACGCAGACTTCGACGCGGCTTTCTTCGAGGCAGCCGGCTTGAAGGGGCTCGTGCTCTTCGCCACCGCAGTCCATCACATCGATCTCGCAGCGGCGACCGCCGCGGGGACGCTGGTCACGAGCTCGCCCGGATTCACCACCGTCGCCGTCGCCGAGCAGAACATCTGCATGGCGTTGGATGCGCTGTTCGGACGCTGCGTGCAGGACTTCGTCTCGGCCGAGACGACGGCGCTCCACCAACTCGATGCGCTGGCCCCGGAGCCGGCGCGGACCGTGGCGCAGATCCTCTGGTTCATGCTGCTCAAGAGCGCGCTGCGCCTCGATGCGATGTACGAGTTCGGGGCCAGTAGCAAGTATGTGCGCACCGGGCTGCGCCGCGACGCGACGGTCTACCATCACCAGCTCGGCCAGCACCAGGACGCGGGCATCGACAGCAGCCTCGGGATCATCGGTCTCGACGAGGTAGGCATCCACCTCGTAGAGCTGGCCGTGGTCCACGAGCTCTCGACGATCTACGTGTTGGAAGAGGAGTACGCGCGCCTGGCCCCGCTAGACCGAGCCAGGCTGGAACGGCTGGCGGATGCCATGCGCGAAGTCTCCACGACGGAGGGCCTGTCGGTGCACATCCGCGCCGTCGAGAGCGACGTGCTGATCGAGCGAGCGACATACTTCATCAAGACGCCCGCAGCGTACCGCGACGCGTCCACGAGGGAGCTCAGGTCCCGGAGCGCGATCGCCGTGCAGGCCGACGCCGTCTACCTCAACGACCTCAGCGCGCTCGAGCGTTCGTTCATCGGCCTGACCTTCGGGGTGCAGGGCCTGGGCCGGATCGGTGAGGCCGTGGTGCAGCGCGCGCTCGCGCTGGGGGCGACAACCATCGTCTGCCAGCGCAACCCGGACCGTCCGCGCTACCAACAGAAGCTGGAGCGGCTGCGGCGCCTCGCCCGCGACCGCTCCTTAGCCCTCGGGTGTGCGCTCGACGTCGCCTATGTCGACAAGGAGACGCTGTTCCGAAGCAGCAACGTCGTGACGACCCTGGCATCGACCACGTCATCGACCCGCTTCTGGGTCGATGGTGAGGCGCTCGACATGCTGGGCAGCCAGGCGAAAGGACCCGTGCGGATCTTCATCAACGCGGGCAAGGGGCTGTTGAACGAGGCTGCGCTCGAGCCGTACCTGCAGAAGCATCCCGAAGTCGAGGTACGGCTGGACGTGCTTTCCGACGAGCAAAGGGGGGGCGCCGGGCAGCGGTTCAGGGACCACGAGGGCCGGCCCTTGGCAAACCTGAAGATCGCCGGCCACACGGCGGCGGCCGTTCCGCAGCTGCGGCGGCTGAAGGTGTTCAACGCCCTGAGCAACCTGCGGCTGTACATCGATGGAGGCAGGCCCAACCACATCGTCAATCCGGATGTCCTGGCCGAGTGAGTTGCGAGGCGCCCGGCACGATCTCAAGGAGCTGCTCGGCCTGGACGTTCCGCTCCTGTACAGCCGTGCATCAAGACTTGGGGAGAGCGGATGGCAGTCATCGACGCAGAGCTCGCACAGACTTCCTGAGCGGTAGTTCTTTCCGTGCTCAACCCAAGGAACAAGAGGTTGCTCAACAAACGACTACGCCGCAAGAGGCCATCGCCCGTGCGACGCATCAAAAGCTCCCTGGGTTGGAGGCTGTACGAACTTGCGCTGTGCGGCACCGTTTCGCTGTCATCATGCACCGGAGGCGGCGTGGGAGGTATGAGCTTCGGGTGGGGTGTTGACCTGTCAATCCTTGACACTCCTACCAATCTGGGTGTATCCTCAGAAGTGAGTAAAATGTTACTCATTTCATGGAGGATGTCATGAGTCGATTTCAGGCGCAGATCGATCCGCCCACTGAGGAGGAACTGGAGTTTCTGCGTCAACGCCTCGGTCTTCAAAAGAACCAGAAGGCAAACCTGCTCCGTGAGATTACGACATTGGCTTCTTGGTGTGTCCGGCTCGCCAGCGAGGGCCAGAAGGATCTACCGATCAGCTCGAACCCGGTCCTTGATAGTATTCGTCGGAAGCACAACCAGTCTGCCACACTGGCATTGTCTGTTGAAGAAGCAGCACGACTCAGGGAGGTCATGGAGACACCATTTGTTCCGACTGCCGGCCTCAAAAAGGCTCTGGCTCGCCTGGCTTCCGTTGAAAGACTACCTCCTGCAATCAGCTGGTCTGAATGAGGAGTGCGCCGGGTCCGAGACCTTATCTGGAGCCCCTATGCAAGGCGCACCGCAAGCTGATTGGGAAGTTCCGTTCCTCGAATTCTAGCCTTACCAACTACCTCAAGCGTTTCGCCCTCCGTCATCAGGAGACGGATTTCTTGAGTGGCACTACGTTGGCGATTCTTGGGATTGACGACAAGAAGTACATTGCGGGGTTCTTCTCCCTCGCCCCCGTCTCGGTAGATCGGACACCTGCACAGAAAGTCGAATCTCTGCAGAGACTGCCCAGGTTCCCCATCCCCGGCATCCTTTTGGCTCAACTAGCCGTTGACGAAAGAGCCAGAGGTCAGGGACTTGGACGATACCTCTTTGAGGAGGCTTTGGGACGTGCCCTTCGAGTCGTCCAGGACGGCCCACTGCGTGCCCGCTTGTTTGTCGCCGATGCTGTTGATGAAGCCGCTGTGCGATTCTATGAGCACTTTGGAATGACTCGTCTGGCAGAGGGCTTCCCTGCGAGAATGGTCCTGGACCTGAAGAAGATCATCGATGGCTCGTAATCGTCTGTGTTGCATTGGGAGAGAACGGGGTGTCTTTCTCCAATCTGCAGGAAAGAGCCCCACAAACAAAAACGCCGCAAGAGGTTAGCCTCTGCGGCGCATCGAAAGCTCCCCGGGTAGGACTCGAACCTACAACTTAGCGGTTAACAGCCGCTCACTCTACCATTGAGTTACCGAGGAATGAATTCGCGGACGGAGTCTATCAAATCCCGGCGGCCACTCAAGGACCGACAGGGTTTTTTTATACCGCCTCGTCTTCCTTCTTCTCTTTCTTCTTCTTCTTGGCCTTGAGGATGAAGGTGCGCACCTTCGGCAGCTTGAAGATCGAGTCGCCGTCGCGCCACTTTCCCTCTTTCTTCAGCTTCAAAATGCGCTCGTAACGGGACAGCACACTGCGCTGACGCGCCAGGCCGGATTTGACCACGAGACTCTTATGCAATGACACGGTGTATTACCTCTTCGTCAACACGAGGTCGCCCTGGGAAACCCCGAGATCGAAGGCATAGCACGGGCACTTGACTGACATCAAGAAGTAGGCCCCCCGCTCTTGTCCGACAAAACTTCCGTAGTTCGCTTGGCCTTTGACGATCACGACGTCGGCTTCACGGTACCGTTTCTGGAAATCTGTCGATTGCAGCGGAAGACGTGCGCCCGCGACGCCTCCGAAATCCAATACCTCACAAACCGACTCCAGATCAGTGGCCTCTGTGCCGGCAAGCGTCGCCCGGTTCAGGAACTGGGAGAGGCCGACGGCAGCCGTGATCTGGCACTGTTTCTTGGCAATTTCCGCCATCAGGAGCTTGTCGAAGACCAGCTCCCCGGAATTGTTGAGAACATACAGAACCGTCTGGGCCTTGTCTACATCTTCTCGGAGTTCCTCGAGGTCGGACACCGTCCAGGGAGTTGCGCGCGCCCTCGCGAGCAGCTGAGGAAGCGTAAGTACATCACGGAAGCAGACTTGCACCTCGTTGCCCACCGCCGCCAGCCGGACGGCCAGCCCGAAGGGGTCCGAGCTCGCCTCGAGTGCCTCACGCAACGTCGGCTCGAAGGCCAGCGCCAGCCGGTTCTGCTCTTCGCGGGTGGGCTGGAAAGGGTCGTGGACGCCCAGCACTTCGTGGGTCTTTTTCAGGCATTCGGCCGCGACCGCCGCGGGTGGCATGTCGAACTCGGCGTCGGAGAGCACCTTCATCGAGGCAGCCATCACCCGCCGCAACAGCCACTCGTTGTTGTCTACGGCTCGGGCCGTAGCGAGCACCTTGTTGAGGATGCAGGGAATGCAGTCGGGGCGCGTCTTCATCGCTGTGCTGGCCCTGGGTGCAACGGAGCGGGCCGGACCGCAGAGTCGCTGCTCTCCCTCCGCAAGTCCGTGGTCTCTCCGTTGTATGCCAAGCGTCCAGAGCCGTCAACTCCGCCAAGTTTGCTCCAGCCAGACACCTGGAGCCAACGGTCGGGGCCCCGACCGACCGGCGGACAACGTCCGGCGCTGGCGCAGCGAAATCGTCTATCCTCAAGCCACAGGCGCTCGGGGCTCAGCGTGCACGGGCAGCTCTCCAAGAAAGCGGAACTTCAGCCGCAGCAACGGGCCGTCCAGCGCCTCTGCCAACTGATCGGCGGACGCGAAAGCCGAACCCGCCAAAGTGCGGCGCGTCACCTCGTCCAGCCCGAACTGCTCGACCTGCTCGACCTTGACCCACATCGTCGCCGGGGCGCTACCTGCCAGCGGATACAGGTGGCCGACCCGGAAGCCGTCGATGTTCGAGAGCGCCGCGAACGCCACCGTCCACTGTCCACTCCGGACCTGCTCGCGGAAGTCCGAGCTCTCGGGAAAGGCGACCTGCGGGCGCTCGCCCCCGTGGCCTCCAACCCGCGACAGACGCCGCCGCAGACTCTTCCAGAGCGGGTTGAGCAGGCGCCTGTGGGCGAACAAGCGGCGCCCGCGCACCACTCCCTCGACCAGGTGTGTCTCTTCGCCGCCTTCCCGACTCAACAGCGGCCAGGGTATATCCTCATGCAGCACCAGCTCGAGCTGGCGCTCATCGTCACCGTCCCACACATACCGGGTTGCCTGCCAGGCCTCAGGCAGGTCACGGGCGCCGAACTGCGCATAGCCCGGTCCACTATCGATCTCGAGCGTCTCGAGCCGACCGGCTCCGGAGGCGTGCCGCAACTGCTCACCCTTGTGGAAGATCGGGAAGGCGAACACGATCTCGTGCCCGCCCTTCGCCTTCCGCCGCAACAACAGCCGCTGACGCGACCTGTAGACCAGACTCTCCACCACGTTCCTACCCTCGGCCGGGCAGTACAGGTAGCGGTACACGACCTCGTCGCCAGCGAGCTGTTTGTCGAGGTAGATGCGGGTGCTTCCGTCACTGAGTTGCAGGAAGTCTCCTGTCTGGGAAAGCACCGGCGCGGGATACAGATGCCTGTCCGGCACCACCGAAGCCCTGACTTTCAGCAACGGGCGGGTACACCGCTCCCAGAGCGCCATCAGCTTGGGGCGCACATACTGCCCGGGAAAGCGCCAGAAGCGCCGCTTCAGTTTCAGCAACTTGTCCGTATTGCGCTGCCCCTCGACGAACACGGTGACAAACCGCAAGGACGGGTGCAGCTTGCACAGCTCTTTGACCGCGAAGGTCAGGGGCACCGAGAGCAGCGCCCCGGAGACGCCCCAGATCCGGTACCAGAGCGCCAGGCTGAGCAGCATGGCCAGCGCAGACATATCCAGGGTATCGCCGGCCACCAGAGGCTCGATCACGTTGCCGAACAGGAACTGCACGGCGCCCAGCGACAGCACCGTCAGCAGCTTCGACTCGACCGGGTCGATCAGCACGGCCACAGAGACCAGACCCAGCGCCAGCAGCGAACCTATGTTGGGGATGAAGTTCAGGAAGAAGGTCACCACCGACCAGAAGAACGCGAAGCGCACGCCCGCCGTGGTCAAGATCGCAAAGGTCAGCAGCGCGGTGAAGAAGCTGATCAGGGTCTTGACGCCGAAGTAGTCGGCGATGCCTCGGGCAACCTTCTGCAGCGACGCGTAGATCTCGTTGCCTTTGTCAGGAAAGGCCCGATGCACCTTCCACGACAGCAGCTGCAGCTCTGTCAGGATGAACGCGGCATAGACCAGGCTGGCCGCCAGGCTCGAGAGGATGTCGCGCAGAAACAGCAGAATGCCGCTCAGCACGCCAGGAACCAACCCGATGGCCTGATCTGCCGAGCTGCGCAGCAGACCACCCAGCGGACTGTGCGAGGCCGTGTCCGCCGCGACCTGGGTGGCCGTGCTGTCGGCCAGGCTGAGACTGTCAGCTACCAGGCTGCTGTCTGCACCTACCCGGTTGCCGATCAGTCGCGGCAGCTCGAGCTTCTGCACCCAGTCGGAGGCCTTGTCCAGATTCTGCTGCACGCTGCCGCTGTACTCAGGAAAGAACTTGTCGATCTGCTCGTATTCGCTGCTGACCTTGGCGGCCACAAAATTGATGATCACCGCTGCGATCAGCGCGGTGCCGCCAAGAGTCACGATCCGGCCCAGCGTGTCGTCGACCAGATTCCAGAGAAACTGGACGAAGACGCAAAACAGGACCGCCATGATCAGCGGGACCAGCTCTTGCTTGAGGTAGGTCAGCATCGCGCCGGTCACCACCACCGCCATCGAGCCCAAGAACAACAGCTCAAGCTTTTTGGTGCTGGGAATCCGTTGCGGCGCGGAGGAGTCTTCAGACAAGAGTGTTCTCCCGGGAAGCTGTCTTCGGTCTACGGTAGCAGTCTGCTAGCGGGCCCCTTCGAGGGCGCGCAAGGCGTGTTGGTAACGGGCGTATGCCTCGGGATCCCCGAGTTGGCTCGCGATGCCGCTCAACGCGGTCAGGGTGAACGCATCGGGTTGCTGCGCGCACACCACCTCGAGATGCTCCTGGGCGGTGCGGAACAAGGGGGCCAGCTGCTCCTCAAGCGCCACGCGCTGTTCGGCCTCCTCACAAACCAGCAGCTCCTGTTGGAGCTCGCTGGCTTCCCGGTAGGCCAGGGTCCCGAGCAGCCGGTGGAGCTCGACCGCCTCGGGGTCGACGAGCAGGGCAGCCTGATAGGCCCTGCGGGCGCCCTGCAGGTCAGCCCGTCGCTCCAACAGCGTGCCGAGCTGCACATGCAGCTCTCTCTGCTCGGGCTGACGGTCGATCGCTGCCTTCAGGGCGATCTCGGCCTCGTCGGAACGCTCGGGCAGATCGAGCAGGCACTGCAGCTCGACCTGTCGCAGCTCCTTGCAGGCCGCCTCGAATCCCGAGCGCAGAGCATCATCTGTGGACGGCAACAGCGACTCGAGCTGCGCGATCCCCCTGCGGGCGACCTCGATGGCCTGGTCGCTGTGTAGCTGGAAGTTCGCCGCATCAGGCTCACCCCACTGGTCCATGATTCCATAGGAGAGCTGGACGTGGATCATGGCCACGATGATCCAGGCGCCGTGGAACCTCAGGCTGGGCTGCCGCGGAGGCTCTTCCGCCAGGGCTCCCGTGTACGCTTCCAGCGCCTGCTCGACCCGATCTTGCAGGAACAAGGCATCCCCGAGAGCCAGCAGCGCCTGCCACTGGTCGGGTTTCCCTGCCAACCAGCTGCAGGCCTGGCGGGCCTGGGTTTCTGCCTGCTCGAAGGCAGAGGCCTCCAGCGCAGCGAGCGCGCGCCGCGTCGCTTCCAGACCACGAGCTGCGCTACTATCCACCGGCGCAGCGGACGGCGCTGGTAAGGCCGGCTCCTGCGGGAGCACCGGGGCGCTGTTCTGGCAGGAAGCACAGAGCAAGATCAAGGCGAGCCAGGCTGCGTAGCGCAAAGGTTCCTCCGGCACCGTTGGAGTGATCTCGGGAGTATACCCCGAATCCGTCACCAGTTTCTGCTGCGGCCCCGCCTGACCGGCGAATTCGACCTCTCGCTGCTCGAAGATATCCCCGTAGCGTCTGCGCTGCTCAAGTTCGAATTCTCTCGGCCATCCGGGTCCTCGCTCCGATCCTGGTGACGGATCCAGGCTACCAGTGAGATAGAATCAGACGCCGTCCTCGGGCGCCCTGTTTTCTGCAAAGAAGGCCGCCGCCGCGCGCCAACCGGCCTCGATGCACGCACGATGACGCCCGGGGTCGAGGTCGAATCCGCGCAGGGGCAGAGGCTCGAGCGGTGCCAGCACCTGAGCCTCCAGCCGGGGCCGCACCCGGACGGTGCGCGGAAAGCCGCCCTCGAGTCGGCCCTCGGGGTTGGTGACGACAGCGATGCGCGGCGCCGGGTCGAGACTCTCGAGATCGTCGACCGGCGCGCGCACGTGCCAGGCCCCGTCGAGGGCGAAGCAGCCCGCCACGGGAATCATGCGCGCGTACGGGCCCGGGATGTAGCAGGAAGCCATCACGGCATCGACCAGGCTCATCGCATCGCGGGAGGTCAGCAACCGCCGCCGGAAGCGCCCCCGACGGAAGACGGTCACCGCGATCCCCAGGGGCAGGGGCACCTGCTCCAACCTCCAGGTACCCAGTGTACGGCGCGAAGCCTGGCCCAAAATCTCGCTCATCACGAAGGGCCAGCGCCCTCGCAGCAGACGCCCCGGTTGGAACAGACGTGTTTTCAGCCCCTCCAGCCACATCTGCCGCAAGCAGCCCGCCTTCCCGACCGCCAGGGCAGCCGCTACGATCGCGCCCGAGCTGGCGCCGGTGACCGCCCGGGGATGCAGCCCATGACGCAGCAGCCAATCGACTACGCCCACGTGGAAGGCGGCCCGGCCGGCGCAGCCTTCGAACGCCAGGCTGAATTCCCGCCGGCTGCCGGGGACACGGGCCGCGCTCACCAGGCCCGGCACCAGACGGCCTTCGAGATGTCGCCTTCAGGGAAGCCCGGCAGCTGGGGAAAGTCGCTGCCCGGCCCGGGACCCACCAGCTCCTGCAGCTGCAGACGCCGCCGCAGCGCTTCCTTGCCGAGCGCCTTCAGCAACTCGGCGCGGGACAGCTTGCTCTGGTTGCTCGAGCAGAGCAGCGCTCCACCAGGCTTCAGCCGCCCCAGGCACAGTCCCGCCAGGCTGGCCAGCTCTTTGGATACGGCGAAGAAGCCCCCCTTCTTTCCCTTGGCAAAGGTCGGGGGATCGAGCACGATCACATCGTAGCGCCGCCCTTTGCGTTTCAAGAACTTGCGCACGTCCTCCGCGAACACCTTGCAGCCGTCGTTGTCGAGGCCGTTCAGGGCGCAATTGGCTTGCAGGCCGTCGAGCGCCTGCTGGCTGAGGTCGACGCTGTCCACCAGCGCACCGGCCTTCGCGGCCACCACACTGAACGCTCCTGTGTAGCAGAACAGGTTCAGCACCCGCGCAGAGTCGTAGCCTCGCAGCAGCCTGCGCAGCCGCTCGCGGTTGCCTCGCTGATCGCAGTACAGGCCCAGGCCCAGCTGCTGGTCGGTGGAGATCTGGTAGCTACAACCCAGCTCGCGCACCTGCCACTGGTTCGCCTCGGGCACGCTGCCTCGCCATGTGCCGCGCACGCCGTGTTTCTTACGCAGGTCCGAGAAGTGCTCACGCACATAGACCGCCTGCGGCGTCCAACGCTCCGACAAGGCCTCGAGCGCCGGCTCGAGCAGGACCCGCGCCGCTTCACAGCGCAGCGTAACGACCAGCCGGTCGCCGAAGCGGTCGAGGAACAAACCCGGCAAGCCGTCGCCCTCGCCGTGCAGACAGCGGAAGGCGTCGGTCTCAGGATCGTCGAACAACGCCGCCCGCAGACGCAGCCCCAGGCGAGCGCGCAGCGCGAACACCTCCGGCCCGAGGGGCCGCTCGCCGCGGCTGAGCACGCGCGCCACCACCCGCGCGCTGGGATCGACCAGCGCCTGCCCGACCGGCTTGCCGCCGGGCCCCCGCAGGCCCACCAGCTGGCCAGGTTTCATGCCCCGCGTATCCCCCGTGGCGCGATCCCGCACCACCCACGGATGGCCGCGTTCGAGGATGTCCTGGCTGGCCTGGCTGATCACGAGCTGACGGCTCACGGCGGCCCTCCTGCGAATCCCAGCCCGATCTCCCGATGCAGCAGGCGGGCGAAGGCCCATTCCCCCCACGCCTGCCGGGCCGCGTGGTCGTGCTCGAGCACAGAATCGAGCTCGAGGTCTTCGAGGAATTGGGCCGTGCGTGCCTCGAGCTCAAGGGTCGTGGCATGTTCGCGCAGCCGACGGATCAGCTGCAGAAAATTCAGCAGGCCGTGGTGAGAGCACTGGTCCGCCTCTGCGTAGGACAAGCTGGAGCGCCGCAGACAGACAGGCCTGGCGGGATCCCAACACAACAGATCGACGATGAAGTCCACGCGCCGCGTCTGTTTGCGCTCGATGCTGGCGACGGCCTCGAGCAGATCGCGCTCCGCGGTGCTCAGGTCTTCCGCCTCTTCGCGCGCCGTGCCCGGTTTCACGCCATACTTGCGGGTCACCACCGCCCGCAGAAACAGCCCGCGCAGCGCGGCCCAGGGCAAGAAACAGGGCTCGAGCCCTTCGGCCTCGCACAGCAGTCCTGCCTCGCTCCAGGTGGCTCTCGAAGCCGGAAAAGGACGGGGCGGGATGGGCCAGCTGTCCTCGGGAACCGCGAACCAAGGCACCTCCAGAGCATCCAACGAGCTGGCCAACGTGCGGGCAGAGGACGCCTCGAGGACGCCGAGCACTCCCTCCCCTCGCCGCACCTGGACCGCCGTCTCACTGCGGGGCCTACCCAGCAAGGGGGCCAACAGACTCGCCAACCGCCCGGCCTGGAGGTCACTCTCCGATTGCAGCGCCAGCCGATAGCGCTCGCCGGCGCGGAATTCCGGGTCCGGGCTGCTCATGGCAACAGCTCGAGGCGGGTCTGGGGCAACATCAACGCTCCCTGGAAATCGAGCGCACAGGTGCGCAAGCCCCGCAGGCGCGGACTGACAAGCAGTCGGTTCTCTGTGTGCCACAGGAAGACCCAGGGCAGGTCATGCACCAGTTGCTCGACGACCCGTCGGTAGATCTCGCTGCGAGCCGGTTCCGCCGACATGCGCCGCGCGCTCACGAGCAGGCTGTCCAGCTCGGGCTCGGCGTAATGGGCCAGATTCAACCCGCTCTGCGAGTGGAACAGCACCCGCAAGAAGTTGTCCGCGTCCGGAAAGTCGGCGATCCAGCTGGCCTGACGCAGCTGCGCCGGCTGGCCAGGCATGAGCTGCACACCGTAGGGTTCCAGCTCACGGGTCAGGAACCGTTCGAGCTCGAGGTCGCTGAAGCTGGCGCTCAGGGTCACGACCTCGTCGAGGCGCCGCGGCCGTTCGCCGAGCTCGGGGGCCGCCTGGTCCCGGTAACCGCTCAGACCCGGGGGCACCGGGCCGAACGCGGTGGTGGCCGAGCGCGCGCTGTTGGCCACGAAGCGGCTGCGCAGATAGACGGCATTGACCAGCCGGCGCAGCTCTCGCGAGCGGGTCTCCTGGTAGCGCAGGTCGAAGGCCAGGTAGGTGGTGCTCAGGCTCGGCCAGCTGTGCACGTGGGTCGAGTCGAACAGCGGGCTGGGACCACTGAATGGGGCGATGTGCAACGCATCGCGTTGGTACGCGAGCAGCGGCTGCGTTTCGCGTTGATAGACCAGATTCAGGCTCGGCATCTTGCCGTGGTAGGAGGCGTGCGGGCTGAGCACAATCCGGCCCGCGGTCTGGTCGATGTTCTTGAGCTGGTAGGGTCCACAGCCCACTTCGATAGACGGGTCAGCGCGATGGGGTTTGGAGACCGCCAGGTTGGGCATCGCCAGGTGCCGCAGGAAAATCCCATCGGGCGCCTGCAGCCGCAACCGCAGGCCTCCTTCTGGGAGCAGCTCAAGTCCGGCAAGGTGGTCGGCCTGCCCGCTGCGCAGCTCTTCGGCACCGACGATGGGGGCCACGATCCAGAAGCTGTCATCTGCCTGCCGGGCGAAGCTCTCGAAACTGGCCCGCACATGCTCCGCGCGCACCGGTTCGCCATCGTGGAAGACCGCGTCGTCGCGCAGCTGGAAGGTGTAACTCTGTAGATCCTCGGCGACCTCCCAGGAACGCGCCAAACGCGGCACCACTCGGAGCGAGTCGTCGAAACCGACCAGGCCCTCGAAGATCTGGTTGAGCAGTCCTGCTGCATGCACACTGCGCGCCCCGAGAGGTCGCAGATCATCGATCTCGGGCCAAAACCCCAGCGGGAAGACCACCTCGGCTACAGCCTCCTGCTCGACCGCGCCCGCTATCGGTCGCGCGGGGCTGCTATCGGCCTGCGGCCCGGGCCCTGGGGCAGGCGGTGCGTCCGAGCATGACGTCAGCAGGCAGGCGAGACAGAACAACAGCAGCTTCCGCATCACGAGCCCTCAAGCTGGCCGCGGGATGGTGAACAGCGAGCAGCGACTGTACTGCTGGCCCCCCAGCCGGCCCACCGGATCGATCGCTTCTGCCGAGGGAAGTCCCTCGTGCACCACACGGTCGTCGATATGAAAGTGCACGATCTCGAGCATGAACAGGTCCACGGGCCCGTTGCCGACCTCGCGGTGGTCGACGCGGCGGGCCTCCATCGCGACCGCCACCCCTTCAAGCCGCTCAGGCCGGACTTTCAGGCTCGGCAGGCGACCCAATCCGAGCAGCGTGGCCTCATCGACCTCCGGAGGATGGGGCGCCGAGCTCTGCACCATCGGCCCGGCCTGGGGATAGCCAGGAATGTGGACGACGGCCTCCCCCGTCTCGAGCAGATTCCGCGCAGTGTCCTTGCGAGTCCCGCGATTGCGGCCAATACTGACCATGACGATGGGTGGATCTGAGCTCACCCCGCCGAAGAAGCTGAACGGCGCGAGATTGCCGTCCCCCGAGGCCGAGACGGTTCTGATCCAAGCGATCGGGCGCGGAATCACGCACGCGATCAAGAGTTGGTATGCGTCGCGCGGCGACAGTTGGGCCGGATCGATGTCCAAGATGGCCTCAGAGGCAGAGGTTCGGACGCCAATCTACTGTTTTTGGGGCGCAGAATCCAGGCGAGGGGGCCGCATGAGCGAGGAATGGACCTGGCGGGTGGCCGACGCGGCCAAGAGCCGCGGTCTGCGCCTGCGCTATGAGCCGGGGAACTGGGGGGACGTGCTCAAAGCGGGTTGGCTGCTGACCTTGCTGCGCGCCCAACTTGAGCGCGAGGCCCCTCTGTGCCTGGCAGATCCCTTCGCGGGAGCTCCCGACTACCCGCTGACCGAGGCCGCCGCGGAGCGCTTTAGGCTCCTGCAGGCGCCCTGGCTGCAAGAGCTGCAGCGGCCCTTTTTCGAGGCCGGCCTGTGGGCCTCCAGCGCCCGACTGGCCTTGCAGCTGGGAGGAGACCGGCTGCGGGTCAGAGTGTTCGATGCGGATGCAACCCGGTGTGCGGCCTGGCAGAATGTCGCAGGTGCGACCCGTTTTGAGGTCGAGGATGGCTACGCCGCGTTGACGAGTGCGCATCTTGAGGGCTGCGCGCTGGTGCTGGTCGACCCTTACGATCTGGACAAGCGTTGGAGCGCATTCTGCCGCCTGCTCCCCGCCCTGCGCAGCGCGGGTTGCTCGCTGCTGCTGTATCTGTACAACCGCTCTCCACGTGGGGCTGGCCACTTCGAGGAATACAGGAGCTTCCGCAAGCACCTCGCCGCGGCCTGGAGCGCTGAGCCTCTGGTCGGTAGGGTGCCCGCCGACTCGCGGCTCGCCCGGGCCTGGCACGAAATGATCTGGCTGAGCCCGGAGGAAGCTCCGCAACCTGGCCTGCGCACTGCGCTGCGAGAGCTGACCGAGCAACTGGCTTGGCAGATCCTACGGCCGGGCGTGGTCGAGGGCTGACGGGCTCGCCACTGCGAGCAGCCCGCGCACCTGCTCGAGAAAATCCAGCAAGCCGAAAGGCTTGGTCATGAAACGGGTGCGCGGACCGCTCGGACCGCTCCAGGGCCTGCCACTGATCAGCAACACCGGGAGCGCAGGCCGCTCGGCCCGCAGCCTTGCCAACAGGTGATCCCCGGGCATATCTGGAAGTGTCAGATCGAGAATCACCATCCCAAATCGATACGGATCAGCAAGCAACAGCTCTTCAGCGTCACGTGCGCTGGACGCGGCCTCGACGCGATAGCCGAAGCGTCGCAGCGCACGGGTCAAGAAGGAGAGAACGCTGGGCTCGTCATCGACGGCCAGGATCCAGGTTGAGTTCAATGTGTCTTGCGGCATGTTCGACCTCTCAAGGTTGCTTCTGTGCAACGATAAGAAAGTTCGCAAACGGCGTGCCGTGATTGCAATCCTGGACGCGCACCTGGCAGCCCGCCGAAGTCAACACCGCTGTCGTCTCAGCGACAGGTCGAAAGTAGAGGCCCTGGCCTTTGTGGCGCCCCATGCGCAGGGCAAACAGCTCGCTCCAGCGCAGCAGCCGGGAGCGCCACCCACGCCCCGGCTCTCCGTCTCGCACAAGCAGCATCCCTCCTGGCTCCAGGCACTCGAGCAGACGCTGCAACAGTTGGTCCTGTTCCGTCACCGGCAGGTAGTGGAGCACGTCGAGGCAGGTGACCGCATCGGCTCGCGGTATCGTGAGGCGCCGCACATCGCCTTCGAGCCAGACCAGGCGCGCGGACTCTCCCAGGGCGTGGCGGGCCTTGTCGAGGCGCCGGCGATCGTGGTCGAGACCGACCAGGCTCCACTCAGGGCGCTCCTGGAGCAACAGGGCGAGCAGATACCCCTCTCCGCAACCGACGTCGAGCAGCCAGCCGCTCCCACGCAGCTCTCGCAGCACGCCTGCGTACGCGGGATCATTGGCGAGCTTTCCACGCGCGAAGCCCTCGGCAAAACGGCCCTGAGGACGGTAGCGCTGAGCGACCCGCTGGGCGCAGGCCCGAGGCAGTACCTGCGACGACTTCAGGGGTGCGCCCTCACCTGGACACTCTCCACCCAGATCAGCTCACAAGCTCCTGGACCCGTGTCATCGCGAGTCGTCGACGTACGCCAGACCCAGCCATCCGGGTGTTCGACCTCGACCAGGTAGCCTTGTAGCTCGACGACCTCTCCTTCAAGCAGACTCAGCAGCTTGCCCTCGATTTCAGCCGTCGCCGGGATCAAGTGCATGTTCGCGCTGCAGGTGGTGATCTCCTCCCGCGTGGCCGGAGTGTCGGGATCGGCCCACCAGGTGTAGAAACGATGGAACTGGCTGATGCTGATCTTGTCGACGACAACCTGATCCGACATCTTCCGCCAGCCCAGCACCAGATCGAGCGGTGACAGGTCTGCCTCACGTCCACTCGAGTAGCCCTTCGCCCCCAGAACCCTGGCCTCGAGTTGAAAGCGTGCCTGGGGCTTGATCCAATACTCATTGTGGCGCCAGGCAGCATTCTTGTCCGAAGCTTCCTGCCTTGGGCTCGCAGCAACCAGGATCCCGGGCGGATGGCGTACCGCGTGCGCGGGCCAGAGGGTCCAGACGACGACCAACGACAAGCCGAGGAGCACAGCAAACAACAACCAGGTCTGAGGCTTGCGCCAGTCCATGGCTGGGAGTTGGAGGGGACGGCGGGACTTGCGCGTACCCGAGGAGCGTGGTCGCTTGACCTTGGAGTTCAGAGGCGCGGGTTCGGGACGTCGATGCTTGCGGGTGGGCGGAAGCGCACGCCGATCGGCGCTGCCCCGCGCGGGCAGATCAGCCAGTTGCTTGCGCGAAGATCCTGCCTTGAGGATCTGCCGCCGACGATCCGCCGGGCTATCGCCATGCAGCCTTTCGAGCCCCTCGGGTTCGGCGACGTGGGCGCGGGCAAAGCTGCTTCCCGCACCGGTGTTGGGGTCTCTGCGTGCCATGAACGGGTTCAAAGGCCCCGCAGTGGGACCCTCACCTCGGCGCACCGCCTCGCCGCGGCGCCCAGACGAACGTGGGGATGCAGGGGGCGTCCTGCTCGAGGCCGGCTCTGAGGTTCGCGAGGAGGCCCTGCCCGACGACGGCCGAGCGCGCGAAGAGGGAGGGGCTGGCAAGACCCCTGCCGAAGCGGGCTTGGAGACACTGGAAGAGGACGGCTGCGTCGCCAGCCGTACGGCTCGATGGCGTTTGCCGCCCTGAGTTGTTTCCTGCGCATCCGATTTGCGGGCCTCGCGCTCCGCACAGCGAGGACAGGACTCGTCCAGGGGGACCCTATGGTCGCGGCGGTAGCGCACGTTGCGGCACTGCTTGCAGACCTCAATCAAGCGCACGATGTCCGCTTCGATCATGCTGATCTGGATGCGGTCCATGCCGGCGTGGGCGACGAGGCTTTCCCAGCTGGGCTGCCCTTCGCGCTCTCGCAGCTCTTCTAGCGCCGGAACAGCCACGAATCCCAGCTTGCATGCTGAGCGGGAGAAAGCTGCGTTGTAGGCTGCATCGCGAGACATAGTGAGTTCGAAATAGCTGTAGTCAGAGGTTGTCCTCCTTTATCCCAGAAATCACCTGCAATTGCCAGTTCCCGCGGCTCCGGACCCGCTGTGAGCCGGGCGAGGACAGCTGCAAACCCCACGATTAACGAGCAAACCGCTCTCCCGTGCGTGACGGGAGGAGCGGCTGTTCAAAGCAGAGCAGACTCGCTGCGCTTGTTGCGGGACAGCCTACTTGCTGGCGGCCCACTTGCGAATCTCGGTGCGGAGCCATTCATCAGCCTTGTCGGTGAACTTGTAGTTCTGCCGGACGTACGCCATGGTGTCCTTTTCGACTTCGGTGTAGGTTTCGCCATCGGCGATCAGCTTGTACATCTCTTCGGCCTCTGCCATCGAAATGCGGCCATCTCCCTTGCCCGAGGTTGCCTGGTCGGCAAAGTCGAGCAGGGCACGCTTGTACTTCTTTCCATCGATGACCTTGTAGTACGACTCGGACATAGCGCGACTCCTCAAAAAAGGGCCATAGTTTGGCGACCGAAAGTGCTGGATGCAGGCATTGTGCCGCGCAAGCGAGCCTTTTGCAATTGTTTTCCGGCGGCACCCATCAGCCAAGCTCTCGCTGCAGCTGGCTCAGCCCTGACGCTGGCAGTCCGCTCTTCCTCGCGAGCTCAATGTACTGCGCAAGCAACGCCCGGGTCTGGTCACCCACCTTGGTGAAGTGGTAGCGAAAATAGGTCTCGAGATCGAGCGGTACCACGTGGGGGGCCAGGGTGATCACCCCGCGCGCCAGCCCGGGGAAGAGCAGCCGAAGCCAGACAGGGGGGGGTTCTCCGAGCTCAGCGGAGACTGCCGAACAAGCCTCGCGCGCGGCCCGCAGGGCCCGCAGAAGCCTTGGGCCGCGCTTGAGCTCAGAGAATGACCAACCGGCCAGCTCCAGGCTCGCCATCAGCGGCATCAACAGCGCGCTCCCAAAACCGGAGAGCTTCTCGAGTCCCGGTTGCACGGCGGCCGGACAGCCTCCCCGTTGTAGACTGGCGACGACCGCTCCGGTCCGGCGTGCGGGACCCTTGAAGCCGTTCGGCGACAGGCTCGGGAACCAGTAGGCGATACCCCGGTCACGGACCTTTTCGCCAGGCAGGGGGGCCTGGTAGCTGACCATCGTGATGACTCCGCTGACCAGCTGCCTTTCTGGAATCTGCCTGAGCAGCAAGGCACGGGCTTCGGGGCCGGGCTGCAACCCGACCACGGACGCGCCTCCGAAACCCGTGGCCAGCTCGGCGAACCAGGACCCCAGCAACGCCGTCGTCGATACGCACAGCCAGACCTGGTCCCACGTGTGTGCTGCGACCTCATCGACATGAGTCAGACAGCCTGTGGGAACGAATATTCGGGGACGGCGCTGATGGTTGAGTTGGTACAGCCGGATGCCCAGCGCGCAGGCCTGCTTGTATCGGGGACGCACGAACAACCACACCTCGGCCCCCCCCTGCTGCAAATGGTAGGCATAGACGGAGCCGACGGCCCCCGCTCCCACGATCAGAATCTTCACACTCACTCCTTGGCGGCTCTCGGGGGACTTTCGCTAGATTCAGGTCAGCAAGCAACTCCGCTGCCGTGGATGTCAGGGCAGCCGGCGGTGCACCATCCGTACCATAGAATACTCCGGAGACCGCCCGCCCGCTCGCTCCTCGGCATGGTTCAAAAGTCTTGGTGGTTCATGGCGTGCGATGGTCATACACTACTATCAATTGCCGGCATCGGGCCAGCCCAGTGGGCGGTGGAGGGACCGTGAATAGCGTCACACATATTCTCGGACGAGCTGTAGACATGGGGGCTTCCGATGTACACCTGTTCTGTGGACTGAAGCCGAGGATCCGTATCGACGGCAGCCTCGAATGGCTTGAAGACTATCCAGAGGTCGACGAGAAACTCATCGACCACGTGATCGGAGAGGTTCTCACAGAAAAGCAAGCGAAGCAATTCGATGACGAGCTCGAGCTCGACACCGGCTTCTCCGTACCCGGCCTGGGTCGCTTTCGAGGCAATTTCCTGATGGAGGCCAAAGGCCGCGGCTGCGTGTTCCGGCTGGTGCCCACCGAGATCCCCTCCCTCGACGAGATCTCGATGCCCCCCATCATTACGGAGATGGCACAACACCACCAAGGCCTGGTGCTGGTGACAGGACCGACGGGCAGTGGAAAGTCGACGACTCTGGCCGCGATGGTCAACCTGATCAACAAGAGCCGACGCCAACACATCATCACCATCGAAGACCCGATCGAATTCATCCACCCGTCCCTTGAGTCGACAGTCACCCAACGCGAGGTCGGCAAAGACACCAAAGGCTTCCTGGTCGCCTTGCGCTCGGCGCTGCGCGAGGATCCCGACGTGATCCTGGTGGGAGAGTTGCGCGACTACGAGACGATGGGAATGGCGCTGCGTGCGGCCGAAACGGGCCACTTGGTGCTGTCGACCCTCCACACGACCTCTTGTGTGGGAACCATCAACCGGTTCGTCGAGACCTTTCCCACCGATAGCCACGACCAGGTACGGTTGCAGCTGGCGCAGTCGCTCAAGGGCGTCGTCTCGCAGCGGCTGCTGCCGCGCGCGGACGAGCGTGGCCGGATCGCCTGCGTTGAGATCATGATCTTGACGCCCGCGGTCTCGGCTCTGATTCGGGAAGGCAAGACCCACCAGATCCAATCCCTGATCCAGACAGGCCGCAAGTTGGGCATGCAGTTGTTTGACCTCGAGCTGCTCGACCTGGTCAGCGAGGGGATCATCACCCAGGAAGTCGCGATCCACAACTGCCGCGACAAAGACAGCTTCATCGATTCGATCAAGAAATACGTCAATACCCCCAAGGGCCGCCGCATGCGCGCGCACCGGCCGACATGGAAAGGAGGGCATGTCGAAGAGATCCGCGCCTCGAGCAAACGCCGCACGGTGCAGGATCGATTGCAGATCGTGCGCCCATCAGGAGGCTACGAAAGGGCGTCCCCCGACAGGAATGATCGAGCCGACCGCTCGGAGCGGGCGTTCTCGGCCACAACCCCGCGCAGGGGTGATCGCTCGGGAGGGGCTCCGGTTGGTCGGGCAGGCGGCTCTTCGGCTCCACCGGCCTCTCGTCCTGTGGCTGAGAAACCCGAGGCCGCAGCCGAGCCCGCCAAGGACGCCGACGGCTTCACGCTCGGTCAAAATGCGCGGGCCGGATCCTGGTTGTTCAGCGAAGGCGACGATGACGGCTTCGATTTCGGCGACGAAGAAGACAGCAAGGCCCCGGCACCTGCGGCTGCCCCGCCGAAGGCGCAGGTCGCGGACGCAGCGCCGCGGGGCGCTGCCAGCAAGAGCTCGAAGAAGGGCTCCAAGAAAGGCCCGAAACCTGGCTCCAAGGGAGGCCGGCGCCGCTCGGCGCCTCCGGCCAAGGGAGGAGGAGGCATCTCCTTCCGCAAGCCCTCACTGGGACGCAGTCAGCCCCGGCGCAAGGATTAGCCACGGGCGGGCTTTTTTTTCACAATCCCGTGACACATTGCCCCGGCGCTTCGTCAACCCGATGACAAATGGCCAGGGGCACGACCAGTTGGAGAATCGAGGTGCCAGCCCCGGACAGTGATCTCGTACAACGGGCCTGCTCCGGAGACCGCAAGGCCTTCTCCGCACTGGTCGAAAAGTACCGCAACGACGTTTTGCGACTGGTACGCCCCCATTGTCGGGACGCCAACGATGCTGAAGATGTCGTGCAGGAGTCTTTCTTGCGCGCCTACCGCAACATCGGACGTCTCGACAGGCCTGAGGCTTTCAGGAGCTGGGTTGTGGCGATCGCACAGCATGTTGCAATGGACCACCACCGAGCAGCGAAACGGCGTAAGGCCCACCTCGATGTTCTCGAGCGCGAGAAGCGCAAAGAGCACCGCGAACCGGCCGAAGATCCTCGGATAGAAGAGTTGCAGAAAGCCATCACGACCCTGAAACAGCGCAACCAGAAAGTTCTGGAGCTGCGCTACAAGAGAAACCTGTCGTACAAGGACATCGCCGAGCTCACCCAACTGCCAGAGTCGACGATACGCGGGATACTTGCCCGCTCCATCGCCGCTTTGCGCGACAAGCTGGACGGCGTGCGCACGGGGGCCAAGAAATGACTCGCTGCCCAACCGAGGAAGAGCGCTTCGCCTATGCGGACCGCACTGTTGGCGTCGAGGAGCGTGCGCGCATTGCACCGCATCTCCGCCGCTGCCAACGATGTGCCGATGACATCCGCCAGATCGAGAGCATGATTCAGGATATCTGTACGGCCTATGCAACCTGGCCTGAAGACCTGCCTACGGCACTGGCGAGCACCGCACCCGAAGAGATCCCCTTTGAGGAAGAAGACCAGGCAGCGCCTCCGCTTCCCATCGCCGCCGATCTACAGCCTGCGACCGCCAGCCAGCCCAAAGCAGAACCCGAGGCGCCACGCTCTGGCGGTTTGCTGCCACGTTGGAAGCTGCCGGGCTACCGCTTCCTCGCTCCCCTGAACCGGGGAGGGATGGGTTCGGTCTACGTGGCCCTGCAGGAATCTATGGACCGCAAAGTCGCAGTCAAGGTTCTCGCCCCTTCGTTGGCTTCAGACCCGAAGTACGTGCAGCGTTTCGAACGCGAGGCCAAGGCCTGTGCCCGTCTGCGCCATCCGCACATCGTGCAGGTGTTCGACGTCGGCATGGTCGGCCGACGCCCCTTTCTGGTGATGGAATACGTCGAAGGCATCGACCTGGCCAAGCGCATTTCTCGCCGGCCCTTGCGGGTCCGGGAAGTGCTGGCGTGTGGCGTCGCGCTCGCGTCCGGCCTCGAGCAGGCACACAAAGAGAACATCATCCACCGGGACATCAAACCCTCGAATGTGCTGATCGGCAAAGACGGCGCTGTGAAGCTTGCCGACCTGGGCCTGGCCAAGCACGTTGATGAACCCGCCGGCAACCTGACCGCGGTCGGAACCTGCTTGGGTTCGCCTTCCTACATGCCGCCTGAGCAGGCCAAGGATTTCAAAGATGTCGGGCCCGAGGCTGACGTCTACAGCCTGGGCGCGACCCTCTACCACGCCCTGTACGGCAGACCTCCGTTTGAGGGCGACAACACTCTGCAGGTTCTGCAGCTGGTGCTGCTTGAGAAGCCCGAGTTCCCTGCAGACCGCAAAGACGTCCCCGGCGCAGTGGTCGAGGTGCTCAAACACTGTCTCGCCAAAGAACCGCATGCACGCTACGCCGACGGGGGCGAGCTGCTCCAGGCGCTCAAGGCCGTCCAGGCCGGACATGCCCCCCTGGCTCCGAACAGACGGCAGCCCACGAGCAGCTCCGGCCGCGTACGCACGAGCAGTGGGCGGATTCCGCGCCGTCGCCGTAGCCAACGCGTTGAGGCCGAGCCCCGGCGCTCGTCGCCCATGCTCTGGGTGGGGCTGGCGGCAGCTGCGGCGATCCTGTTGGCCGTCAGCGCCGCGCTGCTGTTCCGCAACCCACCGCCCGAGCAGGGGCCCGAAGAGCTGGTCCAGCAGCCGACTCCGCGGCCAGATCCGGACGATCTGCCGCCCTTGCCGAGGCCACAGCCTGAGACTCCACAGACAAATCCTGCCCGCGTTGCCGAGCTTGAAGAGAGCATCGCCCACTTCGCCGGACGGGGTGACGTCGATGGTGTCATCCGCGAGGTTGATGCCCTGCTGGCGTTGCAGCCAGACTACGACCTCGAGACGATCAAGGGCTGGCGCTCGGAGGCCCATCGTGTCAACGACACCCGCCGGGCTATGCTGGCCTATGAGCGTGGGCGGCCCGACCTGTATCTGGCGTTCCGCGAAGGCGGGGTCGACCAGGCTCAGCGTTTCCTGGGCCGCTTTGAGCTCGATTATTCCGAGGCCGCCTCGGTTGCAGAGCTGGCGCGGGACCGTGCCGATCTGGAGGTCCTCGAGGACCTGCGCAGGACCGCATTGAAGCGTCTCACCGACCAGCGCAACCAGGAGGTGGAGCTCGAGTTGGCCGACGGCTATGTCGCCCGAGGAACTCTGCTGGGAATCGAGGGGAGTACGCTCGAGCTGAGCGATGAGCTCATCGATTTCTCGGAGCTGTCTGCGTCGGAGCAGCTGCGCTGGGGCAAGGCGAGCGATGAGCTGGTGGCGCTGAGCTATCTCGACCCGGCCGTCGCCTACCAGTCGGTCGAAGCCAGCCTCAACATCCCTCATGAGCGCTACCAGCAGGTCCGGCTGTTCTTCAACACCGAGGCCGAAGCCCTCCTGACCGAGGCTGAATCGGCCGGCGAGGCGCAGGATGCCGAGCTGCAGTTCACGCTGTTGGCCGCTCTCGACAGCTACCGCGAGGCCACCCCCTTCCGCGAACGCGGACCAGAAATGGACGTCTTTGTCGACCAGGCCCTCGAGTGGCAGAGCCACTCAGGAAGTCCGGTGCGTCCGCATCGCGATCCCGTGGCAGAAAGGCCTCCCGAGCAACCGCAGAATCCGAATCCCTCCAATCCGAACAATGGCGACCCGTTGGCAGCGGCCAGCGAACCGACCGTGGAGTTGAACGCAACACAGAGGCTCAAGATCCTGCAGGCGCTGATGACTCCTGCAGTCATCGCACTCGAGGCTCCAGGCCGCTATGCAGTCGAATACAACTTCATGCAGTTCGAGGAGATCAGCGACTGGGATCTGCATATTCCGAAGGGCTTTGATCAAGTCGACAACAGCCGTTGGGAAGTAGGAGAGTTGCCTGCGGAGCTGGCACGTGTCGAAGACTTCAAACGCGTCCAGGCTGCGGATGCCTATGTGCTGTTCGCCAGGGGCTGGAAGCGCCTGCTATGGCTGGATCTACCGTTCGAAGGAGCCCTGACGATCGAAGCAGAGATGCAGAGCCTCGATGGCCGCAATCTGGCGCTGGGGATCGGCGAGACGGGCCGTGTGTTGTGGGGCGTGCAGGGCTTCCAGACGCCGCGCCTCCAGGTCTCGCCCGAAGATGCACGCAACGCGGTGACGCGGAAGTACATCGAGAACTTCAAGGACTTCGGCAAACGCAAACAGAACGCGCTGGTCTGGGAGCAGATCTACCTGTACGAGATGGCTGTCGACCCTTCCACCCGCGACCAACCTGAGAGCCGTGAGGTCCGACACTTCGCGATGGTGTATACACCCAACGAAGACGGGGCGTCGATGCGTTTCGAAGACCGCGAACGCGAGAACAAGCCTAGAGAAATCCTCAGCGCAGAGCTCGGGGATGCCTTTGAGAGGCCGAAGGTCTCGCTGGGGACCTTTGGCAGCCACGTCGCGATCAGCCGGGTGCGCATCGAATTCGGGATCTCTGACGCTGAGCTGAGCAAGCTTTCCAAACGCTGAGCGGCTGCGGTAGTATGCCTCCCATACTCCCTTACTGCATACCGTGGCTCCCACGCAGGAAAGCTCATGACCATCCGCGTTGAATCTGAGATCGGCCGCCTACGCCGTGTCGTGGTGCAGCCGCCGGGCCGTGCACTGTCGCGCATGTTGCCCGAACACATCCTGCCCCATTCCCCCGACTACCTGTTGTTCGACGACCTGCTCGATGTGGGCAATGCCCAGCGCGAGCACGAACAGCTGGTCCGGGTACTCGAAACCGCCGCGGAGGTAGGGAAATTCGACAGCTTGCTCAAGCAGGTCTTCGCTGCTTCTGAGCCGGCGCGCACACTCGCCATCGACCATGTCGCGCGGTTGGAAGATTTGACCGACACAGACATTGCGACCTTGCGTGCGCTCGCACCCGAGGCGCTGGCCGACGCCCTGATCGTCGGCACGGCCGATGGCAGCCTCGACGGTCCCGAGCTGTTTGCGCCGATTCCCAACCTTCTGTTCAGCCGCGACCTGTTGGCCGTGATCGGCAACCTCTTGATGGTCGGCATGGCCTCGACGCGTGCCCGGCGTCGAGAGTCCATCCTGACGGGGGTGCTGGTCGCCCATCACGCCTGGTTTGGCCGTTCCAAAGTCGCGAAGTTGACGCAACGGCTGAAACAATCGGCCATCCAGCAGGCCCTGACCATCGAAGGAGGGGATGTGCTGGTGCTCGACCGCCACAGCGTGTGCATCGGCGCGAGCGAACGGACCAGCTGGGCCTCGAGCATGCAGCTCAGCCGCGAAATGTTCGCCCGCGGCATCCTCCGGGTCTTCGTTGTAGAGATGCCCAAGCGACGCAGCAGCATGCATCTCGACACGGTGTTCACCCAGCTGTCCGCATCGAAGGTCGCGGTCTACAAACCGCTTGTAGACAATCGCAGCCGTGAGCAGGCGCACGTGACCATCCTGCATCCGCTGCCTGACGGCGGAGTCGGTGCCCACGAGGGCGGAAACCTGCTCGATGCCCTGCAGCATGGAGGGATCAGCTTCGACCCCGTGTACTGTGGCAACGCCCACCCCATCCATCAGGTACGGGAGCAGTGGACCGACGGCGCCAACTTCGTGGCCCTGGCACCAGGGATCGTGATTGGCTACGCCCGGAACCGACACACTGCGTGCGCGCTGCAAGACGCAGGGTTCGAGAGCCTGTCGGCAGTCGAGTACCTCGAGATGTTCGCCCGCGACTATGACTCCAACTTCGATACCCTGCTCGCCAGCGGGCGTCAGCTCGCGATCCAGATCGAAGGCTCCGAGCTGTGCCGCGGGCGCGGAGGTCCTCGCTGCTTGACGATGCCCCTGTGGCGGGACTAGTGCTGCGGAAAACCAACGCCCCGACCGGCTTTGGCGTATAATGACGGGGACCTCACGCGTGGAGATGGCGATGCAGCTGGAAGCGGCCGGCAACCACTCCGGACAAGACCGCCCCCTCGAAGACCAGCTCGCGCTGTTGCGTTCGCGGGTACGTTCGCTCGAAGGTTCGCGCCGTGAGCTCGAGACACACCTTGCCGAAAAGCAGCTGACGCTCGAGCACGCCCAGCTCACCATCCGCGAACAGAGCCGCGAGCTCGAGAAGCTGCGCCGCATACAGGCCGAACGGGCCTGCGAAGAGACCGCAGAGCTCGAACCCCTGCACGGCCCCGCTCCTCACGCAGCTGCCATCGCTCTCGAGAGCTCGAGCCGTCGCGAGGCCGCCTGCGCCTCGGGTGTGGTCGAGACCGCCAGCAAGGGCAAGACCAGGACCAAGACTTCCCGGATCTCTGCCCGCAGCCGTGCCCGTCAGCGGATGGAATCGAAGACCGGCCTCAGCCAGCCCGAGATTCCGGTTCCCGTTGTTGACGACCCCGATGACGACCCTGGCCCGCCCTTGACGGGGCAGGAACTGGTGAAACGCAGCGGAGTGATGCCCTCCTTCCGACTCGAGAAGGCGGTCTCGGCGCTGAGCGAAGAATCAACATCACAACGTCCCCATGTCACGGCGCAGGCCCGGAAACTGCAACACCGCTGGGTCAACCTGATCTGGGCAGCTCTGTTCGCAGCCATCGCCAGCGGGGCGGTCTGGTTGCTGTTCCAGTTGATCCGCAAAGAGCCCTACGACCAGCCGCTGCGGCCGAATGTCCAGAGAACTGCCCAAGAAGAGGTGCGGCTGCCCGAATCTCCGCCGAGGGTCGATGAGCGCACGCCGAAGGCCAATCCCCAGCCCCGCCCTGCGCGGACGCCAACACCAGAACGGAGTCCCGAGGCAACCCCGAGATCTGAACCGGTCAGGGTCGCGGATTCAGGTTCGGATCGGGACGAGCTCGAGACGCCGAGAGAGGTGGCAAGCCCTCCCTTGCAGCTCGACCACGAAGAGCTGCAACACAAGGCGGAGAGGGCCCTCGAGACCAATGATGCCTTCTTGTTCGAAGAGCTGATGCGGGACGTCTCCGAGATCGGCGAAGAAGAATTCGAAGGCCTGATCGTGCACCTCAAGCAAAACAGCAAGAACCCCAAGATCGTTGACTTCCTCAAGACCGTCTATTTGAAAGCTCGCGACGGTCGCGGTCGAGATGGCAGCCGACGCTGAGCAGCGCTCTCGCCCGCAGGAGTTGTTGGCGGATGCTCGATGCAGTGATCGTTGGCTCGGGGGTGGCAGGCATGATGGCCTGTGCCCTGCTCGCTCGCGAAGGCTGGAATCTCCTCCTGCTCGAACAACACAAACGCCTCGGCGGCCTGATGCAGACCTACCGACGGCGGGGCTTGCTGTTTCCCACCGGCGTTCATGCTGTGGGCGCATTGGCTCCCGGGCAGATCCTGTGGCGCTACTGGAAGTACGCGGGCGTGCTTGAACGTCTGCAGCTGCAGGCGATGGACCGGGAGGGGTCTTTCGAGCTCCGCTTTGGCCAGGACTCCTTCTATGTCCCCTGGGGACGCCAGGCGTTTGAGCAGCGCCTGCTGCAGGCATTCCCACGCGAAGCTTCAGTAGTGCGCAGCTTCTGCAGCACACTGGCAGAGACGGTCCGCCACTTCGCCCTGTACAACCTGCAACCGGGTCCGGAGGCGCCACCGACGGTCGCTATGGAGCAGCCCCTGGCCGCGTTTCTGCGGGGTCTCGGCGCCTCGCCTGGCTTGCGGCGTCTGCTTGCCGGCATCCATCCTTTCTATGCGGTCGATCCCGAAACGTGCCCTCTATACGTCCACTGTCTGGTGCTCGACTCCTTCCTGCAGAGCGCCTGGCGGATCGACGAGACCCGCACGCCATTGATGCAAGCATTCGCCGCGACCCTCGAGACTGGGGGGGTGGAGATCCGCAAAGGCGCGCGGGTCGCGCGCATCGTCTGTCCCCAGGGGACGGTGTCTGCCGTCGAGCTCGAAGGCGGGGAACGGATCGCGGCGCGCACAGTGATCTTCTCGGGCCATCCGCGCCAGCTCGCCACACTCTGCCAGGAGCCAGGGGGTCTGCGCCCGGCATTTAAGCGCCGCCTGACGGAGGCCGAAGACAGCCCCGCCTTCTTCGGCCTCGGACTGGCCTGGCCGGGCGACTGCCCGTGGGCACGCCGCGACCTGTTCGTCTACCCGGATGACGCAACCCCCGGCTACCCGGGCGGCTTCCCCGCCGAAGACCCGCCCCTGATCTACGCCAGTGCCGCCTGCACCGCTTCGAAGGGCCGCACAGCCGCAGTCGCTATGTGCCCGACCCCGTGGAAAGCCTGGCGCGGCTGGCAGCAGACACGGACAGGCCGGCGCGAGGCCGCCTATCAAGAATTCAAGCAACAGGCAGCCGCACGCCTGCGGAGGCAGCTGTTAAGGCTGCACCCCGGTGCAGCCGAGGCTGAGCTGCTGGACATCTTCACGCCCCTGACCTACCGTGACTATACGCTGACGCCGCGCGGCAGCGCTTACGGCCTGCTCAAGTCGACCGACAACCTGCGCGCGGGACGGCTCTCACCGAAAACCCGCATACGAGGGCTGTACCTGGTCGGACAGAGTGTGGTGCTCCCGGGGATTCTAGGCAGCACCATCAGCAGCGTGGCCGCATGTGGTGCCCTGCTCGGCCAGGCCGAATTGGTGGCCAGGATCCGGCGCGAGACCGGGGATTGAGTGGCTGCTCAAGGGAACAGCGTGCGGCATCGATAGATTGGGTAGGGTCCTACCGGAGGTCGAATGTGCGCGAACCCTTGAGATACCAATCCGAAGGCCCCGTGGCGCTGGGCCCGGCGGTCCGGAGGCCGATGCCGCATAGTGACGTGCAGGGACCCGGCCGCGACCGCAGCTTCGAGCTGCCCCAGTACTACGTCGATATCCAGGGTGTGCGGCTGGCCGTCGCCGATGCGGGTGCGGGTCCCACGCTGCTTTTCATCCACGGCCTGGCCGGCAACCTCACCCACTGGCTGCACGTCGCTCCACAATTCAAAGAGCGCTACCGGGTGGTCTGCGTCGACCTGCCCGGCTGTGGGAACTCGGCACGCTTGGCCGAAGGCTACACCGTGGCCGGGTACGCGGCCCAGCTGCGGGGACTGCTCAGCAAGCTGGGCATCGACAGCGCGGTGGTCGTGGGCCATTCCCTGGGGGGCATGGTGGCCGCCGAATTCGGGCTACGCTACCCCAAAGCAACGGATGGGCTGGTGCTGGTCAACCCCGCAGGCTTCCAGCGCTTCCCCTGGCCCGTGCAGATCGCCAGCCGGCTGCTGCTGCGGGAAGCCCTGTTGAATGCCGTGCTGCCGCGGGTGTGGAAGGGTCTATTGGGACTGGTTTTCCGCACGCGCAACGCATACACCGAACAGTTCATCCGCAGCGTCGAAGAGACCCACGATCCCGCGGACATCTTCGACCTCACCCGGGTGATGAGCTCGTTGCGGCCGGACTTCGTCGAGAGAGACCATCTCGACCGCCTCGATGCGCTGACCATGCCCGTCCAGCTGCTCTGGGGCTCCGAAGATCTACTGGTGCCGGCCAAGAGCCTGCGCAGATTGGCCAGCAAGCTCCCGAGGGCGCGGGCCGAGGAGATCCCAGCGTGTGGACATATGCCGATCATCGAGCGTCCCGAGCGGGTGCGGTCGGCCATCCTCGATCTGTTGGACATGTAGAGTTTTCACCGTCCAATCGTTGACGCATCGCGTCAGCAACGCGCACGAGAGTCCCCAAGAGCCGCCTGAATGGCGGCTCTGTTGTTTTGGCACGCCTTCTGCAACGAAGTCCGGCGCCGGACCCAAATGGGGGTCGGGCAGCGAAGGAAGGAGACTGCCATGAAGATTCTGTACGGAGTTGTGGGAGCGGGAATGGGGCATGCCACGCGCAGCCGAGTGATCGTCGACCACCTGCTCGCCCAGGGCCACTACTTGCGGATCGTGGTCTCCGGCCGCGCCTGCCGCTTCTTCCAAAACCTCTACGCAGGCAGCCCCAACGTCGAGATCCAGCCGATCGAAGGTCTGTTCATGGTCTTCGAAGACGATAGCCTCGCCCTCGGCACCTCGATCCGGCAGAACCTGGCCGCGGCGCCGCGCAGCCTGCACAAGAACCTCGCCGCCTACCGCAAGCTGGTGCACGGCTTCGAAGCGGATGTGGTGTTCTCAGACTTCGAGTCGTGGTCGTACCTGTACGGGCTGCTGCACGGCGTGCCGGTGATCAGCATCGACAACATGCAGGCGATTGCCCGCTGCCGGCTCGACCCCGAGCAGATCAGCGGACAGGCCCTGAGCTACCGGTTGGCCCGGGCCGCCGTGAAGCTCAAACTGCCCGGAGCCTACTACTACCTGATCTCCAGCTTCTTCCGTCCCGCGGTCCGCAAAGCCCGCACAGCCATCGTGCCGCCCATCCTGCGGCCTGAGATCCTGGCAGCCAAGCGCGAACGGGGCGAGCACGTGTTGGTCTACCAGTCGGGCATCCGTCGCGGCACGCTGCAGCGCGTGCTCAGCGGCTTCCCACAAGAGTTCAGGGTCTACGGTCTGGGCGAGCACGGCAAGATCGGCAATGTCGAGTACCGCGGTTTCTCTGAGAAGGGCTTCGTCGATGACCTGCGCACCGCACGAGCGGCCGTAGCCACGGGCGGCTACTCGCTCATGGGTGAATGCGTGCACCTCGGCGTTCCCCTGCTGGCGCTGCCGATCCATGGCCAGTTCGAGCAGGTCCTCAACGCCCGCAATCTGGAGAAACTCGGCTACGGAGCCTGCGCCGATAGCCTGAGCAGCGAAGCACTGGCTGGCTTCCTGCAGCAGATTCCCCGCTGCGAGCGGGCGCTGCTCAACTACCGCCGGGCCGACAACCAGCTGCTCCTGGCCTGCGTCGATGAGCTGCTGCACAGTGTCGAATGCGGCCGCCCCGCCCCGGTCTGCCTGCGCACCAAAGCCCTGCGCCGGCTGCGGAAGAAGTTGGCTCTGGCCGCCTGAGCCAACGCAAAAGACCCTGGACCTTGTGGCGCGCTAGACAACCGTTATCATAGCGACGAGTCCGTATTGGAGACACGTCATGCACCGCCGCATTTCCCCCCCATCCTTCGAGGTCGCATCCGAGCGCAGCTACCGGCTGAGCCCCCGCGGCCGCAAGAGCTTCCACACCGTGCTCGAGGCCGGCGACATGCTCGATCCGAGCAGCGGGCGGCGCAGCCGGGTGCGCATCAGCCGCAGCCATGGTGACCTGGGCCTGTGCTTCGAGCACCCGATCAAGGCGGGCAGCATCCGCGAGCAACTGCAGCTCAAAGTCGAAGGCAACGCCCTGCGCTGCGACCACCTCGAACGCTCCGTGATCAACGACGCGGGCCGGCGGGTGCGCTATGAAGAGATCGTTTTCGGTGACACCACGGTGCCTTTGCCGGCGGCGGTGTACCCGGAGGTGGCCCTGCCCTTTCTGCTCAGCTGGCAACCCTTCGACGGCCGCACCCGTGACCTCTACGCCTGGATCAACGACCGCTTCGTGGCCCGGGTCGAGTACCAGACCCGCGGCGAAACCACCCTGCAACTCGCCAGCGGCCCCCGGCGTGCGATCGCCATGCTGATGTATCCCGACCTCAACGACTGGGTGCGGCTGGGCAAGGTGCTGACGCGGCTGGCCCGTCCCCTGGTTCCCAAGTACCGTATCTGGTTCTCTCCAACCGCCCCCTTCGAGGTGCTGCGCTTCGAGGGTCCCTATGGTCCCCCGGGTGCGCCCGAGGTGGTCATGGAGTTGGATGGCTGAAGGGTTTCGGCCCCCCAGAACGCCGCATGGTTGACAGCCAGCATGAATGTGTGTCATCTCAGGTTGCATTCCTGTGAGGAGCCAACGATGCGACTTGTCAGAAACCTTGCCGTACTGGGCCTGCTAGCCCTGGTCTGTGTGCTACCTCTGGTGGCCGACGGGGGACCGCAGGTCGGCGACGCCCCGATCGCCCTGGATGCCCGTGATTGGATGAACACCGCCGATGGGGAACCCATCGCCGTCGAGGATCTTGCCGGCAAGCTGGTGATCGTCGAGTTCTGGGGCACCTGGTGCGGCCCCTGCCGGGCGGTCATTCCGCACATGAAAGAGATCTACGAGCAGTACAAAGCGACCGGCAAGCTGGTCGTGGTCAGCGTGCATTCGGTCAAAGGCGGAAACACGCAGGCCGTCCACGACTTCGTGGTCGAGAACGAGATGCCCTACCCGGTATGCATCGATAACGGGCGTGCGGCCGTCGACTATGGCATCACCGGCTATCCGACAGCCTTCATCTTCAGCCCGGAGCAGACCATTCTGTACCGCGGGCATCCCGCTGCACCCGATTTCCAGGCGATCATCGACAACCAGATGGTCGAGCTCCTGACGAACATGGGGCAGTGAGGGCTTTCCCACCGCCCGGGCCGCGTTTATACTGAGCCGACCTACGGGCAGGCCCAGCGCGCTCCCGTGTATGCGGCCGCCTCCCTCCCAGCACGAGGTCCAATATGGGGACCGATATCGTTCAGCGCAAGACCGACCACATCGACCTGTGTGCCGGCGCGGATGTGCAATTCCACAACCAGACGACCTTTTTTGAAGAGGTCTGGTATGTCCACAATGCTCTACCCGAGCTGTGCTTCTCGGACATCGACTCGACAGTCGACTTCCTGGGCAGCAAGCTGGCCGCCCCGATCCTGATGACCGGTATGACCGGGGGCACCGAGCGCGCCGGAGAGATCAACCGCGAGCTGGCGGGGCTGGCGCAAGAGCTGGGATTGGCTTTCGGTCTGGGCAGCCAGAGAGTGATGGCCGAGAAGCCTGAGCTGGCCCACACCTTCAACGTCCGCGAGGTCGCTCCGGACATCCCCGTGCTCGGCAACCTCGGCGTTGTCCAAGCTCGGGGAATGACCACCGCGGCCGTGACCGAGCTGCTCGAGGCCGTCGGAGCCAGCGCGCTCTGCATCCACCTGAACCCGGCGATGGAGATGGTCCAGCCGGGCGGGGATGTCGATTTCCAGGGCGGGCTCGAGACTATCGCCCGGTTGAACAACGAGCTCACGCTGCCAGTGGTCGTCAAAGAGACGGGCACCGGCATCAGCCCCGCGGTCGCCAAACTAGTGGCTGCACAGGGCGTCCACTGGATCGATGTCTCCGGAGCTGGCGGGACCACCTGGGTCGGTGTCGAGGCGCTGCGCGCGAGCGGACGCGATGCAGAGATCGGACAGCTCTTCTGGGATTGGGGTCTCCCCACAGCTCTGGCCGTGGACGGTCTGCGCGACGCCGGGCTGGGCGTGATCGCATCCGGTGGCATGCGGACCGGGCTCGATATCGCCAAGGCGATCAGCTTGGGAGCCACGGTCGGCGGTCTCGCACAACCGGTGATCAAGGCTCTGATCGAGAGGGGCCGCGACGGGGCGCGTCAGTTGCTCGAGCAGCTGATCCGCACAGTCCGCATCACGATGCTGCTCACGGGTAGCAAGGATGTCGCACGCCTACGGAATGCTCCGCTGCTGCGTTCGCCGCGCTTCGAGCACTATGCCCGTCAACTCGAGCGCTTTTCCTCCTGAGGAAGCCATGTCCCCGTCTTGTAGCTCAATCATCAGTGGCTTCTACAAGTACTCGCTGAAGGACCGTCTGCGGATCCTGTCGGAGCGCTTCTCGTTGAGTGACCAGGAGATCGAGCTGCTCCGCGACGGCGGCCTCAAACCCGAGCAGGCCAACGGCATGATCGAGAACGTCTGCGGACTGTTCGCTCTGCCGTTCGGTCTGGGCCTCAACATGCAGCGCAATGGCAAGGACCATGTCGTGCCGATGGTGGTCGAAGAGCCCTCGATCGTGGCTGCGATCAGCAGCGCCTCCAAGCTGGTGCGTGCCGGAGGGGGCTTTGAGACCGACGCGGACCGTCCGATTCTCACCGGCCAAGTGCAAATCGAAGGCATTGACGACCTCGAAGCCGCACGAGCAGCCATCCTCGCAGCCAGCGCTGAGCTGCTTGAGCGCGCCAACCGGCCCCACCCGCGTCTGGTTGAACGGGGCGGAGGCGCTTGCGGCTTGAGCTGCCACATCGTCGCAGGCGGAGGCCTCGATGGGACCTCGGTGCTGGTCGTGCACGTGCATATCGATTGCCGCGATGCGATGGGCGCCAACCTGGTCAACACCTCCGTCGAGTCGCTGTCGGCCCGCATCGAAGAGCTCAGCGGAGGCAAGGTGCTGCTGCGGATCCTGACGAACCTGTGCGACCAGCGGAAAGTCCGAGCGCGCTGCACGGTGCCTTTTGACGCTCTAGGGGCCAAGGGTTTCGAGGGACTGGTGGTGGCACGGGGCATCGAGTCGGCGTCGCGCTTCGCCGAAAACGACCCCTACCGCGCCGCCACCCACAACAAGGGCACTTTGAATGGCATCGACGCCGTCGCTCTGGCCACCGGCAACGACTGGCGGGCCATCGAGGCTGCAGCGCACGCCTGGGCGGCCCGCGATGGGCGCTATACGGCTCTGGCTACCTGGCGCAGGGATGAGTCCGCCCGAGTGCTGCGTGGCAAACTCGAGCTGCCGCTCGCCGTCGGCACGGTGGGAGGAGCCACCAAGGTGCATCCGCTCGCCCAACTCGCGCTGAAACTCCTGCGCGTCGACGGCGCCCAGGAGCTGGCTGAGGTGATGGCGGCTGTGGGGCTGGCGCAGAACCTGGCCGCATTGCGGGCGCTGACGACAGAGGGCATTCAGCGAGGCCACATGGCTCTGCATGCGCGCAACCTGGCCGTGGCAGTCGGGGCGGCGGACGACGAGATCGACCTGCTAGCGGGGTTGTTGGTGCAAGCGGGTGAAGTCAAGCAGACCAAAGCCGTTGAGTTGCTCGCCACTGTGCGCCAGAAACGACTCGCAGACACCCGCTCGATGCGCGTACCGAGCAAGGCAGACCTGGATGGAATCCCTGAAGAGGTCGTCGCAAAAAACCACCCGGACGCACAGGCTTGACCTGTAGGAGAGCAAACACACGTGGAATGGCTTGAGAAGATCTGGCACGAGAACAGGCCCTTTCTGCTGGTTGTAGCGGCGGCGGGCTTCATCCTGTTCTGGGGTCAGTCGACCATCGCCAATCAGCGAGCGGACGCAACCCGGCAGATACGCGAGAACGAGAGGTGGGCAGCTGTCAACGAAGCCCGCGAGTTGCAGGCCAAAGAGCAGGCGGCGGCCCTCGAAATGGAGTGGCGCCAGCTCAACGAAGACGACAACCCTGCGGTCGCTCGGGTTACGGGTCTGTTGTTCCAGCGGCGCCCGCGATTTGAGCCGCCTGAAGGCAACCCAGTGATCGCCTACGGGCGTCTGCGCAGCCAGGTCATGGAGGAAGCACGCCAGCTCGCGATCGGCAACCAGGTCGAATCCCAGATCCCCGTCGGACTCGACCTGCCCGACACCTTTGAGCCCAATGAGGCAGACGAAACCTATACTCGCCTCGATCTGACGGCTCAGGTGGTGATGGCGGCGTTGGAGGCGCGGGTCGCGAGGATCGAAGGGATCCGCCAGATTCCCCGCAGGCGGAAGCGTGACGAGGGCAGTCCGCTGCTCGAAACGCCTGTCGAGGTGGTGGTGGTAGGCGAGCCTCAAGCCGTGCAGCGCTGGCTCCATACCTTCTGCCGGCGCGACACTTTCCTCGAGGCGACCGATATCAGCGTCCAGAGTCTACCCGAGTCTGCTCTGGTCGAAGGCCGCGCGGTCTTCAATGCCCTCGAAGAAGCTGCCCCTGGCGAGGAAGTCGGCGCGCGCGAGACTGAAGGGGTTCCAGAGCTACCCGGCCTGCCCGTGCTGCCCGGAGGCGGATGATGAATAAGGAACAGATCGCTGCCGCTGTGCTGGTGGGTATCGTCGGCCTGTTGCTCTTGAGCGACCTGTGGTCGGCTCCCGCGGCTGCGCCCAGGGAAGCGACGGACGACCCGGAGGTCGAGAGCTGGTTCGCCCAATCGCGATCGGTGCGCGAACCTATGTTCCTCGGCCCGCTGCCCAATTCGCTGGGGCGCAATGTGTTCGCGGAGTTCGAAGAGTGGGGCATACCGGCGTTGCCGCAACTCAACCTGCCCCCGAGCAGCCCCAGACCCCGCCCCGTGCCGCAGCCGGTCTTTCCTGGCGGACTGGCCTACCCGTGGCCTTTGCGGGTCGTTGAAGGGAGCAGCCGATGAACCGCATCGCCTGGTGCTGGGTCCTGTCGCTTGGAGTGTTGGCTGCCCAGGAGTTTCCGCGCATCGACATCTATGACCGCTTGGTCTTCGCGCGGGGTGACACTCTTGCCGGCTTCATTCTCAACCAGACCGCCGACGAGGTTGTGTTGCAGTCGCCGACCAGTGCCGGCAGCTCGACGTACCCGATGAGCGTGATCACCAGTGTGCTGCCGCGCAAGGATCCCGAGGTCGTCTTCCTGGGATACTACGCAGAGAGCAAGGACCGGCCGGCGGCCTCATCGCTTGAGCTGGCGCGTTGGGCTGACTCCTACGATCTGCCTGCACAGGCGCGCAGAGCCGCGTTGCGGGCTGTCGAGCTCGATCCAGGCCTGGCCGACGCCTACCGGCTTTGGTACAAGCTGGTCGAGGACGGCAACTTCGATGCCGAGACCTATGCCGAAGAGCTGATGGTGTGCGGTTGGAAGGCGCGGGAGGGCGGTGCCGAACCGCTGGACATCGGGCTGAAACGTTGCCGAAGCTTGCTTGAGCTCGGCCACCTGCACACCGCGCGGGTCGACCTCGAGTCGCTATGGGTGCGGGTCGGGACGGCCAGCCCCGATTCGGTCGCGGTCGGGCTGGGACTGCTTCGCGGCGAGGCGGCGCTGGCCGATGGCGCCCACCAGGATGCCCGTGACCACTACCGCCTGGTCGGCGAGACCTGGCCCGACCTGCCGGAGGGCCATTTCGGTCTGGCCGCCGCCAGCTTCGCCCTGGGCGACGCCGCGAGCGCTGCGGCCGCGCTGGAAGTCTGTGACGAGCTCGGCGGCGTGCCGGGCCTGGCCATGGCTCAGGCTGCCGTTGCGCTGGCACAGGGCAAGCTGCAGGCCTTGTCCGGCCTGCTCGCTGCACCCGGGGACTCCGCGGCCTCGCTCTACTTGATGGGCATGGCGGGCGTGCTCGACCGCAGGTCCGACGAGGCAGCGCGCCTCTTCGATCTGGCTGAGAGCGCGGCCCGCAGCCCCAATGAAGCTGCCTGGGCCCACCTGGGGCGCGGCTTCCTGGCAGAACAGAGTGGCAACACCCTGGGCGCAAGCGAAGCCTACCGGCTCGCCAGCGAGGGGCTCAGCGGCAGCCTGCAGGCGACCGCCCTGCTCCTGTACGGCCGTGTGCTGGCCCAACGCAGCGACGTGCTCGAAGCCCAACGAGCGTTCAGCAAGAGCTTGGAAACGGGAGCGCCCTTGCAGTCGGTGCTCGAAGCGTTGATCGACGCCCGCCTGGGCCTCGACGACTTGCCAGGAGCGCGCGCCGCGGCTTCGTTGCGGGCTGCCACAGGCGCACCGGAGGCATTGGCTGAAGCAGGCCAATTGATGCTGCGGGAGGGACGTCTGGATGCGGCACGCACCACCTTCCGGGAAGCCGTGGCACGCGACGCGACGAATCTGCAGGCGCTGCGAGGCCTGGTCTACGTCGCCTACTATGCGGAGCGCCGTTCCGGTCTGGAGCAGGCGCTCGGCGATCTGCTGGCCGTCGCGCCCGCGGATCCGTGGGGCCTGCAGGTGCAGTCCCATCTGAGCCGTGTCGACACGCAGCTGCTGTTCCGTGAGAGCTTTGA
>JAJDCP010000088.1 GCA_029260765.1 Planctomycetota bacterium
TATGGCTACAGCGGCTGCAAGCCGCGTCCGCAGCGGTTCCTCCCCCCTCCAACGGGACTGCCTTACGGAGCGCGGCCAGCCAACGCGACGAAGCGGCCGCGTGCATCGCGGCCCACACGGCCCTGCGCACAGACCGGATCATGAGTGAAGAACACCGAGCCTTCCCGTGCCAGCAGGTCTTCGAGCAGCGCGCGTTTCTCATCGATCAGGCGCTCGGGGAAGCGGTCGTAGCCCATCGTGATCGGCAGATGCATCCACGGGGCAGCCGGGATCAAATCGCTGGCATAGAGCAACGGCCCGGCCGCCGTGGCGATCTCGGTCAGCAACAGACCTGGGGTATGCCCATCAGAGAGATGGAAGCGGAAACCCTCGCCGAGCGTTGCGCTGTGATCACTGTCGACCAATTCGAGCCGCCCGCTCTGCTCGAGCAACGGCTGCAGTTCCGGGATGAAGGAGGCGCGGTCACGCGGATGCGGCGCACAGGCGCGCTGCCAGGCCCGCGCCCCGACCAGGAAACGGGCGCGAGGAAAGACCAGGCGCGGCGGCTCTCCCCAACTCGAGAGCAGGCCCCCGGCATGGTCGAAATGCAGGTGGGACAGCACGACCACGTCGATGTCTTCAGGGGCGACGCCGAGCTCAGCCAGATTCTGCAGCAGGACGTGTCCCGCTTGCACGACTCCATAGCGGGCGCGCAGCCGCGGCTCGAAGAAGTCGCCCACACCGGTCTCGAACAACAGGCAACGGCCCGCCGGATCGCGCACAAGCAAGGCACGGCAGGCGAGCTCGATGCGGTTCTCTGCATCGGGCGGAGACCAACGCTGCCAGAGCGCCCGCGGCGCGTTCCCGTACATGGCGCCCCCGTCGAGTTTCTGGCTGTTGCCGAGTACGGCGTCGAGCTGGAGTTGCATGCGACCTCCTGATGTCTTTTCTAGCATTCTATAGCCGCAGGCGCTCGCGCCCAGAATCGAGCCCAAAACCCTTGTGTTTGTCTCCCCAAACGCGCCCAGAGATTGAAACTTGGCGCGGCTTCCCCCAAGATAGGAGGCCCAGTTCCCCGGAGCGACTATGCCTGAAGCCCCGCGCTGCGCCCAGCGGCCCCACCGTCTCGAAGCGCACGGCCATGTCCGCGAAGATCCATTCTACTGGCTGCGTGAGCGCGAGAATCCCGAAGTGCGGGCGTATCTCGAAGCCGAGAACGCCTACACCGAGGCGGCCATGGCCCACACGGCCGAGCTGCGCGAGCGTCTGTTCGAAGAGATCAAGGGCCGCATCCAACAAACCGATATGTCCGTTCCCTACCGCAAACGCGGCTACCTCTACTACACCCGCTATGAAGACACCCGGCAGTATCCGATCCATTGCCGCAAGAAGGCCGAGACGGGCGCGCCCGAAGAGATTCTGCTCGACGTCAACCGGCTTGCTGAGGGACACAGCTACTGCGCCGTGGGTTGCCGCGCCGTCAGCCCCAACACCCGCCTGCTGGCCTGGGCTCAAGACAACCTCGGCCGCCGCCAGTACACCATCCGTTTCAGCGACCTCGACACCGGCGCTGTGCTGCCAGAGACCGTCGAGAACGTGACCTCGAATCTGACCTGGGCGAATGACAACCGCACGGTCTTCTACGCGCGCCAGGATCCCAACACGCTGCGCTCGTACCAGATCGTGCGTTATCGGCTGGGAAGCTCGGAGCCGGCGGCCCTGGTGTACGAAGAGAGCGACCCGGCCTTCAGCGTGTTTGTCTACCGCAGCCGCTCGGAGAAGTTCCTGATCATCGGCAGCACCTCGACCCTGAGTGGCGAGTTCCGCTTCCTGTCCGCGGATGCGCCGGAAGAAGAAGCGCGCCTGTTCAACCGCCGTGAGCCCCGCCATGAGCTGATGATCGACCACCTGGCTGGCCGTTTCACCATCCTCAGCAACGCCGGCGCGCGCAATTTCCGGCTCTGTACGGTCGCGGAGCAGGATACGGCTCGTTGCCACTGGCGCGAGCTGATTCCCCACCGTGAAGAGGTCCTGCTGGAAACCTTCGAGCTGTTCGACGACTTCCTGGTCGTGCACGAACGCGAGGACGGTCTGGCGCAGTTGTGTGTGCGTCCCAGGTCGAAGGGCGAGCCCTTCCGGATCGATTTCGGCGAGGCCGCCTACAGCGCGTGGATCAGCATCAACCCCGAGCCGGACAGCCCGCTGCTCCGCTATGGCTACACCTCGATGACCACGCCCAGCTCGGTCTTCGATCTCGATATACGCAGCGGCGAGCGCACGCTCTTGAAGCAGGAGAAGGTGCTGGGAGACTTCGACGCCGCGCGCTACCACAGCGAACGTCTGCAGGCACGCGCCCCCGATGGCGAGCGGGTGCCGATCTCGTTGGTCTACCGCAAGGACCTGCGCCAGGCAGGTCCGCAGCCCCTGCTCCTGTACGGCTACGGAGCCTATGGCTCGAGCATCGACCCCGGGTTCAGCTCAGCCCGCTTGAGCTTGCTCGATCGCGGTTTTATCTACGCGATCGCGCACGTGCGCGGAGGAGAAGAGCTCGGCCGTCGCTGGTATGAAGCGGGTAGACTGGAACACAAGGGCAACACGTTCAGCGATTTCATCGCCTGTAGCGAGCATCTGCAGGGGCTCGGCTATTGCGATCCCGCGCACACCTGCGCGTGGGGCGGCAGCGCTGGGGGACTGTTGATCGGCGCGGTGATCAACATGCGCCCCGAGCTGTTCGAACGGGCCATCGCCAGCGTGCCTTTCGTCGATGTGGTCACGACCATGCTCGACGACAGCATTCCCTTGACCACCAGTGAGTATGACGAGTGGGGAAATCCCGCTGAGGCAGAGGCCTATCGACGGCTCCTGGCCTATTCTCCCTACGACAACCTACGCCCCCAGAGCTACCCCGCCTTGCTGGTCACCGCGGGCTTCCACGACTCGCAGGTGCAGTACTGGGAACCTGCCAAGTGGGTGGCGCGCCTGCGCGAGCTCAAGACCGACTCCCGCCCCCTGTTGTTGAAGACCCAACTGGAAGCCGGGCACGCCGGCGTGTCGGGCCGCTACAAACGCTACCGCGAGCTGGCGTTCAAGTACGCTTTCCTGCTCGAACAGCTGAGGTCTTGAAGTCCGCAACGGCAGCGGACACACTGGGACACACTCCAACCAAGCTGCTCTGGCGTTCGGCGCAGAGCATAGAGGCGCTGATCATGCGACGCTTGTGGATCATCTGTCTGCTCGGATTGCCCGTCTTCGCCCAACAGGACGAAGAACCGACCTCTGCCCCCTTCCTCTGGTGTATTGAGGGCGAAACACCCAGCTACCTGTTCGCCACCCTGGACGTGCCCGATGCACGCCTGCTCGCTTTGCCTGATTGCGTCGAGGCTGCCCTGGCAGAGTGCAGCGCCCTGTACGCAGAGCTGGCGTTGGACATCGATAGCCAGGTCGCGATGAGCGCGAAGCTCGTGATGCCCGACGAGGGCTCGCTCGAGGATGTGCTGTCCCGCGCGCAACTGTTGCGCGTTCATAAGATGGTCAACGAGATGGGCTTTCCCTTCGAGGGTTTCAAGACGCTGCGCGTCTGGGCGATGACCATGACGCTGCCTCAGCTTGATCAGGTGCGTCAGGCCTTGCAGGACAAAGATCGCACGCAGCCGCTGGATGTGCACGTGTACCACCGGGCGCTCGCTGCGAACAAGGAGGTGGGGGGACTCGAGACCATCGAGGAGCAGATCGCGATCTTCGATGCGACGCCCATGGCTGCCCAGGTGAAGATGCTGGAGCAGGCTCTGGAAGACCTGAACGCGGGCAAAGGCCCGCGCGCGGAGTTGATGGCTCGCTACCTCGCCGGCGACCTGGTGAGACTGGCTGCGCTCGCCGGCTCGGAATCCGAAGATCCTGAGCTGGTGGCCGCTCGCGAGCAGCTAATGCGGCGCCGCAATGAGCTGTTGGCCGAGCGCATCGCCGGCAGGCTGCAACAGGCACCCGCTCGCTGCCACTTCTTTGCTCTCGGCTACCAGCACTTCGCGGGGGAGACGGGTCTGTTGGCGCTCTTGCGCTCCGCGGGACTGACGATCAGCCGCGTACAGCCGACGCCGCAGGAGACTGCGCCCGAGTGAGCTCCGCTGCACGCCAGCTCACAGGAGCTTCAAAAGCGCCTCGGTGTCACGCAGGTCGTCGAGCAACAGATCGGGCTCATGAGCGGCCAGCTCTGCCCGGCGGTAGCGGAAGCCCGTAGCGACCGCGACCGCCACCGCACCGTGTGCGCGCGCAACCGCGATGTCCGCAGGCGTGTCACCGATCACCACCACAGGGGCGTCGGCGGGCAACGCGCTGCGCCGCACCGCTACGGGCAAGAGATCCTCACGGCGTTCGGCATCGTCGCCGTAGGCCCCGCAAACGAAGGCGTCGGCCAGGCCGTAACGCTCGAGTTTGACGCGTGCGCCGTCCGCTGTGTTGCCCGTCAGCAATGCCCGAGTGACCGGTAGCTGCTGCAGACACTCGAGCAGCTCACGCACTCCCGGGAGGACGCAGCCCCCTTGCCAGGTGGGCGCCAGCCGGCGCAGGCAGTCGGCGTAGGCAGATCCCACGCGGCTGAGCTCGGCCGGGGTGGCGCGCTGCCCATGGCTGCTGAAGACCTGGCGGAAAATGGCGTGGTCGGTCATGCCGTCGAGGAACATCCCCGCCAGCACGCCTTGCCAGCCATAGAGTCGCTCAAACGCCTGTTCGAGAGCCGCCCGTCCCATGCCCGCACTGCGTATCAAGGTCCCGTCGATATCGAACAGCCAGAGGCTCATGGCGAGGCCTCCACCGAGGTGCTTTGTTGCAGCTGGGAGACGCAGGCCTCGAAGCGCGCGCTCAGCGCCGTTTCATCTCCGATTCCTCCGTAGCGCAGAGCTGCATAGGCCCTGAGCAACCTACTGGCCTGGCTCAGCACAGGTCTCTTTTCCGCCTCGAGACGCAGCGAGAAGCTCTCGAGAGACTCATTCGCGGCCCGGCTCCAGCTGCATCCTGCCAGAGCTGCCTCGAGCTGTTGCAGGCAGGCCAGAGGGGAGGCGAACCCCAAGCGTCCCCCCTGGGCCCGGAAAACTGCGCGCCGCCGGCGCTCGCGCCACCAGCGCAGTCCCATCCAGAAGGCGGCCAACACGGCCACCGAGGCGAGCAGAGCGTAAGGACTCTGCGAGAGCAGCCAGTCCCAGGCCCCAGCGACGGCGAGGCTGACCGCATGAGCCAGCGAGCCCAGGAACCCCGATGAGCTGGGCATATGGCTCGCCATCCCCTCCGTCGGAGTCGCATCGAAGCGCTGCCAACCTTCCCCCGGCAACCAGGCTTCGACCCAGGCGTGGGCGTTGCGCTCGCGTACGACCCAGGTTTCGGTCAAGGCATTGCGTTCTGTAACCCGGTAGCCGCCGGCCACCCGGGTGGGGATGTTCCGACTGCGGGCGAGCAGCGCCAACGCCGCAGCGAAGTACTCGCAGTGTCCTTGCGGATGGTGCAGCAGAAAGTCGGCCACCGGATCGATGCCGGGGCTGCGTTCGAAAGACAGGCTGTAGCCGTACTCTGCGCTCAACTTCCGCTCGAGCGCTTCGATCACAGCGCGCGGAGCGGCGTCGGGACTCCAGGCGAAGGCCAGCGAGTCACACAACGGGCGCAGCGTTGCTGGAATCTGCAGGTCCGAAGAATCCGGTGGGATCAGCGGCAACACCCGCGGGCCACGGCGGAAACGCACCCACTCCGCCGCCTGCCGCCGCGCCCCGATCATGATCCCCAAACGGTCGACCTCTACCGCGGCTGGCTGGGCCTGCACCTGGCCTGCGTCCAGAGGCAGAAAGAAGCGCTCACCACGCTCGCCCACGGTGCGCAGCTCACTGATCGGCGCGCCGTCGTCCGGATCGAGGGGCTCGGCAAGTTGCATCTTCTGCCGGCCCTTGCGCGTGTCCAGCCAGTGCCCATCGCGGTAGCGGTCGTAGGCCACACCGCGCAGATAATCACTCGGGGCCCCCCGCAGCTCGAGCACCATCTCGTCGGACTGCAGCATGCCCTGCAGCGCACCGAGCTGTATGAGCCCGCCCTGAAAACCGGTCTGGCTCATCTGGCCGACCAACCAGCGTTCTTCGACCCATTCCGCGAGTGGGGGAAGTGTGTAGATCAGCGCCACTCCGACGGCCAGGCTCAGCCCCAACACCGCACCCACTGCCCAGCGAGCGCGGCTACGAAGTTGCTTCCAGGGAATATGGACAGGATCTTCGAGGCGCAGCACCGTGATCTGGACCAGCGCAAAGACCCCCAGCCCGATCAGATAGCTGCTGCCGAACGCCGAGCGGCCCAGACCCAACAGGCTGGCGCAGGAGATCGCGGCGGTTCCCCGAACTCCCAGCCAGGGATCGCGCATGATGGTTCGGGGCAGGGCCACCAGCATGCCTCCCAGCGCCAGACCGATCGCCGAGCTGCGCAGGGTGAGCGGCCCACCAACAGGCAGCGCGAGCGCGACGAAGGCTGCCAGCAAGCCCCCGGCCAGTCCGATGCTCAACTGGCCTGTGGCACCAAGCCGCAGGCGGCGCCCGAACAAGAATGCCAGCAGCGCCGCCCCCGCCAGCGGCCCGGCGAAGATCCACAGCTCCGTGCGCAGCCCGAAGATGACCGCCAGCACCAGCTGGGCCCATGCACAGCCGTCCCTGCCTGCCTTTGCGCTGCTCTCTGGCTTCATAGCAGCAGCTCCCGGCCCTGTTCGATGGCCTGCAGCTCAACATCGAGCACCTCGGGATCTCCCGCGCTAACGTCCGCGACCATCAGGACTTTGCAGCCGATGCCCTGGTTGGCCACCCGTTCCCGTAGCAGCCGGCGTGCGGTGTCCCAGGTCTGCACCACCATCACCACACACGACAGCTGGCGGAGATGCGGAGCCAACACGTTGACCAGGCGCTCGGGATCGAGCGCCGGGCCGGCTTCCACACAGGCCAGCAGCTCGAGGGCCTGTTCGAGAAAGCCGAGGCTGCGGCCCAGGGTGAGTTGATGCACCTCCTCACCGACCACGAGGATGTCGATCAAGGCTTCACCGCGGCTCAGATGCGCGACCAGCCCCGCGGCCAGAGAGATCACCGCTTCGAGTTGGCGCTCGCTGCCGGCTGTCTTGTCTACGTCGACGACCACCCCGATGCGGGTGAAGTACTCCTGGCGGTACTCGCGCACCACAGGCTGGCCGGTCCGGGCCCAGGAGCGCGCGTGCAGATCGCGCACCGGGTCGCCACGGCGGTAAGGGCGCACGCCGATGAACTCCAGCGACTCGCCTGTCCTCGAAGCCAGGGCCACGCCTCCCGGCTGGTAGCGTTGCACGGTCGGGGTGCGCAGACGCTCCACAGGGGCAACGCGGGGCACGACCAGGAAGCGGATTCCCTGCGTGCTCACCCCGGGTCCGACGGCAAATCCGAGCGGGACCAACGCCTTGAGCACAAAGGGATCGAGGTGATGCTCGCCCCGTTGAATGAACTTCATCGGGATGTCGACCCGGGTCTCTCGGCCGGCCGGCAGCTCGCGAACCCCGGGAAGAGGACCCTGGTAGCTGCCGTCCCAGGGCAACAGCGGACCGCTGATGCGCAGGCATTGATGGTCGCGTTTGCTGCCGTTGTGGATCACCAGGGTGAAGTGGACCAGCTCGCCGACGGTGATGTTCGCCGGCAGCTCCAGGCGCACCCGCACCTCGCGCAGCCGGAACATCTGCCGCACCATCAGGGACCCGAGCAGCAGGCTGAAGCTCAGCGACCAGAGCGCGAAGACCTGGCTGCTGCGCATCGTGATCGACCCCTCTACGCCCGCGAGCAGGCACAGGATCACCAGCGCCATCCCCTCGATGGACAACGCCCGGTACAGCGCGACCGCCGGGCCGACCAGCCGCATCAGCGGACGCTTGCGCAGGCGGTCGCGGCCGGCCTTGGTCGACGGGATCAGCATGTGGTTCAGGCGCTGGAAGTTCACGTCGGCACCGCCACCTGTTCGAGCAACCCGTCCAGGATCTGAGCACAGCTGCGTCCGCTGTAGCGGGCTTTCGGAGTCAGTTGCAGCCGGTGCTCGAGCACCGACAAGGCCAACGCCTGAGCGTCATCGGGGCTGACCCAGTCGCGTCCGCGCAGCAGGGCACGCGCCTGGCTGGCGCGGAAAAACGCCAACGCCCCGCGCGGACTGACGCCCAGCTCCAGATCGGGATGCTCACGGGTGGCGCGCACCAGCTGCAGCAAGTAGAGGCCGACGTCCCGCTCGACTTTGACCTCGCGTACCTCACGCTGGATCGCGAGCAGCTCTTCCTTGCTGAGCACCGCATCGGCGTCCTCCAGCGGGTCGGACAGACGCCGCGCGAACAGGATCTCGAGCTCGTCCTCTTCGGGGGGGTAGCCCAGCTCCATGCGCAGCGTGAAACGGTCGAGCTGGGCTTCGGGAAGCGGGTAGGTGCCCTGATAGTCGACCGGGTTCTGCGTGGCCACGACGAAGAAGGGCTGCGCGAGCGGGCGGGTCTCACCGTCGATGGTCACCTGGCCCTCATTCATCGCCTCGAGCAAGGCTGACTGGGTGCGGGGCGAGGCGCGGTTGATCTCGTCAGCCAGGACCAGATGGGCGAAGATCGGGCCCGCCTGAAAGCTGAAGCTACCGTCGCGTGGGTCGAGCACATTGCTGCCAAGGATGTCCGTGGGCAACAGGTCAGGAGTGAACTGCAGCCGAGTGAAGTCGAGGCTGACGGTGCGGGCCAGTGCCTTGGCCAGCGTGGTCTTTCCCACTCCCGGCACATCCTCGACCAACACATGCCCGCCACTGAGCAGTCCGACCAGCAAGAGCTCGATAGCATCAGCCTTGCCGCGGATCACGCCGCCAAGGCCGGCGCGGACGCGTTGGAGCTTCTGCTCGGTGTCGGAGGGGGGGGCACCAGACATGGGCTACTCCTGTGAAGCTGTTGCTGCGGACCGGCTGAGCGTGCATTCTAGCAGACGGGCCAGCAATGCACCCGTCGACCTGGAACCGGAGTACGCGATGCGTGTGGGAATCTTTGGGGCAGGCGCGGTCGGGGGATACCTGGGAGTGCGGCTGTCGGCGGCCGGCGCCGAGGTCGCTCTGCTGGGCAGGGCCGCTCTGCTCGCGCAACGATCGGCGCTCGAAGCTTGTGACCGGCGCGGTCGCTGCCTGCGCCCTGCTGCCACGCTGCGTATCGGCGAGACCCCCGAAGTGCTCGCGGGCAGTCAGGTCTGCCTGGTGACCGTCAAATCCGGAGGCACCGCGACCGCGGGCGCCGCACTGGCGGATTGCCTGCCGCGGGACTGCCTGGTGGTGAGCTTCCAGAATGGCCTGCACAACGTCTCGCTGCTGCAGACGGCGCTGCCACGGCACACCGTGCTCGCCGGCATGATCACCTTCAATGTCATCCGGGTCGGAGCACGCCTGCAGAAAGCCACCAGTGGCCCTCTGTTGTGCGAGCGCTCGAAGCATCCACAGCTGGCCCCCCTGCGACGCGCCCTGGCGGCCGTGGGTGAGCCGCTCGGGACGCGGCGCGACATGCAAGCCATCCAGGCGGGCAAGCTGCTGCTGAACCTGAACAACGGCCTGTGCGCAGCGACGGGCCTGCCGATCGCCCGTTCGTTGGCGAGTGCGCAGCTGCGTTGGTGTTTTTCGCGCTGCATCGCCGAAGGTCTGCGGGTGATGCGCGGCGCGGGGTTGCGCCCGGCAGCTATCGGGCTGTTGGGCCCCGCGGCCATCGCTCGTCTGCTGACGGTTCCCGACCTGTTGTTCCGGTTGCTCTCCCAGACCGTCATGCGCATCGACCCGCAGGCGCGCTCGAGCACTCTGCAGGATCTCGAGCGCGGCAAGCCGACGGAGATCGCGGCCCTGAACGGGGAAATCGTGAGCCTGGCTGAGGGCCACGGGCTGAGGGCCCCCGCCAACGAACACGTGGTCGCGTGCGTGCGCGTGTTGGAGCGCCAGCCGCCCGGGGCGCTGGAGTTCTTCAGCCCGGCCGCGCTGCGTGACGGGATCGCGCGCGCCATCGGTGTGCTGTGACTAGCCACTTGAGTTTGCAGCCGAAGGGAGGGTAAGCTACGGGCCTCGCAGAGGGAGAATCATGGAAGAAAAGCTGCTTGTCGACATCGCCAAGGACCTGACCATCGCCATGCTGCAGGACCCGCGGCGGGAGGGCGCCGTCGACGCCCTCAAGCTCTACGGGCGCTTCTTCAAGAAGGTGCTGGCCTGCTACGCCGAAGAGTACCAGCTCAAAGAGCGGCTCGAAGAGGGCCAATTGGACGAAGACCCGTTCGCTCCCGACGAGGAAGAACAGGATGCCGAGCTCAGCCCTCTCGACCCCGACGACGCGGCCAATGAGGAAGACCCCGGTGACGAGGTCGTCGATCTGCTCGAGAGCTGAAGATCCGCAACCCGCTCAACGGTCGTAGGCCATGAGCCGTCTGACCCACGCTTTGGTGAGGTCTCGACCCTCTCCCAGCCGCAGGTTTTTCGAGAAGAAGCTCAAGATCCCTGCTCCCTCTACCTCGGGCACCAGAGCTACCGCTCCACCAAAGAACGCTGCGCAGCGCAAGCAGAGTTTTCTGCAGCCCGAGCGCTCACACGGCAAGCAGCTCGCGCAGCCGAGTCTTCTGCACCTTTCCCAGGCTATTGCGCGGCAATGCTTCGAGTCGCTGCCAGCGGGCAGGCAGCTTGTAGCGTGCCAGCTTCCCGGCCAGATGGGCGCGCAGGCTCTCGGGGTCGAAGCCGGCTCCTGGGCTGGGCACGACGCACGCACAGCCCACTTCTCCCCAACGACGGTCAGGAACCCCAACCACAGCGACCTCCGCCAGCTCGGGAAGTTCTTCCAACAAGACCTCGATCTCGGCGGGATAGACGTTCTCGCCTCCCGAGATGAACATGTCCTTGCGGCGCCCGACAATGGTCACGAAGCCCTCTTCATCGCACTGCGCCAGGTCGCCCGTGTACAGCTCGCCTTTCCGCAGCACCTCGGCGCTGCGTTGCGGCTGCCGCCAGTAGCCCGAGAACAGATGGTCCCCCTGCATCACCAACTCGCCGGCCTCGAGCCTCAGCCCGATCGCGGGCATCGGCCGCCCGACGCTGCCGAGCTTCGAGCGCACACAGCTACCTGGCAACACGAAACAGTTGGGCCCCGCCTCGGTCAGCCCGTAGCCCTGACGAAACTCGATGCCAAGCTCGAGGTACGCGCGCGCCAGAGGTTCGGGGCAGGGCGCACCGCCAGAGATAACGAAACGCAACCGCCGGCGTGGGGCGTGGGCCAGGCGGCCGGTCTCGAGCATACGGCGGAACATCGTCGGCACGCCGAACAGCACCGAGACACGATCGAACGCAGAGACCACGGCCTCCGCATCGAAGCCGGCCAGCAGCCGGGTGTGCCCGCCCACAGCCAGCAGCGGCAGGGTCAGCACGTTCCAGCCGCCGGTGTGGAAGAGCGGCGCGAACAATAGCGTACGGTCGCCAGGACCGAGCTCCCAGCCCTGGACCGTGTTGCGGATGTTGGCCGCCAGCATGCGGAACGACAGCATGGCCCCTTTGGCCCGGCCTGTGGTTCCAGACGTGTAGAGGATCAGGGCACAGTCTTCGGCATCGCCTGCGACGGGTCGGAAGGGACGCTCCGCGCGCAGCCAGAAGTCTGCAAGCCCCAGCGCCGAAGCGGGACTGTCCGTCTGGGCGTCGCTCAAAACCAAGCGTGGCTGGCAGTCTGCAAGCAGCGCGTCGCGTTCGCGGGGGCTCAGCCGCGTGTTGACCGGCACCAGACAGGCGCCCCGTTGCCAGCAGGCAAAGGCGAGGCTGAGGTGGAAGCGGCTGTTTGCGGCGATCAGGGCCACCCTGTCCCCGTGGCGCACCTCCTCGAGGCGCGCCGCCACGGCTCGGGCCTCGCCGGCGAGGGCGGCGTAACTGAAGTCGCCCTCGGCATCGCTCCAGACCAGCCGCTCCGGTTGGCGGCGTGCACCGTCCTCCAAGAGGTTGCGCATCATAGATCCCCCAGCCAGCCAGCCACAGCGGGCCAGAGCTTCTCCTGGGCGCGGCGACCCACACACAGTCCGACGTGTCCACACGCAGACCGCAGGCTAGCGCTGCGCGAACTGTTGGCGGCTTCTAGCACGGCCAGGCTGGCCGCTGGCGGGACGAGCTTGTCCTTCTCACCGACGATGCAGAGCAGCGGCAGCTCCAACGTCCCCAGCTTGGGTAGCAGCGCATTCTGTTGATAGTAGCGCTCGACGAAGTCGACGTAGGCCTGTCCAGGATGGTCGACGGGCTCGGCCATCCAGCGTTCCATCGCGCAGAAGTGCTCGCGCTGGTTGGGCGCGCTCTTGCCGCGCAGCCAGGTGCTGAGCATTCCGCCCCAACGCTGCCCGCGCTGCCACGGGTTGAGTGCCTCGAAGGCCGCGCTCAGCCCGACGCCGGAGACATTGCCTGTCCAACTTCGCAACGCACGCGGGTCGAAATGCCTCGACCACAGCCTGAGCAGCTGCATCTTGTCGAAATCGACCGGGGCGGCCAACAGACTGAGGCTGCGTAGAGTCTGGGGTCTCGCGGCGGCATACTCGGTGGCCAGGGTGCCGCCCTGGCAGTAGCCCAGCAGATCTACGCGCTCACAGGCCTCGCGCTCCCGTACGGCATCGACTGCCCCGCCCAGGACGTCGTCGATGAAGACCTCCAGCGGAAGCTCCGCCTCATTGCGGCCCGGATGCCCCCAGTCGAGCAGGTAGACGCAGAATCCCAGGCCCGTCAGGCGTTCGATCACGCTGCGGCCCGGAAGCAAGTCCAATATGTACGGGCGGTTGACCAGCGCGTACACGATCAAGAGGGGGGTGGCGTGCTGGCGCTGGTCAGGCTGGTAACAGCGCAGACGGGCCGGGCCATGGCGCCAGACCACCCGAAACGGACTACGGCCGACCGCGACGGGTCCCCCGTGCAGCAGCTCTTCGGTCAGGCCCTGGGGCTGGGCGAGACGGCCGAGCCGCGAGATTCCGCGCGAGCAGTGGCGGGCGACGCTCGAGCTCTCGAGCAGTGTCTGCCAGCCTTGCGCCAGGGGACGCGTGCTGTGTTCCCACAATTCGAACATGGCGAGCCTCCTTGTCTCAGTCGCGGCCACCCACGACGGTACTATCAGTGGTTGTGTATGCGCTGGGTTGCGAGTCGGACTCTCGTTCGCTGGTGCTGGGGAGAGGCCAGGGGAGCACCTCGCTGTCACGGATCGGCGCGCCGTTGAGGATGGTGGCGATCCAGGTCTGGGGTTCCTCCAGGAACAGCAGCTCGACGTGGTTGCAGGGCATCACCTGCGTCTCGCGCAAGCGGGCGCCATTGTTCGCGAAACCATCGGGGTCGGTCGCCGACTCGAGGAACACCAGCCCGTCGGACGGCCCGTCGTATTCCCCTTCCTCGAGCTGTTGCGCACCGCCCAGGTCGATGTACTGCAGCTCGTGCCGGGTGCCCGCCAGCAGGTAGATATCGGTACGCCGGGGGAAGCGCGCTGCCCGCACCTGGGCCATGTGGTCGCCTCCCTCGGCGATGGCCTGCTTCAGTCCCCGCGAACGGCTGACATAGCCCTCGCCACCGTGCCAGGTGGTGTGCCAGTCGACCTCTTTCTGGTTGAGCGGATGCAGGTCGCTGAGATCCGCGAGCAGCATCAGCTGCATGCGGTACGCCGGGGCGAAGATGTTGTCTTCGAGCGCGCCCATCGGTTGGTACCAATCCCAGGGCGCCGGCATGCCATAAGCGTGGAAGCGCACGAACGCGATCGGGTGCCGGAAAGTGAAATCGAGTCCCTGGTGGGGGGTGGCGGCGAAGATGAGCTTGCGGATGTCCTTCTGGTAGCGCCTGCCCCAGCTCTTGCGGACCCCGGTCAGGTACATGCGGGCGGCGATGCCTCCGGCGGAGTGCGCCACGACATCGACCTTGTCGGCGCCGGTGCGCTCTTTGATCACCTCGATGGCGTTGCCTATGTGCTGGGCCTGGAAGTACAGGTCGCCCTGACCGCAGGGAAAGGTGATGGCGAAGACGGCGAAGCCGCGTGCGGACAGGAAGGGCATCAGCCCTGGGCGGCCGTCGAACCAGGTCGAGGCGAACGAGCGCGTGGCATCGCTCTGGCAGCCGTGCACCAGCAGCACAGGCACGTCGCGGGTCGGCGTGTCCCAGCCCGGTGCGTAGTGCAGCAAGAAATTGCGTGAGTGCGGCCGACGAGTGCCGCCGAACGCCTCGGGGATGCCGACTCCGAAGATGCTGAGGGGCAGGTGCTCGGTATGGCTGTTGAAGGTCTCCTGCTCGAAGGCCGGCTCGGGATCGGACCAGCACTCGAGGCGCTGCCAGGGCCAGCACTCCTGCTCAGACAGGGTGCGCTGCAGCTCGAGGTCGTCGGCGGCCAGCAAGCTTGCAAGGGCGAGCAGGCCGAGTCGCAGGGGGAGGCGGTTCATCGTGTAGTCCTCTTGGGGGGCTCGGAAAGAAACCGGTGCACAGCCGCGTTCAGGGCGCGTGCCCGTTCGACACACAGATAATGTCCCGCCCGGGCAAAGGTGCGCAGGCGGGCGTCGGGCAGTTGGCGGGCGAGCCAGCGTGCGTTGGCGGCCGGCACGATACGGTCTTCAAGGCCGGTCAACACCAGACAGGCGGCGCGGATGCCGGGGATGTCGGCGGAGCGGTCGAAGGCGGCTCCTGCCTGGGCCTGGGCCAGCCAGGCATGGGGCTTTGCCGGGCGGTCCGTGCGCCGTCGGGCGATGGCCGCCAGGCGGCGGAAGTTGTCCCGGGCGTAGGACCGATGGTAGGCCAGGCGCATGGCGTTGAGCACACGCTCCGGAGCGCTCCGCCCAAGCGGCGACACCACAGCCTGCCAGGTCGCACTGTCCATCGGTGTCGAGGCAGGACCTCCGGCAGACGTGGAGACCAGGACCAGCTTGGAGAGCAGCTCGGGATAGCGGACGGCCAGCTCGATGGCGACGAACCCCCCCAGCGAGACGCCCATCACGTGGGTCTGCGAGACCCTGCGGGCGCGGAGCAGCTCGGCCAGGTCGTCCGCGAGGCAGGCGATGCTGTACGGGCCGGCAGGCGCATCGCTCTGGCCGGCGCCCCGGTTGTCCGGAGCGAGCACGCGGAAGCGGCGCGCGAAACTGCGGAGCTGGCGGGCAAACATGTCACAGCCACGGCCGAGGCCAGGGATCAAGAGCAGCGAGGGACCGCTGCCGGCCTCGACGAAGCTGAGCCGCAGACCCTCCCTGAGATCTATAAACGAGCGCCCGTTTATTAATGGGGGTGGGGGACAGAGTAAGGCTTCAGGCATGGGATTCCTCCGGGCGAAGCAGCAGACCGCGTCCAAACAAGCCCGCCATGCCTTCGATGACCTGCCGATCAGACAGACCGAAGTGCTTGCGCGCGCCGAAAACGACCTCGACAGTGAAGTAGTTGAAGTACGAAAGCGTGATCGTCATCAACGCTGCCACGGGATCTCCCGCAGCCAACCGGCCTTGTTGTTGCAGATCCCGCAGATAGGGGCCCAGGTCGGATTCGTAGCGGGCACGCATACCTTCAAAGAGCTGGTGGATGTGCTGGCCTTCGAACTCGAGTACATCGACGTAGATCAGCCGGATATAGGTGGCAAACCGCCGCACCATCGCGCCACTCGCCAGACCGATCTCGACCAGGGATTCCGGCAGCCGGAAGTTGGCAAAGGCTTGTGCCAGCGGAGTGTCGGGTTGGCTGTACTGCTTCTGGTGATGATCGAGCAGGCTGCGGAACAACTTCTCTTTGCTGCCGAAGTGCGAGTACAGGTTGCTGACCGGCGTGCCTGCGTCCCGCGCGATCTCGCGCACCGACACGCCATGAAAGCCGCGCCGCGAGAAGGCATCTTCGGCAGCTTTCAAGATCGCCGTGCGCAGGCCGGGGGTTGGCGGGCGGGGCATACGGGGTCCTCAGAGTTTTTGAACGTGCGCTCGATTATTTTCATGAGGATAGCCGAGCGAGCAGGGGAGGGCAAGGAGAATTCATGGATGGCGGTCACGGGCACGGTCACGCAGAGACGGACCACGAACCTACAAACCTTTGTGAGCCAATAGAATACACTTGTGAACCGTGACCGTGACCGTGACCGGATGTCGATCCGGGGCCGAAAAATCAACCGAGACTCAGACCACCTTCAACCTGAAAAGAAGGCCCAAACCGATCGTCCTCCCGAATCCATCGCAGGCCTCCACACGTTCCCTGAGGCAGTCTCGACGCAGGTCCGCCGTTACAGCGGAAACCCCAACGCCAAGCGGCGCTCGCAAGTGGCTGTCTCAGGGAACACGATTCCGCCATACAATCGCTTTGGTTTGTCATGTAGGGGCGGGGTTTACCCCTCCTCGCCGACTCGGACGCTTCGCTTGCGGGAGGGGGTAAACCCCTCCCCTACAAAGAGAAAAGTCGGTTTCCCTCCCCGAGTCGCAGGAACCGGAGGTTGCCCTCAGGAATCAATCCCACGCCTCCAGACGTTCCCTGAGACAGCCTCGCAGGAGCGCCGCTTCAAACTCTGAGAACCATCCGACGGCCCCCTCAGGGGAAGATATGCAGGCCCACGTTGGCTGTGAACGTCTGCGACGACGCGTGGAAGATCCCGTCGACTGTCACGAGGCTCGGCGAAGCCCCCAGAGCTGTCACGGCTTGCTGGCTACCGATGACTTGCGGTGGACTTCCCGGCGTAAAGATGTCCAGCTGCGCTGCGGGCGTGACGGTCACGGCTACCGGTAGCGAGACGCCAGGAATCAAGCCTCCACCCACATCGAGCGTGAAGGTGATCTCACCTGTTGCCAACAACGTCACAGGTCCTTGCACCGTGCCGGCCAGGCTGCTGCCTCCTCCAGGGAAGCCACCACCACCGGGCGTTCCCCCGCCACCTGGGAAGCCGCCGCCACCGGGCGTTCCCCCGCCACCGGGCAGGCCGCCACCACCGGGCGTTCCACCGCCACCGGGAGTTCCCCCTCCGCCAGGCAGACCGCCGACCGCCGGGAAGATCCTGAGCGCGATGTCTGCCAGGAAGGTTGCCCCGCCAGGCGCCGCCGCCCCTTCGACCTCGATCAGCAGAGGCGCCGCGTTCAGCGCGGCGACGGCCTGCTGCGCTGACAGAGTGCTGGGGCCTCCGAATCCGATCTCCTGCATCGTCGCCGCCGCCACGTCCACCTCGACATGGATGACGGGCAGGCCCGGAGCGGGAACTTCCAGATCGAATTCGATGTTCCCTGAGGCGTTGACGGTCGCTGTCGAGCCGTTGGCCATGATGCCCGCGAGCAGGGCGAAAGGCGGCAGCGTGATCGGAGGCAGGCCGGCGGGCGGGCCGGCATTCGGCGGGCCGATAGGACCGATCTGCGCCAGCGCCGTCTGCAGATGGCTGGTCCCGTCGAAGAAGGCAAAGACCTGGATCGGATCGCCTGGCTGCAAGCCGAACAGGGCCGGAAAGTCCACAGTCAGCGGGGACGGGACCAAGGCTAGCTGCTGCACGGCGATCTGATTGACGCTCGAAGGCGTGAACTCCACCAGGTCGTTCCCGAGGCTTCCCCCACCGGCCGTAACCGCGTCTACGCTGCCAACGACCAGGGATTGCCGCTCCGCAAGATCACGGGCAGACAGGTCGCCGTTGCTTGCGACGTCTGCCAGAGCGCGGCAGCGGTTGCCAGGCACTAGATCGGCCAGGGCGAGCACCTGCGAGCCCCGGTGCACCACCGTGTTGGCGTTGGCGTGCACGACAACTTCTGTGCCCGGCGCGGGCAGGTTCGGCTGCGGTCCCCACGAGGTGTGCACCCGCAGAGTCACGCTCGCGACATCGACGGCCACCAGCGTGCCTTCGACCTGGGCGACTGCCGGAGGACCGGTCGGCGGGCCGCCCGGGGTGCCAGGCACCGAAGGCGGAGGCAGCAGGGCGACCTCGAGGGCGTCGATGGTCCCCGCAGCCAGCGTGCCCTGGACCGCGACCAGATCTCCCGCTTGCAGCGATGCAGTTGCACTGCCCGTGGTGATCGTGCCGTTGCCATCGTTGAAGATCGTGCTCGCGTCGCACTGTACGGTGATCTGTCCGCCACCGAGGAAGGCCCCACCGCCGAACAGGATCGCCATTTCGAAGTTGTCATTGCTCACGTCGACCGACACGACCTGGCCATGAACCTGGTTGAGTGGAATCCCCGAGCTCCCGCTCAAGACGTGGACCACCACCGCTGGCGCAAGAAAGACATCGCTGCCGCCAAGGTCGATCACCGAAGCGCTCAAGTCTATGTCGACCTGGATCGTGGTCGAGCTTCCCACAGCGACATTGAGCGGAGGAAGAAAGAGGCCACGGATGGTCGCGCCGACAAACGAGACATTCTGCGCGACGCCGTTGAAATCCACCGCCGCCGGGTTCGCATAGCTGAACTCGATCGCATGGTAGATTCCGGCAGGCACGCTGGTGTTGGCGAGCAGCTGGTTGAGCCCCACCAAAGAGAGCAGATCGATGCTGATCGTGGTCGCCGAGCCCGTTGCGGGGAAGACGTCGACGTCCGGGACGTTGACTCCCAACAGGACGATGCGGCTGACGTCGATGGTGAAGCTCGAGAGCTGGCTCAAGGGCGCGTCGGTGACCGCGATCGAAACCGTCCCTTGATCGACCTGGCCGCTAACGCTGCCCGAAGACCCCGAACCGCTGCCTCCGCCACCACTACAGCCCAGAACGACGAGCAGACAGAGACTCGTTAGCCTCCATCCGGGGTGATGCATGTTCATCGGTTCTCCTTGTATGGCGGGGCGTGCCCCTGAGCGGCGGAAAAACTGGAGGATCTGATCGGGACCAGTCCTGTGAATAGATGTGCGCGAGATCCTGCCAGTGTCAAACTCAGGATCTGGTGGATCTACGGTGCCTGCCGAGGATCCCGGCTCCTATGCCAGCCAGCCCGGGGGGCTGCTCCAGCAGAACACAATGGGCGCAACGGGTGGCGGTCAACGAGCAGGAGCTGAGGTCACAGCGTACGTTCTTCCCTTCGAGACCGAAGGCGATCCGCTCGAGCCGCTGGGTGTTCCGTCCTTTGATCAGCACGACGTCGCCCTCGCCGACTGTCCGCCGCAACAGCTCGATGGCGGCGGTGACGCTGTACCCCTGGTAGAGGATCCGGTCCATGTTGAAGCCTGCGCGGGACATGCCGGCGCGATACCGCTGGCAGGCCTTCTGGTCGGCGAGCAACACCACACGTGCGATCCCGATCTCTGCGATCCGCTTGCCGAGCCGCCGGTAGATCGGACCCTGGCTACCCGGCGGCTCGGAGACCGCGCCGATCACCAAGATGCGTCGCCGTGCGGCGATTGCGGCGAACGCGTCGAGCGCCGCGTCGATAGTCTCGAGCGTCGACTTGTAGTCATCCCGCAACAAGGTTCCCCCCTGAGGCAGGAACACCGGTTGCATGCGCCCCGGGGTGGGCTCCAGTGCCTGCAGAGCTTCCACTGCACGCTCCACGACCAGCCCTTCTCCGAGGGTCAGCGCCACGGCGGCCAGCATGGGGTAGACCATGTGCCGGCCGATCAGACGGCTGTGCACGACGATGCGGCGGGCGCCATACCCGATCACCAGGCGCGCCCCGCTCAGCCCCGCGGGGCTGAGCTCTTTGAGCTGCACGTCGTTCGAGCTCTCGAAGCCGAAGGTGATGACCCGGGCAGAGGTTTGATCCCGCATCCAGCGCACATGGGGGTCGTCCCCGTTCAGGACTGCCAGCCCGTTTGCCGGCAGGCAGCGTACCGCCACCGCCTTCTGATCCCGGGTGACCTCCAGGGTCCGGAAAGTGCGGTGATGCTCACTACCGATGCAGGTCACGACCGCGATGTCCGGCTGGATCATGGCCACCGAGCGCGCCATCTGCCCCATCCGTGAGATCCCCACCTCGATCGCGGCGTGCCGCGTCCATGGCGGAATGCGCAGCACAGCCCGGGTCAGGGAGAAGCCGGAGTTGCGTTCAGACAAACTCCGGACATCACCCCCCAACGCAGCGGTTACGGCGCGGGTCGAGGTGGTCTTGCCGAAAGAACCGACGATCACCGCGATCCGGGTCTTGCGGAGCAGGGACGCCCGATAGAGCTGTGCGCAACGATACCAGGCAGGCTCGCTGCTGCGGACCAGGAACAGGCCAATTTGGAGCCTGCCGAGAGGGTTTTGCAGCATCTGCAGAGCGTGGCGCCAATCCTGGGGTTTCTCTTGTTGGCTCAAGGGCTCACACCATGGTCCGGTAGCGCGGCGCGCCCCGCCCGAAGGGCCCACGCCCTGCGCCAGGCCATCAGGACTTCAGCTGCGCCATCAGCTTGCGAGCCGGGGCATCGTCGTCGAAGCTGATTCCGTAGAGGTGCCGGCCGTCCTTTGCCTGGCGGGCGGAGACGATGTCCCCGATCAAGCGGAAGCTCTTGTTGCCGCGCAGCACTTCGATTTCCAGGCGCGTCTGCATCGGGAGCTCGGAGGCGGCAGCCAGCAACAGCCCACTCGACGACACGTCGAGGATCTGGTGGGAGCCGATGCCCTGGCCGCCCGCGACCTTGACCTCGGCTTTGAGATTGCAGTGGATCCTCTTCGAGGCACGAAACTGCATGCCCGGCCGTTTGACCATCGAACAGAGGCTCTGGGTGATGAAATGAGGAGAGAAAGGCACGTGCATGAACGTGCCAATCCCGACTTTCTTGACGAGCTGCTCGTCGTCGGGATTGTTCGACCAGAACACCAGGGGCACGGTCGGCTCGCAGGCCTTGAGCTCGCGAAGCTCTGCCCACTCATGCGGTTCATCCGCCTGGGTGATATGGAAGAGCACCAGGTCGAAGCTCGCTTGGATCAGCGACTTGGCGTGCTCGGTGCTCGTCGCTTCGGTCAGGGCGAAATCCATCGCTTCCATCTGCTCTTCGAGCACCTGGCGGACGATGGGGAAAGGCTCGACCATCAGAATCTTCAGGACGTCCGGCATGACTTCCTCGCGCCGTCCCATCTTCTTGCAGCCGGCCGACTGCAAAGAGTGTCTTGGGTTTCCATCAACTCTGCACGATGCTCTGCAGGAATGCAAGCGCAGTGCCTCCCGGCCCTTGAAGCAGGCCGGGCCGTGGGATCGCTGCGCAGCTCTGCGAGCCCGGTGCGGTTGCCATCCCCCTCACAGCAGCCCGTCCCGCTCGACTTCCTCGAGCAGGGTGTCGAACAGGCCTAGTTGGGCGGCTTCCGCAGGTCCGCTGGGCAGCGTGAAGACGCGCGCGTCACGGAAGCGCTTCTGGGCGGCCAGATCGCTGTCGAGTCCCTTGCGAGCGAACAGCCGCAGCACAGCCTCGGTGGCACGCACGGACAGCTCACTGCACTGCAGCGTCGCGTCCGCGATCTCCGCACTGGCTTCCAGGCCGTGCTCGAGCAGGCGGGCGGTCCGCCAGATCTGCAAGCGGCACTGACGCACTCCGCGATAGAGCTCGGCGAGTCGCAGCTTGACAGGATTCAAATCCAACAGGTCGTGGGCATCGCGGCGCAACCATGCCATCACCTGGCGCAGCGCACCGACAGCGATTCCGAGCTGACAGATCGCGGTCAGAAAGCGCATGCGGTCGAAGGTCGGGCCCAGGATCTCTGCAGCGCCGCCGACAGGTCCAAGCAGATGGTCGTCCTCGATCTCGACCGAATGCAAATGCAGACGAGGCGTTCCCAAGCAGCGCAGTCCCATGCGCTCACCGGGGGGCTCGAGCACGACCCCGTCTTGACGCGGAACGGCGAAGAGGCTTGGGCCGGAATCGGCATCATCGACACGAGCTTGAGCGAGTACGAGGAACAGCTCGGCTTTGTCGCCGTTGGCGACGGGCAGCCGCTCGAGACTGCTCAGCACCCAGCCTTCCTCGCCCTTCAAAGCGCGTACGGCTGTCGAAGTAGCACCGAGCACCGGGTCGAAGGCCAGAGCGGCATAGCCGCGCCGGGCCAGCAACCGGGCCAGGAATTTCTTCTGCTGGGCAGGACCCCCTGCGCGCAAAACTGGCTGCAGAGCCACATGGTTCAGACTCAAGCAGAGCGTGATCGAGGCGCAGGCAGCGGCCATCTCTTCGATAGCCAGGGCCAGATCGAGCTCGTTGCTGCCCCGGCCCCCCAGCTCTTCGTCGAAACCCAGGTTCAGGAAGCCCAGGGCAGCTGCCTGGTCATGTGCCTTCTCGGGAAAGCTGGCTTGTCTGTCGTAGAGCTCGGCGTGGGGAGCGATGGCCTCGCGGGCGAACTGCCGGCAGCTCTGCTTCCACGTCAGCTGACGCTTCGACAAGCGCCCCTGCAACCAGGCTTCGCCACCGAGCGTCTTCTTGCGCAGGCCCAGGGTCTTGTCGCTGCGGAACTCCTCGAGCGCGCCCGCGACTTCCCGCGCGGTTCGATGCTCAAACAGCAACGTGGGGTAGAGGGAGATATCCAGCAGCTTCTCCAGCTCTGAAACGACGTCCAGCGCGGACAGCGAATCGAGACCGAGCTCGACAAACAGCGTGTCGGGGTCGATCTCCCGGGCCGGTCGCTGCAGCTTGACTCCGACCAGCTGCAACACCGTGCGCTCGAGACTCCACGAGGCCCGTGGACGCTCCTTGCGTACGAGTCCGGGAGCTGCCGGAGGCGATTGAGACGCCTCTCTTGCTGTTTCCGGGGCGGTCGGCGAAGGCGCGAAGTGTGCCTGCCTGAACGCCTCCTGCAGTTGGGTGATATGCCCTTCCTGCACACACACGACCAGCGAGTGCGGGTGGCCCAGGCCCAGCACCCTCTCCAGTGCCTGCAGGCCGGATTCGCTGGGGATGGGCACCAGGCCGAACTCCGAGACGTTGCCGCGCAGCGGAGCCTCATCACCCGCGTCTGGGCCCAACGCTCCCCCGGCTTCCCAATCTGACCAAACGCTGGCAAGCACGGGTCGACCACGATCATGTTCGCGCCGGGCGAAGGCATTGAGAAAGCTATCGGCGACCGCGTGCGCCGCATTGCCCTGCAGACCCACGAGCGAGAGCACCGAGGAGAACAGACAGAGAAAGTCGATGTCTCGGTTGCGGAACAAGTCAGCGAGGATCTCGGCGCTGCCGGCCTTGAAGTCGAGCTGCGTCAGCAGCTCCTGCCAGTTCCCAGGCTCGCGCGCCTCGATAGCGGCGCTGTGGAAGACCCCGGAGATGGCTCCCCAGCGTGTCTCGGCGCGATGCAGGGCCTCAGCCAGCTGACCGGGTTGGGTGATATCTGCGCGCACGAACAGCACGTCGCCACCCAGGGTCTTGAGCTCGAGACAGAGCTCGTCCTCCTCCGGAGTCAGGTCGCGCCCGAGCGTGAAGAGCACTTTGGCCTTGTAGGTGCGTGCCAGATAGCGGGCCAGTACGCTGCTGAGCCCACCGGGGCCATGCGTCAGCCAGTAGGTCCCGCGCTCCCGCAAGGCCGGCTTGGGATCTCTGGCCGGGTCTTTGGGTTGGAGCACCGGCACGAAGCGCTTCCCGTCGCGGTAGCAGACCAACAGCTCCGTACCACTCGAGCTCCACTCGGCCAGGATCAAGCCGGCAAGCTCTGAGGGACCCTGTCCCAAGGGAAGGTCCAGGCCCCGACAGGTCCACACGTTGGGCTTTGAAGCGAGAAAACGCAGGAATCCCCAGACGGCAGTGCGTTCAGGGTCGTGCGGTCCCATCGAGACACTCTGGTTGTTGAGCACGTTCAACTCGACCTGGCGGTAGCCGGCGCGCTCGAGCGCCTCGCTGAGCAAGAACAGGCCGCGCAGTGCCGCGAAGCGCTTGCCTGCTCCTTCTTCGCGAGGCTCGTCGCCAAAGTAGCCCAGGTGCCACACACTACGGATCAACACCCCTGATTGTTTCAGAGCCGCAAACAGTGCGTCATAGTGGGAGGGCTCATCGAGGTCGATGGTGAACTGTCCGTCGCCGAGGTGCTCGAAGCCCTTGCCAGGATAGGCGACCACAACGCGGGTCCCGGCCAGGCGCAACGGCCACTTCAACTCGGCCCAGACCCCGCCGGGATCAGCGAACAACAGGACTGGGTGGGCGTGCTCGACGGGCAGCCCGATAGGCGCCTCCTGCCAGGCGATCTCGAACAGTCGACAGCCGAGCACGGCTTCGCTGCGTTTGCTGCGCTTCAGGCAGACTTCCTTGAGGTCGACGAGGTGATGGCCATTCTCGGAGACGACGTGAACGTCGCAACGGATCACCTCAGAACCTGAGTCGAACTCACTCTTCCGCTCGACGTGCACCAGGCACGGTCCGTGCAAGCGCGCATGCACGAGCATTTCCCCGATGCCGAAGCCCAGGAGCACCACCCCGGGAGGCATGCGTTCAAAGGTCAAGGCGCAGATCGCCACCAGTGACGCATCGAGCAGGGCAGGGTGCAGGATGTAGCCTGTGCCATCAGGGGCGTTGTCCGGCAGCCGCAGGCTGGCGAAGACCTCCCGCTCTGAACGTCTCAAGGTCTCCAGACATTGCATGCTCGAGCCTATGTGCAACCCGCCGGCTTCGAGACTGCGGTACAGTTCCTGGACGGGAACTTCGACGCTGCATCGCTCCTTCAGCGCTCTGATGTCGATCGCCCGTGGCGGTTGGCTCTCGGCCGGGTCGGACTCGACCACCTGGCCCGAGAAATGTTCCATCCAGGTGTCGCCGCCAGACGTCTGACTGACCACGCTGAAGCGGCGCTCATTCGGGGCGCCCACCAGATGGATATGCACTTTGGAATCGTGCTGATTGCCGGCGAACAGCGGGCGTACGATGGACATCTGGCGAAGCCCCACAGCCTCACCCGACAGCCGCGCTGCGCCGAGCACCATCTCGATGAAGGCAGCGGTGGGCATGAAACCCCGGCCATGCAGGGTATGGTCGCGCAGGTAGTATTCCTCTTCAGCGAAGCGCTTGATGAACACCACCTCGGTGTCCCCACCGCTGACCTGCTCGCTGACCAGCGGGTGCAGCGGCTGGCTCGGCGGCCGTTCGCGGCTGGGTTGGTCGAAGAGCCAGCAGCGCACGCGTCCGAAAGGGGATCCGGGCAGGGGAGCGGCCAACGGTGTGGCTCCCGAGAGCCGGCCAGAGTCGATCGGCAGACCTGCCTCGAACAGCCGTCCCACGACGCGCAACAGGGCCGCACGGCTCACTTGCCCATCGGGGAAGCAGCTGAGCTGGTTGTCGCTGATTCGCCAGCCCGGCTCGAGACCGAAGTCGAGGAACAGGCTGGCGCCGTCGTGGCGGGCGGCTTCGAGAGCCTGATAGAACTGCACCGGCTGGCCGACCTGCGAGGTCCAGTAGTCGCTGTCCAGCTCTTCAGCCTCGGCGCGACGCCCCCGCAACGTCGAGTACAACGGAGTCGCCAGTCCGCCGAGGGAGAACTTCGCGAGCTCTTCGGCGACCAGCTGGCGCGCACCACTGCCGAGCCGCGCATCGGGTTCGAGCCGCTGGGCGTCTACAGCCAACTCCTTGCAACGCTCGAGAACCTGATCCACTGCCGGGCCGGTCCCACTCAGCTCGAGCACCTCTCCACTCAGGTAGGCGCTGACCCCGAGCTCGCCGTCGAGCTCAGCCAACAACGTGAACTGGCGGTTCGCATCGGCGCTGATCCTCAGGCGTCCACCCCCGCCCTCGAGAAACTGCACGCTGGCCTGAGCCAACGCGAGGCCCAGCTCCAACGGCCACAACCCCGTCAAGACGGCAGCCAACCACTCGGACCGGCCACAGCCGATCACACCGTCACAGCGCACGCCCCAATACTCGAGCAGGCGGGCCAGCGCATACCCGAAGCAGAAACGCAGCGCCGGTGTTGCGCCTTGTTCCGCGGCCACTTTCAAGGCCGCACCGGCTTCGAGCTCGGTATCCAGCAACGCCCAGGCACCGTCGAACTCGGTACGGAAATACGGCTCCCGGCCGTGGAGCTCTGCCGCTGCCGAGAAATCGAGCGGCGCGTTGCCGAGCACGAGCACCAGGCGCGGCACCGGTCCCGGATCGCTGACTCGATCGCGGGCCTCGCTCAGTTGCTCTTCGAGCGCCTGCGGGTCACTCCCGAGCAGGGCAGCCCGCACTCCGTCCCGCCCTGGAGCGCGATTGAGGTTTGCGCACACCAGCCCGAAGGGCAGCCGACGTCTGCGCAGCAATTTGGTGATGCCGAGCGCGTTGCGGTTGAAGTAGTCGAGGCTCTTGGCCTGCAGACAGACGAGCTGCGGGGCTGGATGGCTGATCTGCACGCGGGTGGGCGCTTCAATCACCGCGTGGCAGTTCACGCCTCCAACACCCCAGGCAGTGATTCCGGCGATCCGTTTGCCGTTGCGCGCCGGCCACGAGCGGTGGCGCTCCGCGAACGACAGAGGCGTGCCCTCCAGATCCAGCACGCCGGCGGCCGCATCATCTTCGCGGAGCGAAGCCAGATGCAGCGTGCGCGGAATCTCGCGGAAGTGCATCGCGAGCAGGATCTTGAGCAAACCGGCCATGCCGGCCGCCGCCATCAAGTGCCCGACGTTGGGTTTGACACTGCCGAGCATGCAAGCGCCCGGTTGCCAGCTTCCCTCGCTGAGCACCCGCTGCAAGACTTGCAGCTCCGCACGGTCGGCCTCTGGCAGCGCGCTGCCCTGACCTTCGATATACGACACCGCCGCGGGCTCGAGCTTGGCCCGGCTGTACGCGCGGCGCAATGCTTCCTCCAGACCCTGCAGGCTCGGCTGGGTTGCGCCAGCGGTCTTGCCATCGTGAGTGACGGCACTGCCACGCACGATGCCCCAGACGGTGTCTCCATCCGCCAGCGCGCGGTCGAGCGGCTTGAGCAACACGGCGCCAGCCCCCTCGCCGGGGATCATGCCGTCTGCCAACGCGCTGTAGGGGCGATACTCGCCGCTGCCTGAGAGCAGACCCGCCTGGCTGTAGAGCAGGTAGGGGGAGACCGTCAGGTTGACCGACACTCCGCCGGCCACGGCCATGGCGCACTCGTTGCGCTGCAATGCCTCGCAAGCCAGATGCAGTGCGATCAAAGCGCTGGAGCCGGCCGTATTCAGGGCCAGCGAGGGACCACACAAGCCCAGCACCTGGGACACGCGGTGGGCGACCATGCTCTCGAGGTTCCCGGGCGCCGTCTGCGGTCGGATCTTTGCACCGCGCGGCAGCTGACGCAGCAGCTCTGCCTGCACCTCGGGCGACAACCCGGAGAAGGCCGGCGTATCGGCCAGGGCCTCGGCCTCATTGCGTTCGAGGTAGTGGTGGAAGTACTCCGAGGGGCCCACGCCCACATACACGCCGATGTCGCGCGTGAAGCCGGGCCGATGGAGCCCGCCTTTGCGCAATGCCTCGTAGGCGACTTCGAGGAACAGCCGCTGCTGCGGGTCCATGTGCCGCGCGGACTCGAAGGAGACGTCGAAATAGCCGGGATCGAAATCTTCGATGCCCGCCAGAAAGGCGCCCCTGCGGCACGAAGTCTTGCCAGGGCTCAGCGGAGACGGGTCGTAGAAGTCGTTGGGGTTCCAGCGCGTCTCGGGAATCTCGCCTATGGCTGAGCGGCCACTCTTGAGCAGGCGCCAGAAGTCCCAGACATTGCGCGCGCCCGGCAGACGCCCGGCGATGGAGATGATCGCGATCGGCCGTTGGGGAATCTCGACGTCGGGGCGCGGACTCTCGGAGGGGGCGGCGAAGCTCCGGTGCAGAAAACCAGCCATCTCCCTGACTGTGGAACAACCCGCCAGGGCGCGCCGGTCCAGGCGCACGCCGAATGTCTCTTCGAGCCGTCCGTGCAGTTGATTGGCCTTGTGCGCGTTGCCCCCGACCTCCATGAAGTTGCTGTCGACACCCAATCCGTGTGTGTCCTTGGAGAGCACCTCGGCCCATAGCTGCCGGACCGCTTCCAACAGATCGGAACCGAGCTCGCGCGCAGCGGCCCTGCGGCGCCGGTCGACCTCACGGCGTGCCCCTTTGCGGCGGTCGGTGCGGCGCCGCTCGTGGCGCGGCTGTTTCGGCAGGGGGGGAGCCAACCGCAGCATCGGCGTGCGCCGATCGATGCGGCGTGTCTCGGCGGCGATCTCAGCCAGCGGCAGGAGACTGCAGCCTCGCGACAGCTCGCCGAGATTGTAGCGCTCTTTGAGTTTCCAGCGCAGCACGTCGCCATGAGGTCCACGGGGAAGTTGGCTGGAATTGAGAGGAAAGACCGCGTCGACCGGAAAAGCGAGGCGCTCGCTGACCAGCCTGGTCAATTGCTCGAGCACTGCCGTCTGCGCAGGCAGTCCCAGGGTATCGCGCAGCGCGGCCACCAGAACCACCTGTTCGTGGCCCGCCAGCGGATCGCGTGCGCTGAGCACCCAGCAACCATCCAGACCAGGAATCCCGCGGCCCTGGCGCTCGAGGTCGTCGGCGACAAAGTTCCGCCCGCCCGCGAAGAGGACGTCATGCAGCGGTCCCGCGAGATAGAGGTGCCCGCCCGCCAGCGTTCCCAGGTCGCCTGCGTGCAGCCACTCGGCTTCGGCGTCCAGGTTGGCTTCCTCGGGCAGCAAACGGCGAGCAAAGCCCGGGCCACGCGCCTGCACCTCGCCCAAAGACAACTCGGGCAGGGGCTTCCCCAGCGCGTCCACCACGCGCAGCTCGACGCCAGGCAGGGGCTTGCCCTTGGAGTACAGGGCCAACGCTTGAGGAGAGCTCGCGTCGACCTGACGCAGCCCCCCGGCAGCTCCGAAGCTGAACACATCGACGGACAGCAACCCGGGTTGATCCTCGAGGGTCAGGGCGAAGCCCGCTTCCGCCAGCCCATACAGCTCGAAGCGCTTATCCGTCAGGCCGTCGAGGTGGGCCTCGAGCACCGGATCCGGGTGGCCGGGGCCGCAGTCGATGCGCTGCACTCGTTTGTGCAGCTTCGCGTCGGAGGGTTTGGGGAAGTCGTCGGCGGGGCAGGCCAGCACCGTCGCGCGCTGCTTCTTGACCGCCTCCCACCAGTCTTGCGCATCGAGCTCGTGCGCGGAGGCGAAGCACTGGTTCGCGCCGAGTGCCAGCGGCAGGAGATGGCAGCCGAACAGGCCTCGCGGGCTGCTGAGCGGAAAGCTGCAGAAGAACACGTCCTTCTCGTCGACCTCCAGCGCCTGACGGAGGGCACCGAGGTTCGCGAGCACGGCATTGTGGCTGAGAACCGCGCAGTGCGGTTTGCCGGTGCGGCCCGCGCTGACACGGATCAAGGCGTCGTCCGCCCCCTTGCCGGGGCTGGTGCGGGGGCGGTGTTTGGAGCGTCCTTCGGCCGCCAGTTCCTCCCAGGCGAGCACCTTGATGGCCCGCCCGAGCTGGTGGGCCGCGCAGGCACGCGCGCTCAGCGCATCGGTGACCAGCGGTGGCTGTTCGAGCAACGCCGCGACCTCAGCGACCCGATCGAGGTTTTCCGGCAGGGCGGCCAGCGCCCTGGGGGGCGTCAGGGGAACGGGGACATAGCCGCCGAGCAGGCAGCCCCAGAAGGCTGTCAGGAACGCCCGCGGGTCTGAGAGTTGGATCAACACGGGCTGGCCGACGTCGAGACCGAGGCGACGGAGGATCAGCAGGTGATGCTCAGCATCCCTGAGGATCGACTTGGGGCTGAGGATCTCCTCGCCCTCACTGCTGCGCAAGAGCAGCTTGCCCGAGCCCTTGGTCGCCTTGACCAACAGGTCGACCAGACTCTGCTCTTTGCGCGACTCGAGCAAGAGTCCGTCGAGCTGCGCGACGGCCGCCCGACTCGGCTGAAAACCCATCTCCAGACGCAGGGCCTGTAGATGGGGAGCCGACTGACGCAACGCCTCGAACAAGGGGTCGTCGCAGATCAGGCGCAGGAAGGCCGAGCCCTTGAATTCGAGGCCTCCGGGAAAGGCGACCAATTCGGGGTGGCGGGTGTTGAGGATCTGCTGGGCAGCGTCGGTTCCCAGAAACCGGGAGCCGGCCTTGCACAGGTGGAAGAAGAACGCGCGTGACCAGTGTTGTTTGTCGTCCTCGGGCAGGTTCAGCGCGTGCAGGTAGGCGAGGGCGGTGTCGCTGCATCGACGCTGCAAGACCGCGTGCTCCGCCAGCACAGCCCGCCAGGTGGGTTGTAGGTTGGAGTCGCCCTGCAGGCGATGGGCCAGCAGCCCGGCGTACTGGCTGGCAAACAGTGTGTGCAACCAGAAACTGTAGTGCAACGCCGCGGGGCTGGGATAGCTGTCCGCGGAGTCGAGGAACTCGGGCTGCTCCGAGGACACTCGGTAGCTGCGAGCAAAGGCCTCGATCCGGTCGTCAGCACCTTCGAGCAGATGTTCCTCATAGCGCTCGAACAGCTCGAGCCCTCGCTGCTCGAGTGCGCGCAGCCCGCTAGTGTCTCCGAGGTGTGTCTGTTCGCGTTCGAGAAAGGCCAACAGGGCCCGTTTGGCTGCGCGCAGCTCGCGGCAGGTTGCCAGCGCCAGGGTCCATTGCAACAACTCGGCAGCGCTCGATCGCGCAGCCACGGCCGTGGTGTCGATACCGAGAGTCTGCATGAAACTCTCGTTGAACCAGGGCTGCGGCTTGCTGGCGTCCTTCCAGGGAATCTCGCCAGCCGGGCGCTCTTCGCGCAGGCGGGCGAGTAGACCCAGGCGGTGGCTGAGTGCCACGTAGGGGACGTCCCGTGCCGAATCGGGCATGGATTTTCCTCACAGTATGTGATGTCGTGTGTTGTGTCTTGCGAGCCATCAGTGGCGCCGCCTTTTCCGGTGATCGGTTGCTGCGACACTAGTATCCGGTATTGAGCGCGCTTGCGAAAGAGTCGTGTGCGAAGGCGCCTCGCCAGGATGCCACGTGTCCGGTTGGATCAGGGAGCCAGCCCTTCGTAACACAGCTGCAACAGCTGGTCGATCAGCGCATCGGAAGGGCCGACCTGGGGAGGCAGCAGACCGTCGAGGCAGAGCAGTGCGCAGCCATGCACACCCGCCCAGGCAGCCAGAGCCAGCGTGGGGGAGGGGCCAGCGCGCACCGTGCCGGCGTGCTGTGCGGCGCCGATCGTGTCGAGCAGACGCTGGAATGGCGCGCCGGCCGGACCCAGGTCGCCACTCTGGTGACGAGCAGCGACGACCTCCCGCCCGAACATCAGCCGGAAACGGTCGGGTTGTGCCCGGGCGAAGTCTATGTACGCCCGCCCCAACGCGCGGAAACGCGGTAGTGGATCGGGGCCGGCGGCAGTCTGGGCAGCGTCCAGGTGCTCGCTGAAGGCGGCAAAGCCTTCGTCCGCGACAGCCTGCAGCAGCCCTGCCTTGTCGCGGAAATGGCGGTACGGTGCGGTGTGGCTGACTCCCACTTGCCGAGCGACCGCCCGCAGGCTCAGGGCCGTCTCACCCTTCTCGATCAGGATCTGGAGCGCCCCGCGCAGGAGTGCGCCCCGGAGGTCTCCGTGGTGGTACGGCTCTGCCATCGAATCCTCCGCTGTGCGACTGCCCGCACGGACATCCTAACATTTTGATGTTGACATCGGAAACATCCGCTGCCAATGTTACCAGTGTAAACATTGGAGGATCCGTCATGACCGCCCGTCTATCTATGTCTGTCCGCGAGCCCACTTCCACGGACCAGAGCCCGGCTGCCTGGGCTCCCATGTTCCATGACCTCGTCCGCGAGCACGGTTTCGAAGAGCTCGAGGTCGAAGGCCGGTTGCCCGCGAGCCTGAGGGGAACTCTCTACCGCGCAGGACCCGCCCGTTTCTCCAACCACGGTGTGCCCTATCAACACATCTTCGACGGCGACGGGGGCGTCTGCGCGCTACGCATTGCCGACGGCCGCGCCCAGGCAGCCCACCGACTGGTGCAGAGCGCCGCGCTGCGTGCGGAAGCCCGCGCGGGAAAGATGCGCTACGGGGGCTTCGCAACGCGTGTGCCCGGCTACGCATGGCAGGCCCTGCGCAAGACCTTCCGCAACTCCGCCAATACGAACGTGATTCCCTGGCAGGGCAAGCTGTTGGCGCTGTTCGAGGCCGGTCTACCCACGATGCTTGACAGCGACCTGCACACCCTGGGCACCACCGACCTGGGAGGCATGATCCCGCAGACCTTCTCGGCCCACCCGCATCGGGTCGCCTCCCGCAAGACTTTGTACAACTTCGGCTTGCGGTTGGGTTTCCGCCCGCGCATTGACCTCTATGCGTTGCCCGATGCCGGACAACCCCGGCACCTGACCAGCATCCCCCTGCCGGGTCGTCTCTGGTTGCATGACTTCACGCTTACGCAGAACCACGCCCTGTTCTTCGTCTCCCCGATCAGCACCCGCCTCTGGTCAGTGCTGCTCGGCTCGGCCAGCTTTGCCGAGGCCCTGCATTGGCGCCCCGAACAAGGGACGGAAGTGATCGTGGTCGGGCTCGACGCACCGCATCGGGTACGCCGCTTCAAAGTGGAACCGTTCTATCAATGGCACTTCGCCAACGCCTTCGAAGCCTCCGATGGCCAGCTGCACGTCGACTTCATCCGCTACGCCGACTTTGGCACGCTCACCTGGCTCGAGGGCATCCGCCACGGGCCGACCGATCGCGCGGCTCCGGGTTTCTTTTGTCGGGCTCGTATCGATGTGCCCGGCGAACGCCTCGAGTGGCAACAGCTCAATCCCCGGCCGGTCGAATTCCCACGCGTCGCTCCGAGCGTCGAAGGCGCAGCCTACCGCTACGCCTGGTGTGCCGCCCACGCCAACGTCGACGCCACCCGCCAGGGCATGCAGGACCGGATCCTCAAGCTCGACGTCCAGTCCGGAGCCGAACGCGTCTGGGCTGCCGGGCCTGGCGCTTATGTGGGCGAGCCCGTCTTCGTGCCCGAAGGCACTCGGGAAGACGAGGGCTGGTTGCTGGTGATGGTCTGGGACAGCCAACGCCAACGTAGCTGCCTGGCTGTGCTGGACGCGGCGCACCCCGAGCGTGGGCCCCGCGCGCGGATGTGGTTCCCCGGGCCCGTGCCGGTCAGCTTCCATGGCTCTTGGTTGCCAGGCGCCTGACTCCAGACTAGCACACAGAACCCCGTCAGGCTGCCTGCGAGCCCGCGTCGCTGAGAATCGTGCCACACCAGGCGACGATCTCGGCGACGATCGCCTCGCCGCTGGGTTCGTTGAGGATCTCATGGAGCAGGCCGTCATAGCCCCGTTTCTCGACCGCCCCCCCGTAGGCTTCGGTGAACTCTTCGATGGCTGCCTGGCTGACGATGACGTCGCCACTCCCCCACAGAGCCAAGAAGGGAACCTGGTACTGCGCTGCGTGGCCGCGCACCCTCGCGATCGCCTTGAGCATCTCGGTGTACCAACGCGGTGTGATGACGCTGAAGATCAGAGGATCCTGCTCATAGGCTGCCACCACAGCCGGGTCCGTGCACAGGGTCTTGGAGTCGAGCTCGTTGGCCATCGGTAAGCTTGGCAGCACCCACGACAACAGCTTGGCAGCCAGGATCTTCCAGCCCGGTGCCTCGACCGCGACTCCGAGGAGCGGAGCGATCCCGACCAGACCCAGAACCGAGCTCGCCGTGCGCAGATGGTCGAGGGCGACCAGCCCTCCCATCGAATGGGCGAGTATGAAGTACGGCCCTTCGATCGTCTGCGCCGCCGCGCGCGCGTCATCGACATAGTCGGACCAGCTGCGTACGAATCCCCGCTTGCCGGCGGACTGGCCGTGGCCCCGCAGCTCCAGACCGGTGACCCGAAAGCCCGCCTGGCTGAGGAGCTGTCCGATGGTTTGATAGCGTCCGAGGTGCTCAGCAAGTCCGTGGATCAACAGGACGTTCGCTCTGCATTCTGCCTCAGGGTCCCAGCGGCCTGCTCTGATGGAGGTTCCGTCCCTGGATGTGAGCTGTAGCTCGTGCACGTCGATCCCTACCATTCGGAAAAGAGCCCCAACTGTAGGGCCTGGCCCGAGGTCTGTCCACACTGGCGTTCGGAGGTACAGGCAGCTACCATGGCGCTGAAGAACCGGTTGGGGACGACCCCACCAGTGAGACGCTCTTGAACTCTGGCCATCCAGCTACGGGTGCGGTCGCACTCCAACGCCACCAGGCGCCGAGCTACTGATGCATGGCGCAGCGTTGCTCGCAGCAGGGATTCTCCCCGAGCTGGGATTTCTTTCCAAGCTGCAGGAGATCGCCAGCCTGCAACCCCTGCTCGTGATCGGTCTGCTGTTGTTGGCCGGCACCTTCCTCGGTCAGCTGGCCGCCAAGTTCCGACTGCCCGAGGTCACCGGCTTCGTCGTCGCGGGCCTGCTGATGGGCGACGCGGTGCTCGGCCTGGTGCACCACAACCACAGCGCGACCCTGTCGATGGTCACCGAAGTGGCTCTAGGCCTGATCGCGCTGACCATCGGCGGGGAATTCTACTGGATCAAGCTCAAGCGCATGGGAAAGGCCGTGCTGATCATCACGGCGGTCCAGCTGTTCGCGAGTTTCGGGGCCGTCAGCCTGAGCCTTGTGTTGTTCGGGATGGAGCTGCCGTTCGCGATGATGCTCGGGGCGATCGCTTCGGCGACGGCGCCTGCCGCCACCGTGGCCATCGTTCAGGCGCTCAGGGCTCGCGGTCCCTTCGTCGACCATCTCTACGGTGTGGTCGCGCTCGACGACGCCGGCTGCGTAGTCTTGTTCGGGGTCGTGTTCGCTGTCGCCTCGGGGATGTTGCAGCCCGATTCTTCGAGTGGTGCGATGCTCGTCCTCACGGCCTGTGGTGAAGTGCTGTTGTCCGTGTTGCTCGGCGCAGTCTCTGGCCTGACGATCCATCTGCTGACCCGCAAACGCAGCAACACGAGCGAGCTCTTGATCCTGACCCTGGGGGTCTTCCTCGTCACCACTGCGATCGCCCTCAGCCTGCATCTGTCGCCGCTGTTGACCAACATGGCCTGCGGGGCGCTGATCATCAACATGGGGGCCCGCAACCATCGGATCTTCCGGTCCCTGGAGCCGATCTCGCCACCGATCTACGCGCTCTTCTTTGTGCTCGCCGGCACAGAGCTCGAGCCGGGCGTCGCGTTGCGGGGCGAGATCCTGTTGCTCGGCAGCGTCTATGTCGTCTTCCGCGCCCTGGGCAAGTACGCCGGCGTCTATGTCGGGGCAGTGCTGGGCAAGAGCGAGACGGCCATCCGCAACTATCTCGGCTTCTGCATGTTGCCCCAAGCAGGAGTCGCCATCGGGCTGGTATTGTTGGTCGAAAACTCTCCGTTGCTCTCGTCCATCGAGGCCGGAGCCCGGCAGAACATCGATACGATGGTGAGCATCGTGTTGCTGGCGGTCTTCGTCAACGAGCTCCTCGGTCCGCCGCTCTCGCGCTGGGCCCTGATCCGGGGCAACGACATGGAGGAGGTGGCGCGTGGATCCCTTTGAGCTGGTCATTCCCCAATGCTGTAGCAACGACCTTGCTGGCGGGACCGCAGAGGAAGTACTGCGCAACTTGATCACCCTGGCCGACGATGCCGGCAAGCTCAAAGGACTGGGTAAGCAGACCCTGGTGAGCGCTCTGCTCGAGCGTGAGAGACAGGGCTCGACGGGATTCGGTGGCGGTCTGGCCCTGCCCCACGCACGCATTGCCGGTCTAGACGATTTCGTGATCTGTATCGGTGTCTCCAAGAAGGGCGTTGCCTTCCAAGCCCTCGACAAGAAACCGGTGCGCTTGTTCATCATGGTGCTCGCTCCCGAAGACCGCGTGCAAGACCACTTGAAGCTGCTGGCGGCCATCTCCCGCACGCTCGCAGGAACCAAGGTCAAGCAGCAGCTGTTGAACGCAGCCAGTCCGTTGGCCGTCAACGAGGCTTTCCTGGCCCACTGTCGAAGCACGGCTCCCAAGGCGCCCAAGCGGCGGAGCAAGCTCTTGTGTGTCGTGTTGTTCGCCGAGGAGCTGCTACACGAGATCCTCGAGAGCTTCGTCGAGCACGGCGTAGAGGGAGCGACCATCCTCGATTCCCAGGGCATGGGGCACTACATTTCGAACATTCCCATCTTCGCCGACTTCATCGGTTTCATGCGCGCCCAGACGCATCAGAGCAAGACGATTCTCGCCCTGGTGCCCGAAGACCTGATCCCGACCGTGCTCGCGGGCGTCGAAGAGATCACCGGTGACCTCGACAAACGTCAAGGCGCAGTGATCATGGTTCTGGATGTGAGCTTCTATCGGGGCTCGATGGCGATGATGTAGGCTGCCCCGCCCGAAACGTCCTCCCACGCGCAACTCCAAGCCGCCTCACAGCCCACGAGCGCGGAGGATCGGCTGGAGCGCCTCCAACAGCGCGCTGCCGTTCGCCGGGCGGTCCTGCGCACGCCTAGCCAGGCAGCGATCGACCAACGCGCAGAGCATGGCCGAAGGAGGCTCGCGCAGCTCGCGCAGACGACGGTACTGTCCGGTCAGGGTGTTGCGGATGATCAGTGGGGCCACGCTCCCGAATGCGGGCTCGCCCGCCAGCATGGTGTAGAGCGTCGAGCCCAGTGCAAAGACGTCGGCGGTCGGCTTGACCTTGCGCGGCGCGTCGATCTGCTCGGGAGCCATGTAGCCCAGGCTCCCCAGCTGTTCGCCGCTGCCCGTCAGATCCGAGGACGGATGATGGGCGACGCCGAAGTCGATGAGCTTCGCGCGGCGAGGGTCGGGAACTCCGTTCGGAGTGCGCGGGAGCATGATGTTGGCAGGTTTGACGTCACGGTGTATCACACCCGCGGCATGGACTGCCTGCAGCGCCTTGGCGATCGCCTCGGCTACCAACAGCGCCAGGTTCTCGGGAAACCTCTTTCGGCCGCGGGTCTCTTTGATGATCTCTCCGAGCGAGGGCCCATCGACATACTCCATCACCACGACCGTGCGGCCCTGTTCGTGGGTGATGAACTCGATCTGAGGAATGTGGGGACTGTCGATCCCTGCGAAGCTGCGCGCTTCGTTCTCGAAACGCGTCACCAGGCTCTGGTGCTTCGCGCTCAGGTCTGCGCGCAAGATCTTGATCGCGTACACCTTCTTGTGGATCGGATCCAAGCCGCGGAAGACGCGCGACACGCCTCCGCTGCCGAGCAACTCGAGCAGCACGAGGCCGCCCGCCGTGGTCTGACAACCCCGCCGGTCCTGCTGGGATCGGGTGTGCAGAGGGGTGGCTTTGGCGATGTGCTCATCCATGGGGATAGAGTGGCGGCTCCTATTTGACCTGTCAAGTCTTGCTTCGGGAGCTGGTCTGGCGGGCGGATCCGCGAGCAAATTGAAGTGTACAGCCCGAAACCGTCACCCGGATCTCAGGGCCTTGCCCGGCTACCCTGCATCTTCGCGCAGCAGGCCGACCAGCGCAAGCACGCCAGCAAAGTCGCACCCGCCAGGCGGGAGGGGCCCCGCGCTGCGACCGGACAGCTTCCTCCTTCTCCGCCTCCGGCGCCGGCCTGTCCACCAAGCGGGGAAGCCGGAGGAGCCTCACAACAACCTCACCCTGAAACGCTTCTTCTTGATCCTCTGATTGTGCAGCCCCCGGGCCGCCTTCGGCGCCACCGCGCGCCGGACCGCGACCCAGATACGCTGGTCTGTGAGCACGATCTTGCCGACATCCTCTCCCTCGACCCCTCCATCACGGGTGAGCGCACCCAGGATGTCGCCTGCGCGCAGCTTGTCCTTGCGGCCGCCAAGTACCGCCAGCGTCCTGAACGGAGCGGACCAACCGGCCAACGACGCCCCCGCAGTCTCTGCCCAGGTGGTGCGCGGAATCGGGCTGCCCATGTGCGCCTCGATAGCGTCCAGGTAACGCGTCTCCCGCGCCCCGGCAACCAGACTGACCGCTTCTCCTTCGGCCTCGGCGCGGGCGGTGCGTCCCACACGATGGACATGCACCAGGGGATCGGCGGACAGCTGATAGCAGATGACGAGCCGCAGCTCCGCCATATCCAAGCCCCGTGCCGCGACATTGGTGGCGACCAGAATCAGCGCGCTGCCATTGCGCATCCGCACGAGCACCTCGTCGCGCTCCCGTTGCTCCAGGTCCCCGTGCAGCTCCAAGGCATCCGCCCCTTTGCGCCGCAACAGCGCGGACACCTCCTGACACTGGGCACGCGTCTCGCAGAAGACCAGCGTGGGGGTAGGCTGACGGCTGCGCAACAGGCCGCAGAGGGCGTCATCGCGAGTCTCCCAGGTACACAGCAGCGCGCTCTGGCGCAGAACCTGCGCATCGACCAGCGCCTCGGCACGCACCACGCACGGATCGCTCTGGATGTCGGCGCTGAGCCGTGCGATCTTGTCGGGCCAGGTGGCGGAAAAGAGCAAGGTCTGCCGCGGCTCCGGCGCGTGGGACACGATGCCGCTGACCTCCTCCTCGAAGCCCATATCCAGCATGCGGTCGGCCTCGTCGAGCACCAGGCTGCGCAGCTTTGCCAGGCTCAGCCAGCCGCGCTCCAAGTGCTGCAGCACGCGCCCCGGCGTGCCGACAACCACGTGCACTCCGGCCTCGATCGCCTTGCGCTGCGGCCACACCTCAGCGCCTCCGGTGACGGTCAGGGCACGGGTACCTTCGAGACCGACGGCCAGAGCCCGGATGGCCCCCGTGAGCTGCTCAGCGAGCTCACGGGTGGGACAGAGCACCAGGGACTGTACGGAGCGGTCCGCCAGCTCGAGCTGCTGCAGCAGGGCGAGGCCAAAGACAGCGGTTTTCCCGCTGCCCGTGCGGGCATGTCCGACCAGATCGCGGCCGGCGAGCGCGTCGGGCAGGGCGTGCTCTTGGATCTCGGTCATCTCGAGGTAACCGAGGCGCTCGATGCCGAGCATCAGACCGGGGCGCAGCGGTAGGGTGGTGAAGCTTGTCATCGATTCCTGCTCATTGACTGCAAGGCCCGCCGTGACTGCCTATTCCACTACAAAGCTGACAGAGTCGTGTTCCTTGCCGTCTCCGAGCCCTGTGCCATTATTGAGCCGAACATCATAGGAGCCCGGCTCTTCAGGTGCCTTGAATGTCACGGTGCCCTGCATGCGTCCATAGACATATTCATAAGCCACGTCATGGGAGTCGTTTGTGCTGGTGCTTCCGTGCTCGACCTGCGAGGGCACAATTCCCAGCCACGAGTTGTAGTCGAAGATGGCAGGCGCGGTGAAATCGACGACGATGTTCTCACCGGCCCGGTAGAGCTCTTTGTCGAGCCGCAGGCTCGGTGCGACATCACCCCCTTCGGGCAGTTCTACTGTGACGCTGAGCTGGGCAACGGAATGCCCCTCTCCGCCGGTATTCGTGAACAAGCGTAGCTCGTATTGCCCTGGCAGGCCCGGGACACGCAGCTGGTTTGTGCCCTCGGTTCTCCCATTCAGGTAGCCGTAAGAGACATCGTGGGCGTCTGCGTCTCCAGCGGTCTCCGGCGAATTGTCGGCGGGCAGCAAAGCGACCCAGGCGGTGTACCAGTATGTGATAGGGGCTGTGAAATGTACTGGCAGGGTCTCGTGGGAGACGTAGGTCTGCTTGTCGATGGAAATGCCGGGCTCGATCGCTGCGAGCTCGGCTGGAGCGGTAACGGTAAAGCTGACCGAGGCCAGCTCAGACTCGATGTCTCCCAGGCGTAGATCATAGTTTCCGGGAGGACCGGGGGCACGAAAGCTCATCTCGCCCTGAACCTGATCGTAGATGTAGCCCCAGCTCAGGTCGTGCTTGTCGTTCTCCAAGGTACTGCCGTGCTCGACTTCCGAGGGAATCAGACCGATCCAAGGATGTTCTGACGAGCCGGAGACCGTGAACTTGACCGTGAACTCTTCATGGGAAGTGAACGCGGTCTTTTCGAGCGCAAGGGTGGGCTCCATGTCCGTATCCGGCGCGGCGACCACGAAGCTCAGGAAGAGCAACTCACGGTCATCGCTGCCAGCATCGTTGCTGAAACGGATGTCATAGGCCCCTGGCTTGACAGGAGCCGTGAAGCTCACGCTGCCTTCGGTCTTGCCATTGGCATAGTTGTAGGCGACATCATGGCTGTCGTTGACACTCGCCTTTCCATGGGGGGCATCGGAAGGGATGACGCCGAACCAGGCCCAATCGCTCAGCCCCTCGGGGGCGGTGAAGGTCAGCTCGATGCTTGCACCAGGCTGGTACGTCGCGCTAGGGATAGACATCGTCGCGCCTTCGCCCTCGGCCCGGACAGGCGCGTCCTGGGCGAAGCTGAAGCACGCGGTCAGCAAAAGCATGGCCGCAACCACCGAATCTCGAACGTTCATTCCTGGTCTCCTGTTTGCGCTGCCCCCATTCGATGCGCCGGCAGCAGTGGCGCGCATGGATCTGTGCTGTAAGGGGAACAGTGTAGCACACTGCGTTCTCTAGCCCTTCCTCCGGATGGGGAGGGCGCTAATACCGAGCTCTCAACCGGCTGCGCCCGCCAGCGCAGCTCAACCCGGGAAAGGACTCGCTGCTGTCGTGGAGGTCTCAGCTCTCGAGTCGGACCACTTCCCATCCAGGCGAGCCTTCAAGACCCAAGCGATCAGCACCAAGCCTCCCAGACCCCCGATCGCATAGGCCGCGTTGTGCGCGAACAGGTCGAAGGCGAAGCGCGCGTGCCGCGCGGCGTCGATCTTGGCCGCCATCGTCTTGCGCAGCGTAAAGGACCCCTGACTGGCGAGGATGTAGCCTACCATTCCAGCCGACATGGACAGCACCAGTTGCACTCCCAGGAACCACCTCAGGGGCTTCAGTAAGACAACCGTGCGCAGCTTGTTGTAGCGGCCGACGCACGCCACGAAGGCGAGCATGACGCCGAGCGGCAGCCCCACCCACCAAGTGGCGATCACCCCCCAGACCAGGGCGTAGACGAAAGGCGGTGATGGCCCGATCACCGGCGGGTGGGCTACGCTGAAGTACTCCACGCAGACATGCGCGGTCACCATGTCGTGGGCGATCCCGTAGGCTACGGCCGCAAGCACGGCGAGGGCGACGATCTTGATGAACTCGAACACACCAGGGGCTCCTATCCTGAAGGCTGCCGTCTACCGTGGAGCGAAGTCTTTGGGGCCACTGCAGAAATCACAGTGTTGGACAAGCGGGCACTCTGTGCAACCCCGCTTGGTGTTTTTGCATAGGGCCCGGCCGTGCTGCCTCAGCAGGTTGTGGGCACGCAATTGCTCGCTTTCGGGGACACTCCCCAGGCTCTTGAGCACCGAGCGATGCTGGACCGCACAGCTGCCTTGGGCGGTTCCCCAGCCCAGGCGCAGCAGCACCCGCATGCCATTGATCTCCAGGGGGAGTCCACACGGCTGGCCACAGGCGGCCATGATGCGCAGAGCGCTGGGTCTGCCGATGCCGGGGAACTTTTGCAGGATCCTGAGCGCCGCGCGCGTGTCGGTTGTGACGATCGTGGCCAGGTCCGTGTCGAGCTGCCACGCGATCTCGGCGGCTGCCAGCAGTTTCGCCGCGCGCATGGGGGGTTTTATGCCGCCAGCCACGATGGCCCGCTCGATCTTCGCCGCACCGGCCGCCAGCAACACGCCGGGCGCGGTCCCGACCTGGCTTTGCAGCGCGTCAAAGGTCGCCTGGCGGCGCGCATCGCTGACCAGGTAGGCGCAGATCTCGCGCACGACCTCTAATTGGCGATGATGGACATTGCACATAGGTGTCGCCTCTTTCCGCGGGCGGACACCCGTCAGCCCACCCAAAGACATCCAACACGGCACGTGCCAATGTGCGAGTCTCAACCCACACCGGGCTCGCGAACAACGCCTCTTCGGTCCAGTGTGCGCTATTCTTGCCGTCACCGCTGATGGTCCCGAGGTACCGATCCAGATCAGACAGTGCAGCAGTCTGGTCTGGAGTGACTGCTCGTCCTTGCCCGTCGAGGGCTATCCGCGCGTACAGGCTGAACTCAAGAGCCAACTCGTCCGCCTTGCAGACGAAGTCCGGGAAGAGTGTGACTTGGTCTTTCGCCGGTCGCGCGAGTGCCTGGACTGCCCAACGAAGGCGTGTGCTTGGAAATTCTTTGTGCATAGCCACGACTCTGATTCGAGCGACACTGATTGGTTTGACGGGGTCGAACGACTGTTGGTGAGAGTGACCTGTAGCACTGCTTCGGTCAAACCGCCCTGATGACCGACGGGGCGATGGCTGCCGGTAGAGGTTGGCAAACGCAGCCTGGAGTAGAACACGAGGAGTGACCAGGCTCGGTCCTCGGTCTTCACGGTCCTCGGTCTTCACGGTTTTCGGCTCATCGGGGTCGGGGTCGGGGTCGGGGTCGAGTTCCAGGGCTCCTGACATGGGCAACTCTTGATGGAGACTTCGCTCCGGAACCTTCGATCAGGTTTGGTCGATGCCTTTGATCTGCTGAGAACCGCCTGTAGCGTCGGTCTATGACCGACGAGCTGATCGATCCGTATGGTGAACCCAGAGCCTCTGGATACAACCTCCGCCAGAGCTCCTTCCGGCGCTCACAGAGCGCCGCTACAGAAGACGGCTTCGATTCGAGCCAGCGGTCGCAACGGATAGTTGCCGCCAAAACCCCTCCAGCCCCTTTGCATCGAACCCGTGTCAGGAGCTCTGGGGTCGGGTTCCAGGGCTCCTGACATGGGCAACTCTTGATGGAGACTTCGCTCCGGGACCTTCGATCGGGTTTGGTCGATGCCTTCGATCTGCTGAGAGCCGCCTGTAGCGTCGGTCTATGACCGACGAGAGGATCGATCCGTATGGTGAACCCAGAGCCTCTGGATACAACCTCCGCCAGAGCTCCTTCCGGCGCTCACAGAGCGCCGCTACAGAAGACGGCTTCGATTTGGTACAGCCAGCGGTCGCAACGGATAGTAGCCGCCCAAACCCCTCCAGCCCCTTGGCATCGAACCCGTGTCAGGAGCTCTGGATCCGGGCTCGGATCCGGGCTCGGAACCGCGCTCCGGATCGGATTCGGGTCCGGCCTCATCACCGCATCAACCCGCCTCTTCCCAAGCCTTGCAGTCCACCCGCCGTCGGGCGATGATCGTCCCCGACCCACCCACGCGGGGGGAGAACCGATGCCCACCCATCTCGAGAGCATGGCCCACTGGGCTGTCACGCTGCGCTACGACGACATCCCCGAGCACGTGCGGGCCCGCACCCGCCTGCAGATCATCAGCATGCTGGCGGCCCTGCACGCAGCGCGCTTTTCCGAAGACGCCGCGCCCGTCAGCCGCTTCGTCGCGCGCTACGGCCGCGGGGGTCCCTGTACGGTGGTCGGCCGACGCCCCCGGCAGACGCTCGAAGACGCGGTGCTCTGCAACGCGGCCGCCAGCATGGCGCTCGACTACGACGACTATCTGTGCATGGGCCACACCGGCCACAGCGCGGTGCTGGCGAGCTGGGCTTTGGCCGAACAGCAAGGCGCCTCCACCCGTCAGCTGTTGACCACGGTGGTGGCCGCCAACGAGTTGGGGGCGCGCCTGGGTGCGAGCGTTCTGCTGGGGCCGCAGAACGGTCAGGCCTGGGGCTTCGTCCACAACCTGGCGGGGGCGGTGGCAGCCGCGCGCTTCTTCGGCCTCGACGCCGAGCGCAGCGCCGATGCCCTGGCGATCGCCCTGTACCAGCCGCCGTTCACCCTCTGGCCGGGATTCATGGGGGCGGGCAGCAAGGTGCTGACCGCGGCCCAGCCCTGCCTGGCGGGCATCCGTGCGGCACAGCTCGCTGGCGAAGGGTTGCGTGGCGCCCGCGGCCTGCTCGAGGCGCCCCGTGGATTCCTCGAGAGCTTCGCCTTTGCTGCGCTTCCGCAGGTGCTCGGCGGGCTGGGGGAGGTCTGGCTGAGCGAGACCCTGTCCTACAAGCTCTACCCCGGCTGCGCCTATCTCGACACCGCTGTCGATGCGCTGCTGGAGCTGCGGCGCGCGTTCGCGTCCCAACACGGCCGCGAGCTGACCGCCGCAGATGTGGGGGCCATCGAGGTGTCGGCCAACCTGCTCAGCCTGCAGATGGACCAGCTGGCCTCAGAACATGGGGGCGCCGCGGGTCTGAGCGCCGCCGAGGTCAACTTCTCCCTGCGCTTGAGTCTGGCGGTCGCCATCATCGCCGGACAGCTGCAGGGACGAGAGATGGGCCTGGCGATGCTTGCCGGGCGCGAAGCGGAGATCCGCGCCCTGGCCGCTCGCGTGCAGGTTGTCCACGACCCGGCGCTGAGCGGCGTGGTGCTCGACAACTTCGCCGGCCTGTTTGCTGGCGCGGGTTTCGGCGGACTGGGTCCGCGCGCCTGGCTGCGGGTCATCTCCGGCTACTCCGGCCAGATGGGGGGTATGCGCCTGGCCGCCCAGCTGCTGCGCCAGCTGGGCCCACGTTGGCTCAGGTCGGCGCACAGGCGGCCCGCCCGGACCGAGCTGGCGGATTTCCGCATGTTGTTCCCCGTCCGGGTGCGGCTGAAGACCGTCGACGCGGAAGTCCTGCAGGCGGCCCGCGACGTGCCCGAAGGGGCGGCGGGCGATCCCGGGCAGGCATCCGCAGTCGCCCGGAAGTTCATCGCCGAGGCCGCTCCGCAGCTGGGGGAACAGGCTGCCGAAGCTTCGTTGGCGGCGCTGGAGACACTCGAAGATCAGCCGCTGGACTGCCTGCGGGCGGCGCTGTTGGGCCCCGAAGAGGAGAGCTGAGATGCCGCTGTTCAACCGCCAGACTCCCACCAGCCTCTATGAATGTATGTCCTTGCAGGGAGCCACGGCCATGCACGGGCTGCCGGAAGAGCTGCGTGGCCGGATCCTGGTCGATACGGTTCACGATGGCGGTGTCTTGCCCGAGCCGTTCCTGAGTGATCGTGAGGGCCGCCCGCTGGTACCCCTGGAGCTGCTCGAGCGCCGGCATATCGAAGAACGGGACTGGGGGGCGAACCTCGTCGCCCGTGAGCTGGCGGCGGCTCTGGGCCTCGCGTCCTGGTGCCGGGTCCATCTCGCCCGCGTCCTGCTCGACTTCAACCGCTTCCCCGGCACCACGCCACCGAACACCCGCGGCCCCCTGGACCGGCTGGCGATCAACCCGCCCTTCGCGAGCGCGCTCGACCACGGCCAGAAGCTCGCGCTGCTAGAGCTGTACGACAAGATCTCCGAGCAGATGGAAGGGCAGCTCGACGGCCGTCTGGTGAAGATCGAAGTCCACACCTACGATGAGCACAACGCCAGCACGACCAAACGCCCCGATGTCAGCCTGATCAACCAACCGGCCAGCTATCAGAAGGACGCGCGCATGCCCTTTGGGGTGTTCGATCCTCTCTATCCGGACCATCTGGCCGAATCGACCTGCAGCCGCGTGCTCAGCCATCGCATCTCGCTCAACCTCGAGCGGGCAGGCTACCGGGTGGGACACAACCACCCGTATCTCCTGCCCGAAGGCAGCATGGCCGTGCGCTCGCAGGTCTGGTATTTCTTCCGCTACCTGCGTACGCGCTACGAAGAGGCGTTCCCCGCCACACGCGATGATCCGGGCCACGCGATGGTCTGGCAGATGCTGCTCAACACCAACCAGAGGCTCAGTGAGAGCGCCGCCCTGCGCGGCTTTCTGCACCGCTACTGGCGGGTGGGGGCTGGGCGACGCCCGCGTTTCGAGGCCGCCCAGCGGGCCTACGCCGGGGTGCGCCGCTTCTTGCAGGAGAGCGAGGTGGTTTCCGACTACCGACGCTCCCCCGATCGCCCCAGCTCGCTGGTCATCGAGGTACGCAAAGATCTACTGTGCGAGTTCGACGCCACGGGACGCCCTGTGCGCGCCCGGCCCGAGGTTGCGATCAAAGTGGCTCGCGTGATCGCCGAGGCGGTCGTGATCTTCTTCGAAACCGACCGCGTCGCCGGTGGGTTCTGACATGGAGCAGGCGGTGCCGGCTGAGGCTACGTCCCCAGGCAAGAAACGCCGCTGGCCGCGCATCGTCGTCTTGCTGCTTGTCTTGACCTGGGTGGTGGTGCGCTTCTGGCCCGCCCCGGCCGATGCGGATCCACTGCGTCCTGCCAAGGTACGGGCGACCAGCTTGGAGCAGCGCACACTGACGGTACAGGGCTGGCGCGTGCGTTACATCGATGAAGGCCCACGCGATGCCGAGGTCTTGATTCTGCTGCCAGGCCACACCTCGAGGATCGAGGAGATCGACCACCTGGTCGCACCTCTGGCCGAGAGCCTGCGCGTGATCATCTTCGACTTCCCGGGCTCGGGCTACTCCGAAAAGCCCGTGATCTCCTACGACCTGGCGCTCTATGAGGAGATCATCGTCGGCGTGATGGACAGCCTGCAGATCGCCCGCGCCCACCTCGGCGGAGGCAGCCTGGGCGGCAACCTGGTGTTCAGCACGGCGGCCCGCTTTCCCGAGCGCTTCGTGCGCCTGCTGCCCTGGGCGCCAGGCAGCGCCTGGCCGGCTTCCCCCTGGATCGCCCGGGCAGGCTGGCTGATCGCTGGCTACCTGCCCTTCGGCTGGATGGCAGACTACCAGTCCACATTCTGGTATGCCGAGGACGACCCTTTGCGCCAGACACGCATCGACGAGACATTCGCCTACTACGACGAGGTGGGAGGGCCGGGCTTCACCGCCATGTACTGGGGCATCGCGCTCGACACCGTGCGGCGCAGCCTGTTCGACGTAGCCCCCCGGGTTCCGCATCCCACGCTGCTGTGCTGGGGCGAGCACGACGCGACGCCCTACATGACTGAAGGAGTCGCGAGGCTCGGTGAGTTGCTGCCCCGTGGGGAAGTGGTGCGCTTCGACGACGCACCCCACGCCATCGCCAACGCGGAGCCCGAACTGCTGCTGCAACGCATCCGCGAGTTCTTGAGCCGGCCAGAGGAAGAACTACCTGGCGGGAGATGAGGGACTTCAGGCCTTCAGCTCGTAGTTCTTCATCTTCTCATACAGGGTCGAACGCGAGACGCCGAGGGTGCGGGCGCACTTGGAGACGTTGCCCCCCATCATGTCGAGCACCCTCTGGATATGGGCCTTCTCGACTTCGGCCAGACTCTGCAGCATCGCCAACGCATCGCCCTGCCGCTTGCGGATGCGCTCGGGAAAGTCCTGCACGCCGGGCTGGTCTCCCGCACACATGGCAAAGGCGGATTCGACCGCATTCTCCAGCTCGCGCACATTCCCCGGCCAGACGTAGGCCCGCAGCATCTTGGCCAGGGCAGCCGAGATCGTCGCCTTGCCCCCGGAGAAGCGGGCAAAGAACTTCTCAGCCAGCGGCACGATGTCTTCAAGCCTTTTGCGCAGGGGAGGAATGGTCAGCTCGACCACGTTGAGGCGGAAATACAGGTCCTGCCGGAAGTCTCCCTGGCGGACCGCCTCTTCGAGGTCTTTGTTGGTGGCCGCCAAGATACGCACGTCGACCTTGAAACTCTCGCGCCCCCCGACCGGCGTGACGACCCGCTCCTGGAGGACCCGCAGGATCTTGGCCTGCAGGGCGGGGGCCATGTCGCCAATCTCGTCGAGAAACAGCGTGCCTCCATCGGCCAGCCGGAAGTTGCCCGGGAAGTTCTGGCTGGCGCCCGTGAAGGCGCCGCGCTTGTGCCCGAACAGGTGGCTCTCGAGCAGCTGCTCGGGAATGGCCGCACAATTCATGGCGATGAAGGGTCCATCCGTGCGGTGTGAGAGGCGGTGCAGGCTGCGGGCGATCACCTCTTTGCCCACACCACTCTCGCCGCGGATCAAGACCGTGCTCTCGGAGCTCGCCACGCGGCGCACCAACTCGAACAGCTTCTGCATCGAACGGCTGGCGAAGACCAGGCCCTCTTTGGAGAGCAGCTCTTCGCGCAGGCGCCGGTTTTCCTGCAGAATGCGCAGCCGCAGGCGCTGGTTGACCAGGCCCGTCGCGGCCAGATGGGCAGCGACCTGCATGAAGCGCAGGTCGTCGACGCCGAAGGGGCTGACCTCTTGGCGGCTGTCGACGTAGATCAGGCCGATGGGCCGTTCGCCTTCGAGCATCGGCACACAGAGCACGCCCTGGATCTCGTCCTGCAGCAAGCTCTCAGAGCTGGACACCCGCTCGTCCTTGCGCACGTCGCCGATCAGGGTTCCCAGCCCCGCCCCCAGCACCTGATCGACCAGGGTGCGGCTGATACTGAACGCCTCTTTGCGCCCGTCCTGCGACCAGAAGGCCAGCGGCTCGAGCTCTCTCTCAGGGCTGGCCAGCGCGATGAATCCTCGGCGGACCTCGAATGCCTCGCACAGAATCGACAGGTAGCGGCGCATCAGAACCTGCGCATCGCCTTCACCGAGCAGACACTGGCTCAGCCTGAAGAGGATTGCGAGCAGGGCGCCGGCGGTGGGCTGCTCGGGATCGAACTTCAAGGTCAGATGCTGGCGGCGGTCTTCCCAGGATGCGTCGAAATGGAGCGTCGACTGGGTCAACGCCAGCGACGTCGAAGAGCTCGGACCGAGACAAAAACGCAACACCGTGTCGCCGAGAAAGATCCGGTCGCCGTCCGCCAGGACTTGGGGCACACCCGGCTCGAGGGGAACTTCATTGAGCACGATCGGGTTGGTGTCGAAGAGCCGCAACAGCTGCCAGTTCTCGTCGCGCAGACGGAGAATGCCGTGCCGCCGCGAGACCTTGCGGTCATCGAGCACGCAGTCATTGTCGCGGCTGCGTCCCAGGCTGAGTTGCGTAGCTTCCAGGGAGACTGTGCGTGCTCCGCCGGGACCCTGAACCTCCAACCTGGCATTCATCGACAAGCCCGTCCACAGCCTCTTTATCTATCGATGGCGTATGGAGTAGGATGGTGCGGGCTGATCTGCCGGAAGTCCATCCTTAATTTCGGGGAACTCGATGCTGCCGGGGCTTTTCCTCCCGCACACAGCCACGATCACACGCGCCGCCGGGCTGTGCCTGTGCGTCGCACTCCTGGGCTGCGTGCCTACGCCGGTGGTCGAGCCGCTCCAGCCGGCGGACTCCGCAACCCACTTGTTTGCCAGCGCGTGGCTGCACGGTGAGCCGGTAGCCTTCGACGAGCTCGAGCAGGCAGTCGTGGTGCTCGACTTCTTCGGCACCTGGTATCCCAGCAGCCGAGAAGTGATTCAGGTACTCAAGGATCTCTCAGCCAGGTACAGCGATCGCGGTCTGGTGATCCTCAGCTGTTCGCGTGAGGATCCGATCGTGGTCGAGCCTCTGGTTCGTGAGCTCAGCATTCCCTACCGCGTGTTCATCGATGCCGGCGGAGCGACGGCACGCCGCTTCGGGGTGCGGACCCTTCCTACCGTATTGGTCTATGGTGCGGGCTTGGAACCGGTCTACTCGGGGCACCCCCTGCGCCCGGGTTTCGCCGAACAGGTACGGCAGGCGATCGTGGCGAAGGAACAGGGAGACTGACGCCTCGTTGCAGAAAAATCACGAGACCGTCAGAATAGGCTCTCCCCACTGGTGTCCAAGGGCTTTAGGACGCGATGGACGAATCCCGGCTCATCGATCAAGCGCTGAGCGGAGACCGCCGAGCGTACGGCACGCTGGCCGAAGCCTGCCGACCGGCGCTGTTTGCCGTCGTTTTTCGCATGACCGGCGATCGTGAGGCCGCTATGGATGCCACCCAGGAAGCACTGCTGCGCGGCTGGCGCAGCCTTGGCCAGTTCCAGCGTGGCTCGAAGCTCTCGACCTGGTTGGTGCGCATCGGGGTCAACGTGGTGCTCAACGAACGCCGCCGCAAGAGCCGCCGGCCGCAGGAGGTCTCTTCCGACTTGTTGGGTCCCGCAAGCGACGATCGTGGGCCGCGTCCCGAGAGAGATGCGGCTGCACACGAGCTGCAGACCGCTTTCCGCGCGGCCCTCGCCGAGCTGCCCGATGCGCTGCGGGCCGCCGTGGTGCTGCGTGAGTTGGAAGGCCAGTCGTACAAAGAGATCGCGGGGGCTCTGGAGATTCCGGTTGGGACCGTGATGTCGCGTCTACACAACGCGCGGCGCCTGTTGCGCAAGCGACTGCTCGCTTTCATGCCTGACGGGGGAGGACGCTGAGATGACAGTCTGCCCCGCCGAGGAGTTGCTCTCCGGTCTGCTCGACGGCGAGCTCTCCGAAAGCGCCGCCGAACCGCTGAAGGCCCACCTGGACAGCTGCGCAGAGTGTGCAGAGCTGTACGCGCACATGCGCTGGCTGCGGACCGGCCTGCAGACTCTCGAGCTGCCAGCGCTCGACGATGCCAGCTGGCAGGCCGCACGCTCTGACTTGGCGGCGCAGTTGGCGGCCGAGCCCGAGCCTGACTGGCTTCGCGCCCGGCGGACTGCAACCGCAGGGCCTGCGCAAGCGGACACTGCCCAGCGCAGCCCGCGCGCCGAGCTGCCTGCCGGTCGCAGCAAGCGCTTCCGGCGCCTGGCTCTGGCGGCCCTGGTCTTTGTTTCGGTCGGCATCGGCCTGACCGTGTGGGGCACGCCGCAGGCGGTGTCGCTCGCCTGGGCCCGGCGCAGCTGGGCCCGGATGAACCCGGTGCTGCCCAAAGACCTGGCACGACCGCCCGATTCGCTGGCCGAGAGCCTGCGTGTGGCAAGCAGCGACGCGCCCAGTCTGCGCGAGTTCTACGCCCGACCGCCAGCCGCCGGTGAGGCGCGGCTGCTGACCGTCGAGGTGGCGGTGCACGCGTTGGCGCATCTAGAAACCGAGCTGGTGCGAGAGGCCGAGACCAGTCTGGCGGGGGCAGTCCTGCCGGGGCTCTTGCAGGCGCTGCTCAAGGCAAGTCAACAACAGGCCACTGTGTTGGACAGCCCCGAACTGCGCGCTGCCGGGGCCGCCAACGCCGAGCTGCTGATGATCGGCCTCGAACTGCTCACACCCGGCTCGCAGTCCAAGCTCAGCACCAGCGCCCGCGAAGAGCTGGCGCTGATCGAGGCGGCGGGGGGCATGGCGTTCTCACCGCATCTGGGTCGAGAGAGGTCGTATGCCGTCTTCCTGCCACGCTACAACTGGCAGCAGAACGAAGAACATGCTCGGCTCTTCCGCGCCCTGGTGTGGTTGGGTACGGGCCTGCAGCTCAGCGCTCCCCAGGGCATCGCCTGGCGGCCGGTGCTCATGAGCCTGGCCTTGCTCGAGGCGCGCCTGGCGAGCGGAGGCTCAGCCCGCGACTCATGGCACCGGCTCGACAGCAGCCTGCACTTCCTGCAGGGCGGCTACCAGGGCAGCGGACCGCCCGAGGTGATCGCAGGCCTGACGGGCGTGTTTGGAAACCGTGTCGTGCTCTCCAAGCTCGCGGACAGCGGCGCGGCCGTACGCACGGCATTGGCGCTGCTCCCCGGAGACTTCGCGCTGCTGCCGCTGCGGCGTCCCCTGCCGGTCGAGCTGCGCTGGCGCCTGTCGACGGGTGGTCTGGCCTCGAGCGGCGTGCAGCGCAGGTTGCCCCGCAACCTCGACATGCTCGCGTTGCTGGGTCAGCCGCGTGCGCTCGAGCTGCTGGCGATGGAAGCCGAAGCGGCCGCCGTCAGCGCAGAGCTCGAGACCCTGCGCAGCGAGCTCGATCCGTTGCAGGGGCCGCGTTGGTACGAGTCCCGCCACGGTGCCTGGTGGCTGGCGCTGGCTCCACTGATGCGAGCAGACAGTTTTGGCGCGCAGCAACCGGCCTGGTCTTCGCGCTGGCTCTCGTTGGCCGTGGCGCGCGCGGCAGGGGTCGATGCGGGGCGCGGCGAAGCGCTGCCCTTTGAGCGGGCGGCGGGCCGGGTGCTGGCGGATCCGCATCCGGAAGTGTTCGCCAACCTGGCCGCCTTCGCGCGCTTCTGTCGGCGCGCCTTCGAAGGAGCCTCCGAAGGCGCGCTGCCCTCCATCCTGGCCAGGCTCGAAGCGTTCGCGCGCTGGGCAGATGCCGTCGCGGAGCTGGCCGAGGCCCGCTTGCGCGGAACAGAGATCGATGGAAGCGCGCTGGCCGCTGAGCTGGGGTGTTTCCTTCCCTGCACGGACGCCTGGAGTCTCAGCGACATCTACTTTTCCGGACGCACGCGTGCCCTGTACGCCGCTTGCGGGGGAGTCGACGAGCTGGTTCAGTCTCTGCCGGAAGGGGGCAGGGCGCGCGGTGCCGGGCTGGCGGTTTTCGAGTGGCTGGGACCGGCCGATCCTCTCTGGACTGTCGCTGATTGGAAGGCCGGTCCCCGCCCCTCGAGGCCGGAGTGGTACCGGGCGTGGGAGGAGGGCGAATGAGCGCGCGTCGGCTGATCTCCGCCGCACTCTGCCTGCTGCTCGGCTGCGCGATGCCGAGCAGTGCGCCCCAGCCAGAGGCGCACAACGCCGACATTCTCGACCGGAGGCAGCGAGCCGATAGCATCGATGAGGCCTCGTACGGGGATCCGACGGTCGAGAACCCAGCCGGCGACGATGATGCGCCCGGGGCCAGACCTCTGCGCGTGCAACTGACCGCTGTCGAGCCCGCCTGGCCCGTTGCGGAGGGACGGGCTGCCCTGGCCGTAGCCACGGTCGTCGATGGCTGGCTGCAGGGCTCCAGTCCAGCCGTCAGCAGCGCACTGGGTGAGGCGTTCGGAACCCGGCTGGAGCACCTGGTCGAGCTGCTGCCCGGTGATTTTCTGCCCGGATCGGTGCTGCAGCTCGCCGACCTGTGTCTGGCAGCGCATGCAGCGCACGCCGAGCTATTGCTGATCTATCAGCTCGACAGCACGACGGCTGTCTGGAAGCTGACATTGTGGCGGCCCAGGGACGCGACGCTGGCGGGCGCCTTCGCGGGGCGTGACGCGGGGTTTGTGCTATGCTCTCAATGGGAGCCGGCGGCGGTTTGGGCCAACGCCGCTCTGTTGGCCGCCTACGGGTGTCTGGGCGACGTCGACGGGGAGGAGCCATGAGAGCACCGTTGGCTAGCTGTTGTCTGCTGGCGCTGGTGCTTGGCTGCCAGTCCAGTGGGCGCTCGGTGGAGACTGCAGGCAGCGATTCCTCCAAAATGGAATGGCGGGTCGATCGTTGGGGCAACAGCGGGCCGGCTCCCGTCGAGGTGGCCGGCGACCCCAGCCAGGAACCGCTCGAAGGGCCCGACGACGCGGCCTTCGCCCCGGCGCCTGCCGTCAAGCTGCCAGACTTCGAGGTCGGAGAGATCCCCAAGCTGAAGGCGGGAGTGCTGGCTCTGGCGACAGTGGTCGACGGACATCTGCAGGATGGCGAGCCCCCGGAACGCTTGAAGGTGGCTTTCGAGGACCTGCGCGAAGTGTTCATGGTGCGTGGCTCCGACTTCGCGACCCACCAGCAGCTCAGCGCGCGCGACCTGTGTCTGGCGGCACGCATCGGGCGGGCCGAGCTGCTGTTGCTGTGTGCGGTCGATGCCGGGGAGCAACGTTGGCGAGCCTGGCTGTTCGACGTCGACACCGCCCTGCCCATCGGCTGCGTCGACGCCGGGCGCCTGGTCGGCAGCGATGCCGAGGGCGTCCCCGAGTTGGACGCGGTCTTCTCCGACCTGGCATTGTTGTTGGCAGGCGGAGTGCCCAGCCAAGACTGAGAAGCCTGCTGCGGAAACGCCCAGAATGCAGCGCTTCAACGCGGCGCGCTGTATCCTCGAGTCGGGGGAGCACAGGCCGTTGACAAAAGCTCCCCGGCTGTCTAGACTCGCTGTCTACGACGCACCGCACTATGGAGATTCACCGATGCCTGATGCCTATATTCTCGACGCCATCCGTACTCCGATTGGGAAACGCGACGGCAGCCTGTCCGACGTGCGTTCCGATGAGCTGTTCGCCATCCTCTTGCGTGCCCTGGTCGAGCGCACGGGGATCGATCCGATGTTGGTCGAAGACGTGATCGTCGGCTGTGTGACCCAGACCTCCGAGCAGGGAGTCAATATCGCCCGCAACGCGGTCCTGGCCGCTGGCTGGCCGCAGGAGATCCCTGGCACCAGCGTCAACCGCCTCTGCGGCTCGGGCCAGCAGGGCGTCAACTTCGCCGCTCAGGCCGTGATGTCGGGTTCCTGCGACCTGGTCGTCGGTGGCGGCACCGAGAGCATGACGCGCGTGGCGATGGGCTCGGATGTCGGCAGCTTCAACCCGAACCTCGAAGAACGCTATGCGCTGGTTCCTCAGGGCGTATCGGCCGAGATTGTGGCTCAGATGGCGAGCGCGACCCGTGAAGAGATCGACCAGTTCTCCTACGAGAGCCACCGGCGCGCCCTGCACGCCATCGAAGAGGGTCGTTTTGAGCGCGAGATCATCGTCGTCCACAAGCAGGACAAACAGGGCCGCGTGATCGAGTCGGTCAGCCGTGACGAGGGCCCGCGTGCCGGCACTTCGGCAGCCAAGATCGGCCAGCTCAAGCCGGCATTCAAGAAAGATGGTGTGATCTCGGCGGGCAGCTCGAGCCAGATCTCCGACGGTGCAGCCTTGATGCTGATCGGCAGCAAGGAAATGGCCGACAAGCTCGGGATCAAGCCGCGCGCCAAGATCGTGTCGATGTGCGCGGTCGGTGTGAATCCGACCAGCATGCTGACAGGCCCCGTGCCCGCCACCTACAAGGTGCTCGAGAAGGCCGGTATCGCCATCGCCATCGAAGACGTCGACCTGTTCGAGGTCAACGAAGCCTTCGCTTCGGTGCCCGTGTACTGGTCGAAAGAGACGGGCGTGAGCCTCGACAAGGTCAACGTCAACGGTGGTGCGGTCGCTCTGGGCCACCCTCTGGGCGCCTCGGGTTGCCGTTTGATGGTCACCCTGTTGCATGAGCTCGAGCGGCAAGAGCTGCGCTACGGCATCTCGACGCTGTGCATCGGTATGGGGCAGGGGATCGCGACGCTGATCGAGCGGCTCGACTGAGCCCCGTCGATGCGGTACGCAACGGGCGCCCAACGGCGCCCGCGTTCCTTTGGTGGCTCAGTCTGACCAGCTGCTGAAGGGATGCTCGGCCAGCCATGAGTTGAAATAGCGGTGGTCGTCTGAGACCTCTTTCCCGATCCAGCTGGGCAGGGGGGGCTCGACATCCGCGCTCTCCAACTCCACTTCGGCCATCACCAGGCCCGCGTTGGCGCCCGCGAAGATGTCGACTTCCCAGGTATGTCCGCCAAAGGGCAGCTTGTGACGCGTCTTGACGATCGGGGGCTGGGCGCACAAAGCCAGCAACGCAGGCACATCCGCACTCGGGATGGGATACTCCAGCTCCCGGCGCACCAGGCCTTCCACACGTCCTTTGATGGTCAGAAAGGCGGCGTCTCCGGCGCGCCGCACGCGCACGACACACTCGGGCCGGCTCGACAGGTATCCCTGCTCGATGGGAACGCCCGGTGTTGTGGGAAGCCAATCCGGTTGCACCAGGAACTTGCGCTCGATCTCAAAGCCGTGGGGCATGTTAGGTTCCTCGTTCTTTTCAGTCTCCTCACGATACTCGATTTGCCGGCGGCCATCCTGTCTCGGCCGCGCGCTCCGACCTTGAGCTCCGGAACACGCCGCATGGTATACTTCCAACATCTCCTTCACGAGGAAGCCCTGCCATGGCAGATGTCGAGCTCAACGATCTCAGCACGGGCATCAGGCTCCGCACAGGACGCTTCCACGATCTGAGGATCCGTATGCCGGAGGGTGACCGTGTGGTCATCCACCAGCCCAAGGTCCGCCACTTCATGCCCCATCGCGTCAGCGGACCCAACACGATCAAGATCCACTACCAGATCGTGCCTCAGAACAGCGAGGTCGAGGTCACCATCGAGGTGCACGACAAAGATGGTGCACAGGTGCACGCAAGCAAGCAGAAGGTGCGTGACACGGGGGCGGGGCTCGACTTCGAATGGAACGGCAAAGACAAGGTCGGCTATGTCGACACGCGTAAGTCGCCGTTCGGCATCACGATCAAGGGCACGCGTGCGGGCAAGCCGCTGAAGGGCGTGATCCATGACGGGGCGCAGATCCGGCAGAGTGAGGGAGGGGCCGGTCCGGTGTCGGTCGTGGCTGTGCCGCTGGTCGACCGCGGCTGGGTGGTCTCACGCAGCACAGACACGGAGCCGCTGACGACCAGCGGGAAGATCGTCGCACATGACGCGCGCCCCGAGATCGTCGGCGTGGTGCGTGCGATCGTCAAGGGCGTGCGGGCACCGGAGCGCGGCAAGACCTACCGGGACTACTTCGTACTGCAGAAGGTGGCGCCCTCCGATATCCGCATCGAGGGAGATCGCGAGCCGGGCCGCATCCAGGCGAAGCCCTGGAATGCTGAGCTGTTCACCGAGCTTGAGCTCCACTGGCAGAAGGTGCTACCCCTGGGCCTGCACTCCCCGATCTACCGGCCGCACCAGCGCGAGACGCGCATGACCAGCCACGGCGAATTCACCAACGTGATGTCGAACGGGCCTACGGAAGGGAAATGGGTCGGCCTGGACGTCATCGAATATGCGCATCATGCGGCAGGAACAGGGCTCGCGCCGACCGCCGACAATGATCCGGGAACCGTACGTTGGCGCTTCGACATCGACTACAAGCTCGCGCAGCTCGCGCTGGGTGAGGCCGAGCGGCCAGGCAGCTACGGCAAGCGTTCTACCACCCAGACCAGCGCCACCAAAGCCGTCAGTGGGCTGGACAAAGACAGCTTCTCCACTCGTTTGAGCGGGGCCAGCGAGCGCATCCACCGCATCAGCCGGCGCGGCGCTTCCGCGGTCAAGATGTTGAGCTTCATCGAGCTGTACCGCCGGGTGCCCTGGATCTATGGCAGCATCGGCCGCCAGACCGACGCATTCATCGGCTACGACTGCGCAGACCTGGCTACGGGGGCGGGTCGCAAGGCGGGTCTGACCGAGGTCGAGTACACCAACGCGAACAACCTGTGCAAGACGTACAGCAAGCTGCGTATGGAGGGGAAGAACTTCTACCTCGACGGAAACAAGCTGATCAACGCGAAGACCAAGAAGGCAGAAGACGTCCCCTTCGGAGGTAGCGACACGAAAGCCGCGCAGCTGGGCGACATCGTGTTCTTTGATTGGCAGAACAACAACAAATGGGACCACACCACGGTCCTGTGGGAAAACGCCGGAACCACTATCAGCCGGGACACGAAGCTTGTCTGGGCGCATCACGACCGCAGCTCGACCGACGGCTTCTATGTCGGGACGTTGGGGGAGCTGATCGGTTCGGACAAGAACCGGGTGTTCACGCTGCGCTATTTCTGAGCCTGCACCTCAAAGCGTGGATCGGCCGGCAGCCCCCAACGGGGATCGCCGCGCAGGCGTTCAAAGCCGGGCTGCCCCTCGTCGGACCAGAAGAGCTGGCAGGTCCAGACGAGCGTCTCGCCGTTGTGGCTGAAGTGGATCTCGGCGCCGTCCTCGGTCTGGTGGAAGGCCAGCCGAGCGGTAAAGACCCAGCGCGCGCGCTCGTGGTTCCAGACATCGCAGGCGAGGGCCTCATCGGCTCCACGGAAGCGGATGCGGGCCTGTTGGTTTCCCCAGAGCTCTTGTCCGGCCAGCTCTCCGAGCCGCGGTGCAGGTCTAAGCCACGGGGGCCAGCCCTCCAGCCACACCCAACCCCCAGTCAGCAGGCCGAGCAGCAAGACCGCCAGGCCCAACCGGTTCCGGCTCGGACGCGGCCGAGGCCCTGTGGCGGGCGCTGGCAGCTGGATGCCCCGGGGAGCGGCAAGCGGTTCAGGCTGCAGAGGGACCTCGGGCGTCTGCGCTTCGGCCTCCGGCAGCCAGGTCGTGCCCGCGACGCGTACGCCCTCGGCGAGCTCTTCGCGCAGCGGCGCGAGCGGCCGCGCGTAGCGGTCGAGGTAGGGATCGTCCTGGAGCTCGACGGCCGCCCGTAGGCCAGAGACCCGCAACGGGGCGGCGGGCGCCTCCACGGGGCTGCTGGGAAGGCGCCCGCTGCCTGACTGACCGCGCGAAAGCGCCTGCTGGAAGCTGCGGGCGTCGGGGAAGCGCTGCTCAGGTTTCGGTTGCAGCGCCCGGGCAACGACAGCGCGCAGCCAGGCGGGCAGGCTGTCGGGCAACGGCCGGGGCGGAGTGCTGTGCAACTCGGCAGCCAAGCGAGCAGGATCAGCCGCGGGCCACGGGCGCTCACCCGTCAGCAACTCGTGGAGCAAGACCCCGCAGGCGAAGATGTCGCTGCGAGGATCGATGGACTGGCCTGCCGCCTGTTGCGGAGACATGTACCCGGGGGTGCCGACCAACGCACCAGGCAGCGTCTGCATGCCGAGGCCCAACTCTCGCTGGGCTGCCTCCGAGAAGGCGCGCGAGATACCGAAGTCGAGCACTTTTATTTCGGGGCTGCCCGACTCGAAATGGACCATCACATTGGCGGGTTTGATGTCGCGGTGGATGATCCCGAGTCTGTGGGCTTCGGCCAGCGCGTCGAGCACCTGCCAACAGACCTGCACCGCCAACGCGGCTGTGAACGGCCCGGCATGACGGAGCAGCGCCGACAGAGGGCGGCCCTTGCACAGGTCCATCACCATGAAGAGGCGGCCCGTCTCGGGGTCGGTGGCCAGGTCGAGCACCCCGACCGCGTGACGGTGACGGATCTGCATGCAAGCCCGAGCTTCGCGCAGAAACCGCGGCACGGCGAAGCTGTTTTCGGGCTGCGGGGCCAGCAACGTCTTGACGGCGACTTCCCGTTCGAGGTCTGCGTGCCAGGCACGGTAGACCGCTCCCATACCACCGTGGCCGAGGAAGCTCAGCAGCTTGTAGCGACCCGCCAGCACAGATCCTGGCTGCAGACGGGCAGGCGCGACGGACGGGCGCTGCGTCTCACGCCGGGTCTCGGCGTCAGGCTGGGGCATCCCCTGACTGGTTGGAGGGGTGTCTGGCTCGGGCTGCGGCACCGCGTGCCCTGGGTCTTGGGGTTTCGATCATCCTACACCTTGGCCAGCTCTTCTGTCCAACGGCGTCGCCGGAAGCGGACCAGCAGGTAGATACTGACGGCCAGAAAGACCAGGCAGCCGAATTGCGCGGGGGTCAAACCCAGGTAGCGCTTGTCCCCGACCTCGACTCCAGCCAGCATGGCTCCTTCCGGCAGGCGCAGAAAATCGAGGCCGAAACGCACCGGCGCGTAGAGTCCGATCAGCAGGGCCATGAAGAAGCCTACCGGCCGCGTATGCTCGATGCGCGTGCCGACGCCTTCGATGGTCCTCGCCCGGCCCGCCAGAAAGAAGAACAGCCCCTCCAGGCTGAGGACGAACAACAACTCGTAGAGCGCCAGGTCGTGCCGCGGTCCCTCCGGAAAGTCGACCGCCAGAAAGAAGTCGCTCGGGCCACCGGGATGATCGTGGACCAGCAGGCAGCCGACTCTTCCCAATGCCCAGGCCATGGGGAAGTAGCGGGCGATGCAGTCTGCGTAGGGCAGGATCGGGACACCCGCGATCCAACGACAGTAGATCCAACCACCGATGAAGGTCCCCAGGAACCCGCCGAAGGACGAGAAGCCCGTGGAGAATTTCCACAGCATGGAGGGATCTTGGAGCACCTGATCAGGTCGGTAGGCAAACAACTCGAACAGATGCGCACTCAGCAGCGAGCACGCCACGATCCAGAAGCACATGTTCTCCATCTTCTTCTTGTCGAGGCCGAAGCGCTCGGCACCGTAGACGGAGCGGAAATAGAAGGTGACCGTGGCCAGGGCGGCGAACAGCCCGAAGGGCTTGACCGAGAAGGGGCCGATGGGCAGGGCCTCGGGCTGGAACCAGGGAACCACGGCAGCCTCCAGGATGCGGGGGCCCCTTGTGTACCAGGCGGGGAGCGAAAAGAGAAGGCATAGCGGGAAATCGTTCAGCCTCGGGCTCGCCGGGGCCAGGGATCAGAATGCATGCTCGAAGAAGGTCACCAGGTCGTTGGCCCGCAGCTGCTTCTGATCGATAACGGTCAGGACATCCTCGAGGCTGCCCAGCGCATCATCCTTCCAGAGTTTGCGCAAGAAAAGCCCAGCGCGCGGGTTGTGGAACCAGTCGTTATCAAAATAGTGCAGCAGATGCTGCCGCAACATGCCGTGCAGCAGCCAGCCCCGGAACGCGTCGGCACAGGGCAGGCCGGCGGACAGATTGCGGGCCCAGGCACGCGGCGGCGCCTGCACGCGCAGAGCTGTCTGCAGCACTTCCGGATAGAGCAGATCTTTGTCTTCACTGGTGTCGCTGTCGTACAGCAGCAGCTCATAGTGCAGCTCTGCAGCCGCGCGTCGCAAGGCGAAGAGCTCCGCGGCGGCCGAGTTGAAGGCCAGGTCGGCGGCTTGCCCCTCGCTGTATTTGCTGAGGAAGCTGCGCTCGCACAACAAACCTCGCAGGGTCAACGCAGCGGACTCGGCATAGGCAGGATCTTCGAGGCAGGCATCCTCGAAGTTGTACCATCGTTCCGCGCTCGCCCAGGCTTGGCAGCGTCCAAGCAGAGAGAGATGGTGGCGCAGGTCGGTCATTCCGCCGCGGGGCCTGTGCAAAAGCCAGACACGCTCGCCCGGACGCCAGGGAAAAGCGAGGCTGGCCGGAATACGCTTCGGACGCTCGATGTCATCATGGATGATGCCACCCTCAGCGGTCGGATCGAGCTGCATGCTGGCGCACAACGCGCTGACGAAGGCATCGCGCTCGTGGGCCGGGAACAGCCCTTCGGGGCCCGCGAACAGGAAGGGCAGGTCGCAGGCAGGCACGTCTTCGAGCGCCTTTCCGAGGCGTTTGCGAGCCAACCAGCTACAGGACTCGTTGTACACGTCCGCAGTGCGCCGCAAGACCTCGAGCGCCAGCTTGTCGAGACTCTCAAGTCCCGTGTCGAGCAGCCCGTCATACAGCGCCGAGGGGCCCTCGAAGCCGAAGGCACGCGCATGTTTGAACTGTGCCTTGACGGTCTCTGCCAACAACTCGCCCGCGATCGACGCCTCCAACCCGCTCAAGGCCTCGAACAGAGCGCGGCGTCTGTTGGGGGACGCCTCGACGGCGAGTCTCTGCCGCGCCCGAAGGGCCGACAGGCGGGTGCCATCGACCAGCTCGACCGAACCGGTCAGCCGGGCCTGGCGGGCGGTGTCGAGGTCTTCGAGGCTGCGCCCCACATATTGACGAAACAGTTCGGCTGCCAGCCGGCGGAGGCGCGCGCCACCACCGGGCTCCGGGGCCTCTTCACCCAGCAGGGCTCGCACGCGCCCGGGCAGGGCGGGATCGAACAGGCCTTCGGGAGGTGCGAGCTCGCGAGCCTCGTCCTGGCCGGACAACCACAGATAGCGGGCGCGGAGGCTGGTTTCGCGCCGGTTCTGGACCTTGGCACGGAGCGTGTCGAGAAAACTCTGGTTCACGATGGCACCCCTCAAGCAGCGGGACCGCGTCGGGTCACAGACCCGATACGCAAGTATAACCGCTCACGATAGAAATGTCCGAGGCAGTGACATCGCGGTGACAGGGGAGCTTTAGGTTCTCCACGTTGCAAAAGTACGACGCTCTGCTATCTTTCATGAATCCTGCAACGTATGCATCTGGAGGTTCGTGGTGAAAAAGCTGGTTTGCCTGCTCCTGTTGGTCCCTTTGCTCGGTGGCTGCCTGACCTGGGACATGAAGCACAACCGCCGCCACTTCCGCAAGTTCTATGAGGACCTGCACGACCTGCACGAAGACATCGATCGGGTGGTCTTTGGTCTCGAGCCGCACCCCGGCGAGTAGTCTCTGCACTGCTCCTCCCCGCAGCAATGCGGACATGTGCGACATTGGCCATGCACCAGGCGTGCAGAGCGCCCCTGGAGATTCCGGGGGCTGCTTGTATTTGTTGGCAGGCGGGCAGTCCCTGTAGGCGTGGCGGTCGGTAAGAGACTGTCCAACGGACTTCGGACTTCGGACTTCGGACTTCGGACTTCGGATTCGGACTTCGGACTTCGGATTCGGATTCCAGAGCTCCTGTTGCCGGCCACTGTCCGTCGCGACAGCCGGCTGCTACGTGAACGAAGCCGTCTTCTGTAGCGGCGCTCTGTGAGAGGCTGTCTCAGGGAACGTTTGAGATCTCTGGAATCGCCGTATGATGTCAACTGGGGCAAATCTGAGAATCGTCTAAGAACCGACCGTTCCTCTTGTAGGGGGCGGGGTTTACACCTCGTGGCCTCGGACGCTCCGCTCTCCCGCGGGGTGCGAAGCGTCCGAGTCCGCGAGGAGGGCGGGGGTAAATCCTGTCCATTGATCGGATCGTCACAAAGCAAGTCCCTCGCGTGGCTTGTGGCGACGAATTCTGCCTTTGGCGCTGTCACCATTGGCATGATCTTGCTTTCGACGCTGTCGACCCTTGGTTCTTGCCCGGCGGTTGGCTCGAGACCCGCGCAGAAATCCCTATAGACGTCAAGGATGGCAACCATGGTCACGGTCACGGAGAGACGGACCACGAACCACGGGACACGGACTTGCAAACCTTTGTGAGCCAAGAGGATACACTCGTGAACCGTTGACCGTGTGCCGTGACCGTGACCGTCGGAACCGTAGTGGAAATCGCCCACGGATGCGGATCCGGGCCGAAAAATCAACCGAGGCTCAGACCACCTTCAACCTGAAACGAAGGCCCGACCCAAGACTCTCTGTCCACTCGCCTCCACAAGTC
>JAJDCP010000089.1 GCA_029260765.1 Planctomycetota bacterium
CGCTCGCTCGGGCGGAGCGAAGCGTCCGAGTCTTCGAGGTGTAAACCCCGCCCCTACTTTTCCGCACCAACGAGCCGACACTTGATGTCGCTGGACCCGCCGTTTTTGCCGACTCTCGAGCACTTCTGTCTAACTCACGCCCCGGCCGTGGCTTCAGGAATCCGGCTGCAGACTTCAGACCGTACCTCTCCTCGACGGGGAACCCCAGCGTACAGCGGTACACCTCGTCAACGAGCTCGTCTGCCTGCTGGAACAACGGGAGTTTCCGGTGGTCTCGACTCATGACGAGTCCCTTGGCAGAAGCCTGAAGCCCGCAGCCTGGAGCCCGCAGCCCGGGCAAGCCAACCGCCGGGCTCGCGCCAACCTGTTCCAGCAGACTTGTGGGCCGGGCAGGGCTAGTGTGGCCTGACCAACGAGGGATACTCGGTCATGATCGTCTCGTTGTTGTAGGAGTATTCCTTGGGAGTCTTCCACCCGGGCCCGTAGGTCTCTTCGAGGTAGGCCTCCGGCGGAACCAGGTAGCGGCGCCCGGCGAAATCGATCAGGCGGGTCCTATACGGCTGCGTGCGGTACCAGCATTTTCCACCAGGAAAGGTCGTGCAGACGCCTCCGTAGCTGGCCGAATACACTCCGTCCTCACGCGTGTACAGGAGGTTGATATCCAACCGCACGCCGAGCCTGTGGACCAAGCAGTATTCGAGACCATCGTCCAGGCTGCCGTAGCTCCACCACTCCCGAAAGCCCGAACCCAACATCGCTTGGGGAATCCCTGGCACGAAGTCTTCGCGCAGGATCCCGAGGTCGATGTCGTAGTCGTGCTCGATGAAGCGACCCGCACGCACTGCGCCCAGAGCTGTGCCGAAGACCAAATGGAAGGGGACTTCGAGGGAATGGAGCGCCACGGCGGCAGCGCCGAGGACCTGAGCAAACTTTTGCTGATGGTCCACCGATGCAGCTCCATCGAACAAGGCCGTGTGCGTTCACGCTCGGCGCGAAGCAGACGGCCCTATGTCAGCAGAATTCCGGACGGGTGCGGGCTTACCAGCGGTTGCCACCACGGCCACCGCCACCGCCACCGCCACCACTACGGCCACCACGGCCACCACCACCGCCACCGCGGCGCTCCTGAGCTTCATTCACGTTCAGGGTACGACCGTCGAGCTCGCTGCCGTTCATCTTTTCCATAGCGACCTGGGCGTCGGCTTCATCTGAGAAAGTCACGAAGCCGAAGCCTCGGCTACGACCCGTATCGCGGTCAGTGATCACTTTGGCATCGATCACTTCACCGAACTGCTGGAATGCAGTAAGCAGGCCGTTATCGGCAGTATCCCAGCTCAATCCACCGACAAAAAGTTTCTTTGACATGATGTTTCTCTTGTCTCTCGCAAAAAAGGGCCGTTTCTTCGGCCTACTCTATCTCTGACGCTGAACTCTTCAACGCCCCCACCACGGGAATCTCAACTACCGTTCCCGAAGGGCCCCCACTAGACATCACCGCGCGCTTCAGCACAAGGTTCAGCTGGCAAAAAACTGCCGTTCCAGGCAGCGCAAAAACGCGAGAAAATAGCATCCACGTCTGCTTCCTCGGGATCCGTCTCAGGCCGCAAACGAGCCGGAAGCAGGTCTCTCCGGGTGTTGTGCAGCACAAGGACGGAGCTCAGCTGGACCCGGGCGGACGAGGAAAAAACCCGACGCGCCTGAGGGGATGGGGTATCGTTTGCGTCGAATGCCAGCCGATGAAGACACTACCGATGCGCGACGAGCCCGAGGTCCGGAAACGCTCATTCAAACGCCGTCTAAAAAAGAAGATCCGCTGGATCTTTCTGCGACTCGCATTCTTGATCCTTCCCCGCCTCTACCTGCTGTATATGTGGTTCGTGTACAAGACGAGCAAAGTCGAAGAGCTGGGATTCACTCCCGATGATATGCGCCGCGCCCATGGTGGAGGGATCTACTGCCTGTGGCACGATGAGGTTTTCTTCGTCGCCTATTCTCTGGGCAAGTGGAAGGGCCACACGCTCGCCAGCAAAGGCGACCTCGGCGAGCTGATCACACGCTTCCTGCATATGTGCGGCTATGTGGTTTTTCGCGGCGGCTCCAGCACCGCGCGGCGACGGCGCGAGTTGGGCGTGTTGGAGTTGATGATCGAGTGCATGAACACGGAGAAAGACGTCGTCTTCGGCATCACCTGCGACGGCTCGAAGGGTCCGATCTACAAGATGAAGTCCGGCTCGGCGCGGCTCAGCGTAGCCTGCCAGGTGCCGATGGGTCTGCAGCGCACCTGGTGCAAGCGCTACATCCGCATCAACACCTGGGACCGCACAGTGATTCCCCTGCCTTTCAACCACATCGTCAGTCACTACCAGGGACCGTTCTATCCCCCCAAGCAGGATGCCAGTGCTCGTGAGGTGGCGGAGTTCACCGCCGGTCTCGAGACCGCATTGCACCGTCTCAGCGGCAACCTGCGTCTGTACGTCGAAGGGAAGAAGAATCAGTCCACCTACGCCGCGTTGTTTCCTGAGACGGCACGCGAGGTCGTCGAACAGCCCGGAGAGATCATCCTCGATCTGCCCATCCGCAAGCTCTGGCACGGCGGCGCTAGTGCCGTAGTGGCTACGAGCTAGGAGTGGGGCAACCTGCCAGGCCCTCGAGGATCGTGCGTGCCGACGGCTCTCCGACAAAGATCAGGCGGAAGCCCGCCTGCAAGCGTTCGTCGTCCCGGGGACTGTGATGCCAGCTGCCATCGGGCAGCTGCAGGGCCAGCAGCAAGATGTCGGGGATCTCCGCGCGCCGCAGGCTGCGGACGTCGCTGCCTGCGAGCTCAGAGCCCTGGTGGATCTCCAAGGACTCCACCCGCAGGTTGCGCTGCCGGTCGCGCAGCATCATGTCGAGGAAGTTCACCGCCACCGGCCGCACCAACTCAGAGATCATCCGTAAGCCGCCTATGCGGTTGGGAGAGACCACAGCGTCCGCACCGGCGCGCAGGATCTTGGCCTCGACGCTCTCGTTGATGCAACGACAGACGATGCGCAGCTCAGGATTCAGCAGCCGCGCCGACAACGTCAGCATCAGGTTGTCCTTGTCATTCTGCACGCAGGCCACCAGGCCCGCGGCGCGCTTGATACCGGCAGCGAGCAACGAGCTGTCTTCGGTCGCGTCGCCGATCACGACCGGGAATTCGTTCTCGAAGCACTGATACAGGCGCTCGACGCGTTCCTGATCCCGGTCGACCAGCACGAAAGGCCGCTGGGTGTCGATCAGCTCACGGACGACGTGGCGGCCCGTGAATCCTCCGCCGCAGACGATGGTGTGGTTCTGAAGGCGCTCGATCTTGCGGTCCATGGTGCGTTTCCTCAATAGCCGCTGCAGGCTGCCCTCGACCATGAAGGCGGTGATGGTCGAGAAAAAGTTCAGGAAGGCGCCCACGCCCATCACCAACAAGAAGACCGTGAAAATGCGGCCTGCTGGATTGTTGCTGAGGTCGACCACTTCTCCATAGCCAACGGTCGTCAGGGTGATGACCGTCATGTACACCGCATCCAACAGTCCGGTCTCTGGAGCTCCGATCCACAGGTAGCCTCCGACACCGACCAGGAACACGAGCACCACCAGCAAGGCCGACCGCAGCAATCGCCGAGCGACGACCTGGCCGGACTCAAGCGCTGGTGGGGGGCTCGGCATCGGTGTTCCTTTCTGGCTGGCCTTCCCGATCTACAGGGCCAAGAGCGTCTCCGCGGAGGCACTTTCGAGTCCGAGCCGCCGCAGATTGCGACCCTCCGCCCGGAAATCGCGCCCGTACATCAGCGCAGCCAGGCGGATGATGGTGTCGATGCCTGGAGTCGGCACGCCGAACACACGCCCGAGCTCGGATGTCGGCACCAGGCCCGTCGGCACGTCCTCCACGACGTAGCGCAACCCGCGTTTGGCGTCGACGCCGGCCAGCTGCGGGGCCTGGATGCCGCGGTAGGCCTCGGTGCTCTGCAGGGCCTCATATAAGCTCTCGCCACTCGAACCATAGTTCTCGGCCAGCCAGGCGACGACGTTGGGCAACTCGAGGCCCATCGCCCGGGCGACGGCCAGGCGCTCACGGTCGAGCTGCTCGACGGCCGCGGCCACGGACGGGCTGAAACCTTCGATGTAGTAGTCGAAGCGCTCAGGAGACTCCATACGGCCGAGATTCAGCAAGGTGGGGCAAGGGTGGAACAGCATGCCGATGTTGTGCAGAGAGGTCTGCCACAGGCCTCCTTCCGCCGCCACAAATTGCGGAAACGTCCCCTGCAATCCCGCGAAAAACTCCGTCAGGTCGACCCGCCTGGGGGCCGCGCACGGGACCTTCTGTTTGAGCCCGAAGACCTGTACATCCGTGCCTTCGCGCCGGCAGGCATAGAGGATCGACTGTGCCTCGACCACCACCACCCCCGGGGCGCAGCCGTTCTGCTTCAGGACGTGCTCGACTTCCAACGCGCCGCCCGTGCGGCCCGGCGACAGCAACAGCTTCTGTCCGGGCGCCAGCACACCCGCCAGCTCGCGAGCCAGCTCGGCGTGGAAGTGGGCAGGCACCGTGCAGATTACGTACTCTGCGCCGACGACGGCCTGGGCGAGATCGTCGCTCACCAGGTCGATGCGGACGGGCTCGGGGCAGGACAGCTGCCCGTGCAGGCGCAGCTTGTTGTCGTTGGCGAGCAGGGGCTCAAGCTGACGTGCCGACTTATCGACCAGGCGCACCGTGTGACCCAGAGTCTTGAGATGCGCTGCATAGGTAGAGCCGGCATTGCCAGCGCCGATTACGGCGAAGGGTTGGTTGGTCATTCAGAGACTCCTCAGCGGAAACGCGGCAATTTGCAGGCCATGGTGCCTCGAAACACCCGCGGGCGCAATCCGCAGCGCAGCCGGGCTGAGACGGCGGGATCCCGCCCGCGCACCGGTAACCCATCGGACAGACGGCATTTCCAGACCGTAACCTGTAGATCGTGGGACTTCGCCTTCGGTCCTTGCGTACGGTACAATGGAGGCAGAGGCAGCACTCCAGAGACCAGGTTAGAGGAAGTCTGTTGGGTCACGGTCACAACGCCAAGTACAAGCTGGTCTGCAATAGCAAGGCCGATGTCACCGCCCACTTCGGCCAGAATCTGAAGCGCCAGATCAAGGGCACGGAGCGGCCTTCCTTCTGGGGTGACACCCTCAAGCAGAACACGACCAAGGGTGTGACCATCGTCGGTCTGGGGCCAGACAGGACCAAGACACGTAAGCTCTACGTGCACGCCAAGCTCGCCGACAAGATCACGGCCATGTTTGAGAAGATCAAGCAGGTCAACCGTGACTACCACATCTACAGCATCGGCAGCAAATGCGTGCGCTACATGAAGAACACCAACACGCGCCAGGTGATCCGCGACGGGCCGGACTATGCAGCCGCCCGCGCACAGATTTCCGATTGGAATCGCAGCTGGCCGAGCTCGGCGCTGAAGTACGACAGCCAACACAACCGCATCCAGTGGCGCAAGGTGTCGAACCACTTCTTCGCCACGGCCATCGACATCAATCCGGGCACCAACCCGTTCAAGAAGGGCAAGGCCTTCGACATCCCGAAGTGGATGGTGCATATCTTCCGCGACTTCGGCTTCGGTTGGGGTGGCTACTACCACGACTACATGCACTTCGAGTACGAGCTGAAGGACGTCTCGCCGACCGCCGCGGTCCCTTCCTCGAAAGCGCCTCCTCCGACGCAACCCCCGCCGGCGCCGGGGGCCCCGCAACCGAGTGACCTGAACCCGTCGTCGAATGGGACCCCCCCGGCGGGCTGCCACTGCACCAAGTGTGGCATCAAGATCGAGCCCCAGGCTCCTGGAACGACCCCGGGGGCCCCTGCACCGGCGCCCGGAGTTGTTCCGCCCGCAGGGGCTTCGATTCCCAGTGGACCCGAGGGAACCTGCAACGACGGCCAGCTGTCCGAGATCGCCAAGAAGATCAAGCAGCGCTTCCCCGATGGCATCAGCGTGATCATCTTCGCGCGGCTGAACAAACGCTCGGGCAACAACATCGAGGTGGACAAGCAGTCGCACTATATCGCCAAGGAAGAGCAGACGGTCTCGGTGGTGGGCGGACAGCTCACCATGGGCGGCGAAGCGATCGCCATCCGCGACTTCAGCGAGGTGATGAACAACATCCGGCTGATCCACGACACATTGCTGGCCGAGTTCAAGAAGGCTGGAGGCACGGGAAATCCCCCCCGCTGGACCCGCATCAAACGGCTGGGACTCGGGGCCCACGGCATGCCATCGGGCATGGGCATGCACTGCAAGAACAAGTACCAGTTCCACTACGGCCCGGACTTCTTCAAGCCCAAACGCAAGCCCGAGACCATCAGCACCTTCGTCAACGCCGTCAAGCATTGCCTGACCCCAGACGTCAACGTCGCGCTGTTCTCTTGCAGTTGCATGCGGGACGTCGAGCGGCAGATCGAGGTCCACAAGAAGAATCTGGCGGCCGGGGCGCCGAAGAAGTGCTCAGCGAAGAACGCCGAGAAGCTCGCCGCAGAAGGCCAGAAAGCAGCCAAGTGCGGCTGTGTGAAATGCAAGACCAAGAAGGCCAGCATCTACTGGGAGTGGAAGACGTTCAGTGACGAGGTTCCCCATGCCCGGGGCTCGTTCGGGGACAAGCTCGCCAAAGCCCTGGGAGGAGACGCCTCGGTCTTCGGTCACGGGACGCCCGGGCACTTCCAGCGGAACTTCTCGCTGAAGGTCGTTGGCAAGCTGGGCGGGCCGGGCCCGGGTGGGATTCACGTCTTCAACATGCTGTTTCCCAAAACCTTCCTCCAGGGGCTGGCCCAACAGTACGGGGGTGGGAAACCCAAGTATTTCGATGATCTGCGCTCGGTGGCTTGTCGCTATTACAAGAAGCTGATGGTCAAGCGCAGCTTCTCCAAAGAGCACATTCCCATGGAGTTGGGCAAATTCGCGCCGTTCTACCCTCTGAAGGCGACCCAGATGCTGCAGGAGAACTTCAAAAAGATGCTCGAGAAGGCGGGCGGCAGCACGAAGAAGGTCAGCAAGATGATCCCCCGGCGTAAGAGCAAGAAGTAGGCCGCCCCGTTATGGCCGACGACGCAGACGAACTGGAGCTTGCGGAAGCCGACGAGGAGTTCGCCGAGTGCATCAACTTCGATGACAGCTACAACCTCGAAGTCTACGGCGACGAAGAAGACGAGTTCGCGGAATACACCGACTACCCCGACCTCGACGAGCTTCCAGAGCCCGAGCAGGTCGAGGCGATCCGCGCAGCCATCGTCGCCACGGCGCCGCGGCCCGCCGTCGAGGTTCCGGTACCCAGCGACTACTACGACGATCTAGAAGAAGACCAGCTGTGCTATGACGAGGAGTGGGAACAGCTGCGCCCTGACTTCTCGCGCTCGCAGACAGGCTGCCGTGGTTGTCTGGTGAGCTGGCATTGCCGGCTGCACCCGGCTCCGAACGAGTTCCCGGGCTGTGAGACGGCCTGCCTCTGGACGTACACTGCGGGAGCCGAGGCACCCCACTGTTGGGGGCACTATCGCGGTACGCCGGTGGTGGCGGAGGGCGAGCTTCTACACCCGGTGCTGCAGCGCCTGTGTGAGAGCTGCCCGCTGCGGCAGGACTGCGCGCGGGAGACGGAGCTGCGGGGGTAGGGGAGACTGTCTCACGGAAGGAGATCCAAGCCATCAGTCGCTTTGGATTGTCATGTCGGGGCGGGGTTTACCCCCGCCCGAGGGAGGGGGTAAACCCCTCCCCTACAGGAAGAACGGTCGGCAGTTGGACATTTCCCAAGCCCCCTCTAGTTGACATCACATGGCGATTCAAGGAGTCTCGTCCGTTCCGTGAGACAGTCTCTAGGGGGGCGCCGCCGCCCCGGGTTGCGTGCCGTGCGGCGGATTGTGTCGTTGGGTTTGCAACCGAACACCCTCAAAGCTGGGACGGACGTCATGAAGACATCGAACTCCAAAGTTGACGCATTCATCGGCCGCGCCAGGGCCTGGCGCGAGGAGATGGATGCATTGCGTGAGATCGTGCTCAACTGCGGGCTGGATGAACAGATCAAATGGGGCAAACCCTGCTACACGTTCAACGGCGGGAATGTGGCGATCTTCCAACCCTTCAAGCCGCACTGCGCGCTGATGTTCTTCAAGGGCGTCTTGCTGCAGGACCCCGAGGGGTTATTGGTGAGCCAGGGCGAGAATTCGCAGGCAGCGAAGCGGCTCGAATTCACCAGCGTGGAGCAGATTGCCCGCCTGGCGGAGGTCGTGCAGGCCTATGTCCGCGAGGCGATCGAGGTGGAAAAAGCCGGGCTGAAGGTGGAATTCCGAGCGAAACACGAGCTGGTCTACCCTGACGAGCTGGTCGATGCGTTGGACGCCAACCCGGACCTTCGGGCGGCGTTCGAGGCGCTGACGCCGGGGCGCCGGCGGGCTTATGTGCTGCATTTTTCTGGGGCCAAGCAAGCGAAGACGCGTGCGGCGCGGATTGAGAAATGCGTAGCGAGGATCCTCGCCAACAGAGGATTGACGGATCGCTAGCGCCGCGCTCGATGCGCGGCCGCCGACGTTGTCCTTTCGAAGACCGACCAACCCGGATATTCTGGTCCGCGGTTCCCAACTTAGGAGTGACTGATGGCTGAAGGATTGCAAGGCGGATGTTTGTGTGGAGGAGTCCAATTCGAAATCGCCCAGGCCGCGATGATGGCCCACTGCCACTGCCAGCGCTGCCGGCAGTGGGGCGGGGGATCGTACGCCACGGTCGTGGCCGCCCCCAGCGAAGGTTTCAAGCTGGTCTCCGGTCAGGAGCTGCTGAAGACCTACGCTGAAGAGGGTTTCGCCAAGCGCAGCTTCTGCTCACGCTGCGGGTCGAGCTTGTACTGCGATGGTGGCGACAGCAAGTACGTGCTGGCAGGGGCCATCAAAGGCGATCCCAGCCTGCGCCCGGGTGTGCATGTCAATGTCTCGTTCAAGGCGCCCTGGCACGAGATCCGCGACGAGCTGCCGCAGTTCCCCGAGTTTCCGCCTGAAGGCTGAGAGGCCGCGGATCTTCAGGCAGTGCTGCGGGCCTTCAGAGCCTCGATCACATCCTCTGCGAGCGGCCAGCCTCCACCGAGCAGGCGCTTGAAGAAGCCCTTCTCGCGGCCGGCGACGACTTCGCCTTCGACTTCGACGTCGAACTGGCCTGCCTTTCCTTCGACGATGTCTACTTCGACCTCAAGGGCCTTCTTGATATCGGCGGCAAGACTTGCCGCGCGGCTTTTGTAGCCTCAGCTGGTGCAGTAGCGGATGGTCACGCGCATAATAGTTCTCCTCCAGGGGTTGTCGGCATCATGCACATCCTCCCGGTTGCAGCAAGGCTAACCGCTACAGGGGCCCTGGACGATGCGCAGAGCAGCTTGCTATTTGGTGTTTCCGCTCCTCATCGCAGCGACCCTGACCTGCTTCGAGCTCCTTCTTGCCCAGGAGCTCGATCCTGAGTGGGCAGCTCTGGCGGCGAGCGCGTTGGCGACCGGCATGGTGGTGGTGTTCGAGCGTCTGTTGCCCTACCGATCTGCCTGGAGCCGCTCTCACAACGACTTCTGGACCGATCTAGCGCACTTCAGCATCAGCGGCGGACTGGTCGAAGCGCTGAGGACTGGCTTGTTCGCCGCATGTGCGCTCCTGGCCGTGCACGTCTCCGGCTGGGTCGGGGCTCCGCTCTGGCCCGTGTCGTGGCCCCTGCCTCTGCAGCTGACCCTGGCCCTGCTGCTCACCGAGCTCGGAGCCTATCTGTTCCACCGCCTCAGCCATACCCGAGCTTTGCTCTGGCGGGTGCACGCGATGCACCACACCGTGCCGCGTTTGTACTGGCTGAATGCCGCGCGGCTGCACCCCGCGGACACATTCTTGAGCATTCTGGTGGCGATCGCTCCGTTGGTCGTGATGGGAGCCGGCCCGCACCTGCTCTCGCTCTACCTGGTGGTCGTCTACGCGCACGGACTGCTGCAGCATTCCAACGTCGACACACGTCTGGGAGCGCTCAACTGGATCTTCGCGGGCGCCGAGCTGCATCGCTGGCACCACTCGCAAGAGCACGCCGAGCAGCAGTCGAACTATGGCGGCGTGTTGATCATCTGGGACCTGCTGTTCGGCACCCGCTTTCTTCCCGAGCGCGAGCCACCGGTCGAGGTGGGACTGGGTACGGCGGGGGAGTTTCCGATGGACTACGCGGGCCAGCTGCTCTCGCCGTTCCGCAGCGGGCTGTTCGCCGACCCGCCTGCCGAGGCAGCTGCCGAATCCTAGCAGATTCTCTGGAACACTCGCGCGCCATCCGCGTCGAAAGGGTGTGGCTGCCACAGGGCGGCCGGACACCCCGGGAGCCAGTCTCCCCGCAATGAAGGAGCTGAACATGCGAGCATTCTTGAGCACCCTGGCCCTGTTGGTCGCGCTGTCAGGCGCGGGTTTCGCACAGGAGCGTGAGGCCGAGCCGGGCATCCAGCTCGCCATCCTGCTCGACACTTCGGGCAGTATGGAAGGGCTGATCAACCAGGCCCGCATCGAGCTGTGGCGCATCGTCAACGAGCTGATCACGGCACGCCGCGGCGACGCGCTGCCGAACCTCGAGATTGCCCTCTACGAGTACGGAAACTCCGGACTGCCCCAGGGAGAAGGCTACATTCGGCAGTGTGTCCCGCTGACCGACGACCTCGACCTGGTGTCTGAACAGCTGTTCGGGCTGGTCACCAACGGAGGTGATGAGTTCTGCGGACAGGTGATCGCGCGCGCGGTCTCCAACCTGAAATGGAATCGCAAAGCAGAGACGCTGCGCATGGTCTACATCGCCGGCAACGAGACCTTCCAGCAGGGCTCCGTCGACTGGCGCGCAGCCGTCGCCGGGGCCGTCGAAGCCGGTATCGTGATCAACACCATCCATTGTGCGGGTGGTGAGGACACCTTCTGGAGCGAAGCCGCAGCCCTGGGCGGCGGCACCTTCCTCAGCATCGACCAGAACCAGGCCGTCGGTCATATCGAGAGCCCCTACGACGACGAGATCGCCGAGCTCAGCCGGGATCTGAACAGCACCTACCTGGCCTTCGGCAACGCGGACATGCGGCTGCGCCGGGCCGAGTTGCAGTCGGATCAGGACGAGAACGCGGGACGCGCGGGCGCCGCCGCCGAGACCGAGCGGGCCTTTGCGAAGACCACAGGACTGTACGACAACAGCACCTGGGACCTGGGCGACGCCGTCCGCCAGGGCAAGGTCAGCCTCGACAGCATCGCCGTCGACCTGCTGCCCGACGAGATGAAAGAGATGAGCCTTGAGGAGAGGCAGGCCTACTTGGACAAGCAAGTGCAGGAACGCGAAGAGATCCAAGCCCGCATCCAGACACTCTATGCGCAGCGGGAAGCCTTCGTCGAAGAGCAGATGCGAGCTGCGGGCGAAGACAGCACCCTGGGTGCCGCGCTGCTGGAATCGCTGCGCGAGCGGGCCACCGAAAAGGGCTATTCCTTCGAGTGACCCGCCGCCTGGCGGGCCTGGCCAAGACCCCAGGTAGCCTGGCGCGCTGGCAGGACCTGCGCGCCGAGCCGCCGTGGCTTCCCACCTTCATACCGCTCCGCCTTCAAGAACCAGTGGAGCTCGGATCGGCGGCACATCCACAGCCCCATCCTCGATCTCAACACAATGATCTTCGAACGCTACCTCCTCCGCGGATTGAGGAGCGGAAGCGTCTGTAGACACCAGAGGCCGGAAATCGCTGGGGGAGGAGCGTCACCCACGCGCATCCACCTGATCGCAGCGATGGGTTCTGGGACAACCATCAGGTTCCGACCCGCGATGTGCGCCCATCGTTGTGCGCACATCGATGTGCGCGCCGCATGCCTGAAAAGCCGCCCCGAATGGGGAGACCCCAGGATGCGCTCAGCCGACCCAGCGACGAACCCCGTGAGCCCCATCGACATGCTAACCCACGCAACAGCAATGAGATAGCGATTCGGATCCGCTTCGGTACAGCTCTTGCTTGGGAGTCTGTTGACTGGTGCGGCAATGCGCCGCGCGAGGCCCCAAGCCAGGAGGTTCACCATGGCCAGCGGAAACCCATTTCTCTCGCAACACCGCCGTGTGACGTCGCCCGCCCCCAAGTCCAACGTCCACAAAAGCTTGCTCGTCGAAGTCGATGGCTCATCTGAAGACTGGGCCGAGCAGACCGCTCCCGAGCAGACCCGGAACGCCATCGCGCTGCATCTCAGCCAACCCCGTGGTCGCGAGAAGCCCGTCACCTGGGTCCAGGGCAAACTCCGCGACTCCCAGGGCCAGCTGCCGCAAAGGCGCTCCAACCTGCTGCTCGGCGGTCATCGGCAAGCGCCGACGCAGGGATCCGGGCCGAAGACGGTGGCCAACCCCTTCGGTCTGCAAAGCACCAAGAAACCCTGGCAGAGCGCGCACAACTCCGGCCTCTACAACAGCGGCCCGCAGATGGCCTTCGGCCTGCACCGGGAGACCTCGAGCCGCGATGTTTCCAGCTCGCTCGACCCCTTCGGGCTCGGCAGTGGCTCTCGGAGTCAGCAAGACTCAACGAGCGCTCCCACGCAGCCAGTTCCGAGCTACGTGGATACCAGCAACCAGCTGCAATCCGAAGACACCGGACCCGGCCCCTACAACACCGAAGATGCGCCCAACTATGACCCGAGCCCAAGGCAAAAAGAGAGCTCCCCAATTCCGCAGACAGGCTTCTACAGCACCGAAGAGGCTGTCAGCTATACCCTGAGCCCGCGCGACAAAGAAGCCTCTGAAGACTCCGGACCCGGCCTCTACAACACCGACCCTGGCCCTCACGACCCCGTGCAGTCCACCCTCATACGCTCGCCCTCCGCGCCCCAGAAGGTCTACAAGTACGGCAGTGGCCTGCCGTCAAGGGTCAGCAACCTCGAAAACCAAGAGAAATGGGGCTCCAAATCCGTGCGCGAGGTCTACATGCTGGCATTCGAAAAGGCGACCCTGCCGCCCCAGGTGACGCGGGTCCGTTATCTCGACAAACACGAGAAGTCCTCCTACGAGGTCACCGTCGTCGAAGGGAAGCTCTACTACCGGGGCAAGTTGATGGATACCACAGACGCGCAATGCCTGACGCGGCATATGGTTGTGCAGACTGTAGGCACGACCGTCGACCCGCAGGGCAAGAGTCACGCGATCGAGAAAGTCTGCTGGAAGCCCGAGGTCTCGGACCGCTACATCTGGGTCATGTCCCGCTCAGGCAAGATCTACGCCGCGGACTGGGCCGCTGAATACATGCAGTCCGGTTGGGAGCCCAACCAGCATAGCGTCACCGGCTTCCACCATTCATCATTCCTCGGCAACAAGAACGTGGCTGCCGCGGGTGAGATCGTCGTTGAGCTCGGCGTGCTGAAGTGGATCTCCAACGGCAGCGGCCACTACAAGCCCAGCCCCACGACCCTTTTGGATCTGTTCTCTGAGTTGCAGGAGCGCGGCGCGTCCACCGACAACACGCGGGTCCAGCTCGCCGTCGGCCGCTTCGGGGTGGGGCATGAGTACGACGCGCTGGCGTTCGTCACGGCCAGGGGCGACGAGCGCATGCTGACTCCGCTGAACTAACCCGCGCACATTGCAGACTCGATCGGGCCCAGGTGTCGAGCGTTGTACCCGGCGAAGGGAATGCGCCATGATAGGTCGAGAGATCGAGGAGACGGGCCATGAGCAAGCGGGTGGTGGTGGTTGTCAAACAGGCGGGTCTGGGGGTGGTTCCCCCGGGAGAAGAGGCCTTTGGTGTGCTGATGCTGGACAGCTTCTTGCACTCTATGGAGACTGAACAGGTGCGGCCCGAAGCGATCTGCTTCTACACCGACGGTGTGCGGATGGTGTGTCGAGACTCCAAGGCCCTGCTCGGGCTCAAGCTGCTCGCGGCCCAGGGCGTACGCATGATCGCCTGCGGCACCTGCCTCGACCGGTTCGAGCTGCGTGCGCAGCACGCCGTCGGAGAGATCGGCACGATGAAGCAGATCGTCGGGTTGTTGATGGGGGCTGACCACGTGATCACGGTCTAGGAGGCCGTGTCGCATAGCCCGAGTCCACGTCCACGTCCACGTCCACGCACACGTCACTTGACGGCGCAAAACATGCATGGCGAACCACCGGAATCCCATGAAGAAGCCTGGCGGCCCCCAATCGGTATTTTGAGCGCGCCCAATGGCTTGGAGGGGCCTGCCAGGGTCCGAGAAAGCGCTTCTACGCCAGCCGGAAGCCTGGGAACAGCTTGAGCACGTTGTGGCAGAGGCACACGAGGGAGAACTCCGCCGACACCCCTTCCATGCCGCGTAAGAGGAAGCGGCGGAAGCCACGCACCTCTTTGATCTGGCCATGGACCGGCTCTACTATGGCCTTGCGTCTAGCATAGACGGCTCGGCCCTCGGGTGTGCTGAGCTTGTGGCGCATCTTCTCGCGTTCGTCG
>JAJDCP010000090.1 GCA_029260765.1 Planctomycetota bacterium
CGGGGGAAGCAGCTTCTCCAACAGCATCGTGGTCGAGTGGGGCGATAAGGGCTCTGGATATGGGCTTCGCACGATCGATCTCGAGAGCTACCTGGGCGCCGGTGATCGCAGCCAGGTCGTGATCGAGTTCTACTTCAGCTCTGACGGCTCCGTTACAGATGTCGGCTGGTTCGTCGACGAGGTGAGACTCTCTGGGACGGTGGTCAGCACTGTCTTCACGGCGCCCGCCGACCTCTGCCTCAACGTGGGTGCCCAGCCCGGGCTCGGCGGCGGCACCCCGACCGGAGGGGTCTACAGCGGCAGCGGGGTGACCGACGACGGCAACGGCATGACCTACTGCTTCGATTCTGTGGTCGCTGGCGTCGGCATTCATACCCTCACGTACACCCCGGCGGTCGGCGACCCGGCCAGCGATGACGTGGAGGTCTTCGCCCTCCCTGGGGTCACGTTCACGGCGCCAGCCGACCTCTGCGTCGACGCGGGAGTGCAGGCCGGGCTCGGAGGCGGCGCGCCGACGGGCGGTGTCTACAGCGGCAGCGGGGTGAGCGACGACGGCAACGGCATGAGCTACAGCTTCGATCCTGCGGCTGCCGGCGTCGGCACGCACAGCCTGAGCTACACCTACACCGACGCCAACGGCTGCACCGCTTCGGCCAACGATGGCGTCGAGGTCTTCGCCCTCCCCACGGTCACGTTCACGGCGCCGGCCGACCTCTGCGTCGACGCGGGAGTGCAGTCCGGGCTCGGCGGCGGCGCGCCGACGGGCGGTGTCTACAGCGGCAGCGGGGTGAGCGACGACGGCAACGGCATGAGCTACAGCTTCGACCCCGCGGCAGCCGGCGTCGGCACACACAGCCTGAGCTACAGCTACACCGACGCCAATGGCTGCACCGCTTCTGGCAGCGATGACGTGGAGGTCTTCGCCCTGCCCAGTGTCACCTTCACGGCCCCCGCCGACATGGCGACCGACGCCGGTGTGCAGACGGGCCTGGGCGGCGGCACGCCGACGGGCGGTGTCTACAGCGGCAGCGGAGTGAGCGACGACGGCAACGGCATGAGCTACAGCTTCGACCCCGCGGCAGCCGGCGTCGGCACGCACAGCCTCAGCTACACGTTCACTGACGCCAACGGCTGCACGGCCTCCGCCAGCGATGACGTCGAGGTGTTCATCCCTCGCGACTTCGGTGACGCCCCCGATCCTCTGTATCCAACGCTCCAGGCGAGCAACGGCGCTTTCCACGCCGGGGTCGGTCCTCAGCTCGGCAGCCTGCGCGACACTGAAACCGACGGCCAGGCGAACGCAGCGGCCGACGGGGATGACACGGACGGCAGCGACGATGAGGACGGCGTGAGCTTCCTCACGGCCTTCCTGGCTCCGGGGGCGACAGGGGCGGTGGACGTCGTCGTTTCGGCGCCGTGTCGGCTCGATGCCTGGATCGACTTCAACCGCGACGGCAGTTGGTCGGCGGCCGAACAGATCTTTCAGGATGTGTCGGTGACTGGAAGCGTCGAGCTACGGTTTCCTGTGCCGAACAGCCTCACTCCAGGTGACAGTTTTGCCCGCTTCCGCGTCAGTAGCGCAGGCAGCTTGCAGCCGACCGGCTTCGCCAGTGACGGTGAGGTGGAGGACTATCAGGTCGTATTGGATAATGACACCGACCGGGACGGCATCCGCGACGGCGCCGAAGCGGGCTTTGGCACCTCCCCTGTTTCACGTGACAGCGATGGGGACGGCATCGAGGACGGAGTAGAGGTTCTCCTCGGCACCGACCCCGCCATCCCAGACGTCTTCAGTGACGCCGACCGGGACGGCATCCCTGACTCCTTCGACATGGCGCCGGACGACCCCGACGCCGACGGCGACGGCATCGCGGACGGCTTCGGACTGGTCAGCCCGACCTTCAGCTTCGGGAACGTCAATGGTGACGGCGTGATCGATTTTAGCGACGTCGCAGCCATCAACCGTTATGTTCTCGGCGGAGGTCCGCCACTACCGGTCTACGATGCCGACATCAACCGCGACGGTCTGATTGATCGCGCAGACGTGATGGAATTGCTGTACTTCCTGCGCGGCCTGAATGCATTCATTCCGCGGCTTTGATCGGCTCTTTGCCCCATGCTGGGCGCGAGCAACCCCGAAGACAACTACCAGCCCTCAAGGCCGCAGAGCTACACGATGGGGAGGAGGGCTACGCCGGCTGCGGTAGCAGCGGCTTTGCGGCCGCTGCGTGCTGGCCGACCTATCGTGGGGCCGGTGGCCCCTGCCTTGCTGCCAGCGCCAAGCGGGTATAATCCTCGAAAACGGCTGCTCTCGGGGAGCCGCCCGAACGAAGCTGGAGGCGGGTATGAGCGTGATTCTGGAAGAAAAGGACGGCGTGGCGTGGCTGCGCATGGATGACGGCAAGGTCAACGCGCTGTCGTTGGCGCAACTCGATGCGCTCGATCGCTGCCTTGATGAGGCGCACGACGCAAAGATCGTGGTGATCGCCGGCCGCCCGGGGCGTTTCAGCGCGGGCTTTGACATCAAGTTCATGATGAGCGGCCCAGAACAGGCGCGGATGTTGGTCAAGAGGGGCGCCGAGGTCCTGATGAAGATCTATGGCCTGGCACAACCCGTGATCGCGGCGTGCACCGGCCACGCGCTGGCGGCAGGCGCATTGTTGCTGTTGGCATGTGACCAGCGCCTGGGGGTCTCCGGCGACTTCAAGCTCGGCCTCAACGAGACGTCCATCGGAGTGACGCTGCCGGGCTTCGCGCTCGCACTCGCCGAGGCCCGACTCGACCCCCGACGGCTCTGTCAGGCGACACTACAGGCGTCTATCTACACGCCCGCGCAAGCTGCGGAGGTCGGCTTCCTCGATCGCGTTGTCGCGCCGGAGGCGCTCGAACAAGCCGTCCAGCAGGCTGCTCTCAGGCTCGGGGCGCTGTCTTTGAGCGCATTCGCGAACAGCAAGCGCGATCAACGTGGCGCGACCGTCGCCCGGGTTCTGAGCGAGGTGGACGCCAACCTCGCAAGCATCCTCGACGTCTGATCGAGGGCTCGACGGCGCCGACAGCGAGTCCAGGCTCGTCCCATAAAAAGCGCCACGGGTCGGGTGCCGCAACAGGGAACGCGCTGACAGGGCGATGCAAGCCCTGGTTGCTGCGCGGGGACTGGACATGACATCAGTCTCTTCGAAGCACACCCGACCCTGGCCCGGCAGGGACCTGAGCGTCGGACACGCGGTACGCGGTTCGGTCTTCCAGGGAACCAGACTCTTGTCGACGCCGAAGCTGCGCGGCAGTTGGAGAGACGCCCCCGTCGAAGGCCCCCAGGCACAAGCTACGGAGCCGGATCAGTAGACCCTTGCGCGGCCGCGACCTCCAGGGGCGCCCGGAGCAGAAGTATGAACACCAGCGCATGGCTCACCAGCAGGGCAGGCACCACCAGGATCGGAAGAAAATAGGCAGGACCGATGGCATAGTCCATCATTCCTACGCGGGTCGCTTGGACGCTGGCGACGAGCAGGTCGATCGTCCCGACGATGTTGAAGAGCCACAATGTCCGCTTCTGCCAAGCCCAACCGCGGCGCAACGCCACGATGGCGACAAAGGCCAACAGCGCTGAGAGCAGATCTCCGTACGCCGTGGGCAGCGAGAACTCGGGCGGGGGGGCCTGCGTCACCACCTCAGGGATCAGGTACACCAGACCCATGTGCCGGAAGCAGTGCAACAGCACCAGCGGAACCGCCGCATCAGCCAGTGTCCGGCCCTTGAGTTGTGGGAACACGTACCATTTGGCGATCAAGCCAAAGGCAAACAGACTGCAATAGAAGGAAATCAGCATATAGATGATATTGAACATGTCGCTCCTGACTAAGACGACCAGTCGTCTTGTTTGGGGTCAAAGATAATCAGCGCAGCAGCACTTCAGCGAGAACCTCCTGGAAGACCTGCAGGGGGACTGCGCTCTTCGCCGCTTTCATGCGCAACATGCTGCCCTGCCAACTGTTGTAGATAAAATCCGCCAGAATCTCCGGATCCCGGGTCGCTGCGAGCGAGCCTTGCGCCTGTGCTTCACGAAGCGTGCCGGCGAGCAGAGCGCGGTACTGTTCGAAGCAATGCTCCGCTTTCGTACGCACGGCCTCGTTGGCATCGCCCATCTCCTGGACCAGATTGCCGAGGAAGCAGCCCAGGCTGCAGTGCTGCTCTTCGACCAGTTTCGCGCTGAGGTCTTTGAACAGCCTCTGGATACGAAGCAGGGGAGGAATCCCTGCTTCGCTGAGGAACTGCCGGTAGCTTTGGAGGCTCCACGCGAACAGCCCATCCATCGCCTCGAGAGCAAAGGCCTCTTTACTCGCAAAGTAGTTGTAGAACGAGCCTTTCGGTATCTGGGCGGCATCAACGATCTCTTGCACACCGGTCGCGTTGTACCCCTTGCGGTACATCACCTGACTGCCGGCCCGCAGCAACACCGCTTTCTTGTTCGCTCTTCGTCCCACAGACACCCTCCTCAGGAGATTATACGACCAGTCGTCTTGTTTTGGGCTGGAACATCAGACTCTTCGATAGAATTCCCTGCCGGCGCCGCCCGCGTCATCGAGTTGTGGCTGCTTCCAGACGACTCAGCCGGCTCCGGAGATCGGCTTCCTGCACCCTGTCTGGACGATCGATGGCAGCCGCGTGCGCGCAGTGCTCGCCATCGAACCTCACTGCAACCTCAAGGACCCGGGCCAGTCGATGCTCGAGAGCTTCTGACAGATACCGCTAATCGGCCCATGCTCGGGCCAGGGCGCGGCTGAACACGCTGCTGCGTGAGCGCGCCAGATGCCACAGATCGGGGAAGTCGCCATCATCACTGCTGAATTCCGGCTCGAGCAGCTGAACCGCGTGCTGCTGCCGCCACTCTTCGAAGCGCTTCGACAGCTCAGGATCGGGGTCTACGTCAAACAGACTGCTGACCGGCATGCGGAACAGCACCAGCTCGCCTCCGTTTTCCCGCGCCAACTCCCACAGACTCTGCAACACACTGTCCGGGTAGGCTCCAGGCTGCGGCGCGCCAGCCCGAGCGGCGCTCTCTTCGGCGAGCTTGCGCGCGAGCGCGATACCCGCCGCGTCGGTGCGGATCCCGCCGCCGCTGCTGAGATCGCTCGAGTCCGCGTGGCTCTCCAGCAGTCCCAGCTGCGCGCCTGTGCGCTCTGCCAGCGACCCCACACGTCGCACAAACGCCTCCCGAAGTCCCCGCCTCCACACGGCCAACCTCGATGCCGACAGCGCCCAGATGGCCAGAATCTCGAGGCGCGGCTCCAGAGCTCCCTCACTGGCCAGAAAGGCCGGCAGATCGCCCGCCTGCAGCAGCTCGACCAGCAACTCTGGGCGGGCCGCGTTGAACCACTGCCCCTGCCAGCCGACGGGCCCCACCAGGCCACCAGGCGCCTCCAAGAACAGCGTGCAGCCAGCGAAACGCTCCGGATGCTGCGCGAAGAGCTGCCGCAAGCCGAGCACATGCTGGTGCAGGTTGGTGTGGCCCTGCCCCTGATTGAGGCTGTGGAAAGGCGCACCCCGCACGTCGGCCATCTGCGCGTCGAAAGCGTCGCTAGCGACTGCTGCCGCGACTCTGGAGCTGCCGACGAAGACCGCATCGAGCTGGACCGTTGGCGGCGCCGCCAGCAGCTCGGGATAACTGCGGCGTGTGCGCAGGCCGGCCAGCTGGCGCGCCCCCAGCTCGGCTGCCATGAAGACCAGCAGCGGGATCAGCAGCCATTGCCCATAGTGCAACCAGCGACTCTGGAAGACCGTACTGTGCTCACTCATGCCGCCCTCAAAACTGAAAATAGATGAAGCTGCGCTCTCCGGCAGGAGCCAGCACGAAACAAGCCAACAGCAACAGCGCGACCACCAGCGGGCCGAGGCCGCGGTTCCAACCTGGACTCTCGCGGGGATCATCGCGGTTGCGCACCCAGGCCTCCACCGACCACAGCAAGGCAGGCAACAACAACAGCTGCGGCAGAAAACGCAGCGTGGCTGCGTCTACGCTGAAGTTGCTCGCGAACGCCCCGAGCAACTGGCGGATCTGCGCGAGACTGGTGGCCCTGAAAAACAGCCAGCCCAGGCAGGTCAGGTGGAACATGCCCAGCTGGCGCAGCCACCGTGGCCAGCGGCTGCGACCGTGAAAGAAGCGCCGATGCAGGGCCAACAATCCGCCGTGGTACGCTCCCCAGAGCACAAAATTCCAGCGCGCGCCATGCCAGAGTCCACCCAACAACATCGTCAGCATCAGGTTCAAGTAGGTCCTGCCGGGCCCGCGCCGGTTTCCGCCGAGAGGGATGTAGAGATAGTCGCGCAGCCAGGTGCTCAGGCTGATGTGCCAACGGCGCCAGAAATCGCTCGGATCGGTCGCCAGGTACGGTTGCTGGAAGTTCAGCAACAACTCGAAGCCCATCAGCTTTGCCAGACCGCGGGCGATGTCCGAATAGCCACTGAAGTCGCCGTAGATCTGGTAGGCGAAGGCGTAGGTGCCCAACAGTACTCGCCAGAAACCCAGCTCTCCGCCGGAAAAGACGGCGTCGACGAACACCGCCAGATTGTCGGCCACTACCACCTTCTTGAACAACCCCCACAGGATCAGCCAGAGTCCCTCTACCCACTGGTCTGCCGATGTTCTGCGTGGCTGCTGCATCTGCGGCAACAAGGCAGCGGCACGCTCGATAGGTCCGGCCACCAGCTGCGGGAAAAAAGCGACGAACAGCGCGAAGTCGAGGGGATCCCGACAGGCCTGCAAGCGTCCTCGATGCACGTCCAGGGTGTAGCTGAGGGTCTGGAATGTGTAGAAGGAGATGCCGACGGGCAGGACGATGTCGAGCCGCGGCGCCAGGAACTCCCAGCCCAATGCGGCCAGCAGGTCCGTGCCGCTCTCTACAAAGAAGTTGCAGTACTTGAAGAAGCCGAGCATGCCGAGGTTGACCAGCAGGCTCAGAATCAACAGGCGGCGTTTGTGGACAGGATCGCGAGCACGCGCCAGCCGCAAGCCCACGACGTAATCGACCAGGGTCGACAGCCAGATCAAGCTCAGAAAACGCCAGTCCCACGCGCCGTAGAATGTGTAACTTGCGACCAGCAACACCTGGTTCTGGCGCCGCCGCCCCAGGCAATGGTAGAGGCCCAGCACAGGCAGGATGAAGGCCAGAAAGGTCCAGGAGTTGAAGAGCATGCGCGGCCAACCGGGGGGAAGCCGCGACCATATTGCGGCCGGGCGCGAGCGTCAAGTCCGGCTTCGAGGGAAGCCAGGCGCCGGGGCGTGGCAGCGCCTGCGCCTCAAAGCGGTCATGCCATGAATCTGAAGCCGGTCTCGGAGATCTCGGTCTGTGGGCTGGAGTCGGTGTCGCCGTCGGACATCTGACGCGCCTCCCGCCTTCGCAATCCGAATCAGGACCGGAAGCGCCCCAACGCGCCATCTTCACTGCATGGCGACCGGCCGCCTCCTCGCGCGTGTCGACGCCGCGAGCCGCCGGGCGTGTCAGCTCTGCATGATCCTGCTCGGCTTGAGGATCATCTTCAGGGATCCCTCCTTCGTCTTTCCTCGGCGCTCAGGCCGTTCGGCCGCTTCGCGGAGTGTCTCGCGAACAACAACTCGCTGCCTAGCCACCTGCGATCCGGCGCAGCGCCCGACGGGCCGCCTGGCGCACAGCCAGCCGGCGGTCGGAGCAGAGCGCCCGCAGCTCCTCGACGGCTGGCTGGCCCTCGCTTCCCAGCCAGCCGATCAGCTCCGCCGCGGCCTCGCGCACCGCTGGCAGGGTATGCCGCGTCGCCGTCCGCAGGGCGTCGAGGGCGGCGACGCCCTGGCCGTGGACGACCCGACGGACGTAGTAGGGCATCCAGGTCGTAGCGCGCACACTCCAGCCGCCGGTCGTGTCGAGCAGCAACCACGCATCGGCGCTGCGCGGAAAAACCAGCTGCATCGGCCGGGCGGCAGCCTCCAGGGCCAGGTCGA
>JAJDCP010000010.1 GCA_029260765.1 Planctomycetota bacterium
GTACTTGCGCGCCGCCCGACGAGAACACGGGCTGCTGCTCAACTTTTCCAGTGACAAGCTCGTTCCCAAGCGGGTTCTCGCACGTTGCGGTTTCCGGAATCCTGGGCTCCTGGGTTCCTCATAGGTCTCTTCTTCCGCAGCGCATGACAGCAGAGAAAAGCCACGCCTCCAGCGACCCAAGTGCTCACCCCTGCCTTTTCGCTGTCCTGGATCGGACTCGTGCTCCTGACACGCGACGGCGAAACCATCCAGGCTGAGAGTTCTATGCGACACGGCCTCCTAGGGTACGGCACCTCCGGCTCAAGCCTCGGCGTCCTCATCCTCGAGTACGTGCTTGCGGGTGCTGCCGAACAGCTTCGCCAGCAGCATCAACGGCGCCATGAAGAGCGCGATCACGACAGTCAGCAGCGCTTCAAACAGGCTCTCGACGCCTGACTGTTGCAGTGGTTTCCGCTGCGACCTGTGGACGACGCGGCCGGCCAGCACCTGACCCTGGGTGCAGTCGGGGCAGCAGGCGCGCCCCTGGATGGTGTTGATCAGGTTGCTGCCCGTGCGCTGTCCGCACTGCCCGCATGGAACCGTGTAGGCATGCGCCTCGGCGCGCAACGCGGCGAGCTCCGGCTGGAGATGCTTGGCCAGCGCGGGCTGCAACTGGATGGCGAGTGTTCCTTCGAGGAAGGCTGCGGCGACCCCGTCCCGTTCACCGACGTGGCGGATCTCGGCCAGGCAGGCCGCTGGATCGCGCAGCCGCTCAGCCAGCTTGCGTGCCTCGATCAGCTGACAATCTTCACAACAGCCGTCGAGCATCAGGTTGGCCGGGCCGACCTGCTGGCAATCGACACAGGCACCTCGTTGGGGCAGCGCGGCCGCGCGGGCCCGCTGGATGCGTGCGCCCAGCGCCGGCCGCCAGGCCGGATACAGCTCCCCCCACACCAGGCACAACCAGAGCGCTTCGCCCGGGCGGGCCTCGGCGAGCAGGCCATCGATCAGATACAACGACTCCTGCTGGGCATCGGGAGGCGGCCGCGGCCGCGTACGGTTTGCCACCGGTTGCGTCTCTGTCGGCCCGCGCAGGGCCTGCAACGCTGCGCGCAAGGCCGCCGCGTCGGCAAAGCGCTGGCGGGGATCTTCTTCGAGAGCCTTGAGCAGCACACTGCGCAGCCGGGGGGGAAGCTTCGACTCACGCATCATGCGTGGACTCTCTCCGGTCACCGCATGGTAGAGCGTCGCCCCCAGCCCATACACATCCGCGCGGGCGTCGACAGCCGCGGCGTCATGTGCCTGTTCGGGGGCCATGTAGGCCAGCGTGCCGAGGGCGCTGCCTGCGAGAGTCAAACCCGCGCCCTGCGCGCTGCGCGCCAGCCCAAAATCTCCCAGCTTGGGCAGCCCGTCTGCGTCGAACAGGATATTGGCAGGCTTGATGTCTCGATGCACCACGCCGCGGCTGTGGATCGCTTCGAGCGCATCGCACATCTGGATCCCGAGCTCCAGAGCTTCCAGCTCGCCCAGACGACCGGTCGTGAGCTTGTCCTGGAGCGAGCCTCCCTCGAGCAGCTCCATCACCAGGTAGTGCCCCTGGGCGTCTTTGCCGAGATCGTAGACCTGTACGACATGCGGATGCTGGATCGCCGCCAGCGCTCGGGCCTCTTCGAGCAGGCGGGCCTCAAACGCCGAGCCCTCCGCTCCGGCAGGCGGGACCACGCGCTTGAGGGCCACGCGCCGCCCCAGAAGATCGTCCCGGGCGGCATAGACATGCCCCATGCCTCCGCGCCCCAGGCTGCCCTCAAGTTGATAGCGTTCGCCGTCTGGCGGCCTTGTCTGCGGAGGAAGCTTTCCGGGGTCGAGCAGGGAGTGGGCCAGGGGCGACTCATCGTTGCGCGTGCGCGGAGTCTCGAGCAGCCCGGGCTGGGTGTCCTCTGTGACCGCGTGCAGGTCCTCGGGACGCAGCTCGAGGGTTCCACCCGCTTCGGCGCTGCTAGCCAGCTCCGCCTGGAGCGCCTGAGCGATCTCGTCTACCTCGGGCTGCGGCGGGTCCGCGGGACGTGGTCTCTCGCGTTCGGGGAGCTGTGGGTGCATGCGCGGCCTCCGGCAACAGTCTACTGGTGTCAGCGAAGGGTCTTCAATAGCGAGCGCGATCGCGAGGGCGATCCGTTGAGAAAATCCCCAGCAGAGATACGTCGGTTGCCGGGCCCAGATCGGGGCGCCTGCTTTCGGCCAGCCCGGGAGGCAAGTAGCAGGGAGTGCCGCAGGGCTGCTTCACGGTGTCGGCGCGGCGCAGGCCAGAGCCCGTGGGGGGCCCGAACTCACAGGCAAGTCCCCAGTCGGTCAGCAGAGCCGCGCCGAAAGGGCCGAACATCAGCTTGCTCTCGAGATGCAGAACCTGGCACCGATGTGCGTGTCGGCGAAGCAGACCTGCATCAGTGCGGAAGCCGCGCTGTCGGTGTCGAGGGGAAACGGGCTGGCACCGTCTACAGGAGGTCGGTAGGTCTGTTCGCTCGGCAACGAAGCCCGAGCGTCGCCGCCGACGGTCTGCTGCCCTGGTTGACACAGGTCGTCGGCGTCCCTAGAGTCACTCCCGCTGCAGGATGGGCGCCGTGTTGCAGGTTTCACTGTCCGAGTTGTACGATCGCTATCTTGACGCGGCCCTTGCCGGCTCGTGCGAGGACCCGCAGGCCTTCCTGGCCCGCCACGGTCGCGCAAGCGACAGTCTACTGGAGCGGCTGGGTTCGCTCCAGAAACTTGCCGTATGCGGCGCCATCCGCCGCACACCCGCCTTGCAGCAAGGCCGCCTCGGCCCCTTCCGCATCTTGCGTCAGCTCGGTGGTGGAGGCATGGGTGAAATCTATCTGGCAGAGTGGGACCGCGACGCCCGCCTGGTGGCTCTCAAGGTGATGCGGACGGCCATCCGCGATGCCCCCGATGGCCTCGAGCGTTTTGCCCGCGAAGCGCGAGCTGCCGCCCAGCTGGACCATCCGCACATCGTGCGTGTGCTCGACAGCGGGTCGGTCGACGACCTGCTGTACCTGGCGATGGAGCTGATCCCCGGACGCGACCTGTCGCAGGTCCTGCGCGAGCAGGGCAGCGTGCCTCCGGATCAGGCTCTGGTCTGGATGGCAGCCATCGCGCGCGCGCTGAGCTTTGCTCACGAGCGCGGAGTGATCCATCGCGATGTCAAACCCTCGAACATCTTGATCCGCGACGATGGCCAGCCGGTGTTGATCGACTTCGGGCTCGCGCGGGATGCGACCGGCGAGCTGTCGACCATCACCCGCTCCTTCGTCGGTACGCCGGGCTACGCTGCACCTGAGCAGGCCCTGGGCAGCTGCGATGTCCGCAGCGACGTCTACAGCCTGGGGGTGACCCTGTACCGTTGCCTGAGTGGTGCCCTTCCCTTTGGACTCGAAACGGAGCATGACCTCGATAGTGTCGTAAGCCGTCGGCCCCCAGCTCTTCCGCTGCAGAGCACTCCTCAGGGGTTGGAGACTGTGTTGGCACGGGCGATGGCCGGCGATCCGCGGGCCCGTTTTCAAGACGCGAGCCAGTTGGCGGCGGCGTTGGAGGCTGTTCTGGCGGGAGATTGAGCAGCTCCCGTCGAGTCCGAGCACAGCGCTGCTTCGGACGCCCCCCAGGGCGGTTCCCCCGAATCCCGCAGCCAGGACTTCGAAGACCGGGCGCAGCGACAGGATTCCGTCGCTATGCAGCTCGATCCCTATCAGCCGGCAGAGAGCAGGGCCGTGCATTTTCCACGCGGGCGCGGCATCGCTGAGGTCCGCTCCATCGCTGCTCCTGCGGGGGGCAACTGGGAGCTCGAGTTGCGCTGGAGCGCGGACAGCCTGGCCTGTAGCCTGAATGGGAATCTGTGGCTCAGGGTCGGCGCAGAGCAGCCGCCCGGGTATCCTGCGGTGTGGCTGGACAACAGGGCCGACACGGCGTTGGAACGTGTCTGGCTGCAAGGACGTTGACAACGGAACATGAGCACGAGTCGTTGAGGGAGAGCATGGAGCGGCCTGAGCAGCCCGAGCTCGAGGAGCTGCTGGTTCAGTACCAAGCGCAGCTGGCGGGCTTTGTGCGCAAACAACTCGGTGTGCGGCTGCGTCGCTTCGAGACGGTAGAGGATCTGGTCCAGGGGGTGATCTGCGACGCTCTCAGACATCGGGAACGCTTTGTCTACCAGGGGGGCGCCCCTTTTCAGGCCTGGCTGCAACGCGTCGCGCGCCACTATCTGATCAACCGGGCGGCCTATTGGGCGGCATTGCGCCGGGACTCGCGCCGCTTGATTCGGTTTGTCGAGCGGGAGAGCCATGCCTTCGACCCGCCTGACACGGCCACCAGCCCGTCCAGCCTGGCTGCGCGCCGCGAGCAGATCGTGCTATTGGTCCGTGCCATCAGCAAGCTGCGTCCGCGGGACCGCGAGGTGCTCGAGTTGCTGAGCGCCGGATCCGACATCGAAGACCTGGGGAACAAGCTGGGCGTGTCGTACCAGGCCGCCAAGCAAGCCCGCTTGCGCGCCATCGATCGGGTGCACAAACTGTACAAGTTGATGTTCCAGGCAGGTTGAGCTTCGCCGGGCTGCGCCTCGCCGTGCGTAGCTGTTTCCGCCACAATTCCAGACACCAGGCGCTTGCACGGGCTGCCCAGGCAAGCTGGCTCGTTCGCTGACCGGTCACACCGTTCTCTGGCCTGTCACATAGTGAGATTTGATCCATGGCTGAGGCAACGGCGCGCGAGGCATTTGCGGCCCATTTCCGCTCTGCCGATGGGGAGCTGGAGCCTTGGCTGGCAGGATTCGCTACTGGCCGGAGTGGCGTGAAGCGGCGTACCTGCGGGCTGCGGTTGCGGTCGCACACGCGCTCTGTGCCCAGGACGAGGGGGCTGAGCATCAGGGCGCGCTGCAGTCGCTCGAGCGCTGGCTTCTGCAGCCCGACAAAGAACGGGCCGCCGACGTGCGGAAGTACCGCTACCTGACCAGGCTGTCCGGATTGGCTGCCGCCCAGGGTGAGGCGCGGGACGCGGCCTGCCGCAAGTACATCAGCCGGCGTTTGGAGCGCTTCTCCGGCGGTCCGTGTTGTTCGTGCACCTCGACAGCAGCGGCCAGCTCGAGGCCTGCGAGCAGACGCGCGATGCCGCCTTGAAAGTGCTGCAGACCCTACAGGACAAGACGCAGATCGCCGGCAATAGGCTCGAGCTGGTGAAGACCGAAGAAGGTTCGGGCGAGGCCCATCTGCTGTTCGATGTGCGCTTCACCTGCCCCTTCGTCTGGTGCGGTGTGCAGGCGGCGACGCCCGGCACCCCCCGGAGGAGTTGCTCGCAGCCAGCGAGCTGGGGTTTGTGCGCTGGGGTTGAGTGCGCGGGGCCCAGAGCACCTCTGCGCCTACCGCTTCAGGGCCTTGCGCCTTCGCGGCACAGCCTTCGTGAGCCGGCTCCGGGCCGAGCTTGCCTTTTTGCTGCCGAGCTTCCGCTTTTTCGACGAGCTGGCACGAGCATGCGCAAGCTTGCGCTTGCGGGTCGGGGCCTCTCGCAACGCGTCTGGAAAGACAGCGCCGGCCATCTCGACCAGCTGCTTGAGGATCGCATGCAGTTTGCTGTTCTCTTTGATCCAGCCGCTGGTTTCAAAACTGAAGCCGTCGTCGTCCAGGTCGAGGTGGCCTCGGCTGTTGACGAAGCGCACCATAGCGCGGAAGAGATCCTCTGAGAGGCGTTGCCGGGCCTGGCGTCGGCTGCGCGCGACAGTGATGAAGTTCTCATCGAAGGCATGGTGGCCCAGTTTTGTGGTGTTGCGCAGCACATTGCCGAGCTTGCCGACCAGGGTGCGGCGGGTGACCTTCAAACCCAGCCGCAGGCTCTCGGGGAACACCACGGACACCCGGGTGAATTCGAGCTCGGTGCGGCCGGAGCGCTGAATGAACATGTCGACCTCTACCTGGAAGCCGCGGTAGTCGCCTTCCATCAAGACGCGGCCCGAGGACTCGCGGGTCCGCAGCCCGAGTTTCTGGCCGAGTACGGCACGCTTGCGGGCGATCTGCTTGCGCTGTTTGGCGGTGTAGACCATCCAGGCGACGACCATACCCGCGACGATGACGAGCGCCAGCATCTCTATCGGGCCACGGGGGCCTTCGGCGAGGATCAGGGAATTCATGGTTGTAGCTCCTGCTGTGGATACCCCTTCAGCAGGGGGCCGCAAGCTCAAGGAACAGACATTCTGCCTCTTTCCTGATCGCAGGGCGGGATTCTGCGTGCGGGCCGCTTCCACAGGCTCAGCCCGGCGCGGGTCCAGGCCCAGCGACGCCGTGACGACCAGCGGAGTCGCGCCGTCTGCAGCTTCCGGGGCGCCCAGCTACGACTCAACGCCCGTCCCTCGCCGGGAAATGCGGCGCGCCAGGGGAGCGGACGCGCGCATCAGCCCGAGCTGGATGAGTTGCTCGCTGCTTTCGAAGCGCACCGACGCCGCATGCATCAGGCTCAGCTGGGGGTCCGCGCCCAGCGCTTGATAGAAGCCGCGGTACTTGCTGTCCGAAGCGAAGTGCTGGCGCCGGGCCAGCTCCTCCTGGCACTTTCCGAACAAGGCGGCGGTGAACTTGAAATGCATCACCCCTGCCCGGGTCGCTGAGGTCCGCTTCGGGGCTCCTGGGGGCCACTTGAGCTGGTGGTTTCCACCGGCAACAAAGGGCCCCCGGCGGCAGCGATAGAGCAGGGGGGCTTTGCTCGGGTGGAACCTCCACCCCAGTCGGCGCGGATGGGGCAGCGAGGGGTCCGCGCTGTCGGCGTCAAAATAGGGACAGACGCGGACAGGGTCTTGCTCGATCTCGGGCCTGGCGAGGCGGATGGGACCCTGCGCGTACATCTGTATCCAGCTGGCCTCGAGACCCAGCGCGCCCTCTTCCTCGAGGCTGCCGCACAGCTCCCGCAGGGACACCCGTTCGAAGCCTGGAAACACGAGCTTCTCGTCGGCGTCGACGAACACGCACCACTTCTGCCGGCCATAGGCGCGGACCAGGGGCACGCGCCAGTAGACGCCGTACTTCGATGTCTTGTAGGACGCATCGGTGCGGAAGACGTGGACGTGCCTGTGGCGCAACAGGATCTCGCGTGTCCCGTCGGTAGACTGGTTGTCCACGCAGAAGAAGCGGTCTACGCCCAGGCGGGTGTAGTAGTCGAGGAACCATGGCAGCAGGTGCGCTTCGTTGCGCACAACCAGAAAGAGCCGGATCTCGTCGTGGCCCGAGGGGATGGGGCGGGAGTCGACCCGTCTGAGAGACTTCTCGTGCAGGTACCGCATAGCGCGCTGATAGCTGCGGACAAGCAAGCGCCGCCCGCGCTTCAGGAACCTGGGCAGCCCGCTCAGACCATCGCGCAGCGCGCAGAATCTGCCCGCGTGCACTCCGCTTCGGATCTCGAGCAAGGTCGCCATGCATCGATTCTAGTCCATCGGTGGCTTTTGGGCTCGTACGAGCAGCCCGCCACCCACCGCAGGCGCTGCGGAGCGGGCTGAGAAGCGCCTTCCTGCCGGGGGATTTCCACCCGACCCCCGGCAGGTCCGATGGGGGTCGTGCGAGTCCTTCGCCGGCCATGACCTGAGAGTGACACCAGAAGTCAAGATCGAGGCATCGTCCAACAGCACAGCGCGGAGACTACTATGTCCAGAATCCTGTTCATTCTCAGCACCCTGCTTGTCCTCTCCGCGGGGGCGCTGGGGCAAGATGTGGTCGAATTGCTGGATGGCCGCAGAGTCGCAGGGAACATCACTTCGGAGACCGACGACGAGATCGTGCTGGAAACCAAGACGGGCACACGGGTGATCGCCGTGCGCGACGTGCGCTCGATCGAGCGCCGGGGCGCCATCGCGGACGAATTCGCCAGCCGCCTGCAGTCGCTGGGCAAGTGGGATGTGGAGGGCTACCTCGAGCTCGCCCGCTGGTGCACACTGAAGGAACATGGCGAGGGCGCTCGGCGTTGCTACCAGATCGTGATCGGCATCGATCCCGACCATCGGGTGGCACGGGAAGAGCTCGGCTTCCGCCGCTACGACGAAGAATGGCTGAGCGACCGGGACTACAAGTTCGCCATCGGTTGGGTGGAGATCGAGGGCGAGCTCGTCTCGCCCGAGGTTGCGGAGAAGCTCCGCATGGGCTGGGTCTATCTCGATGGAGAGTGGGTCGAGCCCGTCCCCGACACAGCCCGACCCCGGGAGCGGCCCACGCGTCCCCAGAGGGAGGAACCCCGCGAAGAACCGGATGCGCAGGAACAGAGCCTGGAGCGGCTGCGTTTCCCGCGCACCTTGAAGGAGACCTATGCAGGCCTGAAGGAGGTCCTGGCCGGCGTCGGACACAAGGAAGCCGAGGCGGGCTTCTCCGAGCCGCAGATCCGCTCCGTGCGCCTGCTCAATGCGTACCGTTTCTTGACCGGCGTGCCCCACGACGTCGTCCTGGACGCCGAGCACATCCGCTACGCCCAGGCAGGTGCGCAGTTGTGTGAGCGCATCGGCCGGCTCGATCACACGCCTGCCAATCCGGGCATGGCCGAAGACGCCTACCAGGAAGGCTACAAGGGCACCAGCTCCTCCAACCTGGCCCAGGGGGTCGCCTTGCCCGCGGCGGTCGATATGTGGATGGACGACTCGGATGCGTCGAACATCGACCGCATCGGGCATCGGCGTTGGTGTTTGAATCCGCGTATGGCGAAGACGGGCTTCGGGATCTCGGGCAGCTTCACCGCGATGTGGGCGATGGATCAAGGCCGCAGCCTGAGCGAGGAGACGGGCCCCGAGACGATCGCGTTTCCTGCGCATGGCTACATGCCGGTGAAGTACTTCTCGAGCACCTGGGCCTGGAACGTGAGCTACGACCCGGCCCGCCTGAGCGCCCGGCTGGCCGACCTGGACATCAAGGTCTATCCGCTGCCGCCGGGCAGGCTCAAAAGCCTGAAGCGGCGCGGAGAGCCCCTGGATCTGCAGGATGTGGCTGTGGAGACCACCGGCTTCGGCTACGGTCCGGCCATCATCTTCCGTCCTGTGCGCTACAGCATCGGCAAGGACTGCCGGTATCTGGTGGAGATCTCCGGGCTGACCCGGGTGGGCACAGAGGAGCCCGTCGAGCTGCAGTACATCGTCGAGTTTGCGCGCTGAGGGCGGGGCGCGCTCGGGTCAGGGCTGCAACACAAGTGTGTCCCCCGGCGCGAGCTCCCAGCGTTCGTCGACGATCGCTTTGCGGATCATGACGTCGATGGTGGTGTGGGTGACCACGAAGGTCCAACGTCCAGGGGTCATGGTTTCGTCGAAGAACAGAGTCTCGATACCGTCCTCAGGGCGCAACTCGAGCCGCGTCTTGTTTGCGATCTCCGTCGAGGTCGTTTCGCCAGCGTAGACGGTTCGCTCCCTGCAAGAGCGCCCAGCCAAGGCCAAGTATGACCACGACGAGCGCAAGAAAGTACAGCGTGTCCCGTCGTGAGGCCATCGCAGACCCGGGGGCAGTTGGATTTCGTTGTCGTCTGGTGGCCAGGGTACGGCCAGGACCTCGGAGTTGCCAACGGCATCGGCTCGCGTTCGGCGTGGGCGGCGCGGAGAGCCTCTGCAGACTCCTGGCGCTCGCAGCTGGATCGGGATCGAGAGTCTCGGGCTGCTGAGAACCGCCTGTAGCGTCGGTCTATGACCGACGAGAAGATCGATCCGTTTGGGCGAACCCAGAACCTCTGGATTCAACCTTCGCAAGAGCTCTTTCCGGCGCTCGTCCGGCTCCACAGTCATCGGGATCGTCTAGACAAGCCATGGCCTCCCCTGCCATGATACGCGCCCAGGAACCGGGCGCGTGCTCACGCGAGCGGAGCGCGAGTTAGACGGTATGTGGCGCCAGAAATCACATGTTTGCCTGTGCGCGTGTCCAAGGCCCAGGTACTATTCCTTGTAGGGGAGGGGTTTATCCCCTCCCGAGCGAACGGGCGGGGGTAAACCCCGCCCCTAC